>CALRKB020000066.1:0-27586 GCA_943367755.1 Rhizobium sp. Q54 | reverse complement strand
ACAATGGCTATTTTTGGAGTAAGTTTGACAGGCAGCCCAATTGCTGATGCTTTTGCCCCTGATGCAGGCCCTGGCCGCAAAACCACAGTTAACGATGATATAGTTTCTGGCTTGGGTGGCGATGACTACATAGATGGCGGTCTTGGTTTCGATACCCTGAGAGGTGGAGAAGGGGTTGATACTTTAATTGGCAATGTCGGTAATGATGTTCTCACTGGTGGAGCTGGTAATGATGCTTTTCAGTTTCTGAACTTTACGTCTGGTTCCGGGGAAGTAGACATAATTACTGACTACTTTAATCCTGGTGTGACTCTCACTAGCGGTGACAGACTGCAAATTAGTGCAAGTGGATTTGGTGGCAATCTATTCGCCGGACAAACTGGAGCTTTGAACCCTGTCTTTGGTGCAAACTTTGGTTTCAGAGAAGGTGCAGGTGGCGTAGATGGCCTCAATGCTGCTACAACCATAGGTATTGGCAGTATCTACTACGATAATACTGGTGGCGGACTCTATTTTGACCGTGATGGCGCTGGCACAGGTTCTTTCTACGAAATGTTTGCCATGCTCTCTCCTGCCCCACAACTTGGTAACAGACCAGTGGCTGGCACGATCGAAATTGTTGCTTAAATGTTGCACAAGCTGTAATTTAATTTAAGTTACTTAGTCAATAGATTCAGCAGGTTAGGAAGTTCCCAACCTGCTTTTGCATATCTGTTAGTTGGTTATGCAGGTGCAACCTGATTTGGATATGACCAATACTTCACTGTCAACGCTTAAAGTTCAAGTTATTCGATCGGGATTAACACCAAGCTCAAGCAACTTAGCTGCTAATACTTCTGCTCGTTGGCGTTCCTGATCTGCTCGTTGGCGTTCCTGTTCTGCCTGTTCCGCGCTCCAAAGTAGCAGATCACCTGAAATATTCCACCAGCGCAGCCAACTCGTTGTCTGCTGTAGGCGCTCTCCTGTCCACATTCCTAGAAACAGTTGTAGCTCAGGAATCCATACCTGTCCCTGGGTATTGGCTTCCTGAACTAAGTAATGCCCATTCTGCAAGCATCGCACTTCTAAACTCGGTTCGTATGGATCGTAGGTGACATAGGTGGGCACCTGTAGAATTTGTTCGTAGAAGTAGAGTTTGCCATAGGGTGGAGTCGATCGCACTGACAGTTCACCACCATCTTCTTCGGAGAGAAACTCCATGACCACAGCAACGGGATCGCCATCTAGATGAGGAGTATAGCTGCGGCGAATTGCGCCTTCTGCCACAGGATGCACATGGGTCACATATAACCAGTCTGGGGCTTTGATCGCAATTTTCTTATTCACAGTTGCGACTAAGCCAAAGTTGGAACCAATTAGCATCTCTGGCTGAATCAGCCCAGCAGATCCCAGTGCATCAGTAAGAGCAGCAGCGAGAAGAGGTTGTTGAATATTTTTCACAGGGTCATCTGGCAACACGAAGTCGGCT
This sequence comes from Rhizobium sp. Q54, assembly GCA_943367755.1. GTDB lineage: Bacteria > Cyanobacteriota > Cyanobacteriia > Pseudanabaenales > Pseudanabaenaceae > PCC-6802. Next base: position 26,118 of record CALRKB020000066.1, on the reverse strand, counting down.
GGCAGGGCTTCCCAGGTAATAATGGGCTTGGATTTTGCGAATGGGATTTGGAGAACCATTTTCTTCTTCATCCTTAACCGAAACGGCTTGAGCAAATTGCCCAATCGACGCCCCAAGTATATCAAATTCAGGACTGGACTCGATTAACTGAGCAGATCTGTTAGTGTGGTGAGCAGATAAATTTTTTTGAATTTCTGGCTCATGGTTACAGTTGCAGCAGCAGAAATATGCATTCTCGATCTGGTTCAACCTTTCGACCTAGATAAAGATGGCGATTTCTTATTTCCTGCGGAAACGCTTCGCGAGCGGGATGCGTTCCGCCGCATCGAACAAGTAGAACTAAATAATGCCTTGGGGAGAGTAATTGCCCGCGATGTCATTAGCGAGATGGATTTCCCTCACTTTGACAACTCGGCAATGGATGGTTATGCATTGTGCTATGAGGATTTGGCACAGACAGATCGCTTAACGATCGCTGATGCCGATATTCCGGCGGGGACTGCAATTCCTAGACCCTTAGAGCGCGGTCAATGTGCGCGAATTTTTACCGGCGGTATGTTGCCAGAGCGAGCGGATACCGTAGTCATGCAAGAGGATACGGAAAGGAATGGAAATTATCTAAAGCTCAAAATCAAACCTCAGTTTGGAGAATACGTTCGCCATCAAGGGGAATTCTATCGAGCCGGGACAACTCTGATCCAGGCAGGTACGAGAATTTCTAGTTCCCACCTGGGTGTATTAGCAGCGGCAAAATGCGGTTCTGTATCAGTTTACGATCGCCCGGTTGTGGCAATTCTATCTACAGGAAGTGAACTAGTAAGCCTATATGATGACAAACCTCTAGAACCAGGTCAGATTATCGACTCAAATCAATATGCGATCGCGGCCTTAGTCAAACAGGCAGGCGCGATCGCACTGCCGATGGGTAGTGTCGGCGATCGCAAAGAAGTATTATTCGCTGCCATGACAGAGGCGATCGAACTTGCCGATATCGTGATTTCCTCTGGTGGTGTATCAGTGGGTGACTATGACTATGTGGATGAGTTGCTCGCTCAAATGGGTGCCGAAATCCATCTTCGCGAAGTCGCGATCAAGCCAGGTAAGCCGCTTACGGTTGCGACAATTCCCCCTCGAGTTGACTTGGATAACCCAGGTAAAACCTCAAGAACAAAGCTTTACTTTGGCGTGCCTGGAAACCCCGCTTCGGCCATGGTGAGTTTCTGGCGATTTATTCAAGGGGCGATCGCTAAGTTGAGTGGGGAGGAGCGATCGCGCTGGCATCCGCAATTTTTCAAGGCAACTACTTTAAGGGATCTGCATGCCCAAGGCAGAAGGGAGACATATCTTTGGGGGCATCTCAGCTTATCAAATGGGTATTGGCAGTTTCAGCCAGTGGATAACTATAGCTCTGGTAATTTAGTCAGTCTGGCTGGTACGAATGGGTTGGCAGTGCTAAGAGTCAATCAAACCTATGTACCAAAGGGTGATGAAGTCACAGTTATGTTGGTTTAAACCCAAATAATTTCGGATATTTACTATAACTGGTTGGATTATCGGTTAAATTTATGATTATCCAGGAACTTGGGAGGCAATTCTACTTCATTAGTACTTAGAATTATCGGTTTATGGGGTGGTGGTTTCTCAGGTTGCTAGGTAGAGCGATCGCTAGAAGTTTAAGTGATATCCTTTGCAGATTTAAAGAAAAAAAGAAGTAAATATATGAAACACCAGATGTTGGCTAGTGCCGCTTTTCTGCTCATCAGCAGTATTCCAGCCATTGCCGCCGCAGAACCCATAACTTGTTACAGGGACAGAGACTATATAGATTGCCCTGGATTTGGGAAGTATCGCTATAACGATGGCAACTACAATAACGGCAATTATAATAACGGTAATTACAATAACCGTCCCAATAATAATTACTATCAAGATATCAACAGGGTTTACTACCAGATCCTAGGTCGTAATGCCGATCAAAATGGATTAGATAACTACTCCAGAAATATGAGTAATGGCTGGTCAATAGCTCAAGTACGCCGAGATCTTGCCTATAGTGGTGAAGTGGCAGGTGTGATCAATAGAGTTTACCAACAAGTACTGGGTCGTAATGTCGATCCAGGTGGATTGGAAACCCAAAAGTCATTCCTGGCCAATGGCGGTTCGCTAGATCAATTACGTCGCAATCTTGCCAACAGCGATGAAGCAAGAAATAGAAGAAGGTAATTCTTTCAATCCATTTCCCTCTCTCAAATTCACAGAGGTTCAGGGAGAGGGCTAGAGAAATGGCAGACCCACAGGTCTGCCCGTACAGTTCCATATATTAAGTAGGATTTAAAAGAAGGTCTAGCTGCTTAGAGCGGCGGTGCCAAAAGTTACATTAAATTGCCGACACCAAATAGCTACAGAGTTATAGTCGGATAACTTCACATTGCCAGGTATCTCATATCTCTGAGTACCGCTGACATTTTGCAAAGGTGCGATATTGATGTATTCCCCTTCTTTAATCGGATAGGAAGGAGGGTTGCTAGCTTTGAGTACATCCTTCGAGCGATGTAGAATTACAAATAGATCGGGGCCTCGTTCTGTTTTAAATGACTGGTCAAGCTCTATAAAGTTTTTGCCATTCTCATTGATAATACTTACCCGTCCTTCAGTGGGATGCTCTCCTGCCACAAAACTGCCAGAGCGACCTGGAGATTTTGGTTCTGTTGTGCTAACTGCGGTGGGTGTAGTGGTAGTAGGTGTAGTAGTGGAATCGTTATTGGTAGAGTTGTTGCTTGAAGGCGTAGGAGTGCAACTAGCTAACAAGAGTAAAAGTGCAACCGATCCTAAAATTTTGAATTTCATAGCTCATTCTTCCTGGGATGTATGACATTTGCGGAACTTAAACGATTGGATCGTTTGGATCATTTGAATCGTGCGAACAACTAAGCCGCCTCACAAGATATATACGATACTGACTTTATATTGGTTTTTGCGCGCACTACATGCGATCGCAGTCACGCAATATATGCGATCGCGATATCATCTAGGGTTATCTATTTTGTCCGCATTACTTAGAATCTAAAGGTGCTGTAGAGCAGCATGGCGGGGAACCAACCGTTTAGGGTTGCTCTAACTTGGGGATTTGCGATTGTTGCCCAGTTTCTGTACTCGACCTCTTCAAGACTTAAGGTGCCATAAACAAGGGCAGAAATGCCTTGAATTGTGGCGATCGCATCTGGTTGAGCCTGCGTGCGTTTGGTTGTCAGTTTGCCATCCTGGTCGTAAATCGTAAAGGTAAGGTTATTCCAATCGCAGAAGGGATCGGTAATTGTCATGGTAACTTTCCCCTCTAGATTGGCGGGAAGATCGGCGATCGCTTTTTCTACATCTACTACTCTCACCATGTAGGCGTTAATCCCCACTTTAGTTTCACAAGGATCGGTCAAATTCTGGAACCACTGATAAAAGTTTGAGCCTAAGGGCAAATCCATACTGATGTAACGAACTTGATCTCTATGACTGGCAAAGAACCCAAACAGTTTTGTCCTGGCATCAAGACTCCTCCAGTACATATGCCGAATGTTGATTAGGCGATCGCTTAGCGAAGCACGAAAGTCACTGTTAATTCTGTAGATCGCGATCGTGGCGAGGCGTCCATCATGCTCGATTTTCACGCATAGGTGTTTTTCCATCTGCTCCTGCCATTGGGCATCAGTCACATTGACAGGTAGGGTGATGCCATGATGCTGTTGTGGTGCCAGAGCTAACATAAATGCCAGAAATTCATCTTTGACGCTACTAGCATTAACTCTTTCTACATGCCAATTACCAGAGATTTCTGGGTGCAGTGTATGCCTGAGAGCAGCGATTGGTGCTTTTACCTCCAGATTGGCATTACTAGTGACGTAGCCCAAATTGGCATAGAAGCGATCTTTAAACGGAATTAGCATACTGGTTGCCATGCCCAGCTCACGCATTTCGTTAAATGCAGCTTTAATTAACTCACGCACAAACCCCTGAGAACGGTGCTCTGGATAGGTCCACACACCGCCAATACCGCCCATCCCTTTAACTACACCTCTAATCGACTGTTGAAACTTGTAGTGCAGTAGCGCAGATGCTAACTTGCCATTTACAAAAACAGCTAATACATCGTTGGTATTAATAATATTGGTTTCGTCGGGTGCGATCTCACGCCCTGTCCATTCAAAGAAGGCGTAGTCAAAACCACGTAACAACTCGGCACATTCGTCCGGTGCGATCTTCCTAATTTCCATAGTTTGTAATCTCGGGACTTAGGTAATGTAAAAAAGAAAACCTGAATTTTAGGGGTTTGGGGCGTTGCTCCCGTACGGAACGTTGCGTCGCAATATTAACGGTGTTGCCATCAAACTCCCTGCCACAGGCTTTTTATAGATTTAGCTGCGTAAGTCCTAAATCTATAGGACGTTTGGATCTTAATAGTGGACGGAAACCCGATACAATCTTTAGTACTGGCTAATTGCTTATATTAGTTCCTCAAGATTGCATCACTGAGTAATAATACTCTTTTAGAAAATCAGCAAGAGGAAATGGAATTGTTAAGTAAATTGCTAAGATATTAAATTATTATTTGTAAAGATTAAATATTCTAGTAAGAGAGAACCTTTATGTCAGGTACAACAGGAGAGCGTCCCTTTACCGATATTGTCACGAGTATCCGTTATTGGATCATTCACAGTCTTACGATTCCCGCCTTGTTCTTGGCAGGGTTCTTATTCGTTTCGACTGGACTTGCCTATGACGTTTTTGGCACTCCCCGTCCCAACGAATATTACACAAATGTTCGCCAAGAAGCTCCGATTCTGCGCGATCGCTACGATGCCAATAAAGAAATTCCTAACTTTAATCAATAGTAATAATCACCATGGCTACTACTAATCCAAATCAACCGGTTCAGTACCCTGTTTTCACCGTGCGTTGGCTGGCAATCCATGCTCTGGGCATACCCACGGTATTTTTCATTGGCGCGATCGCTGCCATGCAGTTTACAAGCCGTTAGTTTATTGCTGAACTGTCAAACAAAGTTGAGGTTATATCATTCATGGCTGAAAGAAATCCGAATAGCCAACCCGTAGAGCTAAATCGTACTTCTCTCTATTTGGGTCTGTTGCTTATATTCGTAACTGTACTTCTATTCGCAAGCTACTTCTTTAACTAAATCTAGCTGTTTATCTAAGTTAGTTAAAGTCAAATCAAACGTAGCTTTCTCGTACTAAATCAAATTCGTTTTAATGAGGTTAAGCTAAATGACTGAAGGTGGACGTATTCCTTTGTGGTTGGTTGCAACTGTTGCCGGGATTAGCGCACTCTGTGTGCTTGGTCTTTTCTTCTACGGTTCTTACGTAGGCATTGGTTCTGCACAGTAATCCGCACAGTAAAAGTTGATAAGACAAACTTTTAGATTTTGCATAATTTTTAAGTAAGTTTTTAAAAGTGCCAGTTATCCGAGCTAGGAAGCTGGCGCTTTTTTTATGTGCATTTGTGTATTGTCAGCCTTTAGCTATTGGGAACGAACCGAATAGTTTTGCTGCTCCACCAATCAAAGCGACAATCAAAGCGACTAATACGCCGCGATTAACAAATTCCTGGTTTTCGAGTCGCTTATCAATGCCACCAACTTTCTCATCCAGGGTTTTAATTTCACCCGAAAGCTTTTCATCCAGGGTTTTAATTTCACCCGAAAGCTTTGTATCCATGGCTTTAATTTCGCCTGACAACTCTGCTTGACCAACTTCGAGTTTATTTAGCCGTTCGTCGATCTTGTCAAAACGAGCATCAATTTTTTCTAGTTTCTGGCTAACATCGGCAAATTGCTTGTCCATCTTCTGATTAACATCGGCAAATTGCTTGTCCATCTTCTGGTTAACATCGGTAAATTGCTTGTCCATCTTTTGCTCAAAGCGGGTCAGGACTTCTTCCAGGGTATAGGTGAGGGTAGGAGGATTGGTCGTCATAGCGAAACTGCCGAGTTGTTCTATATATAAGTTACCAGATCGCCAATCTAGCTAAATGTACAACGTAGTCAAGCAGGGTGTTATTTCATCTTTTGTAATGGTATAGCGATCGCTAATGGGAATAAAAGGGCGATCGCTGTTTCCTTCTTCTATTAAAGAGATGTCGCGATCGCTATATGCTAAACTCTGGCAATGCGCACTGACACGATCTTCTACCAGTTATTTGTGATTCGTCATTCTCTGTTGTTTGAGTTAATCAATCAGCCAATAGAGAATGCAGAGGGATATGAGTTTATTTCGGTAGAAGTAAAAGAGAAAGCATTTCGGTTTGATGGCATCTTTTTCCCGCCAGATTGGGATAAGAGTAAGCCGATCTATCTTGTGGAAGTACAGTTTCAGAAGAAGTTGGATTTTTATTGGGACTTGATCGCTGAAATATCAATGTATATGAGGCAATACAAACCCAAGCAGCCGTGGAAAGCGATTGCTATCTTTGCCAAACGCAGTCACGATCCAGGCAAATTAGCTCAGTCGACAAGCAAAGCAAGGGGGTAGTTGGAGGATCTGATTTGTGCAGAAAGTCACTATGGCTGTGGGTGTTTACCAGAGTTGAACCTCAACGTGCAAGAGGTCAGAACCCGATCCTTACAGAACTGGGTACAGCGCTAGATGAGTTTAAGGTAAATGGAAAGCCGATCAAGCTTGCACGAATGAACGTTGCAGCTAAGGCCGTTAGGATGTTGTTTAAGCAATTGCTGATAACCCTGGACGAAGATTAATCAGTTAAGCCAGTTGAAAGACTGGCTATTTTTTTTAAGGAAAGAATGTACTAAAGTGAAAGCCTACTGCCTTATGATTTTCGGGACACTCTATGCTTTGTCCTTTTTGCCAACATACTGATAGTCGCGTGCTAGAGTCCCGCTCTGCGGAAGAGGGACATAGCATTCGTCGCCGCCGCGAATGCCTGAAGTGCATGCGACGCTTTACCACCTACGAACGCATTGAATTTGTGCCGATTACGGTATTTAAGCGCGATGGTACTCAGGAGTCGTTCGATCGCTCTAAACTATTGCGTGGCGTCATCCGTGCCTGTGAGAAAACGGGTGTTCCACAGGAAAAGCTAGAGACCATGATCGATGAGATCGAAGCACAGTTGCAGATGCGTAGTGATCGCAATGTCCAAAGCGTGGAAATTGGCGAGGCTGTTCTGGAGCAACTACGCGAAGTTAGTGAGGTTGCTTATGTACGATTTGCCTCCGTCTATCGGCAATTTCAAGGAGTACGTGATTTTGCTGAAGCATTGAGTCATCTCGATCGAGATGCCACTAAAAGATCGGGCAGATACGTAAGGTAATGTTTTAGACCTGTGGACAAGGAAAAACTATGGGTCTCAACCTAGCCGAGGTTTATTAGGTGACCCAAATAATTTTTAGTGAATAATATTTGCTGACTGGTTAACCCGAATCTCTTGCTGATACGAGTCTTCACTGTCTTCAGAACGGATAACAATAAACTTTTGGTGCGATCGCCGCCCATGAAAAATTAATTCATTTTTGGGTAAACAGTGTATATAAGGTTAAGAAGGGTTTTAAACTAACCCATTAGTTTTACGATTCAGTTTATGCACAACTAACTATGTCCACACTTGTCATTGTCGAGTCCCCAACTAAAGCGCGCACCATTAGAGGCTTTCTGCCACCTGGATATAGGGTAGAAGCTTCGATGGGGCATGTGCGGGATCTACCGCAATCCGCCAGTGACATTCCTGCATCGGTTAAGTCTGAGGAGTGGGCTAAGTTAGGCGTCAATGTCGAAGCGGACTTCGAGCCACTTTATATTGTGCCCGAAGATAAGAAGAAGATCGTACGCGAACTGAAAGCAGCCCTAAAAGATGCCACTGAGTTAATTCTGGCAACTGACGAAGACCGCGAAGGTGAAAGCATTTCTTGGCATCTGCTGCAATTGTTGCAGCCTAAGGTGCCAACCAAGCGCATGGTGTTCCATGAAATTACCTCTGAGGCTATTCGCCATGCTTTACAAAATTGTCGCAACATCGACGATCGCCTCGTACATGCCCAGGAAACGCGCCGCATTCTAGATCGTCTGGTGGGATATACCCTATCGCCATTGTTGTGGAAAAAGATTTCCTGGGGTCTTTCGGCTGGCCGCGTCCAGTCTGTGGCCGTACGTCTGATTGTGAGACGCGAGCGCGAACGACGGGCATTCAAGTCAGGTAGTTACTGGGATCTCAAAGCAGCATTATTTGCCCCCAAGCAGGAATTTCCAGCCCAACTTGTCTCGGTTGGCGGCAGAAATATTGCCACAGGTAAGGATTTTGATGAATCAACGGGCCGGATTGCAGCTAATCGCAACGTCCATTTGCTCGACGAGGAAAGCGCGATCGCCCTGCAAAATCGTCTCACTGGTAAGGTGTGGACGGTCAGCAATATTGAAGAGCGTCCCAACAATCGCAAACCATCGCCACCATTTACCACCTCTACCTTGCAACAGGAGTCTAACCGCAAGCTGCGTCTCTCCGCCCGTGACACGATGCGCACAGCTCAGGCTCTATACGAACAAGGGTATATCACCTACATGCGTACTGATTCGGTGAGTTTATCGCAGCAGGCGATTACAGCGGCACGCAATTGTGTCGAGACCATGTATGGGGCTAACTACCTCAGTCCCCAGCCGCGCCAGTATGCCAATAAATCCAAAGGTGCGCAGGAGGCACATGAAGCAATTCGTCCGGCTGGCGAAACTTTTCGCACACCCCAGCAAACAGGATTGAGCGGTCGAGAGCTCCAGCTATACGATCTGATTTGGAAGCGGACTGTGGCATCGCAAATGGCAGATGCGCGCCAAACCACGATCGCCGTGCAACTACAGGTAGAAGATGCTTTATTCCGTGCCTCGGGTAAGCGCATTGATTTCCCTGGCTTTTTCCGTGCCTATGTGGAGGGTTCTGACGATCCCGACGCCGCGATCGAGGGACAAGAGGTAATTTTGCCAGCGCTGAAAGTAGGCGATCGCCCCGAGTGTCGGCAACTCACCCCCAATGGGCACGACACGCAACCGCCAGCACGTTACACCGAAGCATCGTTGGTAAAAACCTTAGAAAGCGAGGGAATTGGTCGTCCCAGTACCTACGCCAGCATTATTGGTACGATCTGCGATCGCGGGTACGTGCAACTGACAAATAATGCCCTGATTCCCACATTCACGGCTTTTGCGGTTACAGCTTTATTAGAAGAGCACTTTCCCAATTTAGTCGATACGGGTTTCACATCCAAAATGGAGCAAACCTTAGATGATATTTCTACCGGGAGTGCCAATTGGTTACCATATCTGCGGGAGTTTTACCGTGGCAAAGATGGCCTGGAATTACAGGTAAAAAATCGAGAAAGTGAGATCGAACCTGAGGCAGCTCGTACTGTTGTTCTAGAAGGATTGGAGAAATTCAAGATCAAGTTGGGACAATATGGCGCATACGTACAGGTTGGTAGTGGAGATAATACTGTCAAGGCATCTATTCCCATCGATCTAATGCCATCCGATTTAGTCCCAGAGAAAATAGAGACGATCCTCAAGCAGAAATTAGAAGGGCCAGATCAAGTTGGTACGCACCCCGAAACCGGTGAGCCTATCTTTTTATTGGTGGGACAGTATGGCCCATATGTACAGCTCGGTGAGGCCACCGAAGAGGTTCCCAAACCGAAGCGTGCATCCTTGCCAAAAGGTATGCAGCCAGAGCAGCTTACTTTGGATGTCGCAGTCGAGTTACTGAAGATGCCGCGCACATTAGGTATGCATCCTGTGAGCGGCAAAAAAGTCCAAGCGAATCTGGGACGGTTTGGCCCCTATGTCGTGCATGACCAGGGCAAAGACGGTAAAGATTACCGATCGCTCAAGGGCGACGATAATCCCTATGACATTACCTTAGAGCGGGCGTTAGAACTGCTATCTCAACCCAAAGTCACTAGAGCAGGGGCGAAAGTACTGCTTACCATTGGTGCGCATCCTGCAGACGACCAGCCAGTGGAAATTTATAAGGGTAAGTATGGCCCCTATATCAAGCACGGCAAGGTCAATGTTTCGCTGCCCAAAGATAGTGTGCCTGAAGAAGTAACAATGGAACAGGCGATCGCCTTACTGGCAACCAAACAGCCAGCTAAAACGAGTGCCAAGGCTAAGACTACTAAAACTGGAACCAAGGCCAAGTCAGCCAGTGAAACTGCAACCAAAACTAAAACCAAAACTAAGTCTTCTGCTAAAACTGGTAAGGCCACAACTACAACCGAAAAAACAACTAGCCGCACCACTAAAACTGTTGCCAAGGGTACTTAACAGTCAGCATCAAAGTCCCTCTTTCTCAGGAGAGAGATTTAAAGTGAGGACTTTTACACATCGTGCTGCTCGTAATCACTTGGGGTAAACCTGCCCTTTTTAGGTGAGGTGTTACCAATTTGCTTTTTGTTATTCTAGATATAGAAATAATTAAAAGTAGGAGGCCAAAAGATGAAAAAGTCTTTAGCCCTAGGGATCGCCACTGTTGCTGCTACCCTCACATCTGTCCTGAGCTTGGGCATGTCCCAACCTGTTGAAGCTCAGACCCGATGCTGGTGGGAAGGTCGCCAGATGCGTTGTCAGAACGAGCGCGATATCAACAACAATCGTTACGACTATTCCAACAGAAATCGTTACGATTATAACAATCGAAATCGCAATAATCCGTCCCATACTGATGGCGGCTACTACGAAGAGTGGCGGCGCGAAAATCACATCAATAACAACGATGGTGGCTATTACGAAGAGTGGCAGCGCAACAATCGCTTGTATAACAGCAATAACGGCTACAACAACAATCTTTATTACAACAACCGTACCAATAACGAATCGGAACTGCGTCGCAGCATTAATGAAATCTATCGGCAACAGCTAGGGCGCAATGCTGATGGCGATGGTATACAGCACTATATCGACCAGTACAGAAATGGATGGTCGCTAGGGCAAATTCGTAACGATATTGCCAATAGCAACGAAGCCCGCTACCGTTACCGTCGGTATTAAGAACTTGGTATGCTGTTCAGTTTTTATTACAAGAGCTAAAAATTGACTGTAGCTCATTCGGAACCTTGTGGGTTTCTCTGATTTCGTTGTCGACTTTTTTGAACTCCGCAAAGGTATATTTTGTCTGGATTGATTTCATGGTGCAGGAGCAGAATGCTTTTGGTTGCTTAAACTGGCAACCTTTCATAAAAGTTTTCACCACTTCGGGCGGATAAACATTTTTGGTTGCTTCAGCAGCTAGTGTTTGGTTAGGTGATAGCGCTACCGCACTCGCACAGAGCAGGGAAATCGCATGATACAGGGGAAATCGCATTTACTTCTCCTAAAATGTAAGCTCTTATTTTAGATCGCGTTCTGGCATGTAGACTGGGCGATCGCATCCATAGTTCCAAGATAGTTCCAGCCCACGAAGTTCCAACACTGTGGCACAATAGCGAAAAAAGATTAGGTCTTGTAGATCGTGAGCAATCCCAACAACGATACAAATACTGTTGCCAATGACGGACAAACCCCGCCTGCCTCAACTGGCAAGCGCAAGGTAAAGGTGGATAAAGAAGCTGTTACCCAAGCGATCGCAAAATTAACCGAGGCGATCGCCGAGGCGTCTGCCCAAAATATCAAGCAAGGGTTATTTCACTTACCTGATACGATGCACGACGCACTGTGGGTAGCTACCGATCTGGTGGAAAAGTCACAGAAATTTCCCAATTACAAGCTCACGTTCTATCACCAAGGTATGGGCGAAGGCACGCATACCTGTGCAGTTACATTCGTTGAGAAAACCAAAACATAATATTTGGATAGCTAGCCTGCTTCACATGTAGAAGTATGCTAGTTTTGTGCTACTGCTGTTCTCCTCATTCGCTATGCAATCCCTACAAAGTTATACGGTTGTGCTGCTCCCTGATGATAATGGAACTTTTGTTGCCTATGTTCCAGCTATTCCTGGCTGTCACGCATGGGGACAGACTATAGAGGAGGCACAAGCCGAACTTATTCAAGTATTTGCAATGATTCGGGAGGAGCATCAAAAGGCAGGCCAAGAACTACCAAAAGATGTTGAGTTGGCTGTGACCCATGCCCGCTAAAGCAAAAGAGATCGAACAGGTGGCAAAAAAACTGGGGTTTGAGAAGGCGCGACAGAAAGGCAGTCATGCCCGATGGAGACATCCTGACGGAAGAGCGACAACAATTCCGATTCACGGCAACGCAGAGATCGGTAGTTGGTTGTTCCAGGAAATTCTGAAGCAGTTGGGTGTTACTGAGGAAGAGTTCAACCAGTTGCGCTAAAAAAGAATTAGTATGACATCGCCTATGCTAGAGCAAAGCGTCTGTATTCTCCTGAAGATGAATTTATGTCTGTACCAGTAAGCCAACTAATTACTCCAGATATCCTCAAGCCTGCGCGTTATTTAGGTAACGAACTGGGGGCAGTACACAAGCCATGGCAAGGCGATCGCAGCCAAATCGACGGTGAAATTGATAGTGAGGTAATGGTGCGCTGGTGCTTGACCTACCCTGAAGTCTACGAAGTCGGCGCTTCTAATCTCGGTCATATCATTCTCTATAGTATTCTCAACGCCCAAGTCGGACAATTGTGCGATCGCACCTATCTACCCGCACCCGATCTGGCCACCAAATTACGCAGCACCCAAACTCCTTTATTTGCAGTCGAGTCAAAGCGATCGCTACAGGAATTTGATATTCTCGGCTTTAGTCTCGGCTATGAATTAGGTGCGACTAATATCCTGGAGATGCTCGATTTAGCAGGCCTTCCCCTCACCTGGCAAGAAAGATCTGCGATCGCCCCCAACCAAAACCCATATCCCCTCATCTTTGCTGGTGGTCAAACTGCCACATCGAATCCTGAACCATTTTCTGACTTCTTTGACTTTGTGGCTTTGGGTGACGGTGAGGAACTATTACCCGAAATTGGGGAATCCGTAAAGGCCTCTAAGCTAGCTGGCAAATCTCGGCAGGAAACGCTACTGGCGCTGGCACTTGTGCCGGGTGTATACGTGCCGCAGTTCTACGACATGAATCCAGTGGATGGCTCTGTGGTTCGCAATCGCGATGATGTGCCACCACACATTCTCCGCCGCGTGTCAGCACCGATGCCAGAGTATAGTATTGGGCTGGTGCCATTGGTCGAGACCGTACATGATCGCCTCACCATTGAGATTCGGCGCGGCTGTACGCGCGGTTGCCGTTTTTGTCAGCCTGGGATGCTGACCCGTCCCGCCCGCGATGTGAAGCCCGAAGATGTGGTGAATACCATTGAAAAGGCAGTGCGCGAAACTGGCTATAACGAATTTTCTTTGCTTTCCCTGTCTTGCTCCGATTATTTAGCTTTGCCGGCTGTTGGCATTGAGATCAAAAATCGCCTCAAGGACGATCTCGTCTCTTTATCGCTGCCCAGCCAGAGAGTCGATCGCTTCGACAAAAATATTGCCAATATTTTGAAGGGTGATGGCAGGCAACAGGGGTTAACCTTTGCGCCAGAAGCGGGGACGCAGCGCTTACGCGATGTGGTGAATAAAGGGCTAACGGATGAGGAGCTATTACGGGGCGTTAAAACCGCCTACGAACAGGGCTGGGATCGCGTCAAGCTCTATTTTATGATTGGCTTACCCACAGAAACCGATGAGGATGTCACGGGTATTGCCCGCATGATCGCCTGGTTACAGCAGGAATGCTATATCCAGGGGCGCAAACGCCTGAGCGTCAACGTCACGATTTCTAATTTCACACCGAAGCCACACACTCCTTTCCAATGGCATAGCGTTTCTAATGAAGACTTTAATCGCAAGCAGAAACTATTAAAAGCCGAGTTTCGCCGCATCAAAGGGCTCAAGGCCAACTTTACCGACGTGCGCATCTCGGCCATGGAAGATTTTATCGGTCGGGGCGATCGCCGCTTAGGGCAGGTGATTAGACGGGCGTGGGAACTAGGAGCGGGCATGGATGCCTGGTTTGAAAGCGCAGATCGGGCGTTTCAGGCATGGGCATCGGCGATCGCGTCTGCCCACCTGCAATGGCAAATACCATCGCCACAGATCGAGCAATCTCTGCCCTGGGACCATATCAATACGGGTATTGATAAGCAATGGCTGATTGATGACTGGCATCGGGCGATCGCCGAGCAAACCGTACCCGATTGCTCGTTTCACGGCTGCTCTCAGTGTGGTATTTGCGGCCCTGAGTTTGGGCATAACATCATCGTGCCACCACTGCCAATCCCCGAATTTATTGGCAATATCAACACTGCTAATCCCGAAAGCGTGCAGAGATTACGGATTACGTTTGGCAAACTCGGCAGTATGGCCTTAATTTCTCACCTCGATCTAATGCGTCTATTCGAACGCGCAGCTCGACGGGCTAGTATTCCCATGGCTTTTACGAGTGGATTTCATCCGATGCCCCGCATCTCTGCGGCCAATGCGCTGTCATTGGGATGCTCTAGCAGTGGTGAAGTCGCTGACTTTGAGCTAGTTACCTCAGTGCCTATAGCAGAATTTCAAGCTCGCTTAAGGTTGCAGCTACCTGCGGAAATTCCCATTTATAGTACGCAAGAAGTCGAACTTAGCCATGCATCGGCAGCAGTCATGCTCCAGCAGGCTGCTTATACTCTGACGCTAGAGATGCAAGAACCTGGAGAGCATGACCTGGATCGGGCGATCGCGCTTGTCAAAGCCGCAAATTCTATTCTCATGCCCAAAACGACAAAATCCGGTAATTTACAGATGTTGGAACTGCGCGATCGCCTGTCAGAGTTAGAGCTAATTAGTCTCGATCCGATCGCGATCCGTTATGTGGGTAGCTGTATGGCCGATGGCAATAACCTCAAGCCGGAATATGTATTATTCATGCTGCATCAGTTTAGCGACAGTAAACCCTGGCGAATTGCCCACGTACATCGCGATCAGCTAATTTTTGCGTAGCTATAATCCTTAATCAATTGATTCTAATTCCACATCTCGATCTTGCATAACCCAAGCAATTTGCTTGATGCCCCGCGATCGCGCGCGATCGCGTACTTCTGCCTGCGATCGGAAGTCTAATTCCACTTCTATCGCTTGCTTAGGTAATTGTTGGCGCAGGCTGGCGGCGTGGTTAAAGGCTGATTTTGCTAGATCGGGTGCGATCGGTACTACTAAGCAGCTACTTGCCTGTCCGTGCGTCGGTAGGGTTTTTAATAGCACTTTCTGAAGGTCTTCTAAGTTCAGGCAAAAGCCAATGCTAGGAAAGGAAACTCCCTTGGGATGGTAAATACCCAGCAAGCGATCGTAGCGCCCACCCTGAGCCACGACACGGCGATCGCTTACTACCTCAAACACAATGCCCGTATAGTAATCGAAGGTTTGAATCAAGCTCAGATCGATAACGAGCGATTCAGGTGGCATTTGGGTCTGCCATAGCTCCACCAAGGATTTGAGGTAATTAATTTCTGCTGTTTTGTCTGTAACCCAGTCCAACGAAGATAAGCGCGCTAAAACATCCTCAGCATTGCCACGCAAATCCAATAGTTCTAAAGCTTGCGATCGCGCTGTTTCGGGAATAGGCATAGTTTCTAAGGCAATGCGATCCAGGTGCGCAATGCAGTGACGAATGCGATCGCGGTACTGCACCGGGAAAGTATCGATCAACTCGCTGGTGAGGCCAGCATTACCCACAACAACTTTCCAGTCCGGCAACTCAATCTGCTGCAGGCAATCCGCCAACAATAGTAAAATTTCTCCATCCGCCATCAACCCAGAAGCGCCTAATAGCTCAACTCCAGCCTGGTAATACTCCTGCTGACCAGGAAAGCCACCCGCAGGGATCTGGCGAAACACATTGGCATTGTAATACAGACGTTGAGGGCAGCTAGTCGGATCTAACCCAAGACGCGCTGCGTAGGCACGGGCAATAGAGGCGGTTAACTCGGGGCGCAATCCTAAAACATCAGAGCCATTACCCAACAACTGAATTACAGCATCCGGCTGCACAGCACCACCAGCTACCAGGGTCTCCAGGCGCTCTAAGGTGGGTGTAATGATGCGCTGATATCCCCAGGCTTGGAATACACTTTGAACGCGGCTTTCAATCCATCGCTTCTGTACCACGTCTAGTGGCAGCAGGTCTTTAGCTCCTGTAGGTAGCTGATGCACCATTTACTTCTCAACTATTTATCACAGTCATCTTACCGTCAAACTGCAACGGGTTGATTGTGTTAAATGTACCTAAGAACCACCCAACCAGCCAAAGAAACCACTGCCTTTTTTCTGCTTATCCTTGACGTTGCTTGTCGTGCTAGTACACTTAGCAATATGCGCTAAGGCTAAGGGTTCCTTGGGATTAATCTTCAGTGCCTGCTGAAAGCTAACTTTGGCCATACCCCCAAGGTTTTGATTTAGATAAACTAAGCCCAATAAAGCATGACATTTACTATTGGTCTGATCGAGTGGTAAAGCCGCGCGCAGTTCGCCTAAAGCCATTGTCCATTGTTTCTTACTAATATAGTCTTCAGCCAGGTTTAGATAATTTTGCACCCTGTTAAAAGATGGTTTGGCGATCGCCTGCGGGGGCTCAATTAGCGAAGGATGATATCCCTCCTGGTACAGGATATAGATTAAGTTCAACTCACTAAGCTGAGCTGTATACTCCAAAATCTTTTCTAATGACTCATACTGGAGCTTTGCGATCGCTTCGACAGACCTGATATAATGTGGTTCGCTAGGGGAGTAAAGCAGCTTTTTGGCAATATCTGATTTTGGAGCCATTTTTAACTCGCGCTTCATCAGGCGTTTCGCAATCAGTTTCAGCAAGGCCGAGTATTCCACCCGTTCTCTGTCCTGCATCAGTATGTTATAGGCAGGACTGACTAGTTTAGCTAGATATTCGCAGGCTTTATGCTTTTCTGCCGGTGCACGTCCGTAAACATCTGGATGTAAGGTTCTGGCAATGCTCAAGTAACGCTTGCGAATTTGCAAGGCATCAGCAGTAACAGGCAGCCCCAATATGGCAAAATAGTCGCTGGGATTATATTGACCAATACCGCGCTCAATTTGAAATGTTGTCCTTACTGGCTGATTCATATACTTATCTTTCCACAAGCAGATCCTGTACTAGTGACGAGGTTACCCATCTGGGTTAAGTTTGCAATCGTGGCTGATTGTAAAGGAATATGAAGGCATACAATATGATCTGGGTATGTCACTATGCGTATAATGATTGGCTGAATTGCTAAAGATTAGAAATTCTTGTAGCGATCGCAAATATGCGGATTTGTGGGTGGGAAGCGGCATGACAATTTGGACTAAACTAGCTCAATCTAGCTTTTGACAGGCAGCGAACAAATCAATCAAGGTCAAATATCCCTTCCGTAAACCATTATGAGGATTCTAATTGCCGAGGATGACGAACATATTTCCGAGTCCTTAAAGGAGGCTCTTGGTCACCAACAATATGTAGTAGACATCGCTAGCGATGGACAGTTGGCTTGGGAATTTGTCGAAGCGTTTACCTATGACTTGATTTTGTTAGATGTGATGCTACCAAAGCTGGATGGTATCGGTTTTTGTCAAAAAATTCGCGCCTATGGCTATCACATGCCTATACTCATGCTTACCGCTAAGGGAACCCTAGATGACAAGATCTTAGGATTGGATGCTGGAGCGGATGATTATCTAGTTAAACCCTTTAAATTAAAGGAATTAGAAGCCCGCATTAGAGCTTTAATGAGACGGGGAGGGGCCACTTTGCCGCCCATATTGCAATGGGGTGATTTGCAACTGAACCCCAATACCTGCGAAGTCGTCTACAACAATAAGCCGATCAACCTCACGCCCAAAGAGTACAGTTTACTAGCGCTGTTTCTCCGCAACAGCAACCGTATGTTCAGTCGTAGTGCAATTATCGAGCAGCTATGGTCTTTTGAAGAGCCGCCACGGGAGGAAACAGTAAAAATGCATATTAAAAGCCTACGGAATAAGCTCAAACTAGCAGGTGCACCAGAGGATCTAATTGAGACGGTCTATGGCTTGGGTTACCGCCTCAAACAAAAACAGCCATGATCGATCGCTTTATGCCACCGGAGCGGTTCTTTCCTTATTTGACCTGGAATGATATTGCTGATATGCCTGATAAGGCAAATGTGGTTTTAATTCAGCCCATGGGGGCGATCGAGCAACATGGCCCGCATTTACCCCTGGTGGTAGACGCAGCTATTAGTAATGGAGTTTTAGGTAAAGCATTGCAGAGGCTGGATCGTAGCATACCTGCCTACAGCCTGCCGTTACTGTACTATGGCAAATCAAATGAGCACTATTCTTTCCCTGGTACGATCGCTCTCAGCGCCCAGACACTAATTGCAGTTCTACAGGAGCTAGCGGAAAGTGTTTACAGAGCTGGGTTTCGTAAATTAGCGCTGATGAATTCCCATGGCGGACAACCTCAAGTACTGGAAATTGCCGCGCGGGATATTCACCAAAAGTATCCCGACTTTATGGTTTTTCCTTTATTTACCTGGCGCATACCCCATATCACCAAGGATCTAGTTACCGCCAAAGAATGGGAATTTGGCATCCATGCTGGCGATGCCGAGACCAGCTTAATGCTGGCACTCTTGGGCGACTATGTGCAGATGGATAAGGCGATCGCGGAATATCCGCAAGGCTTACCGACAAATAGCTTATTGAGTATGGAAGGAGCTAATCCCTTTGCCTGGGTAACGAGGGATTTAACTCGCAGTGGCGTGCTGGGCGATCCGACTACAGCCACGAAGGAGAAAGGGGAACTCATCCTAGAATCCCTAGCAGATGGATGGGCACAGTTAATTACAGATATCTATACTTTTCAGCAACCCCAAGCTTGGCAGGATACGAGTCCGTAGGCTATCCCAGTGCACTGATAATGTTTTGACTTCCTCAAGAATTGGCACTGGTTCCGCCGTATGGGGGGATAGCTCTAAACACTTGATATGCAAGGATGATAGCCATTAGGGGTAATTCGGTATAATGCTTGCTATGAGGACATTTCACGGTTTTATCCCACGCTATGGAACTAGTGCCTGCTCCTCAGCCCTCTATTTGTGTACAATTAGGAGACTATTGGTAAAGGTCAGCATCATGAAGTTGCCAAATGGTAATCATGCTGTTATTTCAATGGAGAAGCTGAGAGGTTACTGCCTTAATCCTGAACATCCTTCCGGAAAACACAAAGCCAGGGTATTTGACTCTGCATTAGGAATCACTTCTAAAAACGCTGAGAATTTGCGAGAATTGATAGCAAGAGCGGCGATTGAAGGAGAAGTTATCCAGCAATCAAGTACAGATTTTGGTCAGTTGTTTAAGGTCGATTGGTCAGTGCCCGATCGCAATCAAGTTATTCTTCGTACGCTTTGGGAAGTCACTACGGATTATCCCCATCCACGTTTAGTTTCCGCATTTATTAAATAGGACAAATGGCAACACTAAACCTTCTGGATACGATCGCAAACCTAAATCCGATTCCTGCGGATCGGTTAACCCTTGTTGAACCAGATTACCAGTCCATCCAAAATTTACCAATTGGACAGGTGGGAACTATTGTGGAAGTTTATGAAGGGAACGTACCTCGCTACTTAGTTGAGTTTGCAGATTTACGGGGTTGTGAGTATGCAATGGCTGTATTGCATACAGATGAGGTCTTGGCACTACATTATGAGTTAAGTATGATGAGCTAATAGTAGTGCTTGAAGAGCAGAAATTCCACAACATCTGCGGCACGTCAGTTTATACATTATTCCGTTCTTCATATTCGCTAAATCATCATGCCCAACCATCTTGCCAAGTCTCAAAGCCTCTACTTGCAAAAACATGCGGAAAATCCCATTGACTGGTGGCCGTGGTGTGATTTAGCGATCGAGACAGCGCGATCGCAGGATAAACCAATCTTTTTGTCGATTGGCTACTCTAGCTGTCATTGGTGCACGGTAATGGAAGGTGAGGCATTTTGCGATCCGATGATTGCCGACTATATGAATGCGCATTTCATTGCAATCAAAGTAGATCGCGAGGAAAGACCCGATCTAGATAGCATTTATATGCAAGCGGTGCAGATTATGGGTGAGAGTGGTGGCTGGCCGCTTAATCTGTTCCTGACACCAGTTGATTTAGTTCCATTTTACGGCGGCACCTATTTCCCGATCGAACCTCGTTACGGTAGACCGGGCTTTTTAAAAGTGTTGCAGTCGATCCACCAGATTTACCAAGGCAACCAACGGGAACTGCAAGATTACAAGCAACAAATAGTTAATAATCTGAACCTGGTAACACAAATTGCGCCAGCCACCATAGAGCCACAAACCCTGATGGCGGGCGTTGCTAAGTGCGCGCAGATATTAATTAATCGCGGCACTGGCACCTGCTTTCCCATGATTCCCTACGCGGATTTGGTACTGCGTTGCCATCAGTTTCAGACAGATCTACGCCTGCGAGCCGAGCAGAGGGGTATAGATTTAGGTTTGGGGGGGATTTATGATCATGTGGCGGGCGGATGGCATCGCTACACCGTCGATCCGACCTGGACCGTGCCGCACTTTGAAAAGATGCTTTACGATAACGGCCAGATTATGGAGTATCTGGCGAATCTGTGGTCGTCTGGTATGCAAGAAGCTGCTTTAGAAAGGGCGATCGCGCAGACGGCAATCTGGCTACAACGGGAAATGCTAACCGTAGAAGGCTATTTTTACGCCTCCCAAGATGCTGATAGTGAAGGCAAGGAAGGTAAATTTTGGGTATGGAGTTACAACGAGCTTAAGAAACTGTTTACGGAAGCAGAGCTATCTAAGTTAGTGCAGGAATTTACGGTAACGCCAAATGGTAATTTTGAGGGGCAAAATGTGCTCAAGCGTCACCAACGCGGTAGTCTATCCGCTATGACTGAGGCCTGTTTGCAAAAGCTCTTTCGCAAACGCTATGGCGAATATTCGTTACCAACCGATGCTTTCCCCCCCGCCCGCAGTTCCGAACAGGTCAAAGCGATTAATTGGCCGGGGCGAGTGCCACCAGTTACGGATACAAAAATGATTGTGGCCTGGAATGCGCTCATGATTTCAGGTTTAGCTAGGGCATATCAAGTATTTGGAGTGGAAGCCTATCGACAAATGGCGATCGCAGCGGCAGACTTTATTTTGCAGCATCAATGGGTTGAGAATAGAGGTGAGGGGAGATGTCTTTACCGTGTCAGTTACGATGGCAGTCCTGCGGTAGCCGCCCAATCTGAAGACTATGCCCTCTTGATTAAAGCGTTAATCGATCTACAACAAGCCTGTCTGGACTACGATACCAATATAAATCTAGCCAACTCCTATCTTAGTAATGCTGTAGAGATCCAAGCAGAGTTCGATCGCGCCTTTGGCGATGAAGCTGGTGGTTACTTCAATACCGCAATCAATCAGAGCAATCATCTGTTAATCAGAGAAAAAAGCTATCAAGATAATGCGCTTCCGTCCGCAAATGGTGTGGCGATCGCCAATCTGGTCAGGCTGGGCTTACTGACGGATCGGTTGGAGTATCTCACTAAAGCGGAGATCGCACTGCATAGCTTCGGTCAAGTAATTAGAAATAGTCCGGTAGCCTGTCCCAGTCTGATTAATGCGGCTGTGTGGCTAGGGAACCATACGTTGGTGCGCACAACCAGGACGCAATATCAACAACTAAAGACTCAGTATCATCCATTTGTTCTATTTAAAATCGATCCAGAACTACGCTCAGATCGCATCGCGATTGTCTGTCAGGGATTTACCTGTCTGGAACCTGCAATATCCACCCAGCAACTACAGCAACAACTGGTCGCAAGTCAGACGCGATCGCATCTGTAATTCCAAATAATTTACTTGCCACTGCAAATATCTGCTCGGCAGTCAGGTTTAAAGCTGGGAAGGCAGCATAATTTTTTCGAAAACTTGATCTACAGATCTGGGACACCACCGAAATTGTTTGCCTGTAGTTGAGCCGTTTAGAGCGCTGGGATGCGTGTTTATGCTTATGCAAGAACAAAAAGATAATGCGGAAAGTAAGGTTATATTTGTATCACTGGTAGGATAGGACGGTGAATTCAGCCCCAAAATCTTAATTTTAATTATTTAGCCATTAGTGAAGAAACATATACTCTACATCCTGCCTTACTTAGAACAGGGCGGTACTGAAAAACAAGCTCTTAGCCTGATCGAATACTTTAAAAAAGACTATCAAGTCTCTTTGCTTGCGCCCTGCGGTAAAAGTTTGGATAGGTTTAAATCTCAAAATATTAATATCTATCACTTTTTGCGATTGGAACAGAATCTTTGGAAGGGGATAGTCGAGTTTCGGGCTGGGATAAGAGCGATCGCGGCAGCCCGTCCCATAGATTTAATCCACGTCCATGCCGCGCATGAACTGATCCCTTTAGCAAAATTATTTTCTCCGCGATCGCCAATTGTGTTTACGGTGCATGGTTATCACGGTGTAGGAAGTGCGATCAGCTATCGCCTTGCTGCCTGGTTTTCGAATTGGTGGGCAGATGCAGCGATCGCGGTTTGCCAAGCAGAGAAAGATATCTTAATGCGAATGGGAATTGTCCATGCCAAAATCAATTTAATCTACAACGGCGTTGATGAGCCGAAGTTAGGATACGATCGCTGCCAGCAGATAGCCGATCGATTCCAATTACATCCACAGGAACAAATAATTATTGGCACCGCCGCTCGCTTAACTGAAGCAAAGGGATTGCAATATCTCATTCAGGCTTTCGCCAAATTGTCCATACAGAATTCTCGATTACGTCTGGTAATTGCTGGTAGTGGCGAACTCGATCGCACACTAAAACAGCTAACAGAAACCTTAGGAATAGCAGAGCAGGTTGTGTTTACGGGTTATATCGAGATACTTCCAGAATTAATCGAACTATTCCATATATTCGTGCTGCCATCTTTACAGGAAGCTTGCAGTCTCGCCTGTGTAGAAGCAATGGCTCAGAGCAAAGCTATCATCGGTACAAAAGTTGGCGGTATCACTGAACAGGTAATTGATGGGGAAACTGGCTTTACTGTAGCTGCCAAAGATGTAGATGGATTGGCAGATAGATTGCAGTGTTTGATTGAGAATGGAGAATTAGCGAAACAATTTGGTGATCGTGGCTATGTTAGATATAGGCAAAACTTCGCCACCACGGCCATGTTAGAGAAAACAGGTGCAATCTACAACGGACTACTGAAGCAATCTGCACCTGTAATCCTACTTTAATCCTGCTGGAGGGATTAGCATTTGCTAATCAACGATGATGATGTAGTCAAATAGATTAGGTGCGGGATCGAAACCAGGAACGGGCAAGAACTGGGCAAACTGCTCGAATCCGGTACCTGTGCCAGCGCCATCGCGATCAAAGTAAAGGCCACCGCCAACTTGATCATAGTATACTTCCGAAGTTCCAATGGGAGCAGTGGAAATGACAGGCACACCATTAGCAAACGGTACAAAGAACCCATTACTAGTATTGATGTTGCCGTTGGTGTTTGCAACTAGCGAACCGCCAAAGGCCTTAGCACTAATCTCAATGCGATCGCCAATGGGAAGAGTGCCAAAGAAATCGGTAATTACATCAATCTCACCAGGCGTGAAGTTGGTAAACCTGTAGCGATCGAATCCTTGACCGCCGGTGAGGGTATCTGAACCGCTACCAGCGATCAAGGTATCGTCACCGTCACCACCAATAACTTTGTCATTACCAGCGCCACCATCCATGAAGTCATTGCCACCATTACCAGCCAGCGTGTCATCGTTTACAGTTGATTGCAATTTAATCCCATTGGCTGTGGTTGCCACACCAGATTCAGGCGCGAAAGAATCTGCGACTTCGCTTCCCACCAGGCTTTTGCCCTTGATATCATCACCAGGCTGTCTATTCCCGACTGTGAAGGTAGAGGTGCCATCGGAATTAACCGTATCGTTGGTGGTGAGGAATCTTCCATTAATCGCAAGCAACTGTGCACCGGGAGCCAATAATGCATCTCTACTTACGCCTACGACCGTAATTGTTTGATTGGCAGGCTGTCCGTCACTGGCAGTTCCGGCGATCGCAATCACCGCCGCACCCGCTGAGTTTGTAGTGACACTCACAGTTGCATTGCGATCTAACTGAGAAATGGATATTTTGTCACCTGTGGCAAAGTCAAAAATCGTGTCGGAGCCGCCAAAGCCACCTCTACTTCTGAGTACCTGTTCTGCTCCTGTGAATGCTGTGAGATCGCCAGGTATGGCAGTGAAGAATTGGAACTCGTCGTTACCAGCTTCACCAAACATGTCGTTATTGCTAGCACCGCCAATTAGCGTATCGTTACCATCTGCTCCTAACATGCGGTCGTTACCGCGACCTGCAACCAGCACATCGTCGCCCAGGTCACCATTCATGGTGTTCCCATTGGAGAGACTGCCGTAGATCGTATCATCGCCTTGGCCACCGAACAAGGTATTACCACCATTGGTAGAGGCAATTAGCAGGTCTGCATCTCTGTTCCCACCCAGACTATCAGCACTAAAGCCAAAGCGCGCACCAACTAGCGTATCGTTACCTTGCCCACCGAAGAGGCTATCGTTCCCGCCTGCGGTTTGGATGAGGCTGTCAGCGAACAAAAGGTCATTATCAGAGTTGCCATTCAGTGTATCGCTGCCACTGTTACCAGTCAGGGTATCGTTTCCTGCTAAACCTCTGGCGTTATCGCCTTCTGTTGTTGCTAGATAACTGTCGTTAGCTACGGTTCCAGTAAAAATTGCCATTTTCTATACTCCTCAAGTTTTGGGCTGGCAGTTTTTCACTTTAACCACTTTAGTGAGAACGTTCTAGAATCTTGACGAACCCTAGTAGCCAAGCCTCATGAATAATTAATCTAGCACGACAAAGCGATCTAAAATTTGCATCTTTCTGTAATTTTCAAGACCGAGATGCAATGACCGCTAGCGATCGCCTTCTTTCATTACAGCTTAAAAGAACAGATGGCAATGCGATCGAATTGCGCAAAGGTTGTCAGGGGAACCCATCATATAGATTACCCCTGCTATGCGAATTGAACCTAAACTGATACAAAAGAGGCGGAAGTTGGAACTACTCCCTGCACCACTGCGACGAGATCGGTATTAAGATATAGCGCTGTGCCGAAAATACCTGAAGGCAAAACTCCTCCAATGGATAATGCATTACCTGTTCGGCTTTGAATTAGATCGCCCGCACCAAAGTCAGTGATGAGAGCGTAATCAGATATCCCATTGCCCAGGTAATACGTGTTATTGGAATCTCCCAACACGAAGCGATCGCTACCTTCACCACCAGTTAATCTATCGACTTCACCAGTCCCTGCACCATTGAGGGGATCGACTCCATTCAAGGTATCGTTACCTGCGGTTCCCAAGAGCGTGTCATTCCCTGCTGTCCCAGAAATCACAGCACTCCGAATCGCCGCAACGGGGCTAGGAGCAACACCATCATCATTCACAATTGTGCCAGTGCCAATCGTAACTGGTGTGGAACCACCTGCAACGGCTGTGATTGTGACAGAGAAAGTCTCATCAGACTCCACGGTTGTATCACCTCTGACATTCACAGAAATTAGCTTGCTAGTTTCACCCGGCAAAAATCTCACTTTGCCGATAGGCAGGATGCCACTGTCGAAGTCTGCTGCATTGGCGGGGTTGGCACCACTGCCCGTTACCGACCATTTCAAATCGGTAGTGAGATTGGAGTCACCCGTGCGATTAATCGTGAAGGTGAAAGCTCTCAGACCACTGTTGCCTTCGGCTTGGGAGGCATTAGTAGGAGTGACAATCAGGGCTTTATCATCATTGAGGATGCTGCCCGCTGCCGTAGCAGTGGTAATGGTTGCGGGAATAGATGGATTGGAAAGCGTGACGGTGAAGTTCTCATCTAGTTCGCCAAGGGTATCACCACTGACATTAACTGCGATTGCTTTTGTAGTTTCTCCGATCCCGAAACTAACAATGCCTGTGGGAAGTGTGCCGCCAAAATCGGCAGCGTTGGCAGGATTGGTGGCACCACCTGTTACCGCCCAGTTTGC
>CALRKB020000065.1:0-27927 GCA_943367755.1 Rhizobium sp. Q54 | reverse complement strand
AATAACTGTTTCGAGCGCTTGGAATACCTCTCCTGGTTCAATCTCGGCAGAGGTCAAGGTAAACTCTTTTAGTTGCATAAGCTTGGCAAGCAGATTAGCGCGACAATAGCTAATTTACCAACTCCCTGGCTTAACCGAACAGTATTGCCTTGTCTCCTGCTGCCAATTCCAGCCATAGTTCCTGGGTTCTCCGTGTTTTTCAGAATCGGGAAGAACACTATACCTTTTTGATGTAAGCCTGCTGAGGGTGGTTGATTTCGGGGTATTTGAGTTGGAGCAAGCCGCGATCGAGCATGGAGCTGATGTAGTGATTGCGAATGCTATTAGGCTCGCGCCCTAGCAAAGTAGCTAATGTTCGCAGCGGCAGGAAATGTTCGGAGCAAAGTTTGAGGATGGTACTTTCGACCAACTCCCGATTAACCCGCCCCTTCTCACGCACAGGTGCAGCGATCTTTTGCAATACTTCGTATTGTTCGGAGCTAATCTCAGAATGTTCGGAGCTAGGGTCGTAATGTTCGGAGTTCGACTCCAAGTTTTGTTCGGAGTTCGGTAAAGACATAGTCTCTTCAGGCTTATGCTGAGTTGCTAGAAAGTAGTAGGTGCCACGTCCGCGCCCCTCTTGGGTTAGCCAGTCATTCTTGACCAGCTTTCTGAGACAATCGCCAATCTCTCTAGGATGTTCTTGCCTGTAAAGCTGAATGTCACCATTGCTGATGCCGCCATACATGTTGTACTTGTGTGTGAGGGTCAAGATAGTGCGCTCTAGCTCGCTAAGATTGCAGTAGCGATCGCCAACAATTTCCTTCAACTCTGTTTCGACAGCTTCAGGAATCAGACTTGCCATCCTTAGGATAATATCTGTCATTTCGAGGTCAAGTCGTTCAGATACCAGTGGGATCAGCCACTGCTGCTCTTTCCATGCTCTCAGAATCTTGCCAAAGCCCGATCCTGCCTTTTCACCCAGGCCAAGCATCTGGAACATTTTTTGCAGGATGGGGTTGCGCGGATCGCTAATACCGCCTTCATATAAAGCTTGCAAGGGAATTCTAAGGCGACCAGGATTCGCAAACGTGAAGCTGTCAGTATAGCGGACAACTTTGATGGGGCGGGAAGAGTAGTGGTCGCCATGAATAAGACAGTTGACCAGTGCCTCGCGCAGGGCTTCGTGGACGTGGGTTTCATCGCGGCGTATTGCGTCGCGGTCTAGCTGAAAGGGTACGTTCAGACCATTTACGAGGCGACTGTAGACGCGGTAGTAGAAATTGAACAGGTTAGCTTCCCAAGTACCATCGAGAGTGAGCCTGTATGTCCAGCGCTCTTCAGGATCGTTGGAAAAGATCTCCTGGTAATCGAGGTGATGGTGCGGTAGGGCATCGAGGATACTGCGATCGCGCCCGAACATGAGCAGTCCTGCAAAAGTTAGCCCTTCCTTTCCTGTAATGCGATCGCGTCCCCATCCTCCCAGTTGGCGCAATAACTCGCGGTCATCGAGTGCCAGCCAGGGATGATCGGGCGTGCGGGAACTAAACCTCTGACGAAAGGCTTTCAGCGTGACGGGATCGAGGTCATCTTCTAAGCTGAAACCATCGAGTAGTTGCGAATCTTGGGGAGTAGCATCGGCATCCCTGAGCATCTGACGCACTTCTTCAGGGCTGCATTTGTAGTCCCCTTCAAAGTTACGTTTGTACGAACCTGTCATCGGATTACCGTTGATATACACGGGGCGCTGCTGCCGCATAGCTCTCGGCACTCGAACGATGATGAGTTTATGTCCTTCAATGTCCGTGATCGCTACATCAGAGTCAGAGCAAATGCGGGTACTGAGCTTGCACAGGTCGTTGTGATTGTCCCAAAAATGCTTTAGTTGAGCCTCTGGATTGTTGATACCAGTAATCAAAAAGCGATCGCGCTCTTGACTAACTCCCAGAACGATATGACCACCGTCAGTATTAGCAAAAGCTGAAAGGGTTTCCCAGAGAGACTTGGGCAAACCACCGTTAGCAGATTTGAACTCAATGTCCCGATCTTCGCCGATGTCTAGCTGTTGTAGCAGTATGTCAGTGTCCATTAATATTTGTGGGGCGATCGCCGTTCCTTCCTAGGGTACTTGCAGAGGGACTGAATTATTCATAGGTCTATCTGCTTTCTTATGGGGATGAATTCGATGTGTTGTAACGTCTGAGTGCTTCGTCTTTATTGAGGCGATCGCGAGAAATAACTGAAACTTCATATCACTCTTTAATCCCAGTTTTTGCTTCTAATTATGAAAATGAACGCCAAATCTTTCCGCTATTGCTGTCAATGGATCGAGGAAGCTTACTACACCTTGTCCCACCCCCCACAAAATCCATAGGGCAGATTTGGCTTTTTCAAGCAGTGAAGGATTTGAAACTGCGGTCTCTAGGTCGGAGATCGCCCCATTAGCAACACTCTGCCTGTCGGCTGACAGGGTAGAGACTTGATCGCACAGGTCGGCGATCGCTTGTAAAATCTCAGCATTATTTATGTTAAAAGTTTGCTCAATCCTAGCAATGTTGTCGTTGCCATTCTGCACTGCTCCAACTGCTCCGTGGAAGATTTGATTATGTGTGATTTCATACTTTATCGCAGCTTCTCTTTCTTCTGATGAGAATGTCATCCCTTCACCTAAGATTCCGCGGGATTCTAGCTCTAGTGACTGCTTGAGAATAATATTTCTAACTGCGTTCTCAATTTGTTCAATTGAAGCAATGGTGACACTACCTTCAGTCTGAATATTCCACTCAAGACTAAAAAATGGCAAATGAACTCTTGATGAGGATGAACTAATACTGCTTTTTGTTAGGGCTATAAGTTCGCTAAGTGGCTGGTCAATCAAGACATCATGCGTAACTGTTCCTACTTGATACCCAACACCAAAATAAGGGCCTATTGTCTCAATTATTCCTTGAACAAATCGATAATCTGGAGCTTCTTTTATTCGATCATAGCCATCTAACTCTTGATTGATCCATTTCTGGAAGTCTGGCAAATTTAGCTTAGTGGCAACAACCAAAGCATTGCGAAGCAAATCAAGAATTGAAGATGACGAGCATCGAGCATCATTCTGTAGCTCTAGAACTAATGAAGTCATATTAATTACACTCCTTCCAGCCCTCGATCGCTGCTATCAGGATATTAACTAGCGGATTATCGATAAGCTCTTTAAATCCTTCAACTCCAGCAGCCTTAAGAGCACTAACCGTCCGCTCTTTCAGCGATGGGTTATTCTCGATTTGCTCAACTGCCTTAGTCACAACTACCATTTTCTCGGTCTGAGTATTAGTTGGGTAGGTTTGTGCCAATTGATCGAGAAGTTGCTGAATTTCTCTAGCTGCATCAACAAGATTTTGTGATGAATAATTATTCTGAGTGACATTGGCAACATTGCGATCGCCCGTCTGAACTGCTCCCACGCTACCGTGAAAGTTCTGAGTGATCGAACTCATTTTGCGCTCCACAACCTGCATCTTTGTTTGAGCATAATCCTTAAGCTTCTGTTTAGTTGCAGCAGTGCTGACAAATCCACTATTGTATGTTGGATGATCGATCAGCTCGTCAACACATAACAGCCTCTTTAAAATTGTCTTAACTTCAGATAATGGAAGCTGTGTATGCTGTGAAACTTGCTCTTCACTTACACCTATTAATTGCTCAGGCTTAGAAAGATCGTACACAGCCTTGAGAACAAGACATTCCTTGCGTTCGTCCTCAAAAATGCTGCTGAATTCATCCTGCATACCTGTATTTCCCTCAAAAAATTTCAATTGGTTCTGATTGAAGACCATTTCACTTCCCCCTCATCTCTACAAAATCATCCCAGTCAATTCTTTGCTTCAAGTCATTGCCTCGTTTGTAAGATAGGCTGCCATCAAACTGTAGTCTACCTACAACAATCCCAGGTGCAATGCCAATTTCCGAGGCAAATTGTGCGATCGCCTTATCACCAAACTCCCCATTTGTAAGAAATTGCTGTAAAGCTTGCTTGGGAATCAGGAAATTTGCGGCAAAAGTATCAGCATCTCGTTCCATCGGATCGTTCGGGTCGTAGTCCTTTTTATCCTCCGTTTCGATGAAAACATCTCGTTTCTTCTCCTGAAAAACGTGCCCAGACTCATGATAGAAAGTAAACCAGAAGCGATCGTCCCGCTTGTAGCGCAAACTGAGTTGAATCAGCGCTTTAGTGGGTGTCAACCAGCGAGTTACCCCACTAGCCCTCACACCTTTTAGAGATGGCACTAATACGACCGCTACGCCAGAGACCGCGCATAGCTGCTGCACTTTAGAAAAGATGTGCTTAGGATGCTCCACCGTAAGACTACGAATTTCCAGCAATGCATGCTTGAATTTTTCAGCATCATAAGGAGCGCAGTCGATCTTTTGGGCATCGAGTTCGCCCTTTCGCAGCCAAGCATTAGTAGCTACCTGGTGATCCTCAAACTTTACAGACTTGCGAAAGGCAACTGCTCTCGAATTCCAGTAGATATGCCACTGCTCGGGTGAAACTACACCAAAAAAATTCAAGACTATCTGCAACTGTTCGACTTTCGCCCTACGCTTTTCGATCCAGTTAAGTTTTGCCATTTCATTAACAGGAACACTGGCTAGCCAGTCAATCCGATCCTGCAAACTCTCCTGCTCTCGCTGCCTTGCCAGGTATTCCCTATACTGTTGCTCCCGACTATTCCAGAAACTCGCAGGAATACCCAAGACGCGCTCTAGTTGTAATGCTGTGTCGGGTGCGATCGCTGCTTTACCGTTAATAATTTCATTGATAGTTTTCTTCGGTCGCCCCATCCTATCTGCCAATTCTGCCTGGCTCATGCCGCGTTCTTCCAGCACCTCAAGCATTGTGTCACCAGGAGGAGAAACATAATCTGGCAAATATTGATTTTGAACTGTGCTACTCATGGGTGTCCTCTACTCCAATAATTGCCACCGCAGAAATCTTCGTCCAATCGAGTCCACCGTCAGGCTTCTTCGGAACTGGATCGCAAGCTGGCTCAAAGATAAGCCGATAGGGATGGTCGAGATCGAGCGACAATTGACCAGAACGGTCATACAATAACTCATGACATCGTCCTGGAATTTTTCGCATATCCTCAAGCATGGTTGCGGCTCGAAGATCGTCAAGTCGGCGACGTATGCGTTTGGCTCTATCTAAACCAAACTCTTTCACCAGAGTTTTTTGGTTATTGCACAACTTCGCAAATTTCTTATCTTTGAATACAATGTCCATTATAGCAGGACTGCGAAATATTATTAACCCCTTAGGTTAACATAAATTTCTCGGTCGAGCTAGACTTCATCGAAAAATTTTGTCTGTATATAGCGTTTAAAGTCAAGAAAATAGTTGATTTGCTACTATCTGTGCACTGCCCGCTTTAAAGCAGAGCATTAGTTTGTATGACCAAGCCGATCGCAATTAGGCTTTGGCTGCCGCAGATCGCGGCAGCAAGCAATAATCACACCCCAAAATTCAAAAGCCGCTACTTCAGGATGAGGAGATGAGAGGCAATCGCCACTTTCTTCAGGGATAAATACAAGGCGATCGCCGATAAGTTTTACCCGCTTAATAACAAACTCACCATTGACAGCGACGATTGCAAGGTCACCATCCGCTGGCAAGGTGGCTCGGTCTACGACAAGCCGATCGTCTGGATGAAGGGACAGATAGACCTCAAAACTGCTTTTCGCTGGGACAACAAATGTATCGCATGGATGCGGCACCAGAAAAGCAGGTACCGATGTGTAATCTACAGGAAACCCAGAAACAGGACTTGAAAGAACAGGTAGGCGATACAAATCCTTACGAACATTGAGAAACTTTAGAGAAGTCATCGTAAAAAAACTCTGATTTACGTACGCTAATCAAAGAATATTCTAACCCATGTTGTGTTTTTCATGAAAAGGATCGGCAGCGATCTATCCAGCACGCAACTGCTAGAACAAGTTGGAAATTTCAGGACTACTGCCAATGTATGCGGCGTAATGCTCAAACAGCACAGCAATATCATGACCCGTTAGTTGTGCCACGAGTAGTGGGTTCATAACTGACATCACAGACATCACAGTGAGACTGAGCCCGCAAACTGCATTAAGGCGATCGCTACCTCAGAGCTATATAGCTTTTATGTGACTGAGGCGAATAGCGATCGCCATCGGAATAATATGTCGATTGCACGTACATATTAGTTGTACATGTCGATTTCCAGCCTAAAAATAAACATATAAGTATTATTACTTAGTCAGCAAATCAAAGAAAGGCACATTGACGTAGTAAACTTCGCGTCCTCGTTTAACCCCTTTGAGTAGACCAAAACCTTCTAACTCGCGTAAGTAGTTTGACGCGGTTTGACGCTTAGCAATATCCGCCTCTTCCAAAAAGCGGATCTTACAATAAGGTTGCTGAAAAAGGATTTCAACTAACTCCTTGCTATATATTTTTGGTAGTTCTCGCTTCACGGTTTCAGAAACTCTTTCCATTAGTCTGCGGATCGCCAGAATTTTGTCACGAGTGATCGAAGAAGTTTCTTCAATGGCCCGAAGCATGTACAAAAGCCAGTTTTCCCAGTCTCCTCGCTCAGTCACACAACGCAGCCCCATGTAATAGTCACTTTTATGCTGGATGATGTAGCTGCTTAGATAGAGAACAGGCAATTCTAGTAAGTGCTTTTCCACCAGGTAGAGAATATTCAAAATCCTTCCTGTTCTGCCATTGCCATCTGTAAAGGGATGAATTGATTCAAACTGGTAGTGCATTATTGCCATCTTGACTAGCACATCCAAGTCGTCGTTAGCGTAAATGAACCTTTCGAGATTGGCTAACTTATCTCTGAGAATTGCTTCACCCTCTGGGGGAGTATAAATAACATTACCAGAGATGCCATCAACGACCTTTGTCCCAGGAACTTTCCGCACTCCTGAAACACTAGGCTTAACGATCTGAGCGATCTCCTCAAACAATCGCGTTGTTAGAGGCTGACCTTGCTTGATTTTTTGGAAACCATACCAAAGAGCTTCATTGTAGTGCAAGACTTCCTTCGTATGAGGATCGCTCTGTTGCCCCTGTTGTCCTTCATCTGCTAAGGCTCGGTATAGCTCATCGTTAGTTGTGACAATATTTTCGATTTCCGATGAAAGCTTGGCTTCTTGCATGGCTAAGGTATTGAGCAGCACTGCTTGATTCGGAATCTGATCCCCAACTCCTTTCAATTCTGCCAGTGCGCGGTTTGCCGAGATTGCCTGCTTCAGAACCACCTTCGTTTCTAATTCAATAGAAGGTGGCAATAAGGGTAGATCGTTGAAGGGATGGTTGCGTTCAAATACCATATCAATAAAGTTCAGGGGTAGCAGGTGTACTCTCGATAGCTCCCGCATAGTGATTGAACATCACCTGCGGATCGTGCCCCGTAATTTGCGAGACGATCATCGGGTTCATTCCCGATGCAAGCGCATGGCTAATGAAGGTCGATCTCATGTTGTACGGCTTGCGATAAGCAATCTGCTGTTCGCTCAGGACTTTTACCCATGCCCGATTGCGAAAGTTGTGATCGTCAATCGGATGACCTCTGGGGCTAGCAAACACAATATCTTCGGGTTTTGCGTTTGCAGGCTTGTGCTGCCGTAGCATCTCAGCAATATTACGAGCTAGCCTGAACTGCCGCGATCGATTCGTCTTGGTTGGCTTGCGTACCCCACGAGACAAAGCCTCCGTGATTTCGATGGTCGCACAATCTTCAGATAGTCGCTTCCACTGCAAGCCGATCGCCTCACCCAAACGAACACCTGTACCAAAGCAAAACAGGACAAAGGGATAATAGTAGCTGTAGTAACGATGGGACTTGAATGCAGCCAGAATTTTC
Organism: Rhizobium sp. Q54; assembly: GCA_943367755.1. Taxonomy (GTDB): domain Bacteria; phylum Cyanobacteriota; class Cyanobacteriia; order Pseudanabaenales; family Pseudanabaenaceae; genus PCC-6802. The sequence continues at coordinate 20,044 of CALRKB020000065.1, read as the reverse complement.
TGCGTTTCTTCTGGAGTAAACGGCTTCGGAGACTCTGGGGCAGGTAGCCTGACCCACTTGGGCACGTCTCGCCAGAGGTTATCCTCGATCAAACCTTGCTCAAATGCCCATTTCCCAAAGGCAGCCAGGAGCACCCCTTTCCCCTTGCGGGTAAGTTTTTCTAGCCCTAGCTCCTCCAAATAATTCCAGAAACCCTCAACATCTTCAGGCGCGATCGCAGCTAATTCTTTGTTCTGGTGATATTCCTTCAGTTGCTTACCCACCGTCTGATATTTCTCGTAAGTACGCGGGTCGAGCTGCTTGGACTTATACTTGCAGAATTGTTCGTAGGCATCGATGAGGCTAACGCTAACACTTTTGATTAGCCCAGAATCGTTTTGGCGTGGTGGGCGATACTTATTCAGCGTCGGATCGAAATTGCCACTGATGACATCGAGATAAATTTGATGCGCCTTGCTCTGTGCAACCATGCGGTTGGCTTTGGTATCTGGTAGACCAATCCGTAAAGCATATTGCTTACCGTGCACCCGCCAACGTAATCGCAGCCACCCATCAATCGCCTCAATTGAGACCTTACCCTTCTCGCCTCGCGTACTCATTGTGTACTCAAAATGCTACTAAAGTGACCTAAAAAAGCCTGTAAATTACCTAACAGTATAGGTTAAAAGTACTGCAATTCTGTACACAATTCAATTGAAATCCACTTTGACATCGTGGGGGTCACTGGTTCGAGTCCAGTTGTGTCCATACCTTGAAAGCCTTTCACTGAGAGAGTTCTAAGCTTATCAGACCTTGGTTGATCGATGTTTGTGTTGTCAATAAGGACTACAAAATGTAGCTTTTTATAGGCTTTTGAAGGGCAAACTGGTATAAAATTGGTATAGCAATTGAGCTTAAATGTGTCAAAAGTATGGCGAAAGGAACGATCGCCGTAGAGGTTTTTAAGGATAGGCTGCGACTACGCTGGGGGTATGCTGGCAAACGCTACTGTCTCTATTTAGGTTTACCCGATACAAAGGTTAATCGCGTTGCGGCTGAGGCAAAAGCAAGACAGATTGAGCTGGATATTGCCAGTAGTAATTTTGATGCAACACTGAAAAAGTACAAGACTGAGTTGCAAGTTAAGAGATCGCTGCCTCTAGTCGTAGATCTGTTTAAAAATTTCACCGATGAGAAGGCAAAGGGTGTTTATGGTCGTACTCTGGAAAAATATAAAGCAACTATCGGGTATCTGCGCCAGTATTTCAAGGAAAAGACTGCCGACTGCGTGACAGTATCTGTTGCTGAGAGCTTTGTGGAATGGCTACAGCTCCGAAATTCTGAACGCACCTTGAAGGAACGTCTGCAACTGCTTAGCGCTTGCTGGACATGGGCAATTGAACAAGGGCTTTTAGAGATCAATCCCTGGAGCGATCTGGTTCTACGTGTGAAAGTACCCCCAAAACAAAAGTCAAAGCCTTTCACCCGCGAAGAAATCCAGATGATTATTGAGGCTTTCCGAAGCGATCGCTACTACAACCATTACGCAGATTTTGTAGAATTCTTATTTGGGACGGGATGCAGAACAGGTGAAGCAGTTGGCTTGCGTTGGGGACACTTATCTGATGATTGCGCTAGTGTTTGGATTGGTGAAAGTGTCAGCCGAGGTGTCAGAAAGTCCACGAAGACAAATCGAGCTAGGACAATTTCCCTCACGCCACATTTGCAATCAATGCTGCTTGCGCGTAGACCAGAGAATCCAGATGCAGACAGCCTTGTATTTCCAACACCTCATGGTCATGCGATCGACGATCATAACTTCCGCAATCGGGCGTGGAAGACTGTTCTGGCTGGGTTGAATATTGACTACAGAAAGCCTTATAACACGCGGCACACGTTAATTTCTCATGCACTAGATCTGGGCATGAGTCCTGTGATGGTGGCACAACTGACGGGACATGATGTTGCTACTTTATATGAAAACTATGCAGGTAGCGTAAGCAGCTGCCCCAGATTGCCAGAGTTAATGAAAGATAGGGAGTAAATCTAACGAACAAACTTTGCTAAAGTTGCATAAAATTTCAGTCTTGCCCTGAATAAGTTAGTACAGGTAACGAACGATCGCTATTCAGATTAGCTTTTGTTAACTGCTGCACTAGATCTACAATCCTGGGCTAGCCTTTGGGCAAATTTGTTATGAGAAAACCCCGAACCACCATTGAAAAGTTCTCTACTTTCCTCGATGTTCAACAATACAGCAGTTACAATCCAACCTGGATCAGCATTCCCAGGCTAGAGCAAAATACGATCGCAAAGATCGAAGAATTGGGAAATAAGGAGGAAGACTCATGGGCGCAATACTGGTTAGCCAAGGCTTTACAGGATTGCGATCGCAGTTTAGCTTCAGGGCATTTATCGGCATACCTAGAAGAAACTTGCTATCGGGTGGCGATCGCTTTAGTCAGAAGAGTGACGCAAAGAAACATTGATTGGCGTGATTGCTTTCAGGATGCCAGAGCAGCAGCGGCTAAGCCAGGTAAGTTGTTCAGAAGCTACGATCCGACCAAATCTAGTGTGAGTAGTTATGCTCAGCAAAGATTGGATAGCGCGATCAAAGATGCTCAAATTGCCATAGGGGCCAGATCGAAAGCAGGATTATTGCGATCGCTCACGGAAAAAAGGTTGCGCGAAAATCTGGAAATCTACGGCATCAAGGAACCGAAGTTAGCTGTTTATGTCCTAGCATGGCATTGTTATGTCGAAATTTATGCCCCAACTACGTCTAAGCGCGGACAACCTCTGCCATGGCCTACAACAGAATGGCTAGATAAAATTGCTGAGCACTACAACCAATTACAACCATCTTTGGGAATCAACTCTGCAATTACGGGCGAGGACATCCTGCTACTACTAGAAGAATGTGCTCTAGCTAGCCGTAAGCGGTATGCAAATGTTGTTTCTCCCTTATCTTTTACTTCGCAAAACGAATCCGATCCTATCCAGGAGGTAGCAGATCCTAAGACATTTGAGATTATCGAAACCATAGATCAGGATCGCGATTGTCAAAGAGTCAGAGACTTTCTGATCTCTACTTTTGCCACTTTACCTTCTGAAGCTCAAGTGATGCTCAGGCTGTATCACGGTTTATGCCTGAATCAATTAGATATCGCCAATATTATGAACCTGAATGGCATGTCAATTTCTCAATCTACGGTTTCGCGTCAGATCTCAAAATGGGAAAGGCAGGTACTGCAAGATTTGGTGGCATGGAGTGTAAATAACTTGAACAAGTGTCTAAATTCCGAACTAAACCATCAACTGTCCAAGCAACTAGATATTTGGCTCGCTCCATACTGTCAAGATCCACTCGATCGCTTTTTGAGTCTAACGATGCAACAGGAACTATTACCAGAATCAGATCTAATTCGACATACTTATATTGAGCGCGAAGATCCGCAGAAGGTGGCTGAGCAGTTCACTTTAACTAAGACAGATGTAAAAGCAAAGGTATTGCAAGGGTTATTAACTTTGCAGACAAAGTTGAAACAGCATTTAGAGAGAGAATGGCAGATTGTTCCCTACTCCCTTGATTTTGTAGACCAGTCGATTGATGAATATATTAAAGATTGGTTGAACCGTTAACACCACAATAATTTGAGATAGATCGGGAGAAATAAGATGTTTACCGTCAATGAATTAGCGATCGCATTTCCGCACCAGATTTGCCTAGAGTTACCAGTTAAATTACAAGAGGAGCTATGGGCATCAGAGCAGAAATACTCTAATGACGCAGCACGTTGGCGTGCCTATCTCAATCGCCTCTGCCTAGATACTTTACTGCCTTACTTGCAGTCAGAGTTAGGAATACAAGCGACAATATGCGATTTGCCCTTTGCCAACTTAGCCAGTATTTGGGAAGTAGTGAATGGTACAGCAATTAACCTGGGCAAGACCCGCACGATCGTAGTTCCTAGCGAGACCGATACGGATGAATTTTGCGTACCGCAGGAGTGGGTGGACATTCCCTCGTGGGTGGCTCCTTACTACCTGGCAGTGCAAATTAACCTGGAAGACAACTGGCTGCGCGTTTGGGGGTACGCAACCCATCAGCAGCTAAAGACACAAGGAAATTTCAACAAACTCACCCGTAGCTACTCTTTGGATCGTGAGGATACGATTGATAACTTAAATGTACTGTGGGTGACATTAGAGAATTGTCATGAAGAAATAGAACTGATCGCCCTGTTCGCAACTTTATCCCTGGGTGAAGCAGAGAAACTATTACAGCAATTAAGTTGCACATCTCCCTATTCACCGCGACTCGATGTACCATTTGAGCAATGGGGAGTGCTACTGGCGAATTCAGCATGGCGACAAAATCTCTATCAACAAAGGTTGAAAAATAGTCAGAAGGATACTACAGATAGAAGTTCTGTTGAAAATTCTGTGAACTTAGTCCAGTGGTTTCAAGATGTATTTGAGGCAGGATGGCAACCGATTGAAATGCTGTTTACGGCTAAAGCAAATCCAGCTTTTGCGTACAGAAATCGCGCTTTGACTCTTGATATTAGTCGCGGCAAACTAATTGACTTGGGAATGCAGTTAGCTGGTCATGCTGTAGCTCTAGTTGTAACCTTAAAAAAAGAGACAGAGCAGACAACAAGTATATGTCTAAGAATCTATCCCATGGGCGATCGCACTCATTTACCTCAAGGTCTCAAGCTATCATTACTTGACGATGCCAATCTCAACGTACTTGAGGCAGAGGCAAGAGATGCAGATAATTATATTCAACTGCAATTTGGGGCCAATCCAGGTGCGCATTTCAGTGCTAAAGTCTCTCTAGCTGATATCTGCATTACTACGGAAAAATTTATCATTCCCTTTAACTAAATGGCTAAAACATGAGTAAGCTGGCAATTTTGGAACTTGGCAATGGCGGATTTGCACAAGGCTTTCCCGTTAGTCTAGAAATTAGAGAACAGGATCAACACTTAATTGCCCGCACTACGGGTAACCTACCAGCAGCACCAGAAGTTATCCAAAATTATCAAAACTGGCAACAGGCTTATCAAGCCCTGGATATTCGTCCCCGTGGTAATTTCCTGGAAATACCTGCGGCACAAATCACAAATGTCTCGATCGCTGAGTTAGCGGAAAGATGCCAAAATTGGTTTCAAGCGCTGCAAACTAGCCTGGTCAAATGGTACTCATCTGAGGCATTCAGCCCCATTCGCGAAAAATTACTAGAGCAACTCAGACCAGATGAAGCAATTCGCATCGTCGTTTGTACTGCGGATATGCAGTTATGGCAGATACCCTGGAGCCTATTTTTCAGTCAGTTTTTGACCAATTATCATCGCGCCGAAATAGCCTTGAGTGCATCGGTGTTTGAACGCGTGGATAGAATGACCCAGCCTGTGGACAAAGTCAGAATTCTAGCCATTTTGGGTAATAGCGATCGGATTAATATTGAGCCAGACTGCCAGTCACTACAAGAGTTGGTCGGGGAACAAGCAGAAATTGTCTTTTTAGCAAACCCTAAACGACAAGAGATTGATGCCAAACTATGGGGACAAAGATGGGATATTTTCTTCTTTGCTGGGCACAGTTGCAGTCAGGGAGATCGCGGCCAAATTTATATCAACCAAACTGAAAGCATCACGATCGAAGATTTGAAGTATGGTCTCAAAACCGCAATTCGTCATGGCCTGCAACTAGCAATATTTAACTCTTGTGACGGCTTGGGTTTAGCGAAAGCCTTAACACACCTGCATATCCCCCAGACAATTGTGATGCGCGAGGCAGTACCAGACAAAATTGCCCAGAAGTTCCTGCACTATTTCCTCGAAGCGCTTGTGGTCGGTACACCCTTTTATATCTCTGTCCGTACCGCCAGAGAACGTTTGCACGCGCTCGATCGCGATTTCCCCTATGCAAGCTGGATGCCCGCGATCGCTCAAAATCCTGCGGAAACACCCTTAACTTGGAAAAGCCTACTCCCCCAACCATCATCTAAACATCAAAAGCTAGGGTCAGGTAATAAGTTTGGGACTGTGTTAATTGCTAGTGCAGCGATCGCATTGCTGACAATGGCAGCTAGGTATTTTGGCTTCCTCCAAGTTTGGGAACTATCCACCCTTGATGCCTTCATGCAATTACGACCTGTTGAACCTCAGGATGGACGTCTTCTGGTAGTCACTATTGATGAGAAAGATGTTAAATACCAGCAAAGAGAGGGAATGATACTGGCAGAAGGTTCACCATCCCTATCACACCAGGCTCTAGCAAAACTCCTTGCAAAACTTGATCGCGCAACTTCCATAGGATTAGATATCTATCACAATCCAAAATCTATCCAGCCTGACTTCGCGAATCTGCTACAGCAAAATCAAAAACTATTTACCGTATGCAAAGTGAGCGAATCAGACGGAACGCATACGGATTCTCCGCCAAGAGGAATTCCAGTGGAACGTCAAGGCTTCAGTGATGTCGTTGTCGATGCCAATGATATAATCCGCCGTCAGCTATTGCGCATGGAAGATATTTATCCAACATCGAAATGTACAACAGAATATGCTCTAAGTATACAGTTAGCTGCACATTATCTTTGGCGCACTAAAGGAATTACGGTAAACCTCAGTCCTGAAGGATATTTACAGCTTGGCGATGCCACCTTACCCCGTTGGCGCAATCACATGGGTGGCTACCAAAAATTAGACGATCAAGGCTATCAAATCTTGCTTAACTATCGTTCGATCTTTAACCAGGAGCCGATCGCGCAAACAATTTCGCTGGAACTGCTGCTAAGCGATAATTTTCAGCCTGAGACAGTAAAAGATCGGATAGTCTTGATTGGCGTTACTGACCCCACTATTTTTGATGACTCTTTTTATACCCCTTTTAGTGGAATTCAAGCTGCTGGTCAGCAAAAAATGCCAGGTGTAACGATCCAGGCACAAATGGTCAGTAATCTGCTCAGTACAGTTTTGGAGAAACGTCCTCAGATTCAAGTTTGGTCAGTATGGGTAGAGGGGTTATGGGTGTGGGCATGGGCTATAGTTGGTGGCAGCCTAGTTTTATGGCTCTTTCCCCATAATTTATCTTTGGGGATATCTACAGGAGTTACATTAGTAGGTACATTGGTGATTTTGTCTGGAAGTTGCTTTGCCATTTTTATTCAGGGATGGTGGTTGCCGCTAGTACCTGCGGCGATCGCTCTACTGGCTACCAGTGGAATTATGTTATTTTGGGTTGACCGTCATAGTAAAAATGTGAATAATCTAACAAACACCAATTTTGCTGCTTAGGCAAAGCTAATGCCTCAGAAATTCAGAGCTTTTGTATCGATCTCCTTAGTTGCAATTGTTGCAGCCTCATCGAACTTTGGCTGGGAAGTATTAGCCCAGAGTCGCTCGGCATTTCGGCTCAATCTGCCAAGCCAGAAACTTGGCTCGCCAGCGCGGCGTAGAGCAGCGGCGAGTAGAAGTGGTACTAGCTGTCCATCTACCTATCAGCAGATATCAGCTTTGATTCCAGAACAGTATCCCGCGCAGACAATATCTGCCTATCCTACTTTTTGGTTCTACTTTCCTCAACTCTCCTCATCTGCTGGAATCCCTACTCAAACTCATAGTGAGTTTGAATTACAATCACAAGATCATGCAAGTATTTTAAGAATTCCTCTAGAACTGCCCAAGACTTTAGGTATTACTAGCTTTCTTCTGCCATCGCTACCCAAATATGCCCTAGAGCCAGGGAAAACCTACCGCTGGTATCTGACAATTAGCTGCGATCCTCAAGACCGCACCAAATATTTATTCCTAGCAGGAGAAATTCAAAGAGTTAGTTTGCCTTCTAGTGCGGCAGATTACACAACATATATCGAGCGGGGCATATGGCATGATGCCCTCACCACCCTGGCTAACCAGTACTCCAAGAATCCTAATACATTCAAGCTGAGAGAGGATTGGATCAAGTTATTACATATGGCAGATCTAGATGATTTAGCTCAAGCGCCAATCCTAAGCCCAAGCATTGAAGTCACAAGCCCAACCGCCAATCTAAAGCCAATTTCCTACTAAGACAAAGGGTGACCAGAAGTAAACAGGCTCGTTCCTGGCGATAAATACCTGCTGTGCGCGTTGCAAGGCTTCAGCTTTATTGATATTTGGCTGATTTAACTCCTGGTAAAACTGTTGCATTAGCGAGGAAGTAAACACATCGTCCGCCTGCCATAGGGTCGCCAGGGTGCTTCTAGCTCCTGCACGCACGGCAATTCCCGCTAACCCCAGTGTGGCACGCCGATCGCCTGCTGCTGTTTGGCAAGCACTGAGGACAAGTAATTCAATACTTTTGGGCGATCGCCCTGGCTTGTTATCTCTAAGCAAATTACTCAGATCCTTTACTTTCAGGCGTTGATCCCAAGCGAGGATAAAGGTGCGCTCAGAATTAGAACTAAACTGACCGTGAGTTGCTAAGTGCACGACAGCAAAATTATCAGCATTAAGGGACTTTTGCAGATTAGCTCTGGTGAAATCCTGGTTGAGCAGCTTTTGACTGGGTAGTTTGGCTTGAATATCTTGCAGCTCAGTCTCGACATTGGGGAGGGCAGGGAAATTAATCGTCCGATCTGGAACTTCTTTACTGATTCCTGCTAACAAAGCATTTAAGCGATCGCCTGCGAAAGGCTTGGGATCTAACAACTGCAATCCAGGTGTGAGCGCGATCGCGTATTTCTCCACCAGGTACTGCTTGCCATCATAGAGTGCGGCCATGGGGATATTACGCAGTGAGCCATCCAGCACAAAAGCTAGGGTTTTGACTTTACTGTTAGCAAGTTGCTCGGCTACTGGTTGAATAATCCATTGATAAACTTGCTGCGATCGCGCTCTGGATTTTGCCGTCTCGCGTACATCTTGCAAAGATATCCGTAACTCTTCCAATGCTGACTCGACGGATTGGCTGGGAATGTTGGTCGTGTGATATTGCAATTCATCTTGACCAGGCAACTTTACGATCACATCTAGGCGATCTGTTAAAATGATCGGATAGAGTACGGCGGCAGAGGGATCGATATCATCCAGTTTTTTGAGTTTGATATCTATGCAAGCTTCGCGAAAGAAGTTATCAAGTTCGGCTAACTGTAAAGCTTCGATCGCATCGCGGGCTTTTGCCAGATTCGCTTTGTCATGCCGATTTTGCAGGAGCACATCGACAAACTCTCGGTAAACGGGTTCGACGCTATCGCGAAACGAAAACTGCACTTCTGGTGCGATCGCGACTAAATCTCGTCGTAGAGACTGAAGCGTGTCGAAAGCGGCGGTGTAGTACCTGAGTGTCTCGCCTGCATCTTTGTCGATCGCCCTACTGATTCGCCCCAGTTGCCACTGCCAACGGTAAGTAAGATCTGGATTTGTGAAAGTTGTTGCTAGACTTAATGCTTGCTTGGTCAGTTGTGCGGCATTGGCGTATTGCTTTGTCTGTTGACGAAATCCTCCCAGGTAGCCAAGCGCATAGGCTTGGGCGCGTTGGTCTTGTAATCGCTGCGACTGGGCGATCGCGGTATTCAGCAATGCCTCGATTGTTGACTGTGAGGATATATTTGCGGACAGGTTCAGGTTTGATGCTCCAGTACACGACTGGACAATGGGTGAGGAAAATGCTCTCTCTTCTGGCGTTAGTTCCTTTGTGTTCGCGCAAATGAGACTTTGCGCTAAGTTAATATGCGCATAGATTGCAGCCTGACTGGGTGATAGCGACGCGAGTTGGGTTTGCAGTTGAGAGAATAAAGCTGCGATCGCATTACTCTGAGATGGCTGTGCCGTTTCTAGTAAAAGTCGAAATTGATTTAGTTGTGCTTGGACGCGCGTAATGGGCGATCTAGTCACTGTGGCTGCTTGTTGATAAAGCGCGATCGCGGCGGGAATTTTGCGATTGCGAATTTCTGGCTCTTTTAACTCCTTAGCTCTCTCTGCTTGGGCGAGGTTTGTATTTCCCAGACTGAGTTGTGTAGCTCCTATTTCTTCTGGGTATTTGCTCTCTGCTACGCGCAGGCTCTCTGTGAGAATCTGCTCCGACTGGTCTAGTTGTCCAACCAAGCGCAAAACATTTCCCAGGCTACGCATTCCCAAGACTTTTAGTAAGCTGTCTGGCTCAGATTTGAGCATCACCAGTTCTGGCTCGGAAATCTCGCATTCCTTTTGCTGGAGTGCGAATATGTCTTGTAAAGTTCTGCAAGCGCGGCGATAACGCCCTAAAGACTGCAATGCCTGGGCATATTTAATCTGGCTTTGCATGGAACCAGCTTTGTCCCCAATTTGCGTATAAATATTTGTGGCTTGCTGCCATGCTTCAAGTGCTTGGGCCGCTTTTCCTGTAGCTAGCTGCGATCTCCCTTGGATATCGAAGGTTTGGGCGAGAATTTCCCCGCTATCATTTGTCTGTGGTTGCGATTTCAGAATATCTAGACTTGTAGAAATGGTTCGGTCTGCTTCTTGCCACTGACCGAGTTCCTGATACGTGAGTGACAGGTTGCTCAATGCCATGGCCTGATTGGTGCGATCTCCTTGTCCTGCAAAACTAGAGGCGGCTTGTTGCCAAATAGCAACCGCTTCAGTAAATTTGCCCGATTGATAGAGAGCTTTTCCTTGTTGTACTAATTGCACGGGATTGGAAGTACCAATAGAAGCATGGATAACTAATGGCAATGCCATTGAACTCAAAAATAATAGAAGTATGAGAATGAGCGATCGCTTTAGCAAAAGACGACTCCATGTCTGAATAAATCCAGGCTGTCTTTTAGGCATTATTCACTCCTCAAAGCGTCCAGTGCATTATCACGGTACAGACCAGTCCTCTTAATTTCGCTAAGCCAACCTTGGCAGATCTCTTCAGCCGTCACAATTGAAATAACAAGATTCTCTAAATTGGTCTGAAGTACGCGATCGCAAACTATAGGATTTCCCCTAAGCAATAGAGAAACATGATCGGTATCGAGTATCAACAAATTCACTCAGTTGCTTCCTCTGCTTCCTCTACGTAGTTTTGAGCAATCTGGGCATCTAGTTCACGACGATTAGCTTCGATATTTGCCAACACTGACTCGAACAGTTCGCTATCTTTGTACATTCCAGCAAACTTACGCAAGGGATGTGCCTGCTTTGGAGGAATTTCCACTTCAAGTGATACCACTTCAGTATCTGCTAGGGTTTCTGCTAGCAACTGCTCTAGTTCCGCAATGGCTGAAGCGCGATCGCTACTGACCACACGATATTTAGGCAAGCCCAATACCATCGCACTTACTTTGCCATCTTGCTCGTTCTTTAGCACGACGTTAACTGCCAATTTGTTTGTTTGTGCGGAAATAGTCTGAATATTCATACAGCTTATTCATTAACAATCGCTAGATCCATTATGACATTGCTTGCCAGCTATAAATTCTAATGCTGTCTGAGAATTGGGTGCAAATTGGAGCAATTACCAATTTCTTGCGGAAACGCTTCGCGAATTTCCTGTGGAAACGCTTCGCGATCGGTATGCGTTCCGCTGTGCCATAGTCTATTTGCATCATTACCAACAAGTAGTGGGCAATAATCGCCGCCCAGAACGATCGCTTGCTAAGCCAGTAGAGGAATCAGCAACCAGAATCAATTCGCCTTTGGCATCCACAATCCAGCCTTGGGCAGCCACAATGCTGCGATTGCTGGCAACAGACTGAGTATCTACAGTGGGATTTGCGGAAGTATTATTAGTATTGCTAGATGGCGCAGGTTCGATTAAGCTTGCGCGGACTGTATCGCTGCTGAGCGCATCATTAGGACTTGACGGCAAGCCTCCTGTTCCAGAGATGATAAATTCACTTCCTCCTTGCTTAGCGCAGGGATTTTGAGAAATCAATGCATTTGGATCAACAATACTCTCTGATAGCTGCACTAAAGTGCTACTGGGATTAACCTCAGGGGTAATAAAGGTGATTTGTCCCTGTTGCCCGAATTGAGAACTCGCAGTAATCGAACTAACGATCTCATCTGTCTGTTGTCCGCTTAGAAAACCAAAGATACTCTGCGATGTAATGTTGATATTGCCACCTGTTCCATTTTCTAGAGCATTGGCCGTGATATTACTATTTTCGCGTGGGAATGTGGCAATAACTCCCGTGTTAATTGTGATGTTGCCACCATTGCCAAGCTGATTATCAGTACTGATATTGCTCTGACGGCGCAGTTGGATATCCTGAGATCTAAGCGTGATATTTCCCGCATTTCCTTGGCCGAAGTTACTGACTGAGATCAGAGCATTGTCATTCAGCAAAATCGAACTGGCATTCACATCGACATTACCACCATTCCCTTCGCTATTAGCAATTGCCGAGATTGCGGCGCGATCGCTAATTTTGAGCAAATTGGTATTTACTCTAATATCACCACCTCTACCTTTCGATCCTATCTCGGTTGCTGCAAGTAATGTACTGACTTGAGTGCCACGGTCTATGGGAGCAATTCCTGCTAGATCGATTGTCTCAGCATTAATGAAAATGTTGCCAGCCTGACCTTGTCCAAACGTATTTGTCGCTATAGCAGCACCATTAATAATTGAGAGCTCTTTTGTTGCAAGAGTAATGTTCCCTCCTGTCCCCACACCAGTCTTTTTAACGCTGCTAAATATGCCACTTGACTGAAAGATCCCCACAGCCTGAAGGATTCCTACTGGGATTCCTACTGGAACCGTGGTAAGTGGCCCAACACCATCTAAAATAGTGCGATCGCCAACGTGAATATTTACATTACCAGCATTGCCATTCCCACTTGTACTGGCTGTGATCACGGCACCATTAGAAATAGTGAGCGATCCTGCTGTCAGGTTAATTGAATCCACTTGACCTCTAGAATCTTGCTCTACACGATTGTAGATGCCAGTTGAAAAGGTATCAGTACCTACACCATCAATCAACACAGCATCGCGGACGTTAATATTAACTTTACCAACGCTGCCATCACCAAATAAGCTTGATTGGATTGCCGCTCCATTGGTAATAGAAAGCAATCTGGCTGTCAGGTTGATATTGCCGATTGTACCAACAGCTCCAATTTGCACTTCCCCAATTAAACCGCTAGAAAAAGCATTACTATCTTTCCCTTCACCATCAAAAGACACGGTATCAGCTAATATATTTATGTTGCCTGCATTGCCATTCCCAATCACTCCAATAAATATTTCACCTGCCTCAGTAAGATCTAGCGTTCCTGTGGTGATATTAATGCTACCTGCATTACCGATCGCATCTGATAGCACTGCGTTAGAGATAAAGCTTCCAGAATTTGTAATACTAACCTTGTCTGTGGCATTAATTGTAATATCACCCGACTGACTTCCAATCAAACCTGCACCCGCAGCGATTCCTCCCAAGATTCTACTACCACCTGACATATTGAGGTTAGCAACATTGATGTTGATGGAACCGCCATTATTACCACGCACTGTAATAATAGCTTTATCGCTAAGGGATACATTACTTCGCGCTACGCGATCGGGAAATGTGAAGCTGAAGTTATTATTATCCAGAAAATTAATCCCAACCGTTCCTTCACCAATCAAACCACCTAACTCGATTCTGCCTTCAGGTGCCGTAATATATCCACCTTCTAGACTGACATCGCCACCGATCGAAGCGATCGTTTTCCCCAGTGGCATCAAAAGTCCAACGATCGCTTCTTCTGCGTTTAATACTCTAGATTGATTCAGGATACTGCCTCTGTTCCCTGCTCGAAAATCCAAGCCTGTGGGCATATTCACAGTTAATAACGGTGCGGCTTCGGGATTGCTAGCACTAAATTCACGCCCATCGCTAAACTTGATACTGTTAGCCGTAGTTGCTAAGAACGATCCACCCAAATCCAGCGTGGCATTAGGGCCAAAAACAATGCCATTGGGATTTAGCAAAAATAGATTGGCATTCCCCAAAACCCCCAACTTGCCAAAAATATTAGAGACGCTGCTGCCAGTAACGCGGCTAAAGATATTCGTTATGTTGCCTGGATTGGCAAAATATACTCCTCTCCCTGGATCGACATTAAACTGCTGAAAACTGTGGAATAGATTCGTACCGCGAATTGCACCACCATTGATTTCAGTGGAAGGTAAGTCTTTAATTGTGACATTCGGGTTGATGCGAGAACTTTCTGCGCCCAAAGAGCGATCGGGGATAATTTGAGCATTAACCGCAGCGATCGGCAAAGCGCAAAACAAGGCAATACCAGCCACAGGTAAAGTCTTTAATGCCATGTGCCATTTGTCCTGTCTGGAAATTGACGTGCGATCGCTATACTTACAAGTCATAATACCTGCTCTCTTAGCCATTGACGAAATGCTCTTAGTGCCGCACTCATACCAATCTCTCGACTCATCTCCACAAATTTTGATATGCCCTCGATCGCAGGGAAATCAGGTAATGAAGCACTGATCTGCGATTCCACATACTTACCATCTTGCCAGATATTCACTTGCAGTCTGCGATTTTTATAGCGCCAAATTTCAGGAATACCCAAAGCTTCATATGCGCTCACCTGAGTATCTGAAGTGAGATCTATTTCAATCGCCAGATCTGGTGGTGGATCGACTGACAAATCGATACGGTCTTTGCCAATCATGGCAGCATAGTTCTTAATGTAGAAACAGTCATCAGGTTCAATCCCCGCGCTCATATTCTGCTTCTTGAACGTCGTCGAACCAAGTGACTCCCAGTCCATCCCCATTTCATCAAGTAAAGCGACCAACAAATGCCCAATAATCGACTTTACTTTTTCGTGTTCTGGTAAAGGCATTCTGATCTCCAAAGTTCCCTCATAGTAAGCAACACGAGAAGCTCTATTTTCGCCTAACTCCTCGATAACTGCTTCAAATTCTTGCCAATTAATGTCGTGGAGTAGTACCCTTTGCCCCTGGGGGACATCAATCTGTCTGAGTTGTAATGTCAGCATTTAACTCTCCCAAGCTTAAACTGTGACTATAACTATCATAAGACTTGCGCGATCCTAATATTTCATCATCACCACAAACCCCTGTTTGTACTACCCTAAAAAGCTTTATAGTCGATCACAAAATACAAACCGTCTTTACTCAGCGATCGCCCCATCGAATTGGTGTTAACTATAGGAATACCATAGTCAAGACGGGCGGTGAAGCGATCACCTAATTTCAACTGTAAACCTAGGCCAGGTGAAAGCAGTGTTGGAAACTCAGGGCTGGGTTTACCCGAACTATTCCAGGTTGTGCCGAAATCTATAAACGGAATTAAATGCAGTATTCCAGACCATTCTGGCACGCGTAGAATTGGTAATTGGGCTTCGGCTGAGATAAAAATGCCATTATCGGTAAGCAGGGCATCCTGGCGATATCCGCGCACGCTGTGCAAACCTCCTAAGGCAAATTGCTCAAGCGTGACAAGCGATCGGTCTGCTAACTGCACGTCGGCACGAACTAATAGTAAGGATTCTGGCGCTAAGAGCCTGACATACTGCGCCTGCCCTCGCCAAGCCGCAAAAAAACTATCTACAGGGGCATCAATACCTGGATTGCTATTTGGAGAGGCAAATGGTTCGACACCCAGGCTAAGTTGCGATCGCGCCGCAAATACCTCTGTCGGATTGCGGGTTGTATATTCCTGGAAGAACCGCAGTGCTGACACCTGCGTACGCCCCTGACTGTCGGCTCCCGCTGATAGTGGAAATGCTTCGCCCAGTAGGGCTGTTTTACTCTCCTGATGTGAGGCAGTTAGCCCCAGGACAAATTCCTGCGTGGTGGACTGAAATAGAGGTTGCCGATAAGTCAATTGATAAGCCTGGGAATTACCTGTGATGTCGATGCGATCGAAGGGAGGTTCAATCACATTACTGTTTGTCTTGTTGTAGGCAAAGGAGAGCGTGCCATTCTGAGGATTAATCGGTAGTGTATAGCTGGCATCAATGGCATCGCTACCATTTGTATCCGTGTAGTTAACACTTAATCCATCACCTAATCCCAGTAAGTTGGCATGGTTAAGTTGGATGCTGCGGCGAAACTCACCAACACTAGGAGATCGCCCGTTATCGAGATTAATTTGAGCGCTAAATGGCTCTGCTTCTTCGATCCTTACGTCCAAAATGCCTAATTCGGGACGAGATCCTGTGGATAGATCGGCCGATAGACTATCAATTAGAGGATCGAGACGCAGTAGTTGTAGAGCGCCCAGTAAGCGATCTTTATTTAGGGGTTTGGTGGTGGCGATCGCTAACCGACTGCGAATATATTCAGGATTCAGCCTTTGCGTACCTGTTACTTTAATATTTTCCAGTTCGCCTTCCACGATCTGAATTTTAATGATGCCATCTTGAACTTTCCCAACGGGAATCACAGCGCCAGAGTTGATATAGCCTCGATCTGTGTAGAGTTTAGCGATCGCATCTTCAGCTTCTAATAGCTGTCCGAATGTTATAGGCTTCCCTACATATGCCTGCGTAGCTTTGACTAATTCTTCTGTACTGATGGCAGTGTTGCCATCAAATTCAAATTTCCTGAATGTAAAAGTACCAGGAACATTTGGAGCTTTAACAGGAGAAATAGGAGCAGGGGCTGGTGTTTGGAGTAGATTCTCTGGGGGAGGAGGTAGGGTTGGAGTTTTTGGTTGAGAGGGGATGGGTTTAATGGGGTTGGGAGGGATAGGCTGTGCGATCGCTACACCAGGATAACCACAGATTGTTAGTAATATTGGCGCGATCGGCCAAAAATATCCCCCAGCCTTACAGCTTGCCATAGCTCACGCTCCTCACACAGTAGCCTTACAAATATTGCACAAGTTATACTGTAGACAGCCTACAGTACAACTTGCCCCAACGTATCAGCAACTAAAGTTCTTCCTCAAATCCCCCACCTTTAAGGGAATGCTGTATGTGTTAGGACTTGATGAAAGTCTGGCAAAAACATCCCCAGGTAATTTATAGAAGGTCAGGCAATAATAGTGAAGGGGGTGGCTAGGAAAACTGGGTCTGGATACTCAGCTGTGCTTGGTAAAGGTGACATCTGTGCAAATTTCACAAAAACCGCACCAGTACCTCCACCATCTCTATCAAAGTAGAGACTGCCACTGTCTGTGTCGTAGTAGAAGGAACTGATGCCTACACTAAACCCAAGCCCAGATGCAGGTGTTGGTATACCAGATGCGGCAAGATACTCGTAGTTCAGAGCACTGCCAGTTCCCGGTGCAACTGCGGATTCGCCGGCAATTAACGACCCCCCAAATACCGCTGCACTAATAGCAATGGTATCGGCATCAGTAGCACCACGATAGTCAGTGATGGTATCAACTTCTCCTCGGATAAAGGTGGTAAACCTGAAGACGTCAGCACCGGTGGCTCCTGTGAGCGTATCGAAGCCAGGACCGCCAATCAGGGTGTCATCACCATTCCCCCCATTGATATTGTCGTTACCAGCACCTCCATTCATGAAATCTCCCCCACCGTTACCCAGTAGGGTATCATCATTGACTGTGGTCGTCAGCAAAATACCACCCACTACTGTTGCAAGATCGGGATTGGGATCGAACGCATCACTCACTTCACTACCCGACAGGTACTTGCCACTAATACCGCCACCAACAATGAAAGTTGAAGTGTTACCACTATTAGATGTGTTGTTGGTAGAGATGAATAAGCCATTGATAGCTACTATATTGACACCAGGTGCCAATATGTTGTCTCTAGTGACACCAACTACTTTCATTGTTTGACTGGCAGGTTGCCCATTGCCAGACGTACCTGCAATGGTAATCATCACTCCACCAGTGATGTTGGTAAAGCTTACAGTAGCATTGCGATCGAGCTGGTTGATAAAGATCTTGTCTGCAGTACTGAAGTCGTTGATGGTATCGGAACCGCCAAAACCACCTTGAGCTAACACAATTTCTCCTGCACTCATAAATGGTGGAAAAGCGGTAGGAATTGCTGTAGAGAATAGAAACTCGTCACTGCCAGCACCACCAAACAGACTATCGCTGCCAGTACCACCCAATAAGATATCGTTGCCAGTACCACCAAGCAGGCGATCTCCACCACTACCTGCAATGAGTAAATCATCATCCAGGTCACCATTAATGATGTTGCTGCCTGTAACACTACCGAAAATTGTATCTTTACCTTGACCTCCTAACAGGGTGTTATTACCATTGCTAGAAGCTATAAGAAGATCGTTGTCTATCCCACCCTGAATGCTATCATTACCATCTATTCCAAAAATTGTATCGTTGCCACTTCCCCCGTCTATGATATCGTTGCCACTTCCCCCAATAATATAGTCACTGCCTGTTCCACCCTGAATACTGTCATTACCACCTAGTCCATCGATCGCGTCATTGCCAGCCAAACCTGAGATCGTGTCATTACCAATAGTACCTGGTAGCGTATCATTGCTAGCAGTACCGAGAATGGGGTCGTCATTTTTGATTGTGCCAGTAGCAGTGTCAGCACCAACAATAGCTCCATTCGTCGAATTCAATAGCGTAACTGCGAAGTTCTCATCTTGTTCTGGAGTGGTATCTCCTTTGACATTAACTGTGATGACTTTGCTGGTCTGACCGGCGGTAAAACTAAGCGTACCTGAGGGCAGCGTGCCGCCAAAGTCAATTGCATCAGCTGGATTAGGAGCAATCCCCGTCACCGCCCAGCTGACATTGTTAGCAGCAGTGGTATCACCCGTGCGCGTCACTGTAAACGTAAAGGCTTTATTGCCTGAGGTTCCTTCCACTTGGTTCGCATTTGTAGGAGCGATCGCAAAGGTAGGAGCAGTATCGTCATTGCGAATTGTACCGGTGGCAGTTGCTGTGGTGATGGTAGTTCCAACCGTGGGATTGGAGAGCGTAACGGTGAAGTTTTCATCTGGCTCTAACGCTATATCTCCCTTGACATTAACCGTAATAACTTTGCTAGTCTGACCTGCAGTAAAACTTACCGTACCTGTGGGCAGAATTGTACCGAAATCAGCAGCATTAGCAGGGTTGGTTCCGCTACCCGTCACTGCCCATTTAGCACTGGTGGTGCCTGTGGTATCGCCACTGCGGGTCACGGTGAATGTGAAGGTTGTCGTGCCGGTGTTTCCTTCTCCGCGATCGGCACTAGGATCGGCGGCGATCGCTAGATTTACGGGGTCATCATTTTGAATTATGCCCGTTGCTTTCGCTGTGGTAAGCGTAGCTCCACCAGTGGGAGTAGATAGCGTGACGACAAAGTTTTCGTTGGGTTCGGACTTTGTATCGCCGTTGACGTTGACGGTTAGCATCTTGCTGATTTCGCCTGCGGCGAAGCTGACTGTGCCTTTGGGTAGGGTATTGCCTACAAAGTCAGCGGCATTGACAGGATTGGTGGTACCACCGGTAACTGCCCAGTTAACATTCGTGTTGCCTGTGGTAACGCCGTTGCGTGTCACCGTAAAGGTAAAGGGTGTAGAGCCGCTATTGCCTTCTGGTTGAATAGCACTAGGATCGGCAGCGATGACTAGACTTGTATCGTCATTAACAATCGTACCTGTGGTACTCGATGTGGTGATGGTAGCTCCATTCGTAGGGTTAGATAGAGTAACTGCGAAACCCTCGTCTGGTTCTGCGATCGTGTCTCCTTTGACGTTGACTGTAATGACTTTGCTAGTCTGTCCCGCAGTAAAACTCACCGTACCTGTGGGAAAAGCTGTGCCAAAGTCAGCAGCATCGGCGGGGTTAGCGCTGTTACCAGTTATTGCGTAGTTAACATTAGTAGTGCCAGTGATAATCCCACTGCGGGTTACGGTGAATGTGAATGCTTTCGTGCCTGCGCTTCCTTCTGTTTGTACGGCATTAAAGGGGGCGATTGCTAGATTCGAAGTACTTGGATTATTAAAGGTTAGTACTGCTGATATTGGCGAGAGAGTGTAACCAGCAGCCGTATTATTGCTAAAGAAATTAACTGTTGAACCTGTGAAGCTTGGAGATGCAGTGAAATTGGCTGTGTATAGTTTGGTTGGCAAAGCTACATTTGGCCAGTTACCACTAAAGTTCGTCCATGCT
>CALRKB020000064.1:0-28962 GCA_943367755.1 Rhizobium sp. Q54 | reverse complement strand
ACTTTCACCGTGCGGGTTTTCTGAGTCTTGGTAGTCGTGCGCCTGAACGTAATAGAGCGATCGCCCACATCTTCTCTCTTTAATTGGATGGCTTCGGCGATGCGGCAGCCGGTGAAATAGCAAATGCCAAACAGGAGACGGTAGCGATTTCGTTCCGAATGCCTTCGGCCGGGCATGACATTAAACAGATCGCTCAGGCGATCGCGGGACAAAATTTCCGCCTGACCATTTCGGTTGACCTTCACGTTGAAGCGACCTCCTAACTTCGTAATTTGATGATTTTACGAAGTCTATTTTGGTGATTTTACTCGGTTTTAGGACTTTTACGCTGGTTATGTCGCTGTTTACTGCAAGTCCATTGCAATAGTATTTATACTTATTTAATTATCTGTAATTAAGCTAAAAATACAGTCATATTGCGATCCATACATATCATATCTCCACGATCCTAAATTGACCTGCACACGCAAACTTCTAAATACAATCTGCGTTCTGGCTAGACGCATAAAGAACCAAAGATTCCACTGGCCAAGCTTTTCAATATTCCATCAGCAATGCTGTTGACAAAAAAAATGGTTTAAATAGCGGTTTCCAGGCGATTTAGTTTATTTCTGTTGACATAAGTATTGACCGCACTCAGGTGCCTGTGCCATATTTGAAATTACTAATCTACGATTTTCCGATCAGTTTGTCGTAGTTTATGAATTTAGCTAAACAAAGTAGCTGAAATTATTGAACGTCGCCACAAGCGTTATGGCCTAGCGTAGGTTCAAAACTCAATTGTGGCGGAATAGCAGACAATCGCTAATCTTTCTAATCTTTTGGGTTCGCTCCTAAACAGATCGACGTTCGCAATGCAGTCTGACAACCGAAGTAGTTTAAGGAGACAGTAAATATGGAATTGCTTTGGTTTATCCCCACCCACGGAGACGGACGCTATTTGGGTACAGGTATTGGCGGTCGCACAACCGACTATACCTATCTGAGTCAGATCGCTCAGGCAGTCGATCGCCTTGGCTACACGGGGGCATTGCTACCTACGGGGCGTTCCTGCGAAGATGCCTGGATAGTGGCTTCAACCTTAGTACCAGTTACCCATCAAATGAAGTTTCTGGTGGCAATTCGGCCAGGCCTGATGTCCCCAGGAACCGCCGCGCGGATGGCAGCAACCTTCGATCGCATGTCCAAAGGACGCTTGCTGCTTAATGTGGTAGCGGGTGGCGATCCTGTTGAGCTAGCAGGCGACGGTCTGCACCTGTCTCACGATGATAGATACGAACTAACAGATGAATTTCTGACAGTTTGGCGAGAAATTTCTGCTGGCAAGGAATCTCACTTAAATGGCAAATATTTTCACGTTCAAGGCGGGAAGCTGCTCTTCCAACCAGTCCAAACTCCCCACCCACCTCTGTGGTTTGGTGGTTCCTCACCGATCGCTCAGCGTATTGCAGCCAAGCATGTGGATGTTTATCTGACTTGGGGAGAACCTCCCGCTCAGGTGGCGAAAAAGATCGAGACTCTGCGTCAACTAGCAGAACAAGAAGGACGAACTTTACGGTTTGGAATTCGGCTACATGTAATTGTAAGGGAAACTGAGAGCGAAGCTTGGGATGCTGCTAATCGATTAATTCGGTACGTAGATGAAGAGGCGATCGCTACGGCTCAGGCTGCCTACGCGCGTATGGACTCTGAAGGACAGCGACGCATGACCCAACTGCATAACGGCAATCGAACAGCTTTAGAAGTTTCTCCAAATCTATGGTCTGGTATTGGTTTGGTACGAGGAGGTGCTGGAACTGCACTGGTAGGCGATCCAGATACAGTCGCGGCAAGAATGCTGGAGTATACGAATCTGGGCATAGATACCTTTATTCTCTCAGGCTATCCCCATCTAGAGGAGGCGTATCGCGTAGCTGAACTGCTATTCCCTCGCCTGCCATTGGAGAATCTGCCAGTAATGGAACAAAAACACGTACTGAGTCCATTTGGCGAAATTATTGCTAATGATAACTTCCCAAAGACACAAGCCGTAAAAAAGGAAGCTCCTACTACTGTAGATTAGCAAACTACCAAATTACAAATGGAGATTCCTAACTGACATCATCCTTCATGCTTATCTAGTTCTTTATTCACAAATTATTCAAAGGAGACATTATCTATGGCTAGTATCCTCTTAATTAGCGGCAGTCCCTCCCATCCGTCTAAAACCAACGGTATTTTAGAGTATGCCAGTACGCTTTTAGTTCAGAAAGGCGCGAATACAAATCTAATTTCCGTTCGCGATCTACCGGCTGAAGATCTCGTATATGGACGTTACAATAGTCCTGCTTTAGAACAGCCCAAGGCTTTATTGGCAGAAGCCGATGGTTTGATTATCGGTACTCCCATCTATAAAGCTGCATATACGGGTGTGCTCAAGGCATTTTTAGATTTGCTACCACAAAAAGCTTTGTCAGGGAAAGTGGTTCTACCCATAGCAACCGGTGGCACCATTGCGCATTTATTAGCGATTGACTTCACGCTCAAGCCAGTATTATCAGAACTGGGTGCTAGGCATATCTTGGGTGGAGTCTATGCTGTAGACAAGCAAATTGTATGGAACGATGGCAAGAGCATTCAACTTGAAGAAGAAATAGACCAGAGACTCCAACAAGCATTGAGCGATCTATTACAGGCAGTTAGTCGTTCTTCACAAGAAGTGAAAGAGTTTGCTCCAGTAGGTTGAGCATTTTCGCTTTGTTCTATCCCCCTCTACATTATGAGTAAATCTCTCAGAATAGTTGAGCTAAATCTCCCATATATCTTGCTAAAACCCCCCAAATTGCACCTTTGGAACCCAATATTCCAGGCAAGTTGGGGTAGAGGGTTAATTGTTCCAACAATTCTACTTCTCCTATGGGAAGTTATGGCTAGGGTAGGAATCCTTACCCCTAATCTACTTCCCGCACCTTCAGCAGTAATAGCAACGATCTGGAATTTAGCTAAAACAGGAGATCTGTTGCGCCATATTGGGATCACGTTTTACCGCATATTATGGGGTTTTACAATCGGCGTCGCCTTTGCGACGTTTTTCGGTGTAATGACCGGCTATTCACGTTTAATTCGCGATCTGTTAGATCCCTTGTTGCAATCACTGCGGAATATTCCTTCTCTAGCTTGGATCCCTTTGTTTATTCTCTGGATGGGAATCTATGAGACTTCTAAAATTGCCTTAATTGCCGTTGGTGTCTTTTTCCCGGTGTACTTAAATCTAACGAGCGGCATTCAGGGAGTCGATCGCAAACTAGTGGAAATTGGCCAGGTCTACAGGCTGACTGGGTTTCAATTAATTTATCGCATCTTTTTGCCAGCGACTCTACCTGCCTACATCGCGGGCTTGCGTAGTGGTTTGGGATTAGGATGGATGGTTGTAGTAGCAGCAGAAATGATGGGAGCAAGCCAGGGACTGGGCTTTCTTCTTGTTGACGGGCAAATAACAGGTCGCCCCACAATTACGATCGCTGGTATTCTCCTATTTGCTTTACTGAGCAAACTAACTGATGCAGTCATAGCAGTCATCTCCAGCCCAGCTATCCACTGGCAAGATATTTATGTTTCAAAGGCTTAAAGGATATTTGCCATGTTATCGATTGAGGGTCTGCATAAACGATTTAATAACGGCTTGATTGGATTGAAGTCCATTGATTTAGGCATCCAAAAAAGTGAAATAGTGAGCATTATAGGCCCTAGTGGCTGCGGTAAGAGTACATTACTGCGAATAATTGCAGGTCTTGACTTCCCTACTTATGGCAGCATTCGCATTGACAAACGTCGCATAAATAAACCCCATCCTGAGATTAGCATTATCTTTCAGGAACCGCGACTTATGCCCTGGTTAAGCGTATGGGAGAACATCGTATTCGGACTGCAGCATCTCCCTCAATGGCAACAGGGACAAATTGCTATTGAGGTTATTGCCAAAGTCGGTTTAACAGAATTTTCAGAACTCCTGCCGCACCAATTATCAGATGGCATGGCACAGCGGGTAGCGATCGCTCGCGCTCTGGTTACGCACCCCTCAATTCTATTACTTGACGAACCTTTTAGCGCCCTGGATGCTTTTACGCGTCTGAAGTTACAAGACGATCTCTTAAAAATTTGGGGACACGAGCGAGCGACGATAATTCTCGTTACGCACGATGTCGAAGAAGCCTTAGTATTGAGCGATCGCGTCATAGTGATGCGCAGCAATCCCGGTCGCATCCACAAGGAATTCGTCATCGATCTGCCTCGACCGCGAAAGCGAACAGACTTGGAATTGCAACGCTGGAAAGAGAAATTGTTGAGCGCGTTAGATCTTTCTATTGACGAACAATCTCTAGCTGAGGTGCGGTAAGGCAAACTCTAACTCGCATGCTGTTATTCATTCCTTTATTTTATCCAACTACTGCAACCATCGCCTCAAAGTTTTGGCAAGGTTTGGTTTCACTATGAAACAGATGCACTTAGCAGCTTTTCTAATTGCTGGTAATGCTGCCCACAGCCATGCTCTTTGGCGGCACCCCGAATCCGATCCAAGCTTTTTGCAACCAGAACTTTATCAAAGAATCGGTCAGATTTTGGAGCGCGGTAAATTCGATCTGGTTTTCTTTGCCGATCGCCTCGCAGTTTCAGATCGATACGGACTCAACCTGGATGTGGGCGTGCAGTTTGGCGATCAGGATGCTACAAGAATCGATCCTACACTCGTGCTCGCGAGCGCGATCGGCAGTACGCGCTACATTGGTCTGGGAGCAACGCGTTCGACAACTTACCACCATCCATACAACATTGCTCGCACCTTTGCAACGCTCGATCACCTCAGTCGCGGTAGGGCGGCATGGAACGTTGTCACGTCTATGAACGATGCCGAGGCTCAAAATTTTGGCGTAGAGGAGCATCCAGAACACGATAGTCGCTACGATCGCGCTGATGAGTTTATGGAGGTTGCCTTTAAATTATGGGATAGCTGGGAGGAAGGCGCACTCGTATTGAATAGACACAGCGGTATTTACGCCAATCCCGACAAGGTGCATTACGTCAATCATGTGGGAAAGTGGTTTCGCTCTAGGGGACCGCTTAATATTCCGCGATCGCCCCAGGGACGGCCAGTAATTATCCAGGCAGGTTCTTCAGGCAGAGGTAAAGAATTTGCGGCGCGTTGGGCGGAAGTAATCTTTGTCGTTCAACCCACACCTGCTCTGATGAAAGCCTACTATCAAGATATGAAGTCCAAACTCAGTAAATACAATCGGGAGCAAGATGAATGCAAAGTATTGCCTGCGATCATGCCTTTTATCGGCGAAACCGAAGCGATCGCGAGCGAAAAGCAGACATTACATAACAACCTGGTACATCCCTTAGTCGGTCTATCAACGCTCTCCAGTCATGCCAATTACGACTTCTCTCAGCATGCTCTGGATTCACCCATAGCCAGTATAGAAAGTCGCGGCACAAAGGGCTTGCTGGATATCGTTACTAAATTCAGTCGGGAGCGAGAACTGACATTAGGAGATATCGGCAAACTCTACGGCAGGAGTGTCATGGTTCCTCAAGTTGTCGGGACTGCAACTCAGGTAGCCGATTACCTGGAAGCGATTTGGCAGGATGGTGCTTGCGATGGCTTCGTTATTTCTCCCGCCTGTCTACCCGGCAGCTTTGCGGAGTTTGTCGAATTTGTCGTGCCGGAACTACAACGAAGAGGGATCTACCGCACTGAATACAAAGGAGCAACCCTGCGTTCTCACTTGGGTCTTAAACAGCCGCAAGTTTAAAACCCTTTAAAAGTTATTCCATAAGGAGCTAGTCTATGAGATTGAAGTATCCAAATTTACATCTGGGCAGATCTAAACACCGATTTTTGATGTTTGCGATCGGACTGTTGGCACTGTTTGCTGTCGTAAGCTGCAGCCCCCAAGCGAAAGATGTCGCGCAGAATCCAAACACTTCGCCATCTGCCAGTCCAGCACAACTACAGACAGTTCGGATTGGCTATCAGAAATTCAATACGCTCAATATTCTCAAAGCTAGAGGAACTCTAGAAAAGAGTCTGGCACCATCTGGTATTTCCGTACAGTGGGTGGAATTTTCCGCCGGACCGCAACTGCTAGAGGCTTTAAATGTAGGTAGCATCGATTTCGGTCATGCTGCGGACACCCCACCTATCGGCGCGCAAGCCGCAGGCACCCCCCTTATCTACGTTGCCAGCGAACCGCCCTATCCTAAAGGATTAGCAGTACTGGTACGGCAAGACTCTCCCATTAAAACTGCTGCCGATCTTAAGGGTAAGAAGATAGCGATTGGAAAGGGTTGGAACGTATTTAACTTGTTGGTACGCGCCATCGAAGACAAGGGCTTAAAATTAGAGGATATCCAGCCAGTGTTTGTCAAAACTGCTGCAGATGCGGTTGCAGCATTCGAGCAGGGAGGAGTCGATGCCTTTGGTACTTGGGATCCATTCTATGCCGTCTCAGAGCGCATCACAGGAGCGAGACTTCTTTTTGATGGAACGGGACTGGTGCGAAATCATACCTTTTACTTTGCCTCTAAATCTTTTGCCGATAAGCATAGCGATACCACCAAAACCATCTTACAGGAATTGAAAAAAATAGATGATTGGGCAAATGCCAATCCCCGCGAGGTGGCTGAGTTTCTGTCTCCACAACTGAAGATCGGCGTTGCAGATTTGGAAAAAGCAACAAAGCGTCGCGAGTATGGCGTGCAGGCAATTACTGACAAGGCGATCGCCGAACAACAGCGCATTGCCGATACCTTCTTTCGTCTAAAGCTAATTCCCAAACAGATCGATGTCAGAGATGCAGTCATAAAAACCCAGGTAACATAACCACCTCACCTTTAGGATTCAAATGAGATTGCCATATCTTTTACCAGATCGCTATGTCCAGAATCAGCTAGAAAAGTAGTGAATATAACTTGCCCTACAGAAATAATCGTGATAGGTTACAATCTAGCATCAAATCTACAATATCTCCATCAACATATCGTAGATTGTTAAATTGCAATCTACGATATCTCTGGCTTTTTCATACTCACCTGAATTTCAAGTTTTTAACTGCAAAAGAGTTTTTATCCCAGCCTTGATTCAGGAGATCGGCTTCAGCATTTTTTCTTAAGCTCTATAAGAAGCTTTTCAGAACAACACACCTAAACAGCTCGAAAACAAACTGCAAGTATGTAGGAGTAGTAATGGTCGATATTAAATTCGCATATTGGGTTCCTAATGTCAGCGGCGGTTTAGTTATTAGCAAAATCCCACAGAATACAAATTGGACCTATGACTATAATGTCTGGCTAGCCCAAACAGCTGAGCAGGTAGGGTTTGATTATGCGTTGGCACAGGCTCGTTTCATTGCTAGTTATGGAGCAGAGTATCAACTAGAAGCATTGGCAACTGTTGCTGCTTTAGCTCCAGTCACCGAGCGCATAAAACTGATTGCTGCTGTTCATCCTGGTCTCTGGCATCCTGGTGTTGTCGCAAAGATGGGTGCAACCATTGATAACATTTCGAAGGGTCGTTTCGCCTTAAATGTCGTCAGCGGTTGGTTCAAGGGAGAGTTCACCATCTATGGCGAACCCTGGTTAGAGCACGATGAGCGTTACCGCCGCTCTGAAGAGTTCATCCGCATTCTTAGAGGTTTGTGGACAGAAGATGAATTCCACATTAAGGGAGACTTCTATCGTATTAATGGGGGTTGGGTTAAGCCAAGACCTGTTAACCAGAATCCGCATCCAGAAATCTTCCAGGGTGGCAACTCGAAAGCAGCGCGACAGATGGCAGCACGAGTATCTGACTGGTACTTTATGAATGGCAATTCAATCGAAGGAGTGCAGTCTCAAATTCAGGAAGTATCTGCCTTAGCACGTAAGGAGGGACGCACAGTTAAGTTTGGTTTGAACTCTTTTATTCTAGTTCGAGACACTGAGGAGGAAGCTCATACAGTATTGCGAGAGATTATTGCCCATGCAGATGCAGAAGCAGTTGAAGGGTTTGGCGATGCTGTAAAACAGGCGGGAGCTTCTACCCGCGAGCGACAAGGCATGTGGGCTAACTCCAATTTTGAAGATCTGGTGCAGTATAACGATGGCTTTAAATCAGGACTAATTGGAACCAAAGAGCAAGTGGCAAATCGGATTCGCCAATTCTACGAAGTCGGCGTAGATTTAATTCTTGGCGGTTTTCTCCACTACACTGACGATCTGCCAGCATTTGGTAGAGAAGTGATTCCCTTTGTTCGCGAACTTAAATCTCAACGTCGGCCAGTGAATGAGTTGGTTGGAGTATAAACTAAATGGCTCAATTCTCTTAAACAGCGGACTTTATTTATATGCAAAGAACAATAAATTATTATGACGACTCTACTAAACATTGAAACTGAATCTAAAGCTCATGTGATTCAGAATGATCTCGAAGCGATCGCCATTGCCAAAGAACTGGCAGCCGAATTTCTCAAAGGAGACTCCGATCGCGATCGCGATCGGCGCTTACCCGTAGAAGAGGTAAAGAAATTCTCTCAGAGTGGCTTGTGGGGCATCATCGTACCCAAAGAATACGGTGGCGCAGGGGTATCGTATGCAACCCTAGCAGAAGTAGTCAAGATCGTTTCTGAAGCAGATTCTAGTTTGGGGCAAATTCCCCAAAACCACCTGTACATGGTGGAAGCAATCCGACTCGACGGTACCGAGGAACAAAAGCACTTTTTCTTCGACCTCGTGTTGCAAGGTAAGCGCTTTGGCAATGCCTTTTCGGAAGTTGGTACCAAATCTGTAACCGATGTGCAACCTAAGTTGACGCGATCGGGTGATGGTTATGTGCTCAACGGACGGAAATACTACTCAGCAGGTGCGCTTTTAGCCCACTGGATTCCCACGATCGCCGCTAATGAGGATGGCAATACAATCGTGGCGTTTGTCGAACGGAATGCCGAAGGACTGACCCTACTGGATGACTGGACAAGTTTTGGACAACGAACTACAGCTAGCGGTACGACCATTTTGGAGAACGTGAAAGTCAAACCAGAGCTTGTGATTCCCCACTACCTAGCATTTGAGCGGGCAACTCCAATGGGAGCTGTGGCTCAGATCATTCAGGCAGCCGTTGATGTGGGAATTGCTAAAGCTGCTCTGCGGGACACGCTTCACTTTGTTCGCAATCACACGCGCCCTTGGGTAGATAGCAATCAGGAACATGGTTATGAAGATCCATTAACGCTCTACAATCTGGGCAATATCATCATTCAGGTTCATGCATCAGAAGAACTATTGCGTCGTGCGGGAGAGTTTATCGATCGCGCCTACGCATCTGGCTTGGAGGAATCTAAAGTCGTTGAGTCATCCATTGCAGTGGCTGAAGCAAAAGCCTTAGCAACAGAAGCATCATTGCTGGCAACCAACAAGCTGTTTGAACTGGCAGGCACTAAGTCTACTTTGCAAGAATTCAATTACGATCGCCACTGGCGCAACGCCCGCGCCCATACCCTACACGATCCCGTACGTTGGAAATACTATGCCATCGGCAACTATTTCCTCAACAACGTCAACCCACCACGCCATCCCTGGCTTTAATATCAGTTCCACCTATTACTGCAATTTTGACTACTGTTGGCTCTGGATCTGGCAATTCAATTATCTTAAATGTTAAAGCAAAAACTTTTGACTGATTATCTCGCATCGGTCGATCTATCTGAATTATCTCCTATAGAACAGCTAGACCCTGTAGTTAATCCTTTTCAACTCGACTCGATAGAAAGTGCGATTGAGGCATTGCAAGCGGGGCGATCTGTGGTGGTGGTGGATGATGAAAACCGCGAGAATGAAGGCGACCTGATCTGCGCCGCTGAGTTTGCAACTCCCAGCACGATTAACTTCATGTCGGTGCACGCACGGGGTCTGATTTGTCTGGCGATGACTGGCGATCGCCTCGACCAACTTCAGTTACCACCAATGGTTCGTACAAATACCGACAGCCACCAAACAGCTTTCACGGTTAGCATTGATGCCGCACCGCATTTGGGAGTCTCTACAGGGATATCTGCGACAGACCGATCTCGGACAATCCAGGTGGCGATCGACCCCAACACTCGTCCTAGCGACTTGAGGCGACCAGGGCATATCTTTCCGCTTCGCGCCCAGGCGGGAGGAGTTTTGAAGCGGGCGGGACACACGGAGGCAGCAGTTGACTTAGCCAGACTTGCAGGATTGTATCCCGCTGGTGTGATTTGCGAGATCCAGAACCCGGATGGCTCAATGTCTCGATTGCATGAGTCGATCGCCTATGCACGAAAGCACGATCTAAAAATTATTAGTATTGCCGATCTGATTAGCTATCGACTCAAGTCCGATCGCTTTGTCAGTCGAGAGGCGATCGCTCATCTACCTACTGAGTATGGTGACTTCCACATCTACGGCTATCGCAATATCCTGGATGGCTCTGAGGCAACCGC
This sequence comes from Rhizobium sp. Q54, assembly GCA_943367755.1. Taxonomy (GTDB): domain Bacteria; phylum Cyanobacteriota; class Cyanobacteriia; order Pseudanabaenales; family Pseudanabaenaceae; genus PCC-6802. The sequence continues at coordinate 18,484 of CALRKB020000064.1, read as the reverse complement.
AATTGTTAAAGGCAATCCCAATCAATTTTCTCAACAGTCAACGCTTGTAAGAATCCACTCTGAATGTCTTACAGGAGACGCGATCGGTTCTCTGCGCTGCGACTGCCGCCAACAATTACAAACCGCTCTCAGACTAATTGAAATAGAAGGGCAAGGGATTGTTGTGTACTTGCGACAGGAAGGTCGAGGCATAGGACTGATTAACAAAATCAAAGCATATTCCCTACAGGATCAAGGGTTAGATACGGTAACTGCCAACGAACAGCTTGGGTTTAAGGCGGATTTGCGAACTTATGGCGTAGGCGCGCAAATTCTGAAGGACTTAGGAGTACGAAATATCCGCTTGTTAACTAACAATCCGCGCAAAGTAGTTGGGCTAAACGGTTGGGATTTGAACATCGTCGAGCGCGTACCATTGGTAGTTCAAGCCAATAGATACAATGCCGATTATTTGGCAACGAAGGCAGAAAAACTAGGTCATCTTCTCGAAACTAGTTCCCCGATTAGCTAAGCTTGCAATCGCCCGGCAACTGAATTCGCAAATATTTTCAAGGCGATCTTCTCTATTCGCACAGCATATTCAGTCACAATGTCGAATCGCTCAACTAAACTATTTGAAGATATGCAAGTAGCGGAACCCAAAGTGTCTAAGGATTACCTAACAATAGCAATTTCTCTGGCTGAAGAATTTGTTGCTACAGCTATTGAGCGAGATAAAGCTGGAGGCACACCTAAATACGAGCGCGATCGCATTCGTGACAGTGGTTTACTTCGCTTGATTATTCCTAAGGAGTATGGGGGAATCGGCGAAACGTGGATCGCAGCTATGAATATTACACGAGAATTTGCGAAGGTTGACAGTTCCATCGCTCACGTCTACTCGTATCACCACTTGGGTCTGACCGTTCCACATATTTTTGGTTCGCTAGAACAAAAGGAAAGATATTATACAGAAACGGTTCAGAATAATTGGTTCTGGTGCAATGCCCTCAATCCTCTGGATCGTAGGGCAACCCTGACACCTGATGGAGAAACTTTTCGATTGAGTGGCGTCAAAAGTTTCTGCTCGGGTTCTAAAGATTCAGATATTATGCCGATTACTGCTTTCGATCCAGAGACAGCAGAATTGATTGTATTGGCAGTTCCCAGTCAGCGCCAAGGCATCACTATCCACGATGACTGGGACAACATGGGGCAGCGTCAAACTGATAGTGGCAGCGTCAGCTTCGATCGCGTGCAGGTCTTCCCAGAAGAGATCCTAGGAAAGAGAAGTAGCTTTAACGAGCCTTTTAAAACTCTTCGCGCTTGCTTGACTCAGTTAAACTTTACTAACATTTACCTGGGAATTGCCGCAGGAGCATATGCGGCAGCGAGAGAGTATACTCGCACTGTCACCCGACCCTGGCCAACCTCTGGAATCGATAACGCTACACAGGATCCTTACACGCTCAAACACTACGGAGACATGTGGGTCGATCTGCAAGCAGCAACTTGCTTGACCGATCGTGCGGGGAAAATACTTCAAGCGGCTTGGGAAAAAGAACAGTCTCTGACGGCAGAGCAGCGGGGAGAATGTGCCATTGCGATCGCCACTGCCAAAGTTGCTGCCACAAGAGTAGGGTTAGACATTACCAGTCGAATATTTGAGGTCATGGGAGCCAGATCCACCGCTGGGAAATATAATTTTGACCGCTACTGGCGAAATCTACGTACGTTTACGCTACACGATCCTGTGGACTATAAAGTGCGGGCGATCGGGGATTGGGCGCTTAACAATCACTTGCCAACACCAGATTTTTACCTCTAAAAACAATCGTGCCAATCTTGGCATCAGTAGATGCTAGTTTGGTACACATCATCTCGATAACTACTAGTATTCGATTTTGGAGCGGAGTTCGAATTGGACGAGTCTGTTTCGAACGACGTTCAATTTGTCATTCAGAGCCGCCTTTAGTGATTCCATATTCGCATGCAGAAGCATCGAGTAGGAGAGTCAAGAGTAGAGACTATACAGAATTTTTTCGATGATTGTTACATTTTCGAAATATATTTCGAAAAAATTGTATTTAGAATCACTAAAAACATGTAATTCAAATTACATATTTAACCCTAAAATTCTTTTACTTGATATTATACTGAAGAGTTTAATCAAATTTTTAGAATAAAAACAAGATCTAAAATTAACATTTAGTCGAGATAATTAAATATTAATTATGCCTAAAAAGCTTTCTAGATAATAATTTTAGATTATTAAGACAATCGTATTTAACTGATTTTTATAATAGAAATAATTTTCTTTATCTACTAGGAAATAGTGCGGACTTCTTGTTATATACTTTCTAAATATTTTTTAATAAAAAGTGTAAGATAGCTATTGTATAAAGAAATCAGTAAGGGTTTTTAGTAGATATAGAGTTAAAAAAACACAATTAGAGTGTAACTTTATTATTTTTAGAGATGACAGAATTCCCCGGTCTGGAAGTGTGGTTTTATTATCCAACATACACCAGATAGCGAAACGAGGCGATCGTAAGCCTACCTCAATCATGAAAGATGCATCTATCTTTTTCCATGAATTCTTGCTGGTAAAAGCTTTATTCTTGGCTTCTATAGCCTGGTTCGGGCTTATTAGGATGCGATTGTCTGTTGAGAAAAGGTGAAACCTGAATTCTAAATCTTCTACCTTGAACCTCTTTCTAAGTCTAATTTATCAACATCTATAAATCAAAAACTAGGAGATTCAAACAATGGTGCAGGATGCCTTTGCCAAGGTTGTTGCCCAAGCTGATGCTCGCGGAGATTACCTCAACGATGGTCAGTTAGATGCCTTACTCGCTTTAGTTAGGGATGGTAACAAACGCGTCGATGTTGTCAACCGAATTTCTAGCAATGCGTCAGCCATTGTTGCTAACGCTACGCGTTCGTTGTTTGCCGAGCAACCTCAACTTATTGCACCTGGTGGGAATGCGTACACAAACCGCCGTGCTGCAGCATGCATTCGGGATTTGGAAATCATCCTCCGATACGTCACTTACGCTATCTACGCTGGCGACTCTAGCATTCTAGATGACCGAGCCTTGAATGGTCTGCGGGAAACCTATCTGGCATTGGGCACTCCCGGAGCTTCAGTTGCAGCTGGTATTCAAAAGCTGAAGGAAGCTTCAATTGCCCTTGCTAGCGATCCCAACGGCGTTACACGAGGTGATTGCAGTTCTCTGATTTCAGAAGTTGCATCCTATTTCGATCGAGCTGCGGCTGCAGTTAGCTAAATCAAGGCTACATTCCATTTAATGCTTTCATCCATCTTTGTAAAAATAATCAGGAGATTGTAAATTAATGACTAAGACTCCGTTGACGGAAGCACTTGTTGCTGCTGATTCCCAGGGTCGTTTTTTAGGTAGTACCGAAATCCAGGTTGCCTTCGGCCGTTTTCGTCAAGCAGCAGTCAGCTTAGAAGCTGCTAAAACGCTCTCTAAAAAAGCAGCCAGTCTCGCTGATAGTGCCGCTGCCGCTGTGTACCAGAAGTTCCCTTATACGACCCAGTTGGAAGGTCATAACTATGCTTCTAGCCCTACTGGCAAGGCAAAGTGCGTACGCGATATCGGCTACTATCTGCGAATTATTACCTACGCTCTGGTTGCAGGTGGTACGGGTCCCATTGATGATTATTTAGTTGCGGGCTTGTCTGAAATCAATCGCACCTTTGAACTCTCTCCCAGTTGGTATATCGAAGCGCTCAAGCACATCAAAGCTAACCATGGCTTGAGTGGAGATCCTGCTGTTGAGGCAAACTCCTACATTGATTACGTCATCAATGCCCTGAGCTAGTCCTCAGTTGATAAGTTGAATGTAAACACAGAAGCTATTGGTTTGATGACTCGAACGATCACTATAGCAGTCTAGTTTTACGATATCGATCAAGAAAATCGGTTCCTGGAATTGCAGGAGTCTTGAAGATAAAAGCCCAAGGAATCGATTTTCTGATAGCGATTCTCACTGAAATTCAAACGGGGCGAAGGGATGAAACCCTTGTGTGGTAGCTGTTCGCCCCTCTATTTTCAATCTATTTGGGACTGCTCTCGATCGAGATTGATACAAAGGCTTGCAAAGGTAAAGCTTTGCAAATGCGTCTAGCATTTGCGTAGTAAGTCCTTAGAATTTACTGCGCAAACGTTTTTCTATGCAGTTAAAAAGTTTTTAAAATTTTTATAGGAGATTCAGAATATGGCATTGGGAGAAGCAAGTCGATTGGGGATTCGTCCGTTTACAGATACTGAAGAGAAAGTTGAATTGCGCCCTCTAAAAACTGAAGCGGATGTAGAGGCAGCTATTCGAGTTGCGTATCGCCAGCTTTTAGGTAACGAACATCTGTTTCAGAGCGATCATCTGACCAGTGCGGAGTCTCTTTTGCTCCAAGACCAGATTTCTGTCCGAGATTTCGTGCGCGCGATCGCTCGATCGGAACTGTATCGGCAAAAATTCTTCCATGCCAATTCACAGACCCGCTTTATCGAGCTAAATTACAAGCATTTGTTGGGTCGAGCCCCTCACGATCACTCGGAAATCGCTTACCATGTCGATCTCTATACTTCTCAAGGATACGAAGCTGAGATTGATTCCTACATTGATTCTTTAGAGTATCAACAAAATTTTGGCGACGATATTGTCCCTTACTATCGCGGCTACCAAACTACGGTCGGGCAAAGAACATCGAGTTTTGTACATTTCTTTCAGTTATACCGGGGCTACGCAAATAGCGATCGGGCTCAAAACAAGTCGCAAGGAAAGCTGACTTGGGACTTAGCAAAGAATCTAGTATCCCCAATTTATCCAACCTCAGCTGGATCTTTAACAGGTACTTCAACGGGGCGTCGCGATGGAAATACCTATCGGATTCGCTTGACGCAAGCTGCTTCTCCAAATGCTCCGGTAACTCGGCAAGTAATTAGCGAAGTCGTAGTACCCTTCGAACAGCTATCAAATCGGCTACAACAACTGAATCGCCAAGGCAGCAAAGTTATCGACATCGTGCCTTCCTGATCCCCACAATTCCCATACAAACTACTTGCTAAGGAGACTATGAGATGGCTATTACAACAGCCGCATCCCGACTCGGTATTTCTGCATTTCGTAGCGCCGCTCCCATTGAATTACGCACTAATGCCAGTCAGATAGACATTGCCCAGGTTATTTCTGCTATTTATCGTCAAATCCTCGGTAACGATTATTTGCTTCAGTCAGAACGTTTGCTGAGTTTAGAATCTTTACTCGCCAATCGCACCATTACAGTCCAGGAATTCGTCAGGCAGTTGGCAAAATCCGACCTCTACAAGTCCAAGTTCTTTTCCAATAGTTTTCATACGCGCTTTACGGAATTAAACTACAAGCATTTGCTAGGACGTGCTCCTTACGATGAATCTGAGGTAGTTTTTCACCTAGATTTATACCAAAGTAAGGGATATGAAGCTGATATTGACTCCTATATTGATTCAACTGAGTATCAAACCAATTTTGGTGACCATATCGTGCCCTACTATCGCGGTTTTACAACGCAACCAGGTCAAAAAACTGTCGGTTTTACGCGAATTTTTCAACTTTACAGAGGTTATGCCACAAGCGATCGCTCTCAAGTTGCGGGAGCCACTTCTCGACTCATCGGTGAGTTAGCAAAAAATAGCGCGTCAACTGTGATTGCGCCTGCAGGTAGTAACAATGGGTTTGCCTATCGTCCTTCCCTCAAAGGTGTCACTCCCAGCAGCACTTTTGGAGGATCTCAAGCTTTTGGACAAGGGAGGCTGTTTCGCGTTGAGGTTACCAATGTTTCCAAACCTGGCTACCCTGCAATCCGTCGCATCAACCAGGCAGTTGTTATCCCCTACGAAGAGCTATCCAATTACTTCCAACAAATACATCGTCGTAATGGCAAAATTGCTAGCGTGACCCCGCTCTAACGCCCTTTCTAAAAGGCAATTTGCACGCGGGATACGCGTGCAAATTACTTCTTACTCTTTATCTTTGACGTTTTAAGGATATATATTCAAATGGTTTACCAAATTGCCGATAGAAGTAACACGAATGCTGAGAATCGGAGCTTTCAAATCGAAGTATCGGGACTGCAGCAAAATGAGGTTGCAGTACAAAATAAGTACTCCATTCGCTCCAGTGCTAACACATTTGTCACAGTTCCATTCAGCCGCCTCAGTGCAGAATTCCAGCGAGTTCACCGATTAGGTGGCAAAATCGAGAGTATTCAACCGCTAACAGACCGTTGAATTTTAGTTTGGGCCTTCCTCCTTGGTTGTTTACTTAGCTTTGCAGACATTTAGAAGATAAGTCAATATTTCAGATGGCTGGGTTAATAATTACTGTAATGTTCTGCGAAGTATTCTTTAGAAGACATTCCTCTCTAATTTGAGGACAATTTTTGTCATTCGCTTCTGGAGGAGAGTTTCTTATAGCTTTCTTGCCATTGATTTCAGTCCAGACATCCTTTAAGAAGGAAAGGAGTTTCCATTTGAGAGACTCCCCATTTTTTATTTTGGAAGCTTTTTGCTCAGCGATCGCCCCTTCCACTCTATTTGTTATAACGGGGGGGCGATCGCTGGCTACCACAGGCTGGTCGAGTAATTCGCTTTGTTTGACTTTGCGCCGCACGAGAATTTCCTGCAAGGCATTCCACGCCTCGGCATCGATCCAGCAGTAGTTGACCATGCCCGTTGCACCGCGCACGCGCTGCGATTTCGTAGTTACACCCAATTGGTCGCACAGGCGACGAAATATCCAAATATTTGTCGCGTCCTGCGGTACGTTAAAACCTAAATATCGCTTGACATCCAACGCACACGCGCGACAAATATTGCCCAGATGCTCCAGGTCGGCATTGGTATATCGCGCGTCAAGAACGAGCAGATTACCCAAGCCAAGTTTATCCCTGATGAACCTGCCTAACTCGTGACAGGGCTGATCGGGAACGAATAATCCACGTTCGAATTTGGCTTGACGGGCGATCGCCTCCAAGTCTGCATGTGGGATTACATCTTTGGATAGCAGGGCTTCTAGCTTCAGAATTTGCTGGCGGCGCAGACCGTCGCGGTCGAACTCCACTAATTCTGGGGTGATATTGTCCTTGCCGTAAAACAGGGCCATTAGGGTTTTGTGTTCGTTTAATAGCTCTGATGGCGTGCGAGATTCTTTCTTAGCCAGCGCGTGCATTTCCGCTTTCGATAGGATCGTCGCTCCAGCTACGGCGCGATAATGTTCTTGTTTGACGAGCTGGCGTGCCTCCTTCACGGTAGCGGCTACCTGTTCGTCCCCGCCATCTTTGTCTGCAATCTCCACCTGGTTGCCCTCGTATTTCAAGCGCTCGATCAGGTTATCGCGCAGGGACCACATAGCCGCGTTGTTACTGGCCTCTACGCGCGCCCACAGTTCGATGTGGGGATTTTCCCAGGTAACTGCTTCGACAATGGGCAGCAGTGCTGCTCCCAATCCCGCTTTAATCAGGCTAACTTCTCGATCCCAGCGGTTCTTCAGGGTATCTTTGAGCTGCTTGGGAAATTCCGAGCGGTCTACCCGACAGAAGTTATTGCCGCGCTCGGTACACCAGACGACGCGCCGAATATTGGATCTGACTCGCGATAGAGCCTGGCTGGCATCGGCATCGGTTACCGTACCGTAAAACATGCCGTAGACCTTATCGAACCATTCGACCTCAATAGACACCCCCGTACTCATGGAGGGGGTAGCGATGACGATATCGTAGTCCTTACAGCATTCATTAATATTGCGGATGAAATCGGCTTCGATTTCGCCGCCACTGGTTTCGGAGTTAATCAGCATGATTTTTGCATTTGGCCTCACCAGATGCATCTGCTGCACAATTTTAGCGATCGCCTTGGAGTTAGCTTTGCTATCGGTGGCAATAAATACTTTGTCTCCTTGGGCCACATCGGCGAGCAGCTCGGCCACGATCGCGGTGTCGTTATGGGAGCGGATGAAGCGGACGGGATAGCCTTGGGGCTGGCAATCGTTTTTAATTAGATAGACGGGGCAATTATCGCCGCGTAGAGCGCTGAGATAATCCAGGCTGGTATCGCTGAGATCCGCATCGGCGACGATGATGCGACGCGCCACTTTAACCAGCCAGTGCAACCGCGCCAGAAGCGCGGGACGCTTGCCGTCTTTGTTGCAGGTGGCTCCCGAAATCAGGTGTCTGAGAACCTGTTCGACTTCGTCGATCACGAGGTCGCAACCGACAAAGCTTTGCGGGTCGAAGGCCAGGAGGCTATCGACGCAAGCTCCGACCCGCAGAGTATAGGCCGAGCCAGTAATAAAATGTCCGTTGGCTTTATCGATATCGCCCTTAAAATCGACGCCCAGGCGCTGGCAGAGATTGCGCATGAGGCTAACGCGATGGCCCAGGAGGGCGAGTTTAGGGGTACTGGCGACCGCTGCCGCGATCGCTTTGGTTTTGCCCGTTCCTTTGGCCGATGCGATCGCAATGATGCCCTCTTGGGGGAGCAGGAAGTCGGAAGCAAGAAGTTGGGTGTTAGGAAAAACCAGTGGACTATTGAAGTTTAGCTCAGGGGTGTTGAGGACGATCCAGGGCTTGTAGGTGAGCTGCTGTGTGTGCCGCCACTGCCACTGATAGCTAGCTAGAGGCAAGGCTGCCGCATAGACTTGTTCCAGGGCATCGGGACCACAGGCAACGATGAAATCGTCCACACCCGTTTTATCGGTGTTGGGTAGGAGGGGCAGTTGGATAATTTTTACGGCACAGTCGGCATCGGCAAATAACTTACCTGTTTTGACCTGGGCGAGGTGAAGGGCAAATTTGGTTTTTGATTTGGTTTCAGCGTCGAAGCAGAAGTAGACGGGTCGCTCTGGTGCAGCAAATACCTTCAGGTATGGTTGCAAGTCCACATTTCCTTTCCCATCGTTTATACGGCCCATGGTAATCCCACTGAGGGCGATCGCCACATAACCCTGGGAAAGTAAGGCGCAGGCTTTTTTCATGCCCTCACAGATGATTATCGGGAGTTCGGGGTGTGCGATAACCCAGGACCAGAACGACCGATTTGGATCGACAGGGCAGCTATAGCGTTCGGATACTTGATTCCAGATACTCTGTGGGACAGTAGCAAAACCACCGACCTGTCCGCGACCGATGGGGTTTTCGTATTTGCGAGGTTTGCCTTTGGTTTTGTCGAGGACGGGATTTTCTAGTTTGACTTGAAAGACTGTGCGGTTGCCCGCGATCGGATCTGTGGTGTAGATAATTGCGCCATGTTTTTCGGGGCGCTGTATCCTGCCAGTAAGCGATGTGCGCCAGCGCATAACATCCCAGTTGAGCGCTTCGTGAATAGGGTAGCTAACATCGCCGCCTAACGAAATTATTTCATCGGGGACAACTACGACATTGGCAGCAAATATTTCTGGGGCGATCGCACTACCATCAACCCACTCCTGATAAACCTGTTCGGCGTATCGAGATAACTTGGAGTTTAAGTTAGTAGTCTTATTTGCTACCATGTGAGTCAAAGCCTTTGTGTTTTTGGTGAGTCAAAGCCTTTGTGTTTTTGGGTATAAAAGCATGAATGCAAAGGAAAACACTCCTGTAAACGTTATCAATTGCGAAATCGACTGGCGTTTCAGGCTATTTATTAAAAAGCCCTGCGCGATTGACCGTCGCTCGGGGTTTTTATTTGCGTTTATAACTTATACAACAGATTGCGGGTCGACATTTTTCTCGCGGATCTAGTTATCTAGTTATAAGAGTGTTAATAAATGCTGGAAAGCCTTGCTATAAGTGAATTTCTTGAAAATGATTATCCCCGCAGGGGGCGTTTTTATCCCCGCAGGGGGCGTTTTTATCCCCGCAGGGGAAATTTTTTGTTAATCGCTACAATTATTACTGGGTAAACTTTTGCTGCCAATTTTAGAGATTTTTATAATTAATTAGCTTGTTAATTTTGCTAGAGTCTTCAATTTAACGAGATCGGAGCATTTATCCCCGCAGGGGGGGCTTTTGTTAATACATATAAGCTATGCCCTATAAGGATTTAAAGCTGTTTTTGGAAATATGTAGTTTTATGAACTTGTTAATCCCGGAAGCGATCGGGTAAGTCAAGGTAAGTCAGGACATTTTTCGGGATTGGAGCGATCAAAATTATCCCCAGGTGGGGCATATTTTGTTAATTTGTGAAAATTTATGGCAACCTGAAACTTTGTCGGCTTATTCTGGCGATTTTTCTAGGGAAGCGATCGCTTTAATGAGACCTTTAGCATCCTTAGGTTTAAGGTTTCTGCTACCTTTTTCTATCATGCACAACCATGCAGGGGTAACACCATAGGCTGCTGCTAGGTTTGTCTGACTAATACCTGCTGCTTTTCTGGCTTTGTAAATATGTTCACCTGTAATAATCTCTGTTTGTGGTGAGGTAGTTTGAGGCGTAATTGCTTTTAGAGGAGATGCTTCCAATTTGGAAATATTCGCAAGTTTTGCTTGAATATCAGACTTAGGCTTGATTGTGAGCTTAGCTGTCAGCAGTTTTTCAAAGTAGCCTTTTGGCAGGCGCTTTTTTTCAGTGTTTGGGCGAAACTCTTCAGGATAGGTTGCATCATCGTAGATAACCTGCCAACCCAAGTTATGCAATAGCAATAGGGCACTGTCGATCTTGCTCTTGAGCTTATAAGCTTTATGGAAGTCGTTTTGAGCATCCTCTATTTCCGATGATGGCAGTACATCTTGCAGCAGCGATCGCACGGAGTAACTACCGCTCATGCGGATTCTAGACTCTAATGTTAAGTGAAGTGCCAAACGCAAAGCCAACTCGTTGTTAGTCGGATCGATTTTTAGCGTTTCTTCTGCCAGGTAACCAAATTGGTTGAGAGCGTTTCGAGCAATATAGCCATTTTGATTTAAGAAGCTCTCTGTCCAGCCACCAGGGGTAACGGTTAAAAAAACCTCTGTGGGATTATCGACCTCGCCATCTAGATCCCGCTGCCCAAATTTGTCAATCTTGACGTTCCACATTGCTGACAGCGTTGTTTGAGTAAGGATTTTGTGTTTCTTGCCTCTTACGCTTAATTCAAATTCCCAGTCTGCTTTTACGGTCAAGCAAGATATTACCCAGGCAAGTTTAGCAATATGCAGGAGCTTTTCGGCTTTAGTCAGACGGTGCTTTGTTTCCCATCCCAGTTCCTGAATAATGTCTGAACCTTTAAGCACGAATTTAGTCGACCAGGGATTGACTTGTCTTGTGGCGTGAGCGGCAAAGATAAATTGCAGCTTAGCGGTGTCCAGGCCAAATTTGTCGATAATCTGTTGGGCCTGATCCCAGGGAAGTAAGCTAGCATCACCAGGGTAGCGGATACTGTGTTCGATGAAGTTACGATGATTGTTTTTATCAAACACGTCAAACAGTGCGCTGGAGTCTTCTCTGTCCTTTTTCCAGCGTTCGGGGCGCATTAATGCTTGTGTAGAAGTTACCAATGGTTTCCCTGTGGCAATTGTGGTCTTGCGATCGGACACAAACAAACTCGGTTCAGATTTAATGTCGGTCAATCTAATTTTTGAGCCTTCTACTACTTTAGCAATTCCGGCTTCCGAGAAGATATTTAAGATTTGACTGGCTTGCTGTAAGGCATAAGTCTTCAGGAAATTTGACATGGAATTATCTTCATCTGTGGCACTTGTCGCCTGAGTTAGTATCCAGGTTGCCGCATTTGACCAGAAGTCTTTGTGGAAATATTTATCAAGATATGAATTCAGGCGATCCTCTAGTCCATTCCCTTCACCAGCATCAGCCTCATGCATTTTGCCGAGCAAAGTACTGATTATGATGTTTTTAAGCTCACCTGACTTTTTTAGTTGAGCGGCATAGCTTCTGATTTTGGATTTTGTAACCAATTTAGGCTCCTCACCATTTAAGCGATCTCGAAAGTGAAGTAATTTCAGAGATTTCGTATTTTTAAACGAACTAGCTAATAAAGTAAAGATCGATAGAGGCAATGCGCAGTTGTTCTTTATGTTGAATGAATTCAATAAGCAATGAATCTGAAAAGAGAATGAAGTTAATTAGATCGCTCGGTTTGTGAAGGAAGTTATTGAAATATTAACCATAAGAAGTTCTCAGACGAGATATTTTTATTGGTGAAATTTCTAAATTCACTGGCAACTTTTTGATTGCGGACGTATACTTCATGTCAGAAATTTTAAATTTGCTCTATGAATGCTCTAGAAAAAAATGTGGATCCCGATCGGCTAGTCCGTAAAGCCACAAAGCAGGTTATTCTATGGATAGGGGCAAATGCTGGTGGAGTTGGCAAGACAACGCTTGCCGTACATATTGGCTATGAGATGGCATCTCGAGGTTTTGATGTAGCTCTCTTAGATCTGGACTCTAATGGCTCGATGAATTTATTTTGCGGACTGCCAAAGTCTGCAAAACTAGATGAAACTATTGCAATAGTTTTTTCAGAGGACTTTGAGGGAAATTGGCCTTTAATTACACCGAAATGGGGGGAGCCTAAAGGCAAACTTCAGCTTTGCCAGGGGGGCGCGATCATGGCTAAAGTTGCTGACGATTTATCTTCCAGGAAGCGGCGCGAATATATTCTTGCCGATCGATTGCATGATTTCGCTTTGCCTCACCAGCTTGTCATCTTAGATTGTCCGGCTATGCTAGGAATTCTAAATGATACGGGGTTGGCTGCGGCTACCCATTTACTCATTCCCGTACAACTGTCTTACAAATCAGTCAAAGGAGCTACTAGTCTCTTAACTTGGTATCGGGCGGCATGTCGAGAGTTAAGACTGACCCCTATCCCTAAAATTATGGGATTTGTCCCAAATCAGTACGATCCGTCACAAGCAGCTCAGAGAAAAATTCTCCACGATCTGCCAGAACAGTTAGCACAGATTCAAATCCCCTGCTATAAACAGATTCGCTATTCTTCTGAATTTAATAACGCTAGTGGTAAAGGTTTGCCTTTGCATGTGTATCGGAATAATCACGTTGCATGTACTGATTTCAAACCGATTTGCGATGACTTGTCAGCTCTTATTCAGGAGGAATAGCTATGGCATCAAAGTCCAAACTTGCAGGTATCGATGATTTCTTTGCCCCGGAAATTCAAATTGCTGAGGCTGAAGAGCAGTTGAAACTTGCAAATCAAAAGATTGCCGAACAAGAGGAATTAATTAAACAATTAGGAATTTCTACAGGAGGGCAAGTTACTCCTTTAAACGTTGCTGACATTAGTTTGCCAATCGAACGAGTTGTGCGCGATCCAAATCAGGTGAGGCGCTATTTCAGTCCAGCTAAGATAACAGAATTAGCACAATCGATCGCCGAGGTAGGGATTCGAGAGCGCTTATGGGTTCGACCCCTTCCTAGTGGAGATTACCAGTTAATTGCGGGCGAGCGTCGCTATAGAGCTGCGATTGAGGTGGGGCTAAAGACCGTTCCCGTAGTAATTTTAGATATTGATGACCAGCTAGCTCTAAAACTTTCCTTAATAGAGAACCTTCAGCGAGAGGACTTAAACCCAGTCGAAGAAACAGAAGGAATCTTGCAACTCATTTCGCTACGCCTGAATACGTCAGTCGAAGAAACCGTTGGCTTGCTATACAAGATGAGAAATTATGAAGAAGGCCGGCGAGGGGAAAACGTTTTCCCCCAAGATAAAACTGATGCAATTCAGGATATTTTTACAGCTCTAGGACGATTTAGTTGGCAGTCATTTATTTCGGCTCGATTGCCATTGCGTAACCTGCCTGAAGATGTTCTAGAAGTATTGCGTCGAGGAGAAATTGAGTATACAAAGGCACGAGCGATCGCTCGTATTAAAGAAGAGGGTGCTAGAAAAATATTATTAAAAAAGGTTATAGAGTTAGATCTATCTCTATCGGAAATTAAGGCTGAAATTAAAAGTATGAAGCCTGTACCTCCTGCCTCATTGCGCACCAGGTTTAAAGAGGTTTCTAGTCGAGTAATGAAGTTGCCTCCAGATGATTGGAAAGATCCTAAAAGGGCTAAAAAAATAGAACGTTTGCTAGAACAGCTAGAACAATTCCTAACTTAGAGTGGTTACGTATTAGGTTAGTAAATCTTGGCAAACGAACTTGCTTCTTAGAAATATCTGTGGTAGCTTCCTGTTAGAGGAATCTACTATATTTTGATCGGTTTATCGTAGTTTATTGCGCTAGTCCAATCATTGCAGCCTGAGCGGGCTGCTAGATAAGGTCTTTTGATACCTTGGCAGTGCGCCACCACCGCAAAGAACGACTGGCAACAGCATGTTGTACAAATGCCAACGATCGCGCGCGATATTTTAATGCCATGTAAACAAAATCTGGAGAGATAATGCCATGTATTTTGGACAAATCGAACGAAGCTGTCTTGACGGCGATCTCTGGTCGCTCTATCAAACGTCCCCGTTGCCTGGCTATAGAATGTCAGTAGAAGAGGATAGCAGTACCTGGGTAATTCCAAACTGCGAGCCAGCTCGAATGAGTTCTAAGAAGGTTAGCGATCGCCCTTTAAAATCTAATCTCACAATCTACTCTTTAGATGAGATTGTACGAATCCAAAACGTTTGACAGTCCGATATTTCTTTTCCCAATTCAGCAAAAGGAACCGGGTCAATGGCACATTTGTTCGAACCACTGGAAATTCGGGGTGTTACCCTGCGCAACCGCATTGCGGTTGCACCGATGTGCCAGTATTCCAGTATCGATGGCTATGCGAACGACTGGCATCTGATTCACCTGGCAAGCCGCGCCATAGGCGGTGCGGGGCTCGTAATTACAGAAGCTGCTGCTGTCGAGGCATGCGGGCGGATTAGCCCTAACGATCTCGGCATTTGGGCAGACGAGCATATCGAGTCTCTAGCCAGGGTTGTAGACGGCATTCACGCTGCGGGTGCGGTCGCCGGCATTCAACTCGCCCATGCTGGCAGGAAAGCCGGCACGGCAAAGCCCAGCGATGGCGGCAAACCGCTCGATGTCTCCCAAGGTGGATGGCGACCGGTGGTGTCGAGCAGTGCGATCGCCTTTGGCCCGGAATATCCAATCCCAGAATCTCTCAATCTGGAGGGCATTCGGCAAGTCACCGATACCTTTGTAGGAGCGGCACGCCGCTCTGTAGAGGCGGGGTTTAAAGTAATCGAGCTTCATGCTGCCCACGGCTATCTGTTGCATCAATTTCTCTCGCCACTGGCGAACCAGCGTACGGATGAGTACGGTGGCAGCTTTGAAAACCGCACCCGTCTGTTACGCGAGGTCGTGCAGGGCGTGCGCGAAGTCATCCCCGATCGCCATTCTCTCTGGGTACGCATCTCTGCCACAGATTGGGTAGCAGGAGGTTGGGATATCGAGCAGAGCATTACCTTAAGCGACAAGCTCAAGTCTCTGGGTGTTGATGTCATAGATACTTCTTCGGGAGGTACTATAGCGACCGCACGGGTTCCTTTTGCGCCAGGCTATCAGGTAGCCTTTGCCGAGCGCATCCGACGGGAAGCAGATATCCAGACGGGAGCCGTAGGTCTGATTACCACCCCAGAATTTGCCGACTACCTCATTCGTGCGGGTGCAGCGGATGTTGTGCTGTTAGGGCGAGAACTACTACGCAATCCCTACTGGCCACAACACGCAGCCAGAACGCTCGGACACAAAGCGATCGCCCCCGTACAATACCAGCGCGCGTGGCTGTAGTGACCAGTACTGAATTCAGTCTATACAGAAGTTCGCCGATCGCGCCAGCGCTTTTGGCATCCGTGTCTGGGGTTCGCGTCGTCATCCCCAGCCCACACCGGGATTCGAACGAGTCGTGGGAGCTAACGAATGGCGATCGCTTCTGCCAGAAGCCGACTACGTTGTCCTGGCCACGCCCCTGACCGCCGAGACAAAACATCTCATCGACGCCGATGCTTTGAAAGCAATGCGCCCCGATGCTTACTTAATCAATATTGCGCGGGGTGCTGTGGTAGACGAGGCCGCATTGATTGCGGCACTCAAGGAAGAATGGATTGCTGGTGCGGCGTTGGATACCTTCTTTACCGAGCCACTCCCCTCCGAAAGTCCCTTCTGGACGCTGCCCAACGTATTTGTCACGCCCCATTGTTCGGGTTATTCACCCCGCATCGCAGAACGCACGATCGCCCTTTTTCTCGATAATCTATCGCGCTATCAAACGGGTAAACCTCTGCGCAATGTAGTAGATAAGTCCGTAGGTTACTAAAAGGAAGGAATGCGGGCTGTATTCTAATCCAGAGCCTTTATGAAATCAGAGCAGTTTTGCATGTCTCAAACTGAGGCGATCGTTCGCCCAGCCAGATCCGATGATGCGGAGCGCATTGCTTTACTCAGCAAGCAACTCGGTTATGCTGTAACCCCGCAAGCAGCCCAAGAGCGTCTCAGTCTTCTTGAATCCGATCCAGAGCATTTTGTCTTCGTTGCCGATTTGCTAAATACACCTGTAGTAGGCTGGGTTCATGTATGCATTGTGGCAACGCTGGTAACAGGTAGGCAAGCTGCCATCCACGGGTTGGTTGTGCGCGACGGCGATCGTGGCCGTGGAATTGGACGCTTACTGCTCCAACAGGCCGAGCAGTGGGCGAGGAAACAGGGCTGCAGCAACGTTATCGTGCGTTCCAACGCTTTGCGCGAACAGGCTCATCGCTTTTATGAAAAAGCTAGCTATCTACCGTTAAAAACTCAGTTAGTTTTTGTGAAATCATTGGATCACAACAAACTGCAGTAAATACTGAATTACAAAGCTTATTCATTAGTCAAAGCGAGCGCTGTCAATTCAATATTGACAGCATAAAGATAGCCTCTATCATTTAGGGTGTCAGGAGTCAGTCTCTTGGAGCGAATTGCTGCCTCGACGATCTGCTTAGCATCAATTTCTTTGAGCTGGACTTTCTGGATCAGTGCCCCAGCACTGGGAATACCCTCGCTTTCAAGGTAGCCTTGATACGCTAAAAAAGTAAGATTGAAAGGGGAAATATTATTATTCCCAACCTGCGATATTGTTAGTTCTGGCCTTGCAACCTCAGCTTGGGTTGGCAAAACTGCAATGGTTGCAGATATCAATACGGTGGGCAAACAAACAGCAATAAGTCTTTTCACAGTCTTTACCTTTTAAATTTTAAGTAATTTTTTGATGGAAAGTACGGCGCGATATTATCCAATCTTTGAGATCGACGTTTGAGATTTTCCTCCTGGCTGCCAGGATCGTGCATCTCCGGCTATAACTCCTCACCTCACCGTCGATTGCGGACTCTCCCGATTGGTACGATCCTTCACCCATCAATTGGCGAAGAATATGCCAAGCGTTACTTTCACTGTATGTATTTAGCTTGATAATTGCAAATACTCTTTTTTCTCGAAATGATAAATAAAAGTGATTAAACAATACCCCCTTCAGGTCATCCGCTCTGCTGGCGATCGCACCTTTGTCGCCACTGCCAAGCCGAAAGTCTATGCCGATCGCATTGTCGAACATTTCAACTTGTCATCGCTATTCGATCGCGTTGATGGCAGCAAACTAGACGGCACTCACAGCGATAAAGGCGATTTGATTCGCTACATCTTATAAACAGAATCCCTCAATCCCACAACGACAGTTATGGTAGGCGATCGCGAGCACGACATGCGCGGAGCCAAGCGGCACGGCATTTATACAATTGGTGCAACCTATAGCTATGGGACGGAGCAGGAGCTAAGGGCGAGTGGCGCTGACGCTATTGCCGATTCTCCAGCACATATCCCAGTATTGCTTGCGATCGCGGGTCCCCCGTGACTTTTACAGATGAATCTAACGTTCAAATGCAATCGCCAGTATCTTTGTACTGATTAGGATAAATGGACTTTGGCTCTGGTGTGTGGGAAGCTTTTTTGGATTTCCACTGCACGTACGACTCTATAGAAGGGAAGTACTGCATGATTCCATCCAATCCTTCGGGTCTACCTTTGAGATAGCCCTCTAAGTAAGTGGAGTCCCCCAGTTTCGGTAATATTCCCGCATCGCGATCACGACGACCTTGTTGATAGCGGGTTTCTCGCAGATTGTTTAGCATACGACAGATATAAAGTGAAGAATATTTCAGACTTCATTTTTACTTTAGCCGCTCTGCTTAATAAGATCAAATATTCTTCTTTCTTAAAAGCATAAATAGAAGTGATTGGTAGACCGCCCGTACCTCATCTCTAGCTTCAAAGAAAACGGTTACAGGTATTCTTTGAGGACGGGTTATTGGTTTCCCGTATCGCCCGCACTTGACAGGATCTCGATGCGATTGCCGCCGGGGTCGCGCAGGTAAAAGCGACGCTCATCTAGGTAAATAGGTGGAAGGAGGCATAAGAAGACGACGGAGGAAGTCAAAATCAATCCAACGCAGATTGTATGACCACTCGAACATGCCTACATATAAGTGCAAATACTTTTTATGAATACCTCGAAACGGACGCAGGAAA
>CALRKB020000063.1:0-29288 GCA_943367755.1 Rhizobium sp. Q54 | reverse complement strand
CAGTTGACTTGCTTCGCTTTTTGGTAGTCCGTCCAATTCAATTGCTTTGATCACTTTCTGCCGTAAATCATAACTGTAGGGTTTTGCCATTAGACACCACTATGTATTCTCTTTAGTCTACGTCCTAATACTCTTGGCTTTAGCTATAGCTGTCAAACGCGGCTTAATGCCTGCCTTGGTAGATACTGGGTAGAAGCTGGATGGCATCCACCACAGGATTAATAAAAATGCAAATAATAAAGAGGAGATTGCTGATATCTCCTCTTTAGGTGTGCAGCTCAAAAGAGGGGGGTGGGATTTTGCCACTACACCTCACCCTAAGGTATACAAAATTGGTAAAGATCTCGTAAATGCTCTACGATCATTTGGCAACAGCCAGATTAAGGTAGCAGGCAAAAAGCAAAATGGTATAAGCTAAGTTTTGCCTTTACTTAGCCAATAGCATACCGTGTTAGACATTAAGCAACTGCGATCGCAAACCGCCGAACTCCAAGCTAAACTCGACCTGAGAGGTGGAAAGTTCGATCTCGCCCCCATTATTGACCTGGATCGGTCAATGCGCGAACTAGAAACTCTGCGATCGCAATTGCAAGCTGAAAGCAACGAGATTGGTAAGCAGGTAGGTCAAAAGCTAAAGTCACAGCCCGACGATCCTGAACTACCCACGTTAAGGGATAGAGCCAATCAAATTAAGCAGGAAATTGCTTCCCTAGAACCGCAGGAGAAACTCTTGCGCGAACAAATCGAAAATCTGCTGTTAGAACTACCCAACCTGCCCAGCGATACTACGCCGATCGGGAAAAACGAAACAGAAAACATCGAAATCCGCCGCTGGGGTGAGGAATATAAGCCAACGGGCGATCGCTTTCTACCCCACTGGGAAATCGGCGAAAAGTTGGGCATCATGAACTTTGAGCGGGCGGTAAAGATTGCCCAGCCTCGATTTGTCGCACTTTTAGGTGCGGGTGCTGCCCTAGAGAGAGCTTTGATTCAGTTTATGCTCAATACCCATACAGCTAAAGGGTATCAGGAAATCTTGCCCCCATTTCTAGTTAATTCCGCTTCACTGAGAGGGACAGGACAATTGCCAAAATTCGCGGAAGAAGCCTTCAAATGTGGCGAAGACGATCTCTGGCTGATCCCTACGGCGGAAGTACCTGTCACCAATCTCTATCGCGATGAGATTCTCGAAGCCGAAAATTTACCCATCAAGTATTGCGCTTATACACCATGCTTTCGACGCGAAGCGGGTAGCTATGGCCGCGATACGCGTGGCCTGATCCGCCTGCATCAATTCGACAAAGTGGAGCTAGTCAAATTCGTACATCCCGATGAATCTGCCCAAGCACATGAGCAGTTAGTTGCAGATGCGGAAGCGATTCTACAAGCCTTGAAACTCCCCTATCGGGTGATCGAACTATGCACAGGCGATCTTGGTTTTGGTGCAGCAAAATGCTACGACCTGGAGGTATGGTTGCCTGAATCAAAACAGTACCGCGAGATATCTAGCTGCTCGAATATCGGTGATTTTCAAGCGCGACGTGCCAATCTGCGGTTTAAGACCAAGGGCAAAAAAGGGACTGAATTTATGCACACCCTAAATGGCTCCGCCTTAGCAGTTGGGAGAACCATGGCCGCAATTTTAGAAAACTATCAGCAACCCGACGGACGAGTTCTTTTGCCAGAGGTATTGCAGCCCATCATGGGTAGGGAATATTTGTAGCGATCGCCCCGAATCTAAGATCTAGCCCCGACATGCACAAAAAAAGCGGCGAATTCAGGAGTTCACCGCTCAAGGAATGGAGTTAACTAAACATATATACAGGGGAACTGAAATCTACCGAGTTAAGCAATGTTGGTTCTAGAGCTAGTAATGAAATCAATTAATCTATGGATTTCAATAATCTAAAGTTAGAGCATGATAGTGAAAAACTAGAGAAGTTTTTGCCAAAATATGTCACTGCGAGAGTGCGTATAAATAATATTTGGGAACCTAGACAGCGGATTACAATCATAAAGGTGCAAAAACGCGCATTGATGCAAATTTTGCGCTAATTACTTTATGCCAAATTAACTGCCGAACTAACAAATGGCTACCATCTATAAGTTACATCCAGAGACACCGCAAGCACGTAGTATTGAGCAAATCGTGCTAGCACTGCAAGGTGGTGCTGTAATGCTCTATCCTACCGATACGGTTTATGCGATCGGCTGCGACCTCAATTCCAAGTCAGCCGTGCAACGCGTGCGTCAGATTAAGCAACTTTCCAATAACAAGCCACTAACTTTTTTGTGTTCTTCCCTGTCCAACATTGCCCATTATGCCCAGGTGAGTAACAGTAACTATCGCATGATGAAAAGCATGGTGCCAGGCCCATACACGTTTGTTTTGCCAACAACTAAGTTGGTACCACGCCTGGTTATGGACCCCAAGCGTAAAACTACTGGCATTCGCGTACCAGATCATGTCGTGTGCCAAGCGCTCATTCAAGCCTTAGGCAACCCGATTATTTCCACATCGGCAAATTTAGGCGATCCCATTAATGATGGCGATCTTGATGACGAATTTAGTGGCGTGGTAAATAAGCGTAGCAAATCTGCGCAAGCATACGATCTGCCTCAATCGGAACTATTCGATCGCTTCGACAAGCTAGTAGACATCATTATCGATGATGGCTCTGAGGCACAATATGGGGTTTCGACCATTCTCGATCTCACAGGCGATCGCCCAGAGGTCATCCGTCAGGGTCTGGGCAGTTTGGAATTGATGAGCTTATCCGTTTAAACTCTTGACTACACCTCTTTTAAAAGCCAGAAGCCAGCAAATTCCTCGTCTTCGGGATTTTTCTGGACAGCCATAAAGTGGAGGCCACCTGACTTTTGTTTAGCAGTTTCAAAGCTTTCCCCCTCAGCGATCGCCTTGTTGTCTTTGCGATCTTGGAGAGTGGTTAAAATCCAACTGGCCTCGGCACTGGCTTCTAGAATTAATTGCACGCGATCGAGGCTGCGGGCAAACTTTAGGAATACGGGATCGACACCAGACATCCAGGCAGCCAGCGGTAAGGCGCGGTTAGAGATGATGATGATACCTGGAATTACCAAATCTGGAGGTAGGGAGAGGGTGCTAAATAACTCACCAAAGTCCATTGACCACTCAGAAGCAAGCGCAAAATCCGCTGCTTTTAGCGATACCAATAACCAGCGTTCGCCCATCAGCGCATTGGGGAGAGGTTCGGGTTTGACTAGTTGCAGATTTTTTAAGGGAAGTGGCTGGGGATCGGCGGCCTGAAAGCCAGCGCATTGTGGGTAGACGTTCTGCATGCGTTCTTCTAACCAATTGAGGAGTGTAAACATGCGGCGCGAGGCTTGTGCTGTTAAACCTGCTTGGCGACATCCCCTGGTAATGATATTACTCATGCTAGGCCGAAAAAAGCGGACTTTCTGCGGTGTTTGTCCGGCGGCGGTCATCGCTGCCCCTAATTGTTGCGCGAGCCAGGTAGAGTTTACCTCGTTAGCAGGGCATTCTTTTACCCATTCAAAGGCGCGATCGCGATCGCAAATCAGCAGCTCCCATATTTTCTTATTGTTCTCGTCCAAAACAGGGCGGGAATAGAAGTCTAGCTCCCAAAATGCGGCGGGTCTTTTCATGGATTTTTACGGAATTTCAGTTAACCAAACCCCATTTTATGTCAGGAGGATGTCACAAATTTCGGGATATTGCATTGCACATGTATCTGTGCAATGATACGCACATGGCGACAAACTTACAAATTGACGATGCGCTGATCCGCGAAGCTCTGCAAATTGGGGGGCTTCGTACCAAGCGTGCTGTTGTTGAAGAAGCCTTAAAAGAATCTTCAGGCGAATCTGACCTCTCCTGCGTCCAACGGTGCCGACAATGGGTGGACGGTCGTTAGCCATCGTACCCTTCCCCTTACGTTGATTGCCTCGCTGTCGTGGTGGGTCTGTAATCGGGTCATGTCCCCCCCCCTTTTTTCCTGCATTCTTAAACATCTCGTCCATCTCTGCTTCGCGATCGGGGATGACGGTGTCTATCAAATGGGCAAATCCTCGTCGTTGAATGCGATGCCGCCAGGCTAATACCGTCCCGTAGTCCAGACCTAATTCCTCCGCTATATGTTGTGTCGTCTGTCCTTGCAAAATTTCGCGCAGCAACAGCACTATGGTTTGACAGTTGTAATGACTACCGGACAAGTCTGTCCCTGTGAAAAATATGGAACACTTTGCCACACTCTCGACACTTATATTTTACGATTGGGGCGCGTTTGCGATCGTGGGGGGCTTGTCCTTTTGGTAATGCATGACCGTTTGGACAATCTAATCCTCCTGGGTGTAGGATTTTTAATAACTATTCGTAGCAGGCTTGCTCATAAGAGCAACTCTGTCAGTGGAAATTTCATCATGGCTTGTTTGACCATTCTTCACACGGCTTTCTCCTATCTTATTTTACTATTTCACCTATTTGCCCAGATGAGCGAATGCGTCACTATCAGAGCCGGAACCCAGAACGCAGGTATCCAGTAAGCTGGCCCCATATAAGCTGCTGCTCCATAGATCGTAGCTAGGACGATCACGATTGCTTGATTTAAGAATTTTGCAACTTTTCCGCCGCCTCACGGATACGTTCTTCCTGCTCCCTGAGTTCGGACGTGAATTCCTCTCCGAAATCCGCTGCCTCAAAGATTGGACGAATCTCAATCTCGGATTCTCCGGGCATTGGGTTGGGGCAGCGTTTTACCCAGGCGATCGCTTCTTCCATTGACTTCACTTGCCAGATCCAGAATCCTGCCACAAGCTCCTTTGTCTCTGTGAACGGCCCGTCGGTCACGATTCGATTTGACCCTGAGAACCGAATTCGCGCTCCTTTCGAGCTGGGATGTAGACCCTCACCAGCGAGCATAATTCCTGCCTTGACCAACTCTTCGTTGTAGTTACCCATTTCAGTCAAAAGCTGTTCGCTTGGCATTACGCCTGCTTCAGAGTCTTTCGTAGCCTTGACCATAACTATCACTTTCATTGTTAAATCTCCTTATTGTTTATAGTTTCTGAAATGTTATCCAGCATATGCTCGCTTGAGTTCATTGATGTCGATCTTCTTCATTTGCAGCATGGCAGTCATGGCTCTTTGAGATTTCTCAACATCTGAGTCGCTCAGCATCTCGACCAGACCCCTGGGAACTATTTGCCAGGAAACGCCGTATTTGTCCTTCAGCCAGCCGCACTGCTGTGCCTTTTCATCGCCGCCTTCAGAGAGCTTCTCCCAGTAGTAGTTCACTTCTGCCTGGGTCTCGCAATTGATTTGGAACGAAATGGCCTCATTGAATTTGAACATCGGGCCGCCGTTGAGCGCCGTAAATGTCTGCCCATCAAGCTCAAAGGCTACGGTTAAAACCGATCCTGCGGGTTTGCCGTGAACCTTCTGTCCAGCTTCGCCATACCGAGAGATGTTAACGATCTTTGAATTTCTAAAAATTGCGGTATAAAACTCCGCCGCCTCTTCGGCGCGATCATCAAACCATAAGCAGGGGGTTATCTGTTGAATGTTTGGCATGGTGTTTCTCCTAATAGTTCTAAATCCAAGTCTTTGCTTGGGAGCTTTTAACCATTTCATCCCATCGATGCTGCATTTCCGCAGGTGAAACTTTCGCGATCTCTTTCTGGAGCATCCACTCGTGACCGAATGGATCGCGAATAGTGGCGCTACGGTGTCCGTAGAATTGATCGCTTGGAGGCATGACAACGGTTGCTCCAGCATCACTGGCTCGGGATACAGAGGCATCGACATCGTCCACCATCAGGATGAGTTTCACTGCTGTGCCACCGAGAGTCTGCGGTGTTTTGTTGAAGGCAGGATATTCGTCTGCCAGCATAATCAAGCTGCCGTTAATTAGAAGTTCTGCATGTCCAATCTTGCCGGATTCTGGGTCGATGAGGCGGTAGAGTTCTGTCGCTTCAAAGGCTTGCTGGTAGAATGTGATCGCTTGTGCACCATTATGAACTGCAAGAGCAGGAATCAGAGGCGGATAAGTAGAATTTGGATCGTTCATTGGATTGGGTTAAGTGCTCAGGTTATGGTTTGAGTGTGAATATATTCCATTGATCTCAATGGAATAGTTGTCAAGTCTATGATGCTTCATCTTCGTATGTTACCCAGCGATCCCTAGTGCGGGAGAGAAGCGGGATGAGTTGGCGAATCGTCTCGGAGTCCTTGTATTTTTCACGGACAGCATCTGCATCCTCAATACTTAACCACTTACCGAGAGCGATAATATGCCCAGGCGTATCTCGATCAATAAAAATTTGATGCGAGATATAGCCATCAAAGCTCCGCATATCCGACCACACTTGACGTGTGAGGCGGAGTCCTTCTACTTCAGTACCTGGTTTTAGCCAAGTATCCCAAATGACTGTAATCACTTAATTTATCCTCCTTGATTTTCTAATGCACGTTCAAAATCTTCAAAAATGTCCTCTTTCATTGAAAGTTGAAAGGCACCGAGTTGTGCTCATGTGCGATCGCGCCAGATCGTCAACTCCAAGAGTAAATACAGTTGTGACTTCATAAAGGTATCTCCTATGACTCGTTTGAAGGAGTATGCATTGCAAAGACTTCAGCTCCAGTCATATTATGAGTTTCATTGGCAAAACAATAATATTCAGGCTTTTCATCGATGAAAATCTGATGATCCAATATCAATCCTTCTGCACCATCTAAAAGACCGACTGGTAAGAAGTACTTGTTGTCCTGCTTCAACCGATAAAATAGATTGCTTCCACACTTTTGCAAAATCCACGCTCAGCCCACTCGGAAGAATTGAAAACAGTTACATTTTCTTCACCTTGAATGGAAACATCGATTCCACAGTCGACTGCCATCAACGGCCCACCTGCCCATTTTTGGCACATGCTGCAATGACATGCTCCAACTTTGTTGCTCATTGTTTTCGCGGAAACAATAACAGCTCTGCAAAGACAACTTCCTTTACCTACAATAAAATTAGACATATTTATCTCCTTTGTTGATGAAAAATTTATCCATTCAAACCAATTAACTTCTCAGACACAACAAGAGCTTTTGGATCAATTACTGGTCGATCGTGATCGCAAATTTGTGAAGTTATAATTTCAACCTTGGGCGATCGCACTGAGTTCCATGAATATAATTATTCAAATGCAACTATCTAACTTTTGGAAGCCATACGTGAAAAGCGCTAATGCTTGAGTTAAGGAGTTCCATTTATAGGAACCCCATTGAATCGAACAGAATGCTTAGGCAGGAAGATCGCAGTTAATCAGCCATGGAGTACCAAAGCGATCGACAAACATAGCGAAACGATCAGCCCAGAATATTTCTTGGAGTGGCATCCGCACCGTTCCGTTTTCTGCCAATGCTTCAAATACCCTTTCTGCATCTGCTACATCTTCGAATTGGAGAGCCACATAGAAACCCTGTGGTTTTTCAAAAAGCTGAGGCGGAGGATCGCTTCCCATCAAGACCATGTCGCCTACGTTCAATTGCGCGTGCATGATTTTATTAAGCTTTTCAGGAGACGTTTGCTCCGCCATGGGCGAATCTCCATAGGTCATCATCGAGTCGATTTTGCCACCCAGGCACTGCTCGTAAAACTTAAATGCAGCTTCGCATTCATCGTTGAAAGAGAGATATGTATTCAATTTCATAATTGACTCCTTTGGGTTTGTACTATCGATCTGCTATCACTCCGTTGCTTTTGGGGGCATGTGAAGGCCGATCATATTTCCTTCTGTATCGACAATCAAAGCCATGAACCCGTATTGGCCGATTGACATTTTGGGTTTGTGGATGTGCCCACCAGCAGTGACAACACGCTCCGATTCTACTGCGACCTCGTCGCAATGGAAGTACGGTATCGTACCAATTCCGCCAGACTCAACTCCGTCCATCTTGACCAGTGCGCCAGAAGCACCTACCGCATCCATAGTCATCGGAAACGCCCACATCTCGATCTCAGGACTTTCCAGCTTCTCCAATTTTACCTGGAATACAGACTCGTAAAAACTTTTTGCACGATCCATGTCCTGTACGTAAATCTCGCACCAAATAATGGGATTGGGTTTCATAATACACTTCCTGTTTGATTTTGTAGTGAAGGTGTAGGTTTGCAGCAAAATGCTTGCTCTATTAAAAAGTCGAATAAAGGTTCGTGCGATCGACATCTCTAGCAGACTTTATCTAGAAGATTTTATAAGTGCCGATCGCGATCGCAACTATATACCCCAAGGTTTATGACGCGGTTAAGAATGACAACAGGAATCAATATAGGACTACTTTGTGGCAGACCTTGTAGTAGGCTCACTCATATTACCTGGAGCACCTTTGTTGGCTGGTGTAAGTAGTGGCAATGCAATCGTTAGCATAGCGATCGCCACTAAACTCAATGCAAAGGAACGCCCGAAATAAGAATCTGCTAAGAAATCCTTTTCAACTTTTTGAGATGACATAGGAGTACCTCCTAAAATTGAATTTATCAGTTGTGGATCGAGTGAAACCACTATATTCTGTCCGAACGTGATTTCTTAGTACTTTATTACGGTTCTGTGGGTAGTCCCACGAGTTCTATGACGGGTCGAATTTCGACAGTGCCTTTATGAACAGTTGGGATGCGTGCAGCGATCACGATCGCTTCGTCGAGATCTTTCGCGTCAATCAGGAAGTAGCCACCGAGTTGCTCGCGGGTTTCTGTAAACGGTCCATCGGTCACTAATCGTTTTCCGTCACGCACCCTAACGCTGGTTGCCGTTGCAACAGATTGTAGTGGCGAAGCGCCCAAATATTGGCCATTCGCGTGCAGTTGTTGGGTTAGCTGCACGGACTCTGCGTAGCATTGCTCCCGCTCACTCTCAGTCCATGCATTTTCGTTACTGTAAATGAGCAACATGTATTTCATGATTTACTTCTCGAATTTTGCTAGATATATACAAGTAAACATATCCAAAAAACTACTTCTGCCGCCGATAATGCGCGGTCATAAAATGATTCCATTTGCCGTTATCCTCCAGGATCTGTGATTTCATTACCCGACGATCGTCACTGACAAATTCAATGATGTCCTGATATTTTGCGATCCCATTCTGGCTGAAGTTAGGACCTTCTGCGTCAAGTGTAAGTACTTTCTCTGCCGCATCCATAGAACCGTCGTAGATCCAGAGATGCGTCATCATTGAGGCGATAAACGTTCCCACATAGCGATCGCTCTGAGGGTTGTAGCCCAGTGTCATAATTGTTCTACCTGAACCACCATCTTGGCCGCCCTCGCCTTCGGCGATAATCCAAAGTCCGCCAAGCGATCTTACTACTTCAGTCCCACTTGTCTTCATGGGCGCTCGATCGGTTCCCATACTACACTCAGATTCCCAAGTCCATTCACCGATAAATCTATCTAACCATTTGTGTTGTTTTTGAGGTTCTGCGTTCATTTATGTTCTCCAAAAATTTAAAAATTGCTCAAATAGTCCGATCAAATGACATAGTTTGTCTGCAATTTCGCACACATCGTTTTTTTACTGCCTTAAAACTAGCTCACAAATCTATTCTGCTTAACCCGAATTCAAGTTCCCTATCTGCTATCAGCATATTCATCTCCTCATCGGCAGGGCGAATCTCGAATGGACAACCGCTGCGAATACCTGGATGTTGCGACATCAACTGGATTGCATGGTTCAGATCTCTTGCCTCAAGATATAAGATGCCACCAATCTGTTCCTTAGTCTCGGTGAATGGACCATCTGTGACGATAACTTTTCCGTTCTGAGACCGTAATGTTACAGTATTTCTGATGCTTTGGAGTGCTTCCCCACCGATAAAGTGTCCACCTCTGCGTAGCTCGTCATCATAGGCAAAACATGCCTCCATGAGAGCATTGCGTTCAACTTCGGGCATTGCATCCCATTTCGTCTCATCCATGTATCCAAGGCAAATAAATTTCATCGTTACCTCCAGAATTTGATCTGAAATAGTCGAGTTCATCTATTAGTCGTGCGGTCAGGCAGTAAATCGACAGCAGTATAAATTTTTTTTAGCTCAATTCGTGCAGGCGTTTTTCCAGGAATCGACGTTCTGGTTCTTGCCTTGCTAGAGCCAGAGCCTGTTGGTAGGATGCTTTGGCATCAGCCGTTCTGCCCAGCCGCCGACACAGATCGGCCCGCGCCGCGTACGCCAGATGGTAGTCGGTCAAAGTGCCTTGTGCCAGTATGGCATCGATCCGTTGCAGTCCTGTTAAAGGACCATCGCGCATTGCCACGGCAACCGCCCGATTTAATTCAACGACAGGTGACGACTGCACGA
Organism: Rhizobium sp. Q54; assembly: GCA_943367755.1. GTDB lineage: Bacteria > Cyanobacteriota > Cyanobacteriia > Pseudanabaenales > Pseudanabaenaceae > PCC-6802. Next base: position 18,943 of record CALRKB020000063.1, on the reverse strand, counting down.
GTACGAGCACGTCGTACAAGGCCACAATCTGCGCCCAGCCAGTTGCCTCGGCACTCGGGGCCTCGGCATGCACCGCCGCGATCGCTGCTTGAAGTGTGTACGAACCAAACTCTTGCGACAAGAGAGCACGCTGCACAAGCTCCCTACCTTCAGAGATCTGTTCTCGGTTCCAGAGCGAGCGATCCTGATCTTCTAGAAGGATAAGGTCGCCTGTGGACGAAGTGCGCGCTGTGCGACGCGATTCTTGTAGCAGCATTAGCGCTAGAAGTCCAATTATCTCTGGATCGGGTAACAGTTCCATTACCAGCCGTCCCAAACGGATCGCTTCGTTAGCGAGATCCGCTCGTGTCAGCGATGCGCCAAATGAGGCAGCATACCCTTCGTTAAACACCAGGTAGATCACCTGGAGCACAGCATCCAACCGATCGGGCAAATCGGCGATCGCTGGTACTTGATAAGGAATCCGCGCATTGCGTATCTTTGCCTTAGCACGCACGATCCGCTGTGCTAGCGTGGGGGGCGCAATCAGGAAAGCACTGGCAATTTCCTCAGTTGTGAGCCCGCAGACCTCCCGCAGCGTCAAAGCCACCTGAGCTTCGGGTGAGAGGGCAGGATGACAGCAGGTAAAGATCAGTCGCAGGCGATCGTCTTCTACATCTTCGTCATCCTTTACTGTGGTGTCGCTCGCATCAATCGGCAAGTTCGAAATCTCCCAGCAGTCGAATCAGGGTAGCGAAAACCCGACGCGACTCAGTGCGGTAGAGATTGTCTACCAATTCACTTACTTGTTTGGTTGTATTCTCATCCATAAATTGGGCTCTCAACGCCTGACGGAAAGAACTTCCATTTTGTGATTTTAATGCCTGTTTTGATTTTTGTACCAATATCGAAACAAAGCTTTACATAGTCACATCACAATTTTCTCCATACAATCCCGATAGGCTCGACAGTTATACCAATTCTCTAAAGTAAAATTACAGATTGCTGGAGGGGCGAACGGCCGTTCGCCCGTACATAGATTGATATGTAGTTCAATTTTGAAGAAATGGTATTACATCGTCTAAGGAGCTTCAACGACGGTACCTTGGTGGTAAACGATCTTCCAGCCCATCTCGGTGCTTCGCCAAATTGTCGATCGCCGAGTCACCCTCTCTCCCTGAACGAGCGTATATGTGAGGAGGTAGTTGTCAGGCGCGATCTCCAGGCAGTGAAAGTCTCTAGTCTCCCAAATCTCTTCAGTTGGGTTTTCATACCGCTTTTCTAAGATGTCCAAGACATACTCTCGACTGTAACGTCGCCCAGATGCTCCGATCTCCCAATAAGCCGGGTCGGTCATGTTCTCAAAGTCGCGACGCGTCGTCCCGAACTCAGGGCGATGAAAGATTGGCTCTCGTTGCATAAGCTCGTTTAGCACATGCACAAGCTTTGGGTCAGTGACTAAGTGTGGTTCCATATTTGCTGAGCTTATCGATCGCTAGCACGTTTTATTATTACGTTCTCATCTTGATTTACTACGCTCGATTCCAGGTGGAAAATTTCCCATGGCGACGGTATCGGCTGCTTGACAGCCATCGTCCTAATGAACCCATTTGACCTCAATATACGAAATTGCCAGCCTTAGAGGCATTACCCCTTTGACTGGCACTTCTATCAATTCCCACACCTAATGTGAGATATTCTCAATCTGTTAGTGTCTTTATTTCTTCGCTACGCGAAAATCTGTTTAAAGAAGCATTCTAAAATCGCCCTTTGCCAGTGGCGAAAAATTCGTGGCACTATCCTCAATCTAGGAAACTCAAGCTGTGGCGAGCGCTTTTTCAGGTGCGTGAATTTCAGCCGCTTCCGCATTAGATTGGCTGAGCCTTCCCAAAATAGCATCGACGTTTTTCCTGGCATCCCCAAACAACATGTTGGTATTTGACTTAAAGAACAAAGGATTTTCAACACCAGCATAGCCGCTTGCCATGCCGCGCTTCATCACTACAACGGTTTTAGCTTTCCAAACTTCTAAGACAGGCATACCGGCGATTGGACTGGAAGGATCTTCCATCGCGCTGGGATTCACCGTATCGTTAGCACCAATTACCAACACCACATCGGTTTTGGGGAAATCCTCGTTGATTTCATCCATTTCCAGAACGATATCGTATGGAACGTTGGCTTCAGCTAGCAAAACATTCATGTGCCCTGGTAGCCGACCTGCAACGGGATGGATGCCAAAGCGTACTTCCACATCGCGATCGCGCAAAATCTTAGTAATCTCTGAAACTGGATGCTGAGCCTGAGCCACCGCCATGCCATAACCAGGCACAATGATCACACTTTGAGCATCGCGCAACAGGTCTACCGTTTCATCAACTGTGGTGGCAATTACTTCACCAGCAGGGCCTTCCATCGCCGAGGCTTTAGTTGTACCTGTGCCAAAACCACCCAAAATTACGCTAATAAACGAGCGGTTCATCGCCTTGCACATAATGTAGCTCAGGATCGCACCGCTACTGCCCACCAACGCACCCGTAATAATTAGCAAGTCATTGGAGAGCATAAAACCCGCCGCCGCCGCCGCCCAACCGGAATAGCTATTCAGCATCGAAATTACAACGGGCATATCAGCTCCACCGATCGCCATCACCAGATGAATGCCCAGAACTGAGGCGATCGCCGTCATAATCAGCAGCGATTGCAGGCCAGTCAGAGCTTCGCCACCCATAAACTCGTAACCAAGCCAGACCGTCGCGGCCAGCATACCCAGATTGAGTAGATGCCGCCCTGGTAGCATCAATGGCTTACTACTAATAATCGTGCGCAACTTGCCAAAGGCAATCACCGAACCCGTAAAGGTGATCGCCCCGATGAATACACCCACAAAAATTTCAATTTGGTGAATTGTCGCTTCCACACCAGTCAGAGAAGATTCTGGCTGCAAGTAACTGGCCATTCCCACCAAGACCGCCGCCGCACCCACAAAACTATGCAGGATAGCAACGAGTTCGGGCATAGAGGTCATCTCCACCCGTGACGCCACCAGTGCGCCGATTGTCACGCCTGGCAATACAACCATGGCCAGTGTGGTATAGGAAGTGACAGAGGGACTGAGAGCAGTGGCAATAATGGCGATCGCCATACCGATAATGCCAAACAGATTACCTTTACGGGCTGTTGCCTGATTGGATAATCCTCCTAGACTGAGAATGAAAAGAGCACTAGCTGCAATATATGCAACCGTTAGCAAATTATTTGACATAGTTTAATTTTTTAGATTTTAAATTCTTGACAGGAAATTATTTCTGCTTACTATGCTAGAAACTATTTCTGGAACATCTTCAACATGCGTTGAGTGACCAAAAAGCCACCAGAGATATTGATCGTGCCAACCAAAATGGCGATCGCGCCGAGAATGGTGGTGGGCGAAGTTAATTCTCCCGAAATCTGGAGCATGCCACCAATGATGATGATGCCGCTAATCGCATTGGTGACGCTCATCAGTGGCGTGTGCAGAGCAGGCTTAACGTTCCAGATGATCTGCCAACCGACAAAGCAAGCCAGCACAAAGACTGTCAGGTGGGATAAGAATGATGGGGGTGCGTAAGCGCCCATACCAATCAGAGCCGATCCAATCAACAAAGGCCATAGCAGACCCGAAGATTTTTTCGCTGGTTTTGCTGGCTCAACCGCTGCTGCTTGGGCGATTGCTGGCTTAGCTGCAGTCTGAGGTGGTGTAGCGATCGCAACTGGCTTTGGCGGCCAGGTAATCTCGCCATCATGCAAAATCAACGCACCACGCACAACTTCGTTATCGCGGTCGATCTTGTAGTTTTTGCCTCCGCCCAGTTCATCTAAAAGATGGCAAAGGTTGGTGCCATAGAGTTGGCTAGATTGCGCTGCCATGCGGCTGGTTAGATCGGTAAGGCCAACAATTGTGACCCCATGATAGTTGTAAACTTCACCTGACTTGGTTACAGCACAGTTACCGCCCTGCTCCGCCGCCATATCTACAATTACCGATCCTGGTTTCATGCTCTCTACCACTTCCTGGGTAATTAGGAGTGGAGCCTTTTTGCCAGGAATCAAAGCGGTCGTGATGATGATATCGACTTCCTTGGCTTGCTCGGCAAATAATGCCATTTCGGCATCAATAAATTCTTTGCTCATTACCTTAGCGTAGCCACCTTCACCGGAGCCATCTTCCTTGAAGTTGAGTTCGAGGAACTCTGCCCCCAAACTCTTCACCTGCTCTTTGACGACAAGGCGGGTATCAAACGCACGCACGATCGCGCCTAAGCTCTTGGCAGTACCAATGGCAGCCAGTCCAGCCACACCAGCACCAATCACCATTACCTTGGCTGGAGGGACTTTGCCCGCTGCAGTAATCTGTCCGGTAAAGAAGCGACCAAAGTTATTCGCAGCTTCAATCACGGCACGATAGCCAGCAATATTTGCCATGGAACTGAGGGCATCCATTTTTTGGGCGCGGCTGATGCGGGGTACCGCATCCATTGCTAACACAGTGGCTTTGCGAGTTGCCAGCTTTTCTAGTAGATCTTGATTTTGGGCAGGCCAGAGAAAACTAATTAACGATCCACCTTCGCGTAGTAATTCTGTCTCGTGTCGGCCAAGCACAGGATGCCGATCAGGTGCACAAACCTTTAGCACGATGTCTGCTGCACTCCAGAGCGCTGAAGCATCTGGCAGAATCTGGCAACCGGACTGCCTGTAGGCATCATCGGAAAAGCTAGCGGCTTGACCAGCATCAGATTCAATCAGCACTTCAAACCCAAGTTTTTGTAGGCGCTTAGCCGTATCAGGCGTAGCGGCTACTCGGCGTTCGCCAGCCCGTACTTCCTTGGGAATACCAACCTTTAAGCTTGTTTTTGTTTCTCCGTCACCGCTGTGATTGGTTTCGGTGGTCTTTTCGATCGCGATTGTCATTAATTCTCCTTAATCCATCATGTATCGGTGCTCTATGAGGTGCAATAGCTGTAACTCACGCATTCAGGAAGAAGGCAGACTGATGTCCTGCCATTTCCTGAAAAATAATCACTGCTCTAACTGAAACTGCCCGTTATAACTAACTGTTTAACTAACTGTTCTAGAAAGCCCTTGAAGAGTCTCCACAATCACACTGATAGGCATATTTATTGCATCCTAATGCCGATCCCCACCGATTGATGCATATCTTTAACTTGTTTTAGTATTCAAGTAAACAATATGCAAAATTTGGATTAAATATATTGCTATATTCATGATTGCAATATTGCAAGAACTAGCTACGCATCGGAAATCGTTCTGTTAATGGTTTGACCTGGGCTAATTCGGCGATCGCTTGTGGGTGAATATGACCGTTAGTGGCCAGAACTCGACCGCTCTTGAGATCCTGGGCGCTACCGTCATAGGCTGTAACTTGCCCACCTGCTTCTTGCACGATCGCGATCCCCGCTGCTATATCCCAGATTGACAAGCCGCGCTCCCAATAACCATCTACGCGCCCACAAGCCACATAGGCCAAATCTAAAGCCGCCGACCCACTGCGACGTACACCTTGAGTTAGGTGTGTGAAGTGGCAGAATTCAGCGTAATTATTGTCGTTAGTGCGGGTGCGATCGTAGGCAAACCCAGTTACGAGAATGCTGCGGCTGAGTTCCTGCGTGTTAGATACCTGGATGGGTTGGCGATCGCGCGTAGCCCCCAGTCCTGTGGCGGCACGAAACAATTCATCGTGGAAAGGATCGTAAATTACACCAACCGTTGGCATACCATCGATCAGCAAGCCTATAGATACAGCAGCAAAGGGGTACTGATGCGCAAAATTAGTCGTACCATCAAGCGGATCGATCGCCCACAGAAATTCGCTCTCTACAGTACCAAACACACCTGACTCTTCTGCCAGAATATTATGACTGGGGAAATGTCGCTGAATAATTGCGATTACAGCAGCTTCAGATTCCTTGTCAGCAACAGTAACTAGGTCACCCGGTTGCTTTTCCTGAATATCCTTAAGCTTGCCCCAATAGGATCTAAGCACTGCGCCGCCAGCACAAGCTGCTTCTGTCGCAATGTCCAGGTAGTTAAGCAAGCAGTCACCACTGCTTAAATTCATAGATCTTTAAGAATTATTAATGATTATTGACAAGTTTATTTTAACTGGTTGTGTTACGCCGACTTGAAATATCACCCTAAAGCAGCAGTTAACTTGGCCAACTAACTGAGAAGATATAGTGTTGCAAGAATATGACTTTATTTGCTGTGAACATAAGACTAGATAGTTCGGTTGCAAAAATCATAGGTGTGCTGATTGGCATTGCTCCTAGCTTTTACGGTCTATCATCTGAAGTCCTAGGAGCTACCTCTAGCCCAAATTTGCCAGCAAAAGTAGACTCAAAAATAGATTCAAAACCTGACGCCAAGGCAGATCCCAAGCCCAATCCAACTACAGATGATAAATCCTCTCTGTGCGGTACTCCGACCCTAGACGCGCTCAAGCCACATAAGGTTAAGAAGGGAGAGACCTTAGCAACGATTGCCAAAAATTACAAGCTCACCACAGCGACAATTATGGGTTTGAATCCCAGTACGCGTGACGGTGCGGTGGAAGTGGGGCAGACTATCACCATCCCACCTGTGAATGGTATTTCGTATCGATTTGGCAACGAAGAGACCTATAAGTCACTTGCCAAGAAATATAATGTGAGGCCGGATGTGTTGTTTGAGCGCAATGGTTGTCAGCCGCGTCCTAAGGTAGTCTTCATCCCAGGCGCAGTTTGGAAGCCGAGTCCTAGAGCAATCCCCAATCTTCCAAATTTTGCTACTTTGGCCACAGCACCTTCACAACCTGGGGTAATTTTCAATACAGGTGGATATCCCTTGCCCTACGCCGTACCCGTAACATCGAACTATGGTTGGCGTTTGAATCCGGTTACAGGGGATTGGTCATTGCATAGCGGTATTGACTTGGGCGCACCAATGGGCACGCCTGTTCTGGCGGCTAAGTCCGGCAGGGTAGAGTTTGCTGGTTGGGCTGGTGGTTATGGCAATCTTGTAGAGCTCAGCCATGACAATATGGGTACCCGTTACGCCCACCTTGCTGCTATTTATGTTGCCCCTGGACAACGCGTAGCGAGAGGGCAACAGGTTGGCATTGTTGGTTCCACCGGACGCTCGACCGGGCCACATCTGCATTTTGAAATTATGGTACCTTCAGCGGAAGGATGGGCAACTTTAGACCCTGCCCCATACTTGAATCGCATTGCCTCGGTCTTTAATCAAGTTTTACCCATTTGACACTCCCCATAGCTACACAAACCTCGCTTCGCTGGGTTTGTTAAAGAAGCGGGGATTCTTGGATCAGCGAAGTCACTTGCTGATGCAGGATTGCTCCAACTCCAGTAGAGGTGTCTTCTCCCCAAGCGTTGCTTGCATCAAGTGCAAAAGTTCCCGTATGCCCTACGGTACTCAATCCCCGACTAAGGATGTTCCTAGCTGCATTATGGTCTCGATCTAATACACAGCCACACTTACACACATGAGTGCGCGTGGACAATGTTTTCTTGACTACAGTGCCGCAGTTAGAGCATTCCTGGCTAGTTCCGTTCGGAGTTACGGCGATGGTGATTTTGCCAAAACATGCGCCAAAATATTCCAGCCAAACTCGAAATTGATACCAGGATGCGTCGTTAATCGACTTGGCAAGACAGTGATTCTTCACCATATTCTTAATTCTCAAATCTTCATAGGCTACTAAGTCGTTAGACTTGATTACGCACCGTGCTAATTTCACAGCATGGTCTTTACGTTGCCTATTTATTTTGAGATGGCGTTTGCCAAGAATTTGCCTTGCTTTACCTCTGTTTTTAGACCCTTTGACCCGTTTTGATACGCGCCGTTGAGCCTGTTTTAACCGTCTAGTTCCTTTGCGAAGAAAGCGAGGATTGTCAACCGTCACAGCGTTACTATCGGTATAGAAATCGTTAAGTCCAACATCTAACCCAATTACCTGACCAGTTGGAATTATTTCCTCGCTTCGGTCAATCTGTATGCAGAATTGGGCGTAGTACCCATCTGCTCGTTTCACCAATCTTAACCGTTTAATTTGGTTGAGTTGGTAGAAATGCAGGTCGCGAGTACCTTTAAGCTTAAGGATGCCAATCCCTTTCTTGTCGGTGAACTCGATTGTTTTGCGGTCATCTGCCAGCTTCCATCCAGAGGTTTTGTATTCGACTGAACGATTATCCTTCTGGAATTGAGGAAAGCTTTTCTTCCCTGGGATCTGTTTTTTGCAGTTGTCATAAAATCGGCTGATTGCCGACCATGCTCGCTCAGCCGATGCCTGTCGTGCCATTGAATTGAGTTCATTCACAAACGGAAAGTCTTTAGCCAGCACAGCACACAATCGCTGCAATGCTGCTTGACTCGTCCCTTTGTTATCCATCCAGAATCGGATAGATTTATTGCGGATAAACTGCACAGTTCTAATAGCGTCATCAATAGCGCTGAACTGAAGAGCTTTTCCGTAGGTTTTGAACTCTAAAACAATCATACTTATATTGTGGCACTCGATATAAGATTTAAGCAATATGTTAATATCTGTAGGCGACTGAAGTCGCAAATCGCTTTCATCCCCATAGCTAAAGCTAGGGGCATTAGCTCGTTTTTCGGTAAATAGTATGAACTTAAGCATTGTGGCGGCGATCGCCTATGGTGTTTTGTCTATTGTGGGCGGCATTTGGGGTTACGTCAAAAGCCAGAGCAAAGCTTCGATTATCTCTGGTAGCATTAGCGGTGCTTTATTAATTGCCACGGGAATTGCAAAACTCCAGGGATTTACTTGGGGGCAACCTGCTGGCCTTGCGATCGCAGGATTATTAGTCGTTGTATTTATAGTACGGTTAGTCAAAACTAAGAAATTCATGCCAGCGGGATTGATGATTATTGCTGGATTGGCCACGCTTGCCGCCATGTTGCTCCCTGCGGCATAACCAAGATCTTCGTAACTGCGATCGCGATCGGTAATTAAGTATCCCCATAGGCAGACTTTAGAATGTCGGCAATCGGAGCTAACATAATAAGCATATGGCGCGATCGCAACTACAAAAACTCAACGACTATCTCCGACCTCACTATCGGGATTTAACTCTAGGTGTAATAGCCCTGTTCGCAGTTAATGCGATTGGCACTTATATCCCCTGGCTGATTCGCGAGGCAATAGATGAATTAGCTATTGCGTTCACCACCGAACGGGTTGTGCGTGATGTCTGGATTGTTATAGTGCTGGCCTCTGTGATGTGGGTAATTCGCATGGCATCCCGCATGTGGTTATTTGGTGTGGGACGAAAGGTAGAGTTCGATCTCAAACAAAAGCTATTTACCCATCTGCTTAGACTCTCTCCCAGCTATTTTGCGAATAACTCCGCTGGCAACCTGATCAGTATTGCCACAAGTGATGTGGAAAATATTCGCCGTTTGTTGGGGTTTGCTGTACTCAGCCTGATTAATACGGTTTTTGCCTATGCCATGACATTGCCGCTAATGATGGCGATCGACGTTAAGCTCAGTTTACTGGCGATCGCGGTTTATCCCCTGATGTTTATGGTAGTGCAAACGTTTAGCGGTCAATTGCGAGATCAGCAACAGCACGTGCAAGAGGAACTCGCCAGCATGAGTTCCCTGTTGCAAGAGGACTTAAATGGCATGGCACTGATCAAAACCTATGCCCAAGAGGAAAACGAGCGCAGAGCATTTCACCATCTCAACCAAAAGCTGCTAGATGCAAACATCAAGCTTGCTAAAACCCGTAACTTTTTGTTCCCAGCCTTGGGTGGTATCGCCAGCGTCAGCTTACTCATATTGTTGTGGGTAGGTGGTGGCATGTTAGCGGTACCGAACTCTGAGTTTACAGTGGGTAAACTAATTGCCTTAATTATTTATGTAGAGCGTCTGATCTTTCCCACTGCCCTATTAGGATTTGTCCTTACCACATATCAGAGGGGGCAAGTCAGTATTAATCGCGTCGAGCAGATTCTGTCAGAACCGCCAGCTATAGTCGATCGCATTGATGCCCTCAGCATTGATATCAGTAAAATTAAAGGTCGGATCGAGGCGCGTCACCTCACCTATCAATATCCAGATGCGCCAAAACCTGCGCTCCTGGATATCAATTTTGCGATCGAGCCTGGCGAGACTGTTGCTGTAATTGGTGCCGTAGGTTCAGGCAAGTCAACCCTGGCTAATGTCCTGCCGCGTCTTTTAGATATAGCTCCAGGTCAACTGTTAATCGATGGTTTGGATATTACCCAAATCCGCGTTGGCGATCTGCGTAGCATTATCACCTATGTGCCCCAGGATAGCTTTCTGTTCAGTGCCTCAATCGCTAATAACATCCGCTATGGCAACCCCGAAGCATCTGATGCCGAAGTGGAACATTATGCAGAACAGGCACGCATTCAGGGTGAGATCTTGAATTTCCCGCAACGCTACGCAACCCTGGTGGGTGAGCGCGGCATTACGCTATCAGGCGGTCAGCGTCAGCGTACAGCTTTAGCAAGGGCTCTATTGGTAGATTCACCGATTTTGCTGCTCGATGATGCGCTTTCCAGCGTTGATAATCAAACCGCAACGAGTATTCTGGCAAATCTACCCAAACAAAAAACCGTTATCTTTATCTCGCATCAACTTTCCGCTGCTGCCAATGCCGATCGCATTATCCTGATGGATCGCGGCCAAATTGTCCAGACTGGAACGCATCAGGAACTACTGACAACATCGAGTCTGTACAGTAAACTTTGGAATCAACATAAGTTAGAAGAAGTTCTCAAATAAACATTCTCCTCCCCGTGCAGTGATCCCTCGACCTGATTTTATATTCCCGATTTATCTGGCTGTAAACAACGCCTCATTTGGCGAAATAGTTACGGATGCATTCTTGCTAGTAATTTTACTTGCGGCATCAGCCCTATGCTCCGCCTCAGAGACTGCCATTACTGCTCTCGACAACCTCAAACTGCGATCGCTCATCCGCGAACAAGGAGACAAAAGTGGCATTTTTACCCTCGTCCTGGAACAGCGCACCCGATTTATCACTACCCTTTTAATCGGCAATACCGTTGTTAATATCGGTGCTACGGCCATTGCCACTGAAGCATTTATTAAGTGGTTTGGTGACGCTGGCCTAGGCATTGCTACAGGACTTATGACTTTGTTAGTGCTGGCTTTTGGCGAAATTACGCCCAAGTCGATTGCCGTGAATAATGTCATGCCCATTTTCAAGGTGGTAGTAAAGCCGATTTACTGGTTCTCGATTGTGATTTCACCAGTGATCTTCTTGTTTGAGAATATTGCGCAGTGGGCAATTCGCGTATTTCAAGTCAATACCATGCCTAGAGCCGAGTCGATGCAGGACTTACAGCTCTTGATCGAGGTACTCAGCGGCAAAGGGCAATTAGACTGGGACAAACAACAAATTTTGCATAAGGCTCTAGAGCTCGATCGTCTCAGCGTGCGTAAGGTAGTGAAGTCGCGCATTGATATGCAAACCATCTCCCATGATGCTCACCTCGATCAAGCGATCGATCTGTGTTTGGAAACTGGCTTCTCACGTCTGCCAGTTCAGGAGGCATCTAAAGATGAAATTGTTGGCGTAGTCACACTCAAAATGGCATTGCAACACCGTCGCAATGTTGGCAATGTTTTGGTCAGTGAGGTAATGGTATCTCCAGTGTATGTCCCCGAAACTAAACGGGTAGCCGATCTGCTCAAAGAAATGCTGGCCGAGCAATTGCATCTAGCGATCGTTGTGGATGAATATGGCGGAACGGTAGGATTAGTCACTTTGGAAGATGTTTTAGAGGAGCTAGTAGGCGAAATTTACGATGAGAGCGATACTGCCACTCGAAGTAAACGCATAAATAGCAGGAGGGGTTAAATTGGAACCAACGGAAATGGCAACACAGGGTATCGGTTTTACGCCTGAGAGTCTGATCAGAGCTATCTGTGCAGTCAAGTGTTCTCCTTTTACACTCAGATTGCTAGCTGAATTAGCCGAAAAGGGAGTACCCTTAAGGGCGATCGCGCACCCAGAAGGAACACAAAATCAATATCTGACCAAAGCAGTGGGGTTGACTTCTGCGGAAAACTGCCTATTATGGCTGGTGCAGGTAGGAGTATTGCGCCGCGAAGTTGATGGACAGGGCATTACCGATAGTTTTCGCCTCACCCCCTTGGGCTTCCGTATTCTGGAGCAGTGGCGATCTCAAGGTAGTTTTCCGGCTCCTACATGGGGCGATCGCCTGCGGAACTTATTAGCTCAAATTCAAATCTCTCGATTTTTGTAAATTCAAATCCCACTTATGACACCCAATCTTTGCACCAAAGGGAATTTCTCCAAGCAGTTGTTGCGTAATGTTTTTATTATTCTGCCCTTATCAATTGTCATCATCAGTAAGTCACAGCTTTTACCCTGAGATAACTCGCCTGTCTCAGACTCAGCATTATTAATTATTTTAGTTGGTGGTGGATATTCTCTTCTCACTAATGCCCAAGAATCATCTAATCCACCGACTGTAACTCCTCCTCCTGGGATAGCATTGATCGAACTCAGAAAACTATCTTCCAGAAAACAGACCAAACTGGAACCGCTTCAAGATCGACAGGTACTCGTTCGCACACAATCTCTACATATCAGTAGATCCATACATGCGCGGTCGCATGAATGACAGAAAATCCTAGTCTGGCGATCTCCAATGCTCAATCTGCCATAAAAGCAGCGATCACTCAATAAATAACCTTTATGGGAGAATTAATTAAAACATGTCACCCTATGAGTACTACTGTAATCTTTAATACCGTGAACATTAAGGTTTTACAACGCTAAGGCTTACACAACTATGATCAAACTATTCTACGCTCCTGGAACCTGTGCTCTCGCCCCTCATATTGTCTTGGAATGGATTGGTGAACCATACGATCTCCAAAAAGTGAAGCCGAGCGATCCAGAGTATCTCAAGCTCAATCCGTTGGGGCAAGTTCCTGCTATCATTGATGGCGAGAGTGGCGTAATGAATCAAGCAGATGCCTTGCTCAAGTATCTAGCGCGGAAATATCCAGAGGCTAAGCTAGGTGATGATGGCACATTGCAGGATGGGTATGACCTCGATCGCTGGCTCGCCTTTCTCACTGGTGATGTGCATCCCGCCTTTTTTCCATTTTTTGTGCCCCACCGCTACTCAACCGATAGCAGCGATCGCGTCAAGCAATCAATAAAAGAAGCCTCTTACAAACTCATCGATCGCGTGTACAAGCATTTAGATCGGCATTTAGACGGTAAAGATTATGTAGTTGGAAATCGCCGCACGATTGCGGATGCCTATGCATTTGCCATGATTCGCTGGGGAAATAGTTTGCCGAATGGTTTGGCAGATTATCCTAATCTAGATCGCTTCTATCGCCACTGGTGCGAAGACGAAGGGGTAAAACGTGCGATGGAGCAGCAGCAGATTCATTGAACCGTTTGCAGACTTAATCTAAGGAGCATCATTGTAATGGTTCATCACCACGAACATAGCCATTCTCCTAAAACGTACAATCGAGCCTTTTTGATTGGTACAAGTTTGAATATTGGCTTTGTAATCGTTGAAGCTTGGTTTGGTGCGATCGCCCACTCGCTAGCATTAATAGCAGATGCTGGACATAATCTCAGCGATGTTTTGGGATTGCTGTTGGCATGGGCAGCAAGTTATCTCATGCAGCATCCTCCTAATCACAAGTACACCTATGGGCTGCGCCGTTCTTCGATTTTGGCAGCTTTACTCAATGCGATGCTGCTCCTGATAACAATGGGGGGCATTGCCTGGGAAGCAATTCGTCGCTTGCAAGATCCCAGTCCGATCGCGGGTAATACCGTGATTTGGGTCGCTGGAATTGGGGTGGCAATTAATACCCTAACTGCTCTGTTGTTTCTGGCGGGACGAGAAAAAGATCTGAATATTCGTGGCGCATTTCTACATATGGCATCCGATGCGCTGGTGTCTGTGGGTGTGATGCTAGCTGGGATCGCAATTTTGCTAACAGGGTGGCTATGGTTAGATCCAGTTATTAGTCTGGCGATCGTCGTGGTGATTTTGTTTGGCACTTGGAATTTGTTTAAAGATGCGCTGCAACTAATTTTAGATGGAGTCCCTAAGCAGATCGAACCGATGGCCGTGCGTACTTTCTTGCAGGAGTTGCCAGGAGTAACGCAAGTTCATGACCTGCATATATGGGCAATGAGTACATCTGAAACTGCTCTCACGGCACATTTAGTGATACCGGAAGGATATGTAGGCGATCGCTTTCTTTCTGATACCTGCGAAGCACTTCATGCTCATTTTGGTATTGACCACTCAACTTTACAAATCGAAACAGGCGATCCAAATTATCCCTGTCATCTAGAGCCAGAGAGTCATGTTTAGATATATCGAGTTCCAAATCCCATCCACGGCGATCCAAGAGTGGCAACCAATTTCTGCCCGTTGATTGAGTTGTGCGGAATCGATCGATACAGAATGTCAAAAAACACAGAAGAGGTAAGCACACAGAGATTAATCATGAGTTCGCACTATGAATTCTTGACAATCACTTCATGGCTGATGAGGATCGATCCTAGCCAATTCAGGCGCAATCTTGAGCCTTCTGAAGGATTGTTTCTGTCTGAAACCTGATCGCCGCAGTAAGATCAAAAGTAATGCAACGATTTAATCTAGTCATCCTCAAACAGTTCTGGGCGATCGCTAAGTCCTACTGGGCAAGCGACGAAAAATGGCACGCGCGTGGCCTATTGCTATCGGTGATCCTGTTATCCCTGGGCTATACAGGACTTAGCGTCCTGCTCAACAACAAGCGCGGCACGCTGATCTCAGCACTGTCTGCCCAAGATGAAGCTAGATTTTGGCAAACGATTGCGATCTTTGCTGGGACATTAGTCATTTATGCGCCGCTCTATGCGGGCTATATTTATTTGCGCGATCGCTTGGGTTTAGAGTGGCGACGATGGCTCACCAGCTATTTCATCGATCGCTACTTTCAGAATCGATCGTTTTATAACCTGAGTCATTCTGATACCAACATTGATAACCCCGATCAGCGTATTACTGAAGATGTCAAAAGCTTTACCCACGAGTCACTAAAGATACTGCTAGCCGTAGTTGATTCGCTATTAGCGATCGGTGCCTTTAGCAGCGTACTCTGGGGCATTTCTAGACCCTTGATCTTGTTTTTGGTAATCTACGCACTGATCGGCACCTTAACAACAGTTGGGATATTCGGGAAGCCCTTAATGCGACTCAATTTTGAGCAGCTTAAAAAAGAGGCTGATTTCCGGTTTAGTTTAGTGCGGGTGAGAGAAAATGCGGAAGCGATCGCCTTTTACCAAGGAGAGCAGTGCGAATCCGAGCGCATTAAAGGCAGATTTGGAGAAGCTTTTGATAACTTCAAACGCTTAATTTTTTGGGAGTTGAATCTCAATATCTTGACCAACGCCTACGAATTTATCCCCTTCATTCTGCCAGCAATTGTCGTGGCACCCGGTATTTTTGCGGGTGAATTAGAGGTTGGAAAAGTTACCGAGGCGCAAGGGGCTTTTATCCGAGTCTTTTTCTCACTCAATCTAATTGTGGCGCGCTTCCAGTCTCTTACGACTTTTGGCGCGGGTGTCGAGCGTTTATTCACGTTTTTGGAGTCTTTGGAGCCTCCCCACTTAATCTCTAATCAGCCTGATTCCACTGAACAAACACAGACAAATCAGACAGTTCCGACGACGATCGAGACTGAAACTGCCGATTTCCTTGCGCTAGAAAATATGACGCTAAGGACAACAATCGAGACTGAAACTGCCGACTTCCTTGCGCTAGAAAATATGACGCTGCAAACGCCTAACCGTCAAAGAATTTTGGTGGAGAATCTATCTGTAAAGCTATTAACGGGTGAGGGTTTGCTAGTGAGAGGGCCTAGCGGGTGTGGGAAGAGTTCTTTGCTAAGGGCGATCGCTGGACTGTGGGATGCAGGCACTGGCAAAATTTTGCGCCCGACCCTCGATCGCATGATGTTTTTACCGCAGCGCCCTTACATGATTTTAGGGACGTTAAGAGAGCAACTACTGTATCCAAATATGAATGGGTCAGTTGAAGATTCCCAACTGCAACAAATTTTGATTCAGGTGAATTTACCCGATCTAGAGCAAAGGCATGGCGGATTCAATGCCGAAAAAAACTGGGCAGAGGTTCTGTCTTTAGGAGAGCAACAGCGTCTAATTTTCGCTCGTCTGCTGCTCAACAAACCCAGCTACGCCATTTTAGATGAGGCTACTAGTGCCCTCGATCCTCAGAATGAAAAACATTTATATCAACAGCTACGAGACTCTGGCATGACTTTTTTGAGCGTCGGACATCGAGAAAGCCTGAGTGATTATCACCAATCTATTTTAGACTTTACCGCCGATTTAACTTGGTCGCTAAAAGCATCTGCAAAAATTGGTAGTGATATGGGTACGGTGTTTCATACCCGATAATATGAGCAAAAGAAGCATTGCTAGCATTAAGGCACTGAGCGATCGCAGCCTCAATCCGCGATCGCGACATAACGGCAAGCGTCACTGTCTGGTGCTGGGACTACAAGATAGCCTGACCAAAATTTCTTGCACTTTTCTACACTTTTCTGCGTATTCGTGTATGCACTTACAAAGATTAGGGTAAAATCTGATTCTGACACTGGATAGGTTGGTAAGTAAGCGCCTGATTTTAAGGTCTTACTTCACCAAATGCAGTAAGAGTGTGTTGCGCATCGCCGCGCAACTAAATACGTCTAGAAATTCTAGAAACTAAAATATTAATTGACGATTAAAGTCCCCCCAAACGCGACAGTTCCTTAAACCCATACCAAAATTTGAGAGAGTTAAGCTTTTTGGCTTAGAACTGCGTAGGTTCTGACCTTACTTTTCTGCACTTTTCTGCACTTTTCTGCACATTCGTGTATGCACTTACAAAGATTAGGGTAAAATCTGACACTGGATAGGTTGGTAAGTAAGCGCCTGATTTTAAGGTCTTACTTCATCAAATGCAGTAAGAGTGTGTTTTGAAACAATTTATTGGATTGGCTTACAAAGTTTCCTAAATGGTTATTGCGGCGGCCGCGCCAACTAATTTGTTTCTTCGTCTGAACCCCCAACTTTTTTAAGCTAGTAGTTCTGCCAGAGCTAGACAAAAATCATGAGCACCAATTCGGATCTACCTTTCGAGTCAAATAATCTTGACCCACTACAAAACACCATCCTTACTACCAGTTTTTCTGTAGTACCGATCGCCCAGGCTTCAGAGGAAAAAAATGTTGGTGCCCCGCTCCAAATAGTCTCGTTTGCTGACGATCAATATTCTCCTGCACCACACATTTCTAGTTTGGATGCATTTGGCAATCTATCGGCAATCTTTACTGCCAACCAAGCATCTGTGAGTCCAGGTGCCGACCTCATTACAGGTTCTAGCCCAACTACGTTTTTTTCTAACCCTGGTGGCTTATTGTCTACCAGCAAAAAAGAACTGGTCTTTATTGACTCCAATGTTCCCGACTATCAGTCTTTGCTTGCAGGCATTAAACCAGGGACTGAAGTTATTTTGCTTCAGGGCGACCAAGATGGTATTACCCAAATTACTGATGCTCTCCAAGGGCGCAGTGGCATCTCTAGTATCCAAATTCTTTCTCATGGCAGCTCTGGCGAGCTTCAACTTGGGAACTCTCAACTTAACCAATCTAATCTAACCAGCTACTCCGACCAATTGCGATCGTGGTCATCTGCACTGACTGATGAGGCAGATATTCTCCTCTACGGTTGCGATGTGGCTTCGGGGGAAGTTGGTGACAATTTTATTCGTCAAATCGCTACACTGACGGGTGCTGATGTTGCCGCTTCTATCAACCTTACTGGTAGTGCTGCTCTTGGGGGGGACTGGGTTTTAGAGGATAGAACTGGGGCGATCGAGGCAATTCAACCCTTCAGTCAAGGTGTCCTGAATGCCTACACTGGTGTATTGGTCAATTTTGTTTGGACTAATTCAGGATCGCCACCAAGTAGCATCAACTGGCCTGCTGGAACCACAGGTACGCAAACCTTTTCCATGGTGGGTGGCAGTAACATTGATGTAGTAATCAGCGTTAATGGTCCTTTCACCACATCAGCACGAGGAATCAATACTCCTAATGACAACAATACGACTTTCAACGTTCCGGCTTATAGCTTATTAGAGTCGCTCGATCTTGGCAGTGTCCAGGCAGTTGCTGCCACAACTACAGTTCAGTTTGTTGCTACCGGAACATCCACACCCGTTCCAGTTAGCAATGTTAGTTTTTCAGTCTTTGACATCGATCAAGGTCCAGATAGCGATACTAACAGCTTCCGCGATCGTGTGGAGGTATTCGGCTCCAATTCATCAACTGCTGTTGCCCTCATAGCTACAGGAGGCTCAGCCGTTACTTTAACAGGCAGCGGTACTAACAACGTTGTTGCTCTAGGGAATGCAGAGGTTAGTGGCACTACTAACACCAATGGCAACGCAACATTTAATTTTTCAGCGCCGATTACACAGTTCACCATCAATTACGGCAGCGGCCCAACTGTTGGGGGTGGAACCAATCCATCACTACAGACCGTTGGTTTTCTAGGAAATTTCAGCTTTGATGCAGTCAACGTCCCACCCAGCATTAGTAGTGTGAGCAGTGCCAATGCAACGGAAGGGTCGCCCATCGTGCACACGGTAAATCTCTCTAATGCCAGTGCCAGTGCCACGAGCTTTGCGGCATCGTTCGCGGATGGCACGGCAACGGGAGGAACAGACTACACTAACCTTCTCGCCAGCGCCACCTTCAGTGGTGGTGTCACCTTCAGTGGTGGGAACCTGAACGTACCCGACGGAGTGACCAGTTTCACGAT
>CALRKB020000062.1:0-30122 GCA_943367755.1 Rhizobium sp. Q54 | reverse complement strand
CAGGCTGTTGGTTCCCTGGGGTAAATAGGCACGCTACACTGTTGTATTTGCCTAGATCTATTGCCAGAATTTTCATGCTATCCTCCTTGTTGTGAGAGGGTTTAGTTTGCTTTCTCCACTCTCTCACGGCTTGCATAGATTCTTTATACCGTAAGTCCGCAGTGGAGGCGTTGCCGAAAAGTATTGATCAGGTGCAAGAGGTTCAAAGATATATGCTTTGTCCTTCAAGTCCGCAATGTGCGCTTCCATCAATAGCTAGTAAATCTGAAAACCTACTTAGTAGAATGAGCATTACTCCTAAACCCACCAGCGTACTAGAGCTTTATCGCCAGTATCGAACGGCAAAGCTAATAGTCAATCGCCGTTATCAACGAAAACTTGTTTGGACGAAGCAGGAAAAAGCTGCGCTGATAGAAAGTGTTTTACTTGAGTATCCGATTCCCCTTATTCTTCTTGCAGAAGTCGAATTACAAAATGAAAGCGAAACAGCTTACGAAATTATTGATGGAATGCAAAGGCTGAATGCTTTATTTAGTTTTATAGAAAATGAGTTCTCAATCAACGGACTTTATTTTGATGTGAGTAGACATCCCTTTGCACAAGAACTAAAACAAAAGGGTATATTTGGCAATACGGACCCATCCAAAGAGAGTGAAGAATTGACTGATAAAAAATTATTGGAACCAGATAAATGTTCTAAATTTTTAGAGTATCAACTTGCTGTTACAATCCATCGACCAACTGCACCACAAGAAATCGAAGATATTTTTAACAGGATAAACTCAAATGGCAAGCATTTATCTCCACAGGAAGTTCGACAAGCAGGAGTTACTAGCAAATTCTCAGAGTTGGTAAGGATACTTGGTTCTGAAATCCGAGGTGATGTTTCTCAAGAAATCTTACCTCTTACTTCGATGCCTCAAATTAGTATAGATGCGAAATCTATCTCACTAGGTTATGGCGTCCTAGCAGAAGATACATTCTGGTGTGAGCATGGGATTATGCGAATTCCTCAATTAAGGGATAGCGAAGATGAACAATTGCTTGCAGATTTTATACTATCCATTACACTTAATTCTCCTTTCGCTGCAAGCAAAGAAAATTTTGACTCTTATTACGGAAAAGGTGAGAAAGATAGATCTGATGAAATTAATGTAGCTGTCTCAAAGTATGGAGAAGAAAATATAAAATCAGACATTAAAGCAGTTCTCTCAGCCATTAAAACAACTATTGCCTCGGTTTTAAAAGACAAAAGTGAGAGAAATTTTTTAAAGAAAACATTGAATCCATCAGCAGGTAGTAATCCTGTCAAAGAGCCATTTTACTCACTGTTTATGGCTTTTTATGAATTGATGATTAGAGAATCAAAGGAACCTTTCGATTATGCGGGAATTATTAATTCTGTACAAAACCTAGCATCTAAAATAAAAACCAGCTCCACTGTAATTCCAGACAATCGAGTACACAATACTAATTTAACAAAAGGATTAATTCAAAATTATTTCAAGCTCTCCAGTACTCCTCATCGCAGTAGTGGATCTTATGCAATTGACCTTGAGAATTATCTTAGAAGGTCAAAAATTGAGGCTCCGAGATATGACTTCAAGCAAGGATTCTATACCCTGTCTGATATCAGACATTTTGATGATGGATTTTTTGAAGGCTTCCTTCAAAATATTGCAGCGATGGCTAACTTAGGTAAAGACAAGAAGGGATATTTTTTTGTTGGTATATCAGACAAGGAGGTGGACACTCAGCGGATTGAAACTCTAGACCTGATACAGGCTCCTCGCATCCCCCCTTTCGGCATTGTTGGATTAGAAAGAGAAGCTAAGTTGCGAGGAGTATCTCTAGATGACTATATCCTTTTTATCACCCGGAAGATTCGGGATTCTGAGCTTCCTGAGTGGCTAAAAACTAGCATTAACACAAATATAAATCCCATAACTTATTCAAGTAGAACTGTGTTGATGCTTGAAATTAATGCAGGCACCGAACCTGTTTGGCATAACAATAAGTTGTATATCCGTGATGGGAACGAGAAAAAACCGCAGGAAGTTTCAGGTGCTCAAGTGGCGGCAGTATACTCCTTGTTCAAATAGGAAAGTAGAGGATGTTTTCATGACTGTACATTTGCGGTATAAAAATTCAGACCAAATTTAGCGGTTGGTAATAATCCATCGGTGCTAAGTTCGAGTTTTCTTGCCGCTGCTCATTTGAGCTGTTATATTTATCTCAGATTGCTATAGACTACCTAGTCTCGCCGAACCTCCTTGAGAATAGAACCATTCGCACTTACAAGTTGAACCTGTAAAGGCATTTGCCCCGCCGCGTGGGTGGAGCAACTCAAGCAAGGATCGTAATTGCGAATGCCAGCTTCGACGCGATTTAAAAAGCCTTCCGCTACGTCGCCGTTGTGAATGTAGTGTTTGGCAATCTGCGCCACGGTTTTATTCATCGCCAGGTTATTGTGTCCCGTAGCAATAATCAGATTGACCTTCTCGATCGCACCGTATTCGTCGATCTTATAGTGATGGAACAGCGTCCCGCGAGGGGCTTCGCTGACACCAACTCCCTCCAGACAGTTAATGCCTGCCTTGGCACGGGTATGCAATGACAGGACATCGGGGTCTTCGATCAGTTCCGCAATCCGTTCGATCGCGGCTAAAATCTCCACCAGGCGAGCGTAGTGGTAGAGGAAAGAAGACGTGGCAACGCCACCCGATCGCTGGCGAAACTCATGTAATTCCCGATCGGCTTTGGGCGTACCGATGCGATCGCACACATTTAGCCGTGCTAGAGGGCCAACGCGATAGATGCCATCGGGATAGCCGAGCGGTTTGTAATAGGGAAATTTCAGGTACGACCAGGGTTCGACGGCTTCGCCGATATATTGCTGGTAATCGTCTTCGCTCAGATTATCCGCGACGATGTGGCCGCTACTATCGGTAAAGCGGATGTGACCGCCATAGTGTTCCCATTCGCCGGTTTTCCCTACCAGACTCATAAACAGAGAAGGGAAGTTACCGAACACCTGGATTTCGGTTTGCAACTCGCTATCGAGCAGGCGCTTAAACAAACTCAGGGCGTTTTCAATCGTGGTAAAGGATTCGGGCAAGCGATCGCGAATCCACTGGCGACCTTCTTCGCTCAGGGGCGATCGCACGCCACCGGGAACGGCCCAGGCAGCATGGATCTTTCTCGCGCCGAGCAATTCGATGATTTGCTGCCCGAACTGTCGCAAGCGAATCCCACCTCTAGCCAGTTCTGGATCGGCTGCCATCAGACCGAAGACGTTGCGCGTCGCCGGATTGCTATCCCAGCCGAGTAGAAAGTCGGGACTGCTGAGATGGAAGAACGAAAGGGCGTGGGATTGCGTAATCTGCGCCAGGTTCATCAATCGCCGCAGTTTCTCGCCAGCGGGAGGAATCTGCACGGCCAAGAGTTTGTCGCCGGTCTTGGCCGATGCGAGCAGGTGACTGACGGGACAAATGCCGCAAATGCGAGCCGTAATCCCTGCCATTTCCCACATGGGACGACCTTCGCAAAATTTCTCAAACCCCCGATATTCTACGACGTGAAAATGCGCGTCAGATACTTCGCCAGCATCGTCGAGAAAGATGGAAATTTTAGCATGTCCTTCAATACGCGTAACGGGATCGATAACAATTGTTTTACTCATATCCATTCCTCATCTTTCATATTCGGTGCGATCGCTCGCTGTCTCTAATTGCGGTACGGGTGGTAGGGGCCGTAGGGGCAGGTTTAGCTAGAAATCTTCGCAAGTTATCAGTACGCTCGGTCAAAACCTGCCCCTACAAGATCGCTATCCGAACTTGATCATGGCTCGACCTTCCATTACGGGCATCTGCCCATGCAGGAGTGGCTCGATCGCGGCTTTGATGCGATCGGCTGAAGGCGGGCAACCGGGCAGGTAAAGATCGACGCTGACGACTTCGTGCACGGGAACGACGCGTTCGAGCAGTTCGGGAACGATGCCCGGTGCGTTAGGTAATTGCGGCGTAATGTCGCCGAGCTCTAGATAGCTGCGCCGCAAAACTGCACCAGACCCGTCGAGCATGTTTCGCATGGCAGGCACGTTGGCAGTCACCGCACAATCGCCAAAGGAGATTAACAGCTTCGTGCGATCGCGGATTTTATGAATTAATTCTAGATTGTCTTCGTTGGCGATCGCGCCTTCCACCAGGCACACATCGACATTTTCAGGATAGTCTTTAATGTCAGCGATCGGGCTGTAGACGACTTCAACGTATTTGGCTAGTTCGAACAACCATTCGTCCAGGTCTAGGAAAGACATGTGACAGCCGGAACAGCCTGCTAACCATACACTCGCAAATCTTATCTTGTCCATTCTTTTTTCTCCCTTGCTGTGGCCAGAAATTCTAACTTGGCGCGATCGTGCTTCATCTCTGCTACCGTCGAACCCTCGCGGAAAAGGGCTCCGGTCGGACAGGCTTCCACACATTTACCGCAGGAGGTACAGGCTTCCACCTCGCCCCAGGGTTGGTTCATTCCCGCTACGATAAACGATTTGCCGCCCCGACTGGCCAGATCCCAAACGTGCGCTCCCTCGATTTCGTCGCAGACGCGCACGCAGCGGGTACAGAGAATGCAACGGTTGCGGTCTAGCCCAAATATGGGATGGGAAACATCGACATCCCTGGACGGGAACTGGTAGGGGAAGCGGGAGTGATCCATGCCCACTTCGATCGCCATATCTTGCAGTTCGCAATTCTCGTTCGCAACGCAAACGGCACAGACATGATTGCCTTCGGCAAACAGCATTTCTACAGCCATGCGCCGATATTCTTGCAATTTGTCGGTATTGGTGCGGACGACCATCCCTTCTGCTACCTGGGTAACGCAGGCGGGCTGGGGGCGGTTACTTCCCTCGATCTCGACTATGCACAGGCGACAACCAGCCACAGCGGAAACTCCTTCTAGATAGCAGAGAGTAGGAATGTGGATACCTGCTTCTTGGGCGGCAGTGAGAATGGTCTCGCCCTCGCGAGCGCTAATCATTTCGCCATTAATTGTTAGCGTTTTTACTGACATATTGCGTATCCTTCTTAGTATTCTACTTCGGGATCGTTTGCAACTAGATCGCTTTACCGTTGGAACTGAGCGTTGCAGCCAAAGTGCTGTTTTGGGAACTATCCCGCAACAGCGCCAGGTATTCGTCGCGGAAATAGCGCAGCGTGCTTAAGACGGGATTGGGAGCGCTCATCCCCAGTCCGCACAGACTCGTATCTTTAACCATGTAACACATAGCCTCTAAGTTCTCTAAATCTTTTAGGTTTGCCTGTCTGTTCAGGATTTTAGTTAAGAGATGAAGCATCTGTACGGTGCCGGCACGGCAGGGAACGCACTTGCCGCAGGATTCATCGCGACAGAATTCCATATAGAAATGTGCGACCTCTACCATATTCGTAGCATCGTCTATGACGATCGCGCCACCGGAACCCATCATCGTTCCCAACGCTACCAGAGATTCATAGGAGACAGGCGTATCTAAAGCATTGGCGGGAATACAGCCACCGGAGGGGCCGCCAGTTTGGATGGCCTTGATCGTACCTCCATTGGGTACCCCACCGCCCATTTCCTCGACAATTTGTCTGATCGTCGTTCCCATGGGAACTTCAATCAAACCCGTATTTTCAATCTTGCCCGTCAGTGCAAAAACTTTTGTTCCTTTGCTTCTATCGATACCGATGCTGGCAAACCAGTCTGCTCCTTGACGCATAATGGGAACGATATTCGCGAAGGTTTCCACATTATTAATCAACGTGGGACAGCCCCACAACCCCGACTCGGCCGGATAGGGAGGGCGCGGACGGGGTGTCCCCCTCCCACCTTCTACCGATGCGATCAGTGCCGTCTCTTCCCCGCAGACAAAGGCTCCAGCCCCTACGCGGATATCAATGCGAAAATCAAAGGCCGAGTCAAAAATCTGGGTTCCCAATAATCCCAAGCGTTTTGCCTGTTTAATTGCTTTTTCCAGGTGCGCGATCGCCAAGGGGTATTCGGCTCTTACGTAAATGTAGCCCTGATTCGCGCCGATGGCATAGGCCGCGATCGCCATGCCCTCCAAGATGCGATGAGGATCGCTCTCCAGCACGCTGCGATCCATAAATGCGCCCGGATCGCCTTCATCGGCATTGCAGATGACGTATTTTTGCTCCTTCGGCATCTTGGCCACAGTTGCCCACTTTAAGCCCGTGGGATAACCGCCGCCGCCCCGACCGCGCAAACCACTGCGGGTGATCTCTTCCACTACTTCGGTAGGCTCCTTCTCATACAGCGCGTTATAGAGTTGTTGATAGCCACCGACGGCGATGTATTCTTCAATCCGTTCGGGGTCGATCTTGCCGCTATTTTCCAGCACGATCGGCATCTGCCGCGTAAAGAAGGGATGGTTGCGATCGCCAATGGTTGGCAATCGATCTGGTGTGATGCGATCGTGTAGCGCGGCCACAATTACCGAAGCACGATCGGGAGTAACCTGTTCGTAGAGAATGTCGTTGGGAGCCACTTCCACTAAAGGCCCCCGACCGCAAAACTTCATGCAACCGACACCGCATACTTCTACTGTTGCCTCTAAACCTGCGGCCTTCACAGCGGATTCCAATCCTGCTTTGACAGCATCGGATTGAGAAGACAAACAACCTGCAGCCGTGCAGCAATTTAGGCGGATTGGTTTGGCGTGATCGCGTTCCTTTTGACCTATCTCAAGCAGTTCAGCTAAATCCATAGTTTTGTCCTTTATCTGGCGTTGGCGACAAATGACGAATGCGAATTATCCCTTTTTATCTAACCAATTCTGCATACTGGCACTTACCAAGTCTGGTGTTTGCTTACCGCATACCTGACCGTCAATCACAGTTGCTGGAGCAATGCCGCAAGCACCAATACAGCGAGCTGTGAGCAGAGATATTTTCCGATCGGCAGTAGTTTCACCAGGATGGATACCAATTTGCTTGGCGATCACTTCTAGCAGGGCATTTGCACCCTTAACGTAGCAAGTAGTACCCAAACAAACGACGCACGTATGTTCTCCCTGCGGTTTGAGCGAAAAGAGATGATAGAAAGTAGCAACACCATAGACTCGGCTCAGGGGTAATTTTAGACCCCGCGAGATATAAATCAGCACGTCCTCTTCTAAATAACCAAAGGCTGCTTGAGCCTGATGCAGAATTTCAATCAGGGCATCCTGGCGATAATGATTGCGCTTCATTGCCAGATCGAGCGTCTTGAAACGCCTGATACAGCTTGGATGCTCTGACAACAACTGGGTTTCTGCTTTTGGCTTAGTCGTAGTTTCTAAGGATGGCATACCTACTTCCCTCTGCACGAACTAGAAATATTGAGAGACTTCATGAAACTGCAAACAAGATCGCTATAGTTTTATTAGTTTTATCCAGTTTGCTTGCATAATTTTACGAACAATTACAGCCTACAAAAATAATATAATTAGCGCCAATCCATTAGTATTTTACTACTTTCTTTAATTATTAGATCGAGACGTATTTGAGAAACGACTTAAAGGTTAGTTTTTGCCTTAGCCTCTTTCTCATACGTTAAGGTAGGGTTATGTAAAAGTACAAGTCAAATTAGTCAAATGTCAATATTCAATGACTTTACTAAAATTAACAATAACTTGTAGTTCTGGATGGGTTGGGAGCGTACTAAAATTTCCGTTTGCCATCACTCACCAGGTATATAGTAACGAACGACTTAACTTGAAATATCTTGGCAAAGATATTAGATTATACGAATGTTGTTGTTCGAGCTTGACAGAACTAATAATACCTTAACAGTAGCTTAAACTACATTAAAGATTCGGATCTTTAAACATCAATAAAAACTTAATCTAACTATCATTAAAACAACAAGTTTATTGCTTTAATCAGCTTTAATATAGATTGTTTTGAGATATCACAACTATAAAAAATATTTTCCTGTTAAACTACTAATAAAGATTGGTATTTTTAATTTAGAATTCATTTAGAATTTCAAGTTTGATTTTGCGATCTAAAATCGGGTTCAATAGATTTTTGCCCTTCGAGGAAATAATTGAGTAATTTAGACTGACGGAATTTTACTATAGGCGGTTTCAATCAATCGATCGCATCTACCTGAAAATTTGTAGAGGATTGCACCTATGAATAGTAAAAACTATGCAACGTTGGATGGTAATGAGGCTGTTGCCCGCGTTGCTTACGCTTTGAATGAAGTAATTGCCATTTATCCGATCACGCCAGCTACGCCTATGGGCGAGTGGTCAGATGCCTGGTCTGCTGAAGGCAAGGCAAACCTGTGGGGGAGCGTGCCAATTGTCGTGGAAATGCAGAGCGAAGGTGGCGTAGCCGGTGCGGTACATGGCGCATTGCAAGCGGGTTCCCTCACCACTACCTTTACTTCGTCTCAGGGATTATTGCTGACCATCCCGAACCTTTACAAAATTGCTGGCGAACTCACCAGTGCGGTGATCCACGTTGCGGCGCGATCGCTCGCTGCACAGGGGCTTTCCATTTTTGGCGATCACAGCGATGTGATGGCGGTACGCGCTACGGGTTTTGCACTACTCTGTTCTGCTTCCGTCCAGGAAGCGCAGGACTTTGCCGCGATCGCCCAGGTTGCCACCCTGGAATCGCGCATCCCCTTCATGCACTTCTTCGATGGTTTCCGCACGTCCCACGAAATTCAAAAGGTAGAACTGCTATCGGAAGACAACCTGCGCGCCATGCTCGATGACAAGTGGATTCTCGCCCATCGCGGGCGATCTCTTAGCCCCGACCGTCCCGTACTGCGCGGTACGGCTCAGAATCCCGACGTGTACTTCCAGGCTCGCGAAGCGGTCAACCCCTATTACAACGCCTGTCCCGACATCGTGCAAAAGGCGATGGATCGGTTTGGCGACCTGACGGGACGCTATTACCGTATTTTTGAATATTACGGCGCACCGGACGCCGATCGCGTCGTTATCCTGATGGGATCGGGCTGCGAAGCGGCATGCGAAACCGTCGATGCCCTGAATGCTAGCGGCGAAAAAGTAGGCGTGCTGAAAGTGCGGCTGTATCGTCCCCTGGATACCCAACGCCTGATTGCCGCCCTCCCGCAGACCGTCAAGCAAATTGCCGTACTCGATCGCACCAAGGAACCGGGATCGGCGGGCGAACCTCTCTACCTCGATGTCGTAACCGCGATCTACGAACAGGTAGGGGCGAATGGCCATTCGCCCCTACAAAATGTGCCGCAAATCGTAGGCGGACGCTACGGACTTTCGTCGAAGGAATTTACACCGGCGATGGTTAAGAGCGTCTTCGACAACCTGTTGCAGGCCAAACCGAAGAATCACTTCACGGTGGGGATTAACGACGACATCACCCAGACTTCCCTGGACTACGATCCTGCCTTCTCCACGGAACCAAGTAACGTCGTGCGCGCTATGTTCTACGGTTTGGGTTCCGACGGCACCGTGGGGGCCAATAAGAACTCGATTAAAATTATTGGCGAGGAAACCGACAACTACGCCCAGGGTTATTTCGTCTACGACTCTAAAAAGTCCGGCTCGATCACCGTTTCCCATTTGCGCTTCGGCCCCGATCCCATTCGCTCCACCTACCTGATCGATCGCGCCAATTTTATCGGCTGTCACCTCTGGAGTTTGCTGGAATGGCTGGATGTTTTGCAATCCGCTGCCCCCGGCGCTACCTTCCTGCTCAACAGTCCCTACGTTGCTACAGAAATATGGGATCGGCTGCCGCTCAACGTGCAGGAACAGATTATTCGCAAGCAGCTCAAAGTCTACGCGATCGATGCCAATCAGGTTGCCCGCAACAACGGCATGGGAAGCCGAATTAATACGGTGATGCAGGTATGCTTCTTTGCCCTATCGGGCGTATTGCCGCGCGAGGAAGCGATCGCCAAGATTAAACAGACGATTGAAAAGACCTACGGCAAGAAAGGTGCGGAAATCGTGCGCATGAACCTGCAAGCCGTGGATAGCACGCTGGAAAACTTACACGAGGTGCAGGTACCCGCCACAGTTACCAGTACGATACCGATGCGATCGCCCGTTCCCGCGAATGCGCCGGACTTCGTGCGCGACGTGCTGGGTAAGATGATTTCCCGCCAGGGCGACGAACTACCCGTCAGCGCCCTGCCCGTAGACGGCACCTATCCTACAGGTACGACGAAATGGGAGAAGCGCAACATTGCCCAGGAAATTCCCGCTTGGGATGCAGACGTTTGCATCCAGTGCGGCAAATGCGTCATGGTATGCCCGCACGGCGTGATTCGGGGTAAAGCATACGAGCCGACAGCCCTAGCCGATGCGCCGTCTACGTTCAAATCGGCCAATGCAAAAGACCGCGACTTTGAGGGGCAGAAGTTCACAATTCAGGTTGCGCCCGAAGACTGCACGGGTTGCGGCATCTGCGTCGATGTCTGTCCCGCCAAGAACAAATCCATGCCATCGCGCAAAGCGATTAACATGGAACCCCAACTGCCGTTAAGAGAGCAGGAACGCGAAAATTGGAACTTCTTCCTCAACCTCCCCAACCCCGATCGCCGCGATTTGAAACTCCATCTCGTGCGGCAGCAACAGTTAGAAGAACCCTTGTTTGAATTCTCCGGTGCCTGCGCGGGCTGTGGTGAAACTCCCTATGTCAAGCTGGTGTCGCAATTATTTGGCGATCGCATGCTGGTTGCCAATGCTACCGGTTGTTCTTCGATCTATGGTGGTAACCTACCCACAACCCCTTGGTCGCAAAACGCAGAGGGGCGCGGTCCTGCCTGGTCGAACAGCCTGTTTGAAGACAATGCCGAATTTGGTCTAGGCTTCCGGCTCTCTGTGGACAAACAAGCGACCTACGCCGCCGAACTGTTGCACGAATTCAGCGATGAGGTGGGGAACGAACTCGCCACCGCTATCCTGCACGCAGAGCAGCACTCCGAAGCAGATATCTGGGAACAGCGGGAACGGGTTGCCCAGCTCAAGCAGCAGCTAGAAGCATTGAAAGCGACCCACGCGAGCGATAGCGCTCAACTATCCAAAATCCAAACGCTGCAATTCCTGGCCGACTATCTGGTGAAGAAGAGCGTCTGGATTATCGGCGGCGACGGCTGGGCCTACGACATCGGTTTTGGCGGCCTCGACCACGTCCTTGCCAGCGGTCGCAACGTCAACATCCTGGTTCTGGATACCGAAGTCTACTCCAATACGGGCGGACAATCCTCCAAGGCCACGCCGCGCGCTGCCGTAGCTAAATTTGCATCCGGCGGCAAACCCGCACCGAAGAAGGATTTGGGCTTAATTGCCATGTCCTACGGCAATGTCTACGTCGCCAGCGTCGCCATGGGAGCCAAGGACGAACACACCTTGAAAGCCCTTCTGGAAGCCGAAGCCTACGACGGCCCCTCGCTGATTATTGCCTACAGCCATTGCATCGCCCACGGCATCAACATGCAGACGGCCATGACCCATCAGAAAGCGATCGTCGAAAGCGGTCGCTGGCTGCTCTATCGCTACAATCCCGCCCTCAAGGCGGAAGGCAAGAATCCCCTGCACCTGGATTCGGGAGCACCAAAAAAGACGGTTGGGGAATCGATGTATGCCGAAAACCGCTTCAAGATGCTCACCAAGAGCAAGCCAGCCGATGCCAAGCACCTGCTGCAAGAGGCGCAAGAAGATGTCAATCTCCGCTGGCGGATGTATGAATATCTGGCAAATCAAAATTCTGGGGCTGGTTCTGAGCCTGCTAGCGATCGCCCCACCAAAACTCCAACATCATGACGCAAACCCCTACCAATAAATCGCTATGGATCTCACTACTACCTATCTCGGTTTAAAATTGCGATCGCCCCTTGTGCCGTCTGCTGCCGCGCCGTTGAGCGAAGATATCGATAATATCAAGCGGATGGAAGACGCTGGGGCTGCGGCTGTCGTACTCCATTCACTGTTTGAGGAGCAACTGGTGCAGGAAAAATTCGAACTGCACCACCACCTCACCTACGGTACGGAAAGCTTTGCCGAATCCCTTACCTATTTCCCCGAGCCAGAAACGTTCCACGTTGGGCCAGAACTCTATTTGGAACATATTCGCAAAGCAAAAGAATCCGTAGCGATTCCGATTATTGCCAGCTTGAATGGTTACACGCCGGGGGGCTGGGTGGAGTACGCCCAACTGATGCAGCAGGCGGGAGCGGATGCGATCGAGTTGAATATTTATTACGTGCCTACCGATCCCAACGTGACTGGCGCAGAGGTGGAGCAAAACTATATCAACATCCTGCGCGATGTGAAAGCGGAGGTGACAATTCCAGTTGCGATCAAGTTGAGTCCTTTCTTTAGCAACATGGCAAATATGGCCAAGCGTTTAGACTATGCCGGTGCCGATGCTCTAGTACTATTCAATCGCTTTTACCAGCCAGATATCGATCTGGAAAATTTGGAGGTCTATCCTCACCTGGTATTGAGTTCTCCCAATGCTACTCGCCTGCCCATGCGCTGGATTGCCATCCTCTATGGTCGCATTGGAGCCGATCTCGCTGTTACTAGTGGTATCCAGAGAGGGCATGACGTTATTAAGATGCTGATGGCAGGAGCCAAGATCACGCAACTTTGCTCTGTATTATTGCGGCATGGGATCGAGCACATTCGGGCGATCGAACAGGAAATTATACACTGGATGGAAGAACACGAATACATCTCTGTACAACAGATGCAGGGAAGTATGAGCCAGATTAACTGCCCCGATGAGGGTGCTTTCGAACGGGCACAGTATATGAAAGCAATCCAAAGTTACATACCCGATCGCATGATTACCTCAGTTAGTTGATCCCGCTGCCTTAAAATTACAAATGCACATTGCAATGGGAAAAACGCATGACGGTCACCCCAAAAATGAATAACCATAAACCCAAACGCATTGGTATTCTCACCAGTGGCGGCGATTGCCCCGGTCTCAATGCCGTAATTCGCGCTGTAGTTAAGGTGGCAACCTACAAATACGGTTGGGAAGTGTATGGGATTCCCTATGGTACCGACGGTTTCATCGAGCTGCTGGTCGGCAATCGCCAACCCGAGGAATTGCGGATTAAAGAACACGGTTACGATATTCCAGGGTTAGTGCAGGGATTAGATATCCTGCACTTTTTGAGTGGTAGCGTTCTGGGTTCGGTCAGCAAAGGCGATCCCGAGAAGCATGCCGACGAAATCATCCAGGGTTACAAAAAGCTGGGATTGGACGCTTTAATCGTGATGGGGGGCGATGGTAGTATCGAGATTTTAGATAAATTAGCTCACACAGCTGATGAATATGGTACTCCCTGGAATTGGGTCGCAGTGCCTAAAACCATCGATAACGACGTTCCCTATACAGAAGTGTCGGTAGGATTTGATACGGCAGTTAATCGCGTTACCCAGGCACTCTACGATCTCACATTCACCGCCGCTAGTCACGATCGCGTCATGATCGTGCAGGTGATGGGACGGGATTCTGGTTATCTGGCGATGGAAGCAGGAATCGCAGGTGGCGCGGATGCTATCTTGATCCCCGAACTCACCCCTATCATTAATGAAACAGTAGTTAAGGGAATTTGCCAACATATCTCTCAATTGCAACAGCGAGGACGGCGATTTGCCCTGATTGTCGTGGCCGAAGGAGTTAAAAATCAGCTCGGACAAAAAGAGCATTACATTGGTGATTATGTTGCTTGTCAAATTCAAGCGTGCAGCAGTCAGATGTCTAATTCCGACCAGCCAGA
Organism: Rhizobium sp. Q54; assembly: GCA_943367755.1. GTDB lineage: Bacteria > Cyanobacteriota > Cyanobacteriia > Pseudanabaenales > Pseudanabaenaceae > PCC-6802. The sequence goes on along the minus strand of CALRKB020000062.1, from coordinate 16,331 downwards.
ACCTTTTAAGCTGCCTCCTCTTGATACCCGTGTTACGGTTTTGGGGCACTTACAGCGAGGCGGTACGCCTACTTCCAACGATCGCCTCCTAGCAACAGCTTTTGGGCGAGAGGCCGTAGATTTAATTGCCAATGGCAACTATAACCAGATGGTGATTTGGCAGAATGGAAGAGTGAGTAGCGTTCCCCTTAGTCGCGTGATCGAGCAGATCAAGAAAGCTCGCAAAGAGGAAAAAGCACCTTCAAGAGTCGATCCTCAAGGTTTTTTGGTGCGAACTGCTCGCGACATTGGCATCTATGTAGGAGAATCCAGCCGTGAAGATTAACGAACTTGAACATATCCCCCTTCGATTACCCCACAAGCAATTAATCGTAATTGGCTATGGCAATACGTTGAGAGGCGACGATGGTGCAGGCCAAAACCTAGCGGAGATCGTGGCTACTTGGGAATTACCGCAGGTGCGATCGCTCTCCGTGCATCAACTTACACCCGAACTTGCCGCAGAGATTGCAGAAGTGGAAATCGCAATCTTTGTGGATGTTTACCCCGTAACTGAATTATCAATTGCAGAAACAGGAGAAGCTGAGATTAGAAGTATACCGATTCATCCCTCTACCTATAGACACGATACTACTGTGTGTGAGGGATCTGGACATACTGCTGACCCACATTCGCTGCTATGTTTATCTGAGGTTGCCTATGGGCGTGCACCCACGGCCTGGTGGATTTTGATCCCGGCTCTCAAGTTTGAGTTTGGCGAGCAGTTATCGCCTCTCACCAGATCGGGTATTGCTATAGCTTTACAGAAGATCGAACAGATCTTGCAAGACCACAACCTGGGAATTAGATGAAATCCTTTATCGTCCTCCGCGCAAACCAATGCACGAACTCAGTCTCATGGAATCAACCTTAGAAATTGCACTGGAAAATGCTCGCAGACAAGGAGCGCAGAAAATCCATCAACTCAATTTGCGTGTAGGAGCTATGTCAGGGGTGGTGCCAGAAGCTTTAGAATTTGCCTTTGATGCCTGCACGCAGGATACAATCGCAGCGGGAGCTAATCTTAAGATAGAATTGGTGCCAGCATTGTGTTATTGCGAGAATTGCCAATACGAGTTTTCACCACCCGATCTAATCTATGTCTGTCCTGATTGTGGACAAATTAGTAGCAAATTGATTCAAGGTCGGGAATTACAGCTAACTTCTCTGGAGGTGTCTTAAGTTATGTGTACGAACTGCGGATGTAGCGTTGTAGGGGAATTTACGGTGCACGATTCCGATCATCATCACCATCACTATTCCGATCACCACCACCATCACGAAGAAATTATTTCTACCGCGCCTAACGGCAACCATCGACATATCGCGATCGCGCAATCCATTTTGGCTAAAAACGAACGGTTGGCAGAACGCAATCGTGGTTTCTTTATGGCTAAGGGTTTGCTGGTGTTGAACGTGCTCTCTTCCCCTGGTTCCGGCAAAACTGCTTTGATCCAACGCATGTTGGAGGATTTGGGCGAACGCATTCCTACCGCTGTAATTGTGGGCGATCTAGCAACGGATAACGATGCCCAACGCCTACGCCGCACGGGTGCAGAAGTGATTCAAATTACCACGGGCGATGCTTGCCATCTGGAAGCGGAGATGGTCGGTCGTGCAGTCCAGCAGTTGCACCTCGATCGCATTAAGTTGTTAGTAATTGAAAATGTCGGCAATCTGGTCTGTCCTGCTGCCTACGATTTGGGTGAGGACTTGCGCGTGGTGCTGTTCTCCGTGACGGAGGGAGAGGATAAACCACTCAAGTATCCCACGATGTTTAAAATTGCTGATGTTGTAATTATCAACAAAATGGATATTGCCGAAGCCGTGGGCTTCGATCGCGACACTGCGATCGGAAATATCCAGCAAATCGCACCGCAAGCCCAAATTCTGGAGGTTTCTGCCCGCACGGGTGCGGGGATGGAGACATGGTATAGCTTCCTCGCAGAGAGGATAAGTATTTCTTCAGAGCAGCTGATTTCTGCTACGAAATAGCGATCGCCAGGCAGCGAATCTTTGCTAAGTTACTAATGGTTCAATCCGGGCCAGGGCCTCCTCAACTATGCGATCAGGAGCGGTTTCTATGAACTCTGCCCTTCTTGCTTGCCAATCCAGGCTTTTTAACTGGTCTGCGAGAATACTACCCGTTGTTTTCATATCGGAAAGTAGAACTTCAAACTTCCACCCTTTGTTTTTGGAAGTAATAGGGCAGATAAGAGCCAGGTTTGATTTCTGGTTGTATTTGAGGGGAGATACCACAAAAGCAGGTCTGCGCCCTGCTTGCTCGTATCCAATTTGCGGATCGAAATCAAGCCAAACAATATCTCCTCGATTTGGAATATAAGTCTTTACCAAATTTCATGCCCCACAGCACATCCAGTCTTAACTTCAGAATGTAGATTTTCCTCTGTCATTCCGTCTAGCAGTTCATCGAGGCTATATTTCTTGCGCTTCCCAGGTGTTAAGATAATGTTACCGTCAACAATGCTAAAACCGATTGCAGTTCCTTCTTCGATATGAGCTTGTGCAGCGATCGCTTGCGGAATACGAATGGCGAGGCTATTTCCCCACTTAGCCACAGAAACTGTCATAACAAATTACCCTTTGCAGCAAATGTATCTACAATGAATATACGATATAGCCCTTATTTTGTAAATGTTGAAGCCTAACTTTATCTGCAAATATTAGCCCTTGAGATCGGGAGCGCTCAAAAGTGCGCCCCCAAATAGACCTGCTACACCCAATATGTGAAAGGGATGCATCAAAATATTGTGGTTACCCTAGAATGCCAGCATAAAGTGGAACGTACCTGTGATGCCGAGGGGTAATCCATCCGAGAAACTGCCCTGAACAATAGGATAAGCGAACCTAGTTAACATCAACCAGGTTCGCTCAGCAGTCTATTAAATTGTGCAATGGACTCCTCCAAAACGAAATCTAAGGTGGACAGGTCTCGCATTCTCTGATTTGGGTCTCCCTAGTCGCATCTTCCAAGAGCCTGGTTTGGTATTGCCCTCGATTCCTTCGTGCTCGTAACGGGAAGTAGGGGGCGTATCCACTGAGTCTATGTTAGAGACCCGATGCGATTCCACTAATATTATAGCTAAAATTTAGGGTAGATTGCTATCTCAATCTACCCTGGTATAATATTTTTAGAAAACATTTAATTTACATTAAATGCCCGTTCCCTATACTATCAGGAGGGATGTAAGATGAAAAAGATGCAAAGAAAAACTTCTCCGATCGAGAAGCTACAAGAATCGGCAAAAAATCAAGTTCAGCAAGTGCATGGGGGTAACCAGATGCAGCCCGTCATCCAAGTGCAACGGCGTCATCAAAGCCGTTAATGGCGATCACATCGGACATATCCAAACAGCGCTTGAGCTTTAACATTCGAGGTGTTGTTCAGGGCGTGGGGTTCCGACCATTTATCTATCGCCTCGCTCGCGAATTGCAGCTTACAGGCTGGGTAAACAACTCCGTGAGGGGAGTGTCGATTGAGGTGGAAGGAACTTACGAGCATTTGCATGTCTTTCAGCAACGCCTGCAAACGGAGAAACCACCGCGATCGCAAATTCACGGTATAGAATCCGCATGGCTTGAACCTGTGGGTTACGCTGAATTTTGCATTCGCACTTCAGAAACAGGTTCAGAGATAGAAGGACACAAACTAAAATCCGCAATCGTCTTACCCGATCTCGCCACCTGTCCCGACTGTCGGCACGAAATTTTCGATCCCAGCGATCGCCGCTACCGCTACCCCTTCACTAATTGCACTAACTGCGGGCCGCGCTACAGCATCATTGAGGCGCTGCCCTATGATCGCACTGGCACTACCATGAAGGATTTTCAGATGTGCCCCACCTGTCGGGCAGAATATACCGATCCGCACAGTCGCCGCTTCCACGCCCAGCCGAACGCCTGCGCCCATTGTGGGCCTCAAGTGGAATTGTGGGATCGAGATGGCAAAATTCTCGTGCGCGGCGATCGCGCTCTTTTGGAAACTGCGACCCAGATCGAACAGGGGAAAATTTTGGCAGTGAAAGGATTAGGAGGATTTCATCTGATCGTCGATGCCCGCAATCCCGAAGCTGTGAGTCAATTGCGCCTGCGCAAACAGCGCCCCCACAAACCTTTTGCTTTGATGTATCCATCCCTAGAGCAAATTCAAGCAGATTGCATCGTCTCCGAGTTGGAAGCAAACCTGTTGCGATCGCCCGAAGCGCCCATCGTGCTCCTGCGCAAAAAAACAAAACCAAAACTTTCCTGCGATGCCGTCTGCGATGCTGTAGCTCCCGACAATCCCTATCTCGGTGTGATACTACCCTACACGCCGCTGCATCACTTACTATTGGCATCGTTGCAGTTCCCCATTGTCGCTACCAGCGGTAATCTCGCTGACGAGCCAATATGCATTGACGAACGCGAAGCCTTAGAAAGACTGGGTAACATCGCCGATCTATTTCTAGTCCACAATCGTCCCATCGTGCGCCCCGTTGACGATGCGATCGTCCGCATCATTGCCGATCGTCCACAGGTGTTGCGTCGCGCTAGAGGCTACGCTCCCCTACCCATACCTCATACCCCACAGCTCACATCCCATTCCCCAGCTAAAATTCTCGCCCTAGGCGGATACCTCAAAAACACGATCGCACTTGGCTTTGACGCACAGATTTTCTTAAGCCAGCACATCGGCGACCTGGAAACAGTTCCAGCTTTCGAGCATTTTCAGCGCATTATCTCTAGTTTGAGCAGCATATATGAATTCCAACCCGAAGCGATCGCCTGCGATGCTCACCCCGATTATCTCTCCAGCCAGTTTGCGCAAAAATTGGGGCGGCAATTGGACATTCCCGTTATCCCCGTCCAGCATCACTATGCGCACGTTTTAGCCTGCATGGTTGATAATCAAATTATGCCACCTGCGCTTGGGATTGCCTGGGACGGCACGGGTTACGGTTTAGATGGCACGATCTGGGGCGGAGAATTCTTTAGGATTACTTCGCTGACCTGGGAACGAATCGCCCACTTCCGCGCCTTCCCACTCCCTGGTGGCGACAAAGCAGTTAAACAACCCCGTCGAGCGGCATTAGGGCTACTATGGGAAATGTTTGGTGAAGAAATACAGTCGATGTCCGAGCTCAATCCCCTGCAAGCTTTTTCGCCCTATGAATTAAATGCGATCGCGACTATGCTATCCAAACGCCTAAATGCACCCTTAACTTCGAGTGCGGGCAGGTTATTCGATGCGATCGCCTCGCTGTTAGGAATTTGCCAGCAAGCCAGTTTTGAAGGGCAAGCCGCAATGGCATTAGAATTCATGCTCGATGATAGAGAGGTAGAAGAATATTACGAATTCGATCTACAAGGAAAGATAATTGACTGGGCACCTATGGTCATTGCCATCCTCCAAGATCTAGAACACCAAATCCTCCCCAACCAGATTTCCGCCAAATTCCACAACACTCTGGTGGAAATAATTATTGCTGTGGCGAGGCGATCGGGGGAGTCACAAGTTGTGCTGACGGGTGGCTGCTTCCAAAATAAGTATTTAACGGAAAGGGCGATTCAAAGATTGCGAGAGGAAGGTTTTTTTCCCTATTGGCACCAACATATCCCGCCTAATGACGGGGCGATCGCTGCGGGGCAAGTTGCGGCAGCCCTCCGCCAGCAGCATTAGGAATATATAAAATGAAAATTGCGATTCGGGCATCGCAGGGCGAAGCATTCGGCAGAGGCATTTTGGGTATATTGCCCAGATTGCTGGCCGAATGCTTCGCCCGTACGGGGAGGATAGAAGATAATAGTTAAATGTAGAGGTCAATAAAAGCGGTTCCCATTATGTGTCTAGCAGTTCCAGGCAAAATTCTCAGCATTAGCGGCGATGATGACTTGATGCGATCGGGCAGAGTCAGCTTTGGTGGTGTTGTCAAAGAAGTGAGTTTGGCATACGTCCCTGAAGCGCAGGTGGGAGATTATGCGATCGTACATGTTGGGTTTGCTCTCTCTATACTAGACGAAGCCGAAGCCGAACAAACACTCCGTGATTTAGCGCAAATGTCTAAACATTATCGAGTAGAAGCCTAAACAAATTGGGCAAGGAGAGTACGCATGAAATTCGTCAACGAGTTCCGCGATGCCAAGATCGCGCAGCAGCTAGGTAGGGAAATTAGCAAGCTTGTCACCCGCCCCTGGACGATTATGGAAATTTGCGGCGGACAAACCCACGCGATTGTGAAGTACGGCATAGACGAACTACTACCTAAAGAGATCGCGCTCATCCACGGCCCCGGTTGTCCTGTCTGCGTCACACCTGTAGAGATGATCGATCGCGCGATCGAGATCGCTTCTCAGCCCAATAGGATTTTGTGTTCGTTTGGCGATATGTTGCGCGTACCGGGCAGTGCGATCGATCTGCTATCCGTCAAAGCTAAGGGAGGTGATATTCGCATCGTTTACTCTCCTTTAGACAGCTTAAAAATCGCGCAGCAGAATCCTGCTAAGCAAGTCGTCTTTTTCGCAGTAGGATTTGAGACGACTGCTCCCACTACGGCGATGACCCTCTATCAGGCAAAAAAATTGGGGCTTCAGAATTTCTCCATGCTCGTTTCCCACGTACTCGTTCCTCCCGCTATGGAGACAATTCTTAGTTCGCCTGACTGCCGCGTACAGGGCTTTCTGGCTGCCGGTCACGTCTGTACTGTAATGGGATATAGCGAATACCTACCAATTGCCCAAAAGTACGGCGTTCCGATTGTCGTGACGGGTTTTGAGCCGGTAGATATCTTGCAGGGCATTCATATGTGCGTGCAGCAGTTGGAGGCGGGGCAAGCGGTGGTTGAGAATCAGTACGCTCGTTCCGTACATCGAGATGGTAATGCCAAAGCCATGCAACTGATGAACGAAGTATTTCAGGTTGTGCCGCGCCAGTGGCGGGGGATTGGCGAGATTCCCGCCAGTGGTCTAGACATCAAGGACGAGTATACTGAATTCGATGCCCATAAACGCTTTCCATTGACATCTATAGAAGAAGTAAATGAGATACATCAAAACGATGCGAATTTATGCATTAGTGGTCTGATTTTACAAGGAATTGAGAAGCCACAAACATGTTCTGCCTTCGGGATACAATGTACACCAGAACATCCCTTGGGAGCGCCTATGGTTTCCTCAGAAGGGGCTTGTGCAGCATACTATCGCTATCGTCAACATAATACCTATGTCAGAGTCTAAAGATTTTCATCTGTCCTGCCCCATTCCGATTCAGCAGTACCCCCACGTTCTGATGGCGCACGGGGGTGGGGGCAAGCTCATGCACCAGTTAATTTCCCAAATGTTCTTGCCGACATTTAATGTGCCTAAATCTATGCAACACGATGCGGCGGTATTGACATTAGCGACAAAAAATACTGAGTCTTTACCCAGGCTGGCATTTACGACGGATTCATACGTGGTGAAACCACTATTCTTTCCCGGTGGTGATATTGGTTCGATCGCAGTGTATGGCACGGTCAACGATCTGGCAATGGCGGGCGCGCGTCCGCTCTATCTCAGTGCTAGTTTCATTTTGGAAGAGGGATTGCCGATGTCTACACTGTGGCAAATTGTCCAATCCATGCAATCAGCGGCACAGATCGCGAACGTGCAAATCGTGACGGGCGATACGAAAGTCGTGGACAAAGGTAAGGGGGATGGCATATTTATCAATACCGCTGGGGTTGGTATAGTCGAGCACGATCGCACCATTTCCCCCCAGTCCGTGCAACCAGGAGATGCCATATTACTAAATGGCGATATCGGTCGTCATGGCATTGCGATTATGGCCGTACGCGAAGGCTTAGAATTTGAAACGACGATCCAGAGCGATACGGCTCCGCTTGCCAATCTGGTATTGGAGCTTTTAGATGCAGGAATTGAAATTCATATGCTGCGGGATTTGACGCGTGGAGGTTTGGCCAGCACCCTCAATGAAATTGCCCTTGCAGCAGCTATTGGCATTGCGATCGACGAGAACCTGATTCCCGTGCGGGAAGACGTGCAGGGAGCCTGCGAAATTCTCGGCTTCGATCCGCTCTACGTAGCTAACGAAGGGAGGTTCATAGCATTCGTGCCCCAAGCACAAGCAGAAAAGGCTCTGCAGATTATGCGATCGCACGGCTCAAATATCAACTCAGATACCAACTTAGATATCAACTTAGATATTAATGGGCACCATACCAAAGCTTGTCAAATTGGCAACGCGATCGATAGTTCAAACAGCCTGGTCACAATGTCTAGTAAGATTGGTGCAACTCGTATTATTGATATGCTTAGTGGCGAGCAACTACCACGCATCTGCTGATATTTTTGAGAACCATATAAGATTTTGGTGTAGATTTTGCAAAAGTTCGGGAGGCGATCTGCCAAACCAACAAAACTGATGCCTAGACACAATTCTCCACGCTACTAACTCTTTTACAAGATAGATTTATGGAGCAACCAGTTCTGGGTGGCGATTCTTTAACTCTAGATACACGAGTAAAGCATTAATATCTGCGGGGTTAACCCCACCAATACGGCCAGCTTGTCCAATGGTGAGCGGTTGGATTTTGCCCAGCTTCTCGCGTGCTTCCATTGATAGTGTCTCGATTTTACCATAGTCAAGATTGGCAGGCAGTTTACGCTCTGATTGCCGTGCTGTGGAGTCTATTTGTTGTTGTTGCCTTTGGATGTAACCAGAATACTTAATTTCGATTTCAGCGCCTTGTTGTTCGGCCCGATCCAGATTGGGATTATCTAATTGATATCGCGATAGATCGGCATAGCTAATACTAGGACGCCGCAAGAGTTCAGCCAGTGTAATCGCACCCTTAATTACTTCACCCGTGGCCGCAGAGATCGCTTTCCCTACGGAATCGTGCTCTTTGATGCGCGTAGTTTGCAATCGCTTGGTTTCCATTTGGATATTTGCTTGCTTATTTGCGAACAGATCCCAACGGCGATCATCAATCAGACCGATCTCTCTACCTAGGGGGGTGAGACGGCGATCGGCATTATCCGATCTCAAAATCAATCGATATTCCGAACGACTGGTTAACATGCGATAGGGTTCGTGCAAATCCTTGGTACACAGATCGTCAATCAGCGTGCCGATGTAGCTTTGGGAGCGCGGGAAGGTGTACATGGCGCGATCGCCTGCATACATAGCCGCATTAATCCCTGCTACTAAACCTTGGGCAGCAGCTTCCTCATAACCAGTGGTGCCGTTGATTTGTCCCGCACAAAATAATCCTTCCACTCGTTTTGTCATCAGTGTGGGATAGCACTGCGTGGCGGGAATATAATCGTACTCTACGGCATAGGCCGCCCGTAGCATTTGACAATTCTCCAGCCCAGGGAGGGTGCGTAACATTTGCAGTTGGATCGGCTCCGGTAGACCTGTAGAAAATCCCTGAATATAGAGTTCGGGAATATCACGTCCTTCCGGTTCGATAAAAATTTGATGGCTTTCCTTATCCGCAAAGCGCACAATTTTGTCTTCGATACTGGGACAATAACGCGGCCCCTTGGCATCAATAAAGCCACCATAGACAGGAGATAGATGCAGATTATCGCGAATGATTTGATGTGTAGTTGCCGTGGTGCGCGTCAGGTAACAGTTCATTTGTTCGCGTTGCACCCAGGCGGTAGGGTCAAAGCTAAACCAATTATCTTGCCGATCGGGGGGCTGAGCTTCCATCTTGCTATAGTCCACCGTGCGCTTATCAACGCGGGCGGGTGTGCCAGTTTTGAGTCGATCGGTAACAAAGCCCAACTCATTCAGCATTTCTGTTAGTCCCGACACGGCAAACTCTCCGGCGCGTCCGGCTGCCATGGAGCGATTACCCACCCAGATTTGACCGTTGAGAAATGTCCCCGTGGTTAAAATTACGGACTTGCAGCCATAACCGACCCCAAATTGAGTTTCTACGCCAATTATCTTCTGGTTGTTCTCTAAGATTAGATTTACGACAGTGCCTTCGCGCAGTTGGAGATTAGGCTGATTTTCGACGATCTTTTTCATCTCAGCTGCATACTCGCGCTTATCAGTTTGAGCGCGTAAAGCCCACACGGCAGGGCCTCTAGAACTGTTGAGAATGCGGCGTTGTAGATAGGTGCGATCGGTAATTTTGCCGATTTCGCCGCCCAGAGCATCAACTTCATGCACTAATTGCGATTTGGCGGGTCCTCCTACGGCAGGATTACATGGTTGCCAAGCAATCCGATCTAGATTTAAAGTCAGCAGCAAAGTTTTGCAGCCCAGACGAGCCGCCGACAGTGCCGCCTCGCAACCAGCATGACCTGCTCCTACAACTATGACTTCATATTCATCTAGAAATTGCACGTTATTCATGGCTCAAATTAAATGCATAAATCCTAAGCGCGATCGCCTGACCGAGTTAGATAGACTGGCGAACAGCAAAACTGCGACTGACCTCAACATTATCACCTTAGTCGATCGAGATGGCAGGTGGGGGATTGTAAAATCATGTTTTTTGGTAATTTGATTTGGGGTAATGGGCAGTGCGATTTAAGGTTAGGCATTCTGGTGGGGCGATCGCTCTAATTTTCTTGATTATCTCGATTGCCTCGAATCAAAAAACGAACTTCTTCGAGCAGAACATTAAACCTTTGATCGCTTTCTGCTTGGCGTTGCTTCGTCAGCTCTAGCTCTTGATCGAACATATCCATTCTTTGTTGATTTTGGGCTGCGACTTGCAGCAATGCTTGAGCGGTTATTCTTAAACCATCCACGCTATCGCTTAATTCATTAACGGTTGAGCTTACCTCGTTAACGGTTGAGCTTAATTCATTAACGGTTGAGCTTAATTCATTAACGGTTGAAGTTAATTCCTTAACGTCCGAGGTTAATTCATCAAGCATTTCGTCTGTCCAGCGTTCAACTGCCATTGCCTTTGCCTAAAATTGTTTTGATTTCTAGTGCCTATTTTAACGCGCGATCGCTTGTTCTTATAGTGCGATCGCTCCTCGGTGTTAGGCGTTCTGGTGGGGCGATTCCTTGCAGGATGTGTACCACTGCATGTTTATGAACCCGTAGATTTAACGGGAGAGCGTTCTATAGGAGAGCGCTCTATAATTGAAGAAACTCAACTCTGACAGCAAAAAATCATGATATCGCTCCTTATCACTCTAGAACAACTGATTGCGGCTGTACAACAGTTGCAGCGAGATGAACGGGTACAGGTTACTAAAGTTTTAATTCAAGAAGAGTTACGTTCGGATTTGACGGCTTTGATTGAAGAACTCTATGCCCAACCGCCAGCAGATGACATTACTGACGTTGATATCATGGCCGAAATTAAAACAGTGCGTCAGCACCATCACCAAGCGTGACATTTCGTGTAGTCATTGACACCAACATCTGGATTCGCAGTTTGCTGAGAGGGCGAGTTACATTGCCTGTATTAGAAGCATTTAACGATAACAAATTTCAATTGGTGATCAGCTAACCCCTACTGGATGAACTCCATTAGATTTAAAGGGTGATTGGTATTTTATTTCGTTATACTTGAAACGTAATATAAAAATTCTGGATACATGTTTTGGTAAATGCCAACCTATGAGCAAGCGATCGCCTCTGTCTACGTCTGTCAATCTCTTTCCGATATGTTACAGTCTATCCACTTGTTTAGATATGATGTGTCCTACAGATATATCTTTATATTAGCTGGCACCAATGAGGGGATCGAAATCATCATTTTTGAAGATGGGAAATGGGAGTTTTACGAAGATGAGCAAGCCTGATTTCACCCAAATGACTCGTAAAGAATTAAAAGTATATATTAGGCAACATCCCACTGACGATGAGGCAATTAGAGAATTGTTTGTAAATCGTCGCAGTCCTAACGCTAAAACCTATCCTTTCCCTCATAATATGACTAAAGAGGAATTAACAGAGGTTTTCCGCCCTAAAAACATCGATTAACTGGCGATGCGATCGCTGTTTACGAACTAGGCGAATTTAAGCGCGATCGCTCTTTGAAATTGGATTGGATTTATGGGTGATCGCTCTTTGGTGTCAGGCATTCTGGTGGGGCGATCGCTAGGATAGAGGTTGCAGGCAACCATTATTTGCTGTCTATAGATTCAATATTTTGAGAACCATGGAGAACCGCAAGAATATCAATGCTGTCAGACTTGAGATAGTAAATGATACGATAAGAGCCTTCTATTATTTCTCGAATTTGCTTAGTTTCAAATTCTGGAACAATGCGACCTGACAACGGAAAGTTAGCAACCTGTTCCGAGCGTCTAATTAATCGTTCAACAAATCTTTGAGCATATTGGGGAGAATTTTGAGACAAATAGTTATAGATAGAAGACAAGTGATTAACAGAAGTTTCTGTCCAAAAGACTTTCATTTTGGCGATCCAAACTTAGCTTGTACCTCTTGAATAGATAACACCTTTCCTGCTTCACTATCATTCAATCCTGATTCTATTGCCTGTCTGACATAGATTTCATACATTAAATCGTCCCAAGTCGAATTTTCTGGCAATTTATCAATTAGTTGCTTTGCTTTTTCTTTAATACTATTTGTTCCCATGACTTTTTTGCCTATGCTTGTTCAGCTATTATAACAGTAATGGCGTGATTGGGGAAAGTAGAGCCTGCTATGCAGTGCGTTCAGCATTAAAGTTGTGTTTGGCGTTAGGTATTCTGGTAGGGCAATCGCTCTTTGGGGCTAAGCAATTTGGCGTAGTGCGATAAAAATACCCCATCCTTTGCTTTAAGGCTTGGAATTACTCTGAAAAGGGTGGCAAAAAGGATGTTTTTTAAGAATTGTAACTAACAGAAAAACCTTCTCTGCTTTTTCACTATTGAAAGCTAAAATTTTTCAAAGCCTAAATTTTTTCTCCCTGAACACACAATTAACTACAAAACATGAGCAATAGAGTGAATTGCTTGGAGCTTGTGATCGCTTTCCCATTAGAAAACCTGACCCCAACCATCCTTAATCCCGATCTCCTCAAATACAGGGATATTGTTATGGATGAATAGGAATTAGGAGAGGGATCGCAAGATTGATAAAAATTTGTTGAGAATTTGTACGCGGATTTAGCGACATTCCGTAAGTTTGCCAATTGATGCGCGATCGCAAGATTGATAGAATTTTATTGAGAATTGATACGCTGGTTTAGCGACATTCCAGTTGGTGTGTCTCAGCTTTGCTTGCATGCATCATTGCGGGATCTGTTGTTTGTGACATTGCTCTCCCCTATCTGTCAATACACAGAAAATTTAAGAATTCAAGTTGTTTTTGTGAGGAGCCTTTTATGCAGAATCAAAGCACTTCATTGCCTGACTGTTACTACTGCAAAATCGGTGAGGGGCAGTCATGCTAACCAAGCGCATCATATATCTCACCGGATTGCCGAGGTCGGGTTCCACCCTGCTGGCACAACTCCTCGGACATCATCCCGATATTTATAGCCCTGGACACAGTTCGCCGCTCTGTCAGACGTTGATGAGTTTGCGTCATAACCTCAGCGACAACGAATTTTTTCTCTCCCAGCTCGATGTGGATTTCGATCGCAGCTACCAACGCCTTCTCAATGCCTATCGCGGCTTTATCAACGGCTGGTTTGCCGAAACCGATCGCCCCTGCGTCGTCGATAAAAATCGCGGCTGGGTGCAACATATCGAAACCGTCCAACACCTCGACCCCAACTTTCGCATGGTGGTTTGCGTGCGGGAATTGGGGCAAATCTACGGCTCTATCGAGGCGCAACATCAAAAGACCCTGCTTGTGGATTTTCCCGACCACCTTGCCTATCTGAGTCGGTACGATCGCGCCGACAAATTATTTGAAGCAAGTGGTGTAATCGGCGCACCCCTACGAACGATCGCAGCCTTGCAAGACATTGAAAGTCAGTTGCAGGAGCGTTTGTTTTACGTAATCTTCGAGCATCTTATGGTCGAGCCGGATGTGGTATTGCAAAATTTGTGGCAGTGGTTGGGCTTGCCTGCGGTGCAGCTTGATTGGCAAAACTTGACGGTGTCGCCCCACGAAAGCGATAGCTACTACCGCTTTAAATATCGACACCAGACCTATCCCAGCTTGACATCGCCTACCTCCCACAAAATCCCCGAGCGCATACAGAAACAGTTACAGCAGCAATACGACTGGTTTTACCGAACGTTTTACCCGGGGATTATTCCTGCACCTAGATAGAACCTACCTTATCTATTAACTCGGCGATATGAGAAAACTGGAGAAGATTCAGTTGTTTCAAGGGTTCCAGCCTCAAAAATGCACGATCAATAATTGCCAAGTTAATAATTCGGTTGACTTTAATTAAATTACCAACTCAATTACACATGAAAGCCCAATGAGAATTTTCAACGTTAATACCTCTGATGGACTGCGAGAAGCAATTACCATTGCCAATGGCGATGGCGGACAAGATACCATCAACCTTGTATCCAATATTAGTCTCTTAGGAGATTTGCCGCTCATTCACGAGCCGGATTCCCTCACCATCAATGGTAACGGCTATACAATCAGCCGGCCTTCAACGTCGGATACGGCAAATTCAGGTAGATTTTTCTTCATCAAGAGCGGCACCGTTAACATCAACTTCCTTACTTTTAGTCAAGGCGTAGCCCAGGGGGAGTCGGGGGCGGGTGGTGGTGGTGCTGGCCTAGGTGGGGCTTTATTCATTTACGATGGCAACGTCGCCATTAGTTACAGTAGTTTTGAAAATAATAAGGCGATCGGCGGCTCTACTAACACCAACCATGAATATATCTCCTTTCCCATCGATGCCTACCCCTGGCACTTCCGCGGCAATGGCGGAGGCGGCGGCTCCCGCGGCGGGAGCCGCTACAGCTACTTTGGCTACGGCTACAGCAACGGCGGCCATAGCGGCTTTTATGGAGGCGCCATTGCAGACTCCAACCCCATCAACGGCAGCAATGGCGGCAATGGCGGCAATGGCGGCTTTGGTGGAGGCGGTGGCTTTGGCGGCACCGGTGGTGCCAACTCCGCAAGATCTACCAGCGTCGGCTACCAGTCCGAATACGTCATTGGCAAGGGCGGCAATGGTGGCAATGGTGGCAATGGCGGTTTTGGTGGTGGTGGCGGTGCTGGTGGTAATGTAAGTGAGAGAAATTTGATTTTCCCTCTACAGGATATAACCGGTGCTCTAGGATATAACCACGGCGGCAATGGCGGCAACGGCGGCAACGGCGGCTTTGGCGGTGGTGGTGGCAATGGCGGTACTGGTAATGTTTATGCTGGCAATGGCGGCAATGGCGGTTTTGGTGGTGGTGGCGGTGCTGGTGGCATTGGTTTCGGAAAAACCATTCCTTCAAACGGCATTGCTGCCGCTTATGAAAGTGAGGGCGGCAAAGGCGGCTTTGGTGGCGGTGATGGTGGTCCTTTGAGGGGTATTTATCTTTATGATCCTTCTCTTGGCCTTAGCAATAATGCTGTTGCTGGTGCTGGTGCTGGCTTTGGTGGTGCTATTTTTGTCCGTAGTGGCACTCTCACCCTTACTAAGACTAGCTTTAGCAACAACTCAGCTACTGGTGGCCTCGTCCCACCTAGTATTACTAACGGTACTGGTGAAATCATCCCCACTGTCGGCGGCAACGGTAAGGGTTTAGGCGGTGCTATCTTTGCTTTCAGCTTTCCCACCACGGATGCCGATCCGAATGGTAACAGACAAGGTTTTCCTTCATCGACTCCGACTATTTTAATCGGCCCTGGTGTAACCTTTTTTAACAACTCTGCTACCGATGTGCTGAGTGGCACAATCCCTGCAACCGATGCTAAATTAGGCTACGTTTTTAACGATGCCAACCTTTATGGGGATAGGTTTGCTTACAACAAAGATGCTACATTCCTCTCAGTTACCAATACCAACGACAGTGGCCTAGGTTCTCTACGGCAGGCAATCCTGAATGCCAACGCCACACTTGGGAAACAGACGATCGTATTCGATATTCCCGGTACTGGTACACACACCATTGCCCCGCTCAGCAATTTGCCTAATATCACCGTTCCAGTCATCATTGACGGTAGAACTCAACCAGGATTTAGCGGCTCTCCTCTCATCGAATTAACTGGAAGAAACAGCAGCAATCTAAATGGTTTAGGTTTATTGTCCCAGCGCGCTAGTCCAAAACTACCCACTTTAGTGGGAGGCTTTAGCTGCTACACATTTCTAAGGTTACTGTCAGAAGGTAAAGAGGTGTTAGCTTAGATGTAAAACGTCATGGTAGAGCAACGCAAAGGCAGTCACACA
>CALRKB020000061.1:0-31128 GCA_943367755.1 Rhizobium sp. Q54 | reverse complement strand
TTTGTCGCTTTGTCCATTTTGGTGGTCTTGTCTTATGCTTTTGCGGTAACAGAGGTTCTATGATTGCCCACTCTTGATCGGTTAAACTGCTTGTGTATGTCATCTTTGCCCCATTTAGTCTTTATCCTAAGATACCAAATGGGTTCTATACAGAATCACTTAGCAATTCCTAAAATTCCATCATGGATTTAAATTGGTTAAAAATTAAAGGCTACAAGCGCTTGGAATCAGCAACTCTTAATACATCGGCAAGAGTTTTAGCAATCGTTGGGCCTAACGAAGCGGGGAAAAGTTCAATTCTAAAAGCTCTAATGCATCTGAATAATAACGTTGGATTTTCAGCTCAGGAGTTAACTCGTGGGATAGAACTGAATAATGGCGATGTAGTGCTTGAGGCGGGATTCTTACTTGACGACAGCGATCGTGAATCAACTTCGCATTTATACCAAGGTGACACAGTTAGGCAACTCATAATCCGTAAATTAGTTGATGGACGTAGAGAATATGAAATCAAACCTACACTTCAGCATGACTCATCACAACGTCTTCAGTTAATAGATTACCTTAGGGTAGCTATAGATAACTCAAAAGATAGTAAGGATGGGAAAGAGACGTTTTTCATGTTTGATCTCCTAGAGCTTACTATGGAAGATTTTCAGGAAGCAGAAGATATTCTGATTGATCTGGAGTCTGCGAATGGTGCTATTGAGCAATCAACTCTCACAACAATTAATTTACTTAAATCTAGACTTGACTCTATATGCTTTGAAAAAGATGAACCGCAAATTATTGTAGATCTCAAAATTGCACTAGCGACTTTAATTGCGCATGAACAAGAGCCAGAGCCAAATCAACAAGCAAAAGAAATATTAGTTCCTAGAGTTCCTAAAATTCTGTTTTTTGATGATAACCAACGTAGCCTCGCATCTCAATATGACCTATCTAAGCATGCTCAATCTCCTCCTCCAGCACTTTGCAACTTAGCAGCGCTAGCAAACCTAGACTTAGTTAACCTTCTTGATGCTATTTCAAAGGGAGATCAAGCCAAAGTTAAAACGCTTTTAAATAAGGCAAATAAGCAAATAGAAGAAACTGTTAAAGAGAAATGGTCACAGTCGGGCGTTAAGGTCAGCTTAGATACAAATGCTACTGTACTATCCGTTCTCATTGAAGATGAGCAAAAAAATTGCACAAATCTTGAAGATCGGAGTGATGGGTTACGTCAGTTTGTTGCATTGATAAACTTTCTCGAAGCTGAGCAAGTAGATAGACAACCAATTTTGCTGATTGATGAAGCAGAGATTCATTTGCACTACGATGCCCAAGCAGACCTAATGAACATGTTTGCAAAACAGCAACTAGCATCAAAAATCATCTATACAACTCATTCAGCAGGTTGCTTACCTGAAGATCTGGGTACTGGAGTTAGATTTGTCTTACCAAATAAAAATGAAGAAAAAAGTACGATAGAAAACTGGTTTTGGACAAAAAAACGCCCTGGATTTTCTCCCATCCTTTTTGGCATGGGAGCAAGCAATTTGGCTTTTGTCCCAATTCGCAAGGCTGTTTTTGTTGAAGGGCCAACAGATATGCTTCTTTTACCGACAATATTTCTTCAGGTAACTAGCAGATCGTACTTGGGATTTCAGATTGCGCCTGGACTCTCAACAGCAGCTAGAGCCGACTTAAGCTTACTTGAGAATGAAGCACCTGTAGTAGCTTTTTTAGTAGATAATGACCATGCAGGGAAGAAGATTGCTGAGGAACTCGAATCTGCTGGAATTAATAAAACTAAAATATTTCAGTTACCTGGTGAAGATGGACTGGTACTCGAAGACTTTGTTTGCAAAGAATTGTATTTGAAAGCTGTCAATAAAGCACTTCAAGATTGGCAGCAAACTCAACTAACCATGCCATTAGATGACTTACCAAATATAAATAGACCAGCAGCAGTAGAAAAATGGTGTACTGCACAAGGTATTGAAACGCCTGACAAAAGGGTTATTGCGTATAATTTACTAGACTTTGCCACGGGAGTTCGACAAGAGGTTCTCGTCCATGCAGACTTTATAAAACCACTTAAGGAGCTGTATGAGAGGATAGCGATATCTTTAAAACTATAATAAAAATCCCCCGCCACTAAATTGGACGAGGGAATTATCAATAAAAGCTACTGGAATTTATGAATTAGAAAGCTCAAGAATTTGGTTTTTCTTCTGGCAACATGCACTTGTCAGAATCGCATCCCGCAGGGCCAGCCTCCACTAACTGTTCGCTAGTGTCATAGCGGCGCAATGCCGTATTGAAATCAACAGTAGTGCGTCGAGCTTTCACTTCTTGCATCATGCGATCGTAGGTTTGCTTGTCAATCGGCTCAAACGGCAAACGGGGGAAGGTTTGCAGATCGTCAAAGCGTGCTAACAATGCCGCTGAGATATAGCCCTCATCATCGCGAATCGCCTCGAAAATCTTCATTCCCAATGGCTCTATCTCACCTTCGCGCAACTCCAACGTTGCTGATGTGTTATGCGTCGTGTAGAATTTCTGCACTTGCATGTAGAAGTCCATTTGGGCAAAAACCGTGAACTTGGAGATGTCAACCGTATCCGCACCAGGCAAGTCCGCCCAAATTACGCTCACAGGAATTTCCACCAACCACTCGGTACATCTCGGATCGAAGGGATCGTTGAGTAAGTTGCCATTCTCATCCTTATCGGATTGGGATGGCACGATGCTGTAGCCATAGTCTACACAGGCAAGTGCGACGGGATCGTTCTTGCGGCAGGTGATGCGGCGGATAAACCTTTGCGCTTTGGGAGGGTGCCAGCCAGGCGAAGCGCCCGTAAGCAGAGATTTTGTGCCAGACGGTTGCACTGTGGTACAGCGATTGGGGCGGCGGATACCGTGGCGATCGCAATAATCCCACACAACACGATGCACGATGTCACGCCAACGAGTCAGATATTCCGCTTCACGACGCTTGAAGTCAGCACCTTCAGGGGTGTCAGGTCTACCCTCTTCCCACCAATGCAGCCATTCCACACCAAAAGCCTTGACGAAAAAGTCAAACAAGCCCGTAAATGAAACGCCCACAATCGGATCTAACTCGCGACTGTATTGATAGCGAGGTTCTTGGAAGTGATGATTGAGCAGTGCAGCTACTGATATCGCACCAGCGGTAAAAGCTTCTTCTTGTTCGGCAAAATCACGCGGATTTAGCTGATTTAAGTGAATTTCAGACAAATTGCAGTGAAAATCTGCACCGCTGATTTCACCACAGGGATTCAGGCCATATCTCTGCAATCTATGCGCGATTTCTCTGTCAGGCATAGCAGGGTGATGATTTTTTATCCATACACGAGCAGCTTCTTCTCCTTGCTCGTAAACTGCGATAAACTCTCGTTTCAATTTTTCATTAGAGAGAATATCGGCATTAGAACGAGCAATTACCTCACCCGCCCATTGAATTGCCCCTTCACCGGAATAGTATTGCTTGCGAACCGCTTCAATACATTCTTCTAATGTTGGTTTGCGATGAAAAACACGGGTATGGTTTGCCATTCTAAGAGAATCGCGTTCTGGATCGATGCGCCAATTCCCTTCCGCATCCTGTTGCCAGAGATTCTCTTTCGCACCCGCAAATAGGCTGTCAGAGCTGTTTCCCTGCCGCATCCCCGCGCTACGCCTAATGTTTCCGGCGACGATCGTGACCGCTGCTTCATCGATGAGAAGACAGCATTCAATGGAACTGAGTTGACGACCGATCGCTTTATTCAGAATCCCAGCACAGCGTTCGTAGAGAGCAGGCAATTTGACGGGATTTGCCATGCCACCAAAGCCTTTGAGCGGTTCGCCGGAAGCACGGACATCGCTAATATCAATTGTGACCTGGATATCACCCGTAAAGCGATTGTCAGTGGATAGTTCCAGTACGGTTTGGTAGGATTTTACCCAGCCTTGGCGGCTATCTCCAACATGGATGATGGCTTGATTTTGGGCAGGATCGTAATTAACTTCGGTGCGCTGGCGACGTTCTGAGGCTGGAGTCGCACCGATTTCGCCTTGAACCGTCACTTGCAAGCGGTTGCGAATTGCTGGGAGTTGGTTAATGTACTTAGGTTCTAGCACCGCACCTGTACCGCAACCCTGCATCGCCAGATCCATCATCAGGCCAAAGGCTCGCCAGTCAATTACATTGGTAGAGGTGCAGTTGTAACCACCTGAAAAATTCTCTGGTTGTTCGATCCAGGGAGTGCCACCCACCCACAACCAGCGGCCAGATGTGAGGGCTTTAAGCTGACGCTGCATGCGATCGACTAATGCAGTTTCCTCATCAGTTAGTTTGCCTAACTCCTTTAGACCGTCCAGCGTGCGATCGCAAACCTCAGCCCAACTTTCACGCCGTTTGCCAATCTTGCGGCTATACGTGCGGAAAAACACGGGATTAGCCACGGGCGCGCTCTCGGGGAACTGATTGGACGGCTTTACCCTTTCAAGTTCTTGCACCATAAGTCAAAATTTTCATTGAGGATCAGACTAGACTATACACCATCTAGCTAGATTTAGTGGTCAAAATTAAAAAATCAATAAGATCACACTATCAGTAGTAAAGCTAGTGTAGAGTCAGCGGCACTATTGCTCAAGGTCACTCTGAATTAAATCTAATGAATCCACAAAATCCCCCGTTTTGGAGTTTGCCTGCGGCTCAAGTGCTTCAGCAGTTACAATCAATCTACAAGCATAGGGGGGCTAAGCCGTCAAGATGCAAAATAATGCCTGTGCCAGTACGGCGCAAACAGCCTCAAACTAAAACAAGGCAACGAGCCATGGATGCTGTTGCTCAATCAGTTCAAAAGTCCGATGACTCTGCTTTCTTCTTTGCCAAGCTTCTTGTAATCTGGTCGTGACTTACTTGTCCATCTAGTAACTGAGACAATCCAGTTGCTGTCGTTGACAGGTGAGTATTAACTATTGATATTTGCGATCGCCTGTCCTGCTAACCATGCCGTTGTCCAGGCACTCTGGAAATTAAAACCGCCTGTAATACCATCAATATCGAGAATTTCACCGGCAAAGTATAAGCCTTCGCAGATGTGACTCTCCATCGTTTTGAAATCCACCTCTTTTAAATTAACGCCACCACAGGTGACAAATTCTTCTTTGAATACTCCTTTGCCAGCGATCGCATAGGTACTAGCATTCAATAGACCAACCAGCCGCGCGATCGCTTTATTCGATAGATCTGCCCAGCGCAGATCGTCGGCAATTTCAGCTTTGTGCACGAGATACTGCCAGAGGCGACGCGGTAGATTTACAGGACAATATGTGGCGATCGCGCGTTTGGGCGTTTCGGTTTTGGCAGTTTGTAATGCTTGCATGAGGGTTTCAGGATGGGATTGAGGTAGCCAATTCACCTGCAAGCTAGCTTGATAGCGACAATCGTGTAATGCTCGCGCCCCCCAGGCAGATAGTTTCAACACTGCCGGGCCACTCAGTCCCCAGTGGGTAACTAGCAAGGCTCCTGTTTGTTCGAGTTTCTGGCGATCGCCTGCTGTCGCAGTGGTAATTAATTGCAACTTGACCGGATCGACGCTGACACCTGCAAGTTCGTGGAGTTTGGAATCGGTAATATTAAACGTAAATAGGGAAGGCACGGGGGCTTCGATCTGATGTCCTAAATTCTTGGCAATTTGGTAGCCAGCGGGACTACTGCCTGTAGCGATCAGGAGGCGATCGCACCTTAACTCCTCCCCTGACTTCAGTTCGACTACAAATTTAGGCGCACTTTGATTTTCCGCATTAGTAAGTTTCTGAACTTTACTCACTGCAGCACCCGTGCGCAATATTACGCCTGCTTTTTTCGCCGCCCAAGTCAGACATTCCACAATTGTGGCGGAGTCATCGGTAGTGGGAAACATCCTTCCGTCTGATTCAGTTTTGAGTTGTACATCCTGCGCGGCAAACCATGCCACCACATCGCGGGGTTGAAAGCGACTGAATGCTCCGCGTAAGGCTTTACCACCCCTGGGATAGTTTTGCACGAGCAAGGCGGGATCGAAGCAGGCATGGGTAACGTTGCAACGCCCACCCCCTGAGATGCTGACTTTGACGAGGGATTGTCGTCCTGCTTCTAACAATGTGACTTGAACGCGGGGATTTGCGGTAGCAGCAGCGATCGCGCCAAAAAATCCTGCTGCGCCGCCCCCTATGACAATAATTTGTGGCGATCGCATTTTTGTAGATTGAGAAACATACAATATAGCGGAGATTATGTTAAATAATATTCTGTCAAGAACTCAACCCATGTTCTTATCGTCGGGGAAGATGGCCGTAACTGGTTTGACTCGCAGTCATTGGCATATAGCAGTATGAAACAACTAATCTCGCTCTGTACAGCATTAACTCTAATGGGTTCAGTTACGCTCGCGCCTCGCCCAACCTACGCTCAGTCCGTAACTAAGCAAAATCCATCTGTACGCAAAACTTCAGTCCAGGCTGCAACCCTACCCAAACTCCAGGAAGGTAGTTTAGTCAGGGGTAGTACGCCAATCCCCATATACGTGATTAATGCAGGACGACGGCGGCTCATTCCCAATACTGCTACCTTCGATGCCTTGGGTTACAAGTTAGAAAATGTCGTACAACTTTCAGAGCAGCAGCTAAAAGCAATTCCAGAGCTACCGGCCATTTTACTGAAGCGCAATTCTCAATTTAAAGATGGTTCTCTGGTTACAGATGATTCCGATCGGGTCTACTTGATTGCTCTGGGGGGACGCAGGCTAATTCCTGATGCTAAAACTTTTGAAGCCCTTGGTTATCAGCAAAAAAATGTGCAGAAGATATCTAATCAAGAACTAAAATCTATTCCTGAATACGCTCCTTTACCCATTAGTGCGATCGCCTTTAAAGACGGCACCCTAATTAAGGGAAGTTCGCCAGCTGTATATGTGATTAGCGACAATAAGCGCCGTCTCATTCCCGATGAAGCAACATTCAATGCTTCCGGCTACAAATGGGAAAATATTCGCACAATTAGCGATCGCGCCCTCAACGCGATCCCAGAGTTACCCCCGCTTTCTGTCCGCATTGTGTTCAAGGATGGTACCCTACTCAAAGGCAGTCGTGCAGCAATCTATGTGATTAGTTCAGGACGGCGGCGCTTGATTCCCAATGGCCAAACCTTTGATGCCTTAGGATATCGATGGGAAAACGTCCAACAGATCTCTGATAGCCAGCTAGAGGAAATCCCAGAAATGCCACCCTTGCCTTCATTTTAATAACAGCATTTCAAGTAATTTTGAGCTGTTTCAACATCTCTCATATATTACTTGTCTTGATTGATAATGCCAGGCTAGCCAACCTGTGAAGTGACAAATGCGATCGCAGCTTAAGGCTTCACTACGCACTAGAAACTCAGCATCTTCCTGAGTGTAAATATCATTTGTGACTACAGCAATATTGTAGTACTGGCATAAAGACTTAATCAGCTATAATTTAATTCTACCGCATCAACGCAGGAAAGCTATGGTAAACCTTGCCTACGACTATCTCCACCTGCCCACTGCTGAGGAATTGCCTGACTCAGATGAGACACCTGTGGATAATGAGCTGCAAAACGATATTCCCAATCTGCTCCTAAATGTACTTTTGTGGGTGTGGGGCGAGCGCTCTGATTGGTATTGGGGCGTTGATATGGGCATCTACTATGAACCAAATATTGAGAAACCAAAAGAGAGTAAATCTATCGTTCCTGATGCCTTTCTGGTGTTAGGGGTAAATCGGCATGTGGACAATGGTGGTCGCCTCAGCTATGTCCTTTGGAAAGAACAGGTTTTGCCGATTCTGTTTTTAGAGGTTGTTTCCAAAGAATATAATGGTGAATACGATCGCAAGCTGGAGAAATATCAAGCCTTAGGGATTCTCTATTATGTAATCTATAATCCTCTAAGCGGAAGTACTGGAGTACACAAAAAACATCAATCGTTAGCAGTGTATAAATTGGTTGATGGCAAATATGAACTCATGCCTTTAACTTCTATATTGCAGGAAGGTGGTATTGGCAAGATGGTCTGGATGCCGGAGATCGGTCTTGGCATTGGATGTGAGGTGCGATCGCGTAGTAATTGGTCGCGTGAGTGGGTCTATTGGTACGATCGCTTTGGTAATCGCTACCCTACTTCTGATGAACGAGCTGATACTACTGAGGCGATCGCTATTCAAGCTCGACAAGAAACCGAACAGGAACGCTTGGCGAAACAACAAGCAGAACAAGAGCGATCGCACGAACAACAAGCTAGACTCCAGGCTGAAGCAAAAGCTCAGAGGTTAGCTGAACGTCTAAAAGCTCTTGGCATCGATCCTGATGATGTTTAGGGCGATCGCACCAGGGAAAATCTAATGAGCGATCGCTTTGGGGAAATTCCTGAATAAATACTGAGGTTGAGATAATCACTCTTTGAAAACATCAGAAAATTTACATGAGCATAAACAAAAAAGAAGCTAGAACTATACCTCAGCTGGGTTTCACCCTCAAGTTCCTTACTTTAGTAATCGTATTTCACCGATACCTCTTCACCTTTGAGGAATTTTGATAGAGAATCGAAGTTAGGAAGTTCCATCTGAGAGTATGTAATCTCAGTGCCATGAGTGGGTCCATTCTCTTCATCCAAGAAGATCTCTTTATCCATGCATGAAACAAGCTTCCGAATACCAGCAAAGACAAACTTGAAAGGGCGACCTTCCCAAAACGACTCGCCTCTTGGATTTTTATCTTCCTTTGCCCTAATTTCAGCTTTATCCCAAGCTTCATCTGATGATGAAGCTTCTATCAAGATTATATTCTCCCAAATTGGATATTTATCCTGATTGCCATCTTTAAATTTCACGTACATGATTGTATGTGCAGCGTACCAAGTCATAATAAACTAGTAATTTCATTCCTTTTTCTCTGCACTTAGATTGGCAAGTTGGAATCTCTAAAAGGCTATCACAGATCGCATGGATTTTGGGAATTTGTACTTACGCAAAGCGATCGAGAACTCAAGTTCTTGGCTCAAAGCTAA
Organism: Rhizobium sp. Q54; assembly: GCA_943367755.1. GTDB lineage: Bacteria > Cyanobacteriota > Cyanobacteriia > Pseudanabaenales > Pseudanabaenaceae > PCC-6802. The sequence goes on along the minus strand of CALRKB020000061.1, from coordinate 22,066 downwards.
AGTCCGCTAAAGCGGACTAAGGAATTTTTGAAAATAACCTGTTTCAAAGCTCTGAGGGGGGTGACAAATTTTAATACAAACCTCACTATCAGGATTAGTGCAGGCTTGCTCTAGATTTACAACTACTGACCATAGGCAGAAACTTTCCTTACACAGGCTATAGTACACCCAAATATAATGGTGAAGTTATACGATCGCGCTCAAGGCAAAGATCGACAATACAAGTTTAAAAGTGTGAGGAACTGTGAAAGCATCAGTAATTTTACCGACTAAAGATCGTGGTCCCGCGATCGCTGAAACAATTGAATCTCTGATTGCGCTGGATTTTCCGCCAGATCAGTGGGAGATCTTAATTGTCGATAATCTCTCTAATCCGGAGAATCAAAAACAGCTACAGAGCTTCCAAGCAAGTTACCCCGATCGGATTAGATACGAACGCGAAGAAAAATTGGGTTTGTGCAATGCGCGTAACTGCGGTATCGATCGCAGTCAGGGTGAGATTTTAGTATTTCTTGATGACGATGCGATCGTACCAAAACACTGGCTCAAAAATATCGTTAAATATTTTGATGACGATGCCAATGTCTATGCCCTAGGTGGCAAAGTGATTGCCAAGTACACATCTCCTGCACCTGCATGGATTGATGATCGCCTGGGTCTTTACATCAGTAGCTTCGATCGCGGTGAGACTGTGGAGAAATTGCGCTATAACGACTATCCCAGGGGTGCAAACATGGCATTCCGCTGCGATGCTTTTCGCAAATGCGGTTATTTCCTGGATTGCTTCGATCGCAAAGGTAGTTCGCTGATGAGCTATGGCGATATCGAAATGTGCTACCGCGTCGATAAGGCTGGTTACGATGTGCTTTACATCCCTGATGCCGAGGTCTTGCATCTCATTCGGGGTGATCGCCTGAATATGGATTGGTTTAGAAGCCGTTTTTATTGGCAGGGGCGATCGGAGGGCTTATTCGAACTCATCCACTACGGACGCTCTCATATCATCAAAAATATTCCTTTCCATCTTCGTCATAGCGTCAAGGGCGATCCCCTCGATAAGCTCCATCATCAGGGATTTCTCACATCTGCGTTTCTGAATTTCTTCAAACCTAAATTTGTTTGAGTGAATCCAGGACTTCAAATTCTTTTCCCTAAGACATCTGGTGCAGTTACAGCCGCATACCAGTTAGAATCAGGCTTCTGTAGGTTGTAGACGCCTGCCCATGCTGCCAGCAGTCGATCTCCCATGGCAATTCCCATTTCCACGATTGGTCGATCGACTGGAGGGATACGGCCAGAGTAGGCAGCGGCGATCGCCCCAACTGCGGCTCCTAATTCCGGCTGTACTTGCTTAGCGCGGGGTACGGCTAAATGCCAGGTATGGGGTGTACTAAGCCAGCAGTATAAACCGAAGGCAATATTACTATGGTCGAGGTCACCATGTTTAGATAGCAATAAGGTACGGGCGATCTCGCTGCTAGCTCCCTGCTCCACTAAGGTACGTACTAACTGAAGTTGCTCTATGAGAGTTGAGATCGAGCTAGAACTAACGAGAGAATTTTGGAGAAAATCGCAAATGTCGGCGATCGCTGTTTTGGGATTTAAGGCATCGCGACAGGCCAGCGCGACTAGCAAAGCCACCACCAGATCGTCGAGATCCACAAAATAATTTGGCAAATTACTCAGATCTTGATGCTGCCACAGGCCAATGGCGATCGCATTTAAAACTCTCTCATCGGGCTCGTGACTGGCTTGGGATTGCTCCAGAATTACCGACTTGATCGCAATTGGTAATTTAATCGCGATCTCAGATGTTAACAATGGCAATGCACCACTTAATGCCGAACGAAAGCGTTGTTTGAGCGAGCGATGGTTCAGAAAGTTACTTTTTGCCCCAACCAAACCAGCCGCCTTTTTTATCATCTTGTTTGGGTGGTTGCTTTGCTGCCTGCTTTCCCGTTTGCTTAGTTGCCTGTGACGCTGACTGTGGCTGGTTACTACCAGACTGATTCAGATATTTGAGCGCGATCGCATTTTTAGGATCGAGCTTAAGTGCTTTCTGAAAACTGGTTTTAGCCATGATTGCTAAATTCTGATTCATATACACTAAGCCAATTAGCGCATGAACTTTAGCATTATCAGCAGCTATTTTTTCTAAGACTTTTAACTCCCGCATGGCCTCGGGCCACTGCTTTTTACCTATGTACATTTCCGCCATTTGTAGGCCACTCTGCACTTTGAGCGCGTTAGGATCTTGAGCCTCACGATGAGAGTCGGACTCCCCAGCATTCCTGGACTGTCCACCCATGTCCTGAGTCATTAGATACACCAGGTTAAGCTCGCTCAGTTCGGCAGTGTAGTCAAGCACTTTATCTAAATTGCGGTATTGCAAGCCAGCAATCTCGTTGATGGCTTTAATGTAATTGCCCTCATTCGGATACTGCAAAAATTGACGCGCTGCCGCAGACTGCAACTCAACTTGAGGTGGCTTTTGTTTGAACCCCTGTGCCAGGGTGCGCAGAGTTAGAAAGTACTCAGCCCGATCGCGATCGCTATTGAGGACTTGATACGCAGGACTGACCATCTTGGCAAAATAATTAGTTGCCAATTCTTTTTCGACATCGCTATAGTTAGCCACATCTGGGTGGAGTATCTTGGCAAGTTTAAGAAACTTCTTGCGCATCTGAGTGACATCAGTATTAATTGCTAACCCCAAAACAGCATAATGATCGTCGATCTTATAACTGGCGACGCCACGGCTGATTTTAAGGATTTCTGGCTGTTGCCCCACAGTTTCCACCTCCTAAGTATTGACTCTAGTGTACCCTCGTACCTAATCTGAGCGATCGCTTGGTTAACTGCTTTATACAGTGATTCATCATCTTTATTGATGATCGCGACCAAAGCAATTGGTAGAAATGGCTCCCCCACAACTATAAAGTCAGGATGCTTCTCGATCTGCCAAATTGCAACTGGTTCGTCAAGTAGCATGGCATCAAGAGTGCGATCGCTTAGCTGGGATAGCATGCGATTAATGTCCCGCGAAGAGAATACACGAATTGCGCTGCCGCGATTCTTATTATATGTTTCTATAACTGCGGCCCCACCACTGTTCGCTACGACACCAACTCGCTTACCAATTAAGTCACGTAGTGCCGAAATTTTAGCAGATTCTTGGCGCACGAGAATACGTTGTGAACTGCGGTAGTATGGCACAGTTTCGATAAATCGATCTTTATACTGGCCGCCATCGAGTCCTCCCTGCTCTCTCACACTCAAAATTAGATCGATCTGTCTGGCAGCTAGCCTGTCTGGTTGCACGCCCCAGGGGATATTGATCGGTCGTAGTTCTAGCCTCATTTTCTCGGCAATTTTCTGAGCGATCTCCCACTCAAATCCATCATAATATTGGGTTTTAGGATTCCAAAACATATAAGTGCCGCCAACGGAAGCATCAATACCTACACGTAGATGGCCGCGACGAGTTACATTCGCAAGGCTGCCATCGGCATGGGCAAGGGGAATAGCGCTATGGAAGATCGCACCAGCAAAAATTCCTGTAGACAAAATTAGACCGGAACAGAGCGCTTCCCAAGGGGATACGTACCGCCGCAATTGGGTGAAGAGCATTGCCATAATTTAGACTTTTATTCAGACTTTTGCTTTTGCGGCGATCTCTCGATCGTCATCGAGGATATCTGGTGGGGTTACAGATTCATCCTGGCTAGATGGAGACTGCCCCTGGTGCCCTCGAATGCGATCCATGAAAAACTCCTCTAGAGTTTGCCGTGACAAGTGTAAATTTGTGACTTGGGCACCGATCTCTGCTAAAAACCCCATAAACTGAACGGGCTCCCCTACCAATTGACCGTGCCAGCTATCAGCCTGAAATTCTAGATGTTGAAGCCAGGGTTGCAATTGCGCTTCTGTGCCACCGTGCCCTTGCACCTGATAGGTTTGCTCGGTACCAAGTAACTGATTCAGCGAACCAACGGAAATTAGCTTGCCTTTGTTGAGGATGCCAATGCGATCGCAAATAATTTCCACATCGGAAAGAATATGACTATTGAAAAACACGGTTTTGCCCTGTTTTTTGAGCATTAAAATAATTTCGCGAATCTGATAGCGCCCCACCGGATCGAGTCCAGACATGGGCTCATCTAAAAACACTAATTCTGGATTGTTAATCAATGCCTGCGCCAAACCAATGCGCTGTACCATGCCCTTAGAGTACTGTCGCAACTGCTTTTTACGTGCCGCTGACTGCGATAGTCCAACTAGATCTAATAATTCGGCGATACGTTGCCTTCGCGTGGATAGCTCTATGCCAAATAGACTGCCGATAAATTCTAATAGCTCCCACCCCGTGAGGTAATCGTAGTAGTAGGCATTTTCAGGTAAGAAGCCAATGCGATGTTTGCAGGCGCGATCGCCGATCTCGTGCCCCAATAACTTGCCATGACCTGAAGTAGGCTGCACTATACCCAGCAGCAACTTCAATAATGTAGTTTTACCAGCGCCATTGGGCCCAAGCAATCCAAATGTTTCACCTTGTTTGATGGTCAGGGAACAGTCTTGTAAGGAGCTAACCTTTTGATTCATCCAAAAGCCCGTACGATAGATTTTACTCAGATTCTCGGCGTAAACCGCTGGCATGTCTGAATCTTTCCCTGGCATGGTCTGAGTATCGGTAATCATAGACAACTAAGCACACAGCCTCAATTCGCTGACTTTCATTTTAGGCTAGATTTCAGGCTAGGCGTAATGTTTCCTCACCCTAATAGGGATCGCTATATAATTTAAGCCAGTCATCTCGCACCGTAAGTAAAATGTCGCTGAACTCACTCAGTCAGGTGATCGATCATATTCAGTTGGATGAACACTGGCAACATCATCGGCAATATTTGCAAATTTTAGAACATTGGGCCTCCGTGGTTGGTGAGTCGGTGGCAGAGCAGACACGACCTTGTGGCGTTTATCGACAGGTATTACAAGTAGCAGTATCTAGCTCCGTATGGTCGCAGGCTTTGGTATTTGAGCGCCGACGCATTCTGGTAAAGCTAAATCCAAAGCTGGTAGGAACGGCACCACCTTTAGCGGATATTCACTTTTCCACAGCTAAGTGGGCATCACCTAGTCAACCCCTCAACAAATCAAATAAACCAACTCTAGCCGCAGAACCTGAACCATCTGAACTGATGAAGCTGCATCCTAGTTTTGTGCGATCGCCTCAATCTAGTCTCCCCCCTCATCCCCGCCCACCCGAAACTGCCCTAGAAGCTTTTCAGCGTTGGTCAAATGCGGTCAAGCACAGCACAGCACATCTACCCAAATGCCCTTGTTGTAGTTGTCCTACCCCATTGGGTGAGTTGAGCAGGTGGCAAATGTGTCGCACCTGCGCCAGACACAAATTTCTGTATTTCAATACTTCACCAGAAAGTAATGCTTTACCAGAAAATATGAGCTGAGGCGCTAATCGCGATCGGGTGCAGCCAGCGGAACAAAATAATTGTAATTACAACACCCACATAGGCAGGGCGGACAAATTCCTGCCACTTAAATTCTTGTCTGCCTTGGGCGATCGCTAAAAAAGGAATGACTGACGTACGCTGCTTTAATTCCAGAAACGCATCGCCATAACGCTGATATAACCTGCGATCACCGTGCCAAACTCCAAAAAGGTGGTGCAAAATCAACCCGAGGGAAGTCACCACCATAAAGCTGCTGCCGATCCAGAGTGTATGGGCTATGCACCAAACGATCTGCCCAACCATTTGTGGATGGCGGGTGATGCGAATGATCCCAGTTTCATGCAGATGAACTTGTGGTTTAGTGATCGCTGCTACTTCTAGCAGGTTGAATGTTGAGGGATAGAGAAACAAAAAAGAAATTGCCGATAAAATCCATACTAAAGGTTTGATCCCCTGCACAGATTGGACCTGCCATAGCTGCACCCCGTCATAGCGATGATTAAAGAAATAAATGAGCAAGATTGCGGCTAAAGGTAGGCTAACTAGCGCAAAAATCACCCTATATGCTCTAGCACCGATATATTTCTCGCCCCGCATTCGCAAGGCTGCCAAACCACTGTGAGCCGTCGCAAACATTAAAATTAAGCCCACGATCGTAGCGTGGGACTGAAAATCGCCGAGTACCAATTTTATCTGCCCTTATGCTGTTGATTAACCTGTGCCCAGATTATTATAAACTGGCATTATCCGGCATTATTAAAGTCACTAGCCCACCAATCTTGCCAAGTGCAATTCCTGTTTGTGCTGTATCGGCAAATGGCAACAATCTACAAGAAGACGGTTGGGGATCGCGATCGCAACAGTTAAAATCAGCTTAATAAAAAGTGATTAAAACAAATGAATTATCTGGTAGCGGTATTAAGCGATCGCATTCAAGCTGAAGCAGCCTATACCAAATTGGAAAAAGTTGGCCTACCCATGGATAGAGTCTCAATTCTGGGTAGGGGCTACAAAAGTGCTGACGAGTTTGGCTTGAGCAATCCGTTTCAGCAAGGACAAAAGCAAGCCTCTTTCATGGCGTACTGGTTAATACCATTTGGCTTTATCTCTGGCATACTCTTTGTGGCAATGACCCAGCTCGACACCTTTGCCTGGGCGGGCACAGTTGGCAATTACATTATTGGCGGACTTCTGGGTAGTGGTGCAGGCGCTATGGGCAGCATTTTTGTGGGCGGCGGTATGGGTATCGCCATGGGCAGCGGAGATTCTTTGCCCTATCGTAATCGCCTCGGTGAAGGCAAATATTTGCTTGTAGTTCAAGGCTCTGAAAACCTAATCAAGCAAGCAAAAACCATCGTGCTCTCCTTCAATCCTGAAGGTCTCAAAAGCTACATGGCTTAGTCTTGACCATTCCTATCTAAGTTAAGTAATTCTCGAATATGGCCAGTATCACTGAATCAGAATCTACTTTCAGCAAAGTTGTGCGGTTGCTACGCTGGCATAAACCCTCTGGAAGACTGATCCTGATGATTCCAGCCCTTTGGTCTTTAGTCTTAGCCGCCAGATCGCAAGGTCAGCTACCACCACTAGATCTCCTAAGCGTAGTCGTAGTGGGTACTCTAGCCACTAGTGCAGCAGGCTGCGTTGTCAACGATCTGTGGGATCGTGATATTGATATCCAGGTAGAACGCACTAAAACTCGACCTCTAGCGGCAAAATCACTCTCGATTAAGGTGGGGATCGTAGTGCTGGCGATCGCCACGATTTGTGCTTTTGGGTTGGCTACTTACCTGAACCCGCTCAGCTTTTACCTCTGCTTTGCCGCCGTACCCATCATTGCGATTTACCCCGCTTGCAAGCGCGTGTTTCCAGTCCCACAGCTCGTATTGGCGATCGCCTGGGGGTTTGCCGTCCTGATTCCCTGGTCAGCTCTGCGCGGTGGACTGGATTGGCATACCTGGGGACTGTGGGGAGCAACTGTAGCCTGGGCAATGGGTTTTGATACAGTCTATGCCATGAGCGATCGCTCTGACGATTTGCGTGTTGGCATCAAATCAAGTGCAATTTTTTTTGGCGATCGCGTAGTTGGAGCGATCGCTGTTTTTTTTGCCATTACGACCGGTTTATTACTGTGGTTGGGCTGGGATATGCAACTAGGTTATGGCTATTTGCTTAGCGGCGCGATCGCCTTGGCAGTCTGGATATGGCAGTGTATGCAGTTATGGCAACCCGAACCACCCACCTCGATCTATCAGCGCATTTTTGGCCAGAATGTTTGGGTTGGTTTTATCGTTTTAGCGGGTATGCTAAGTGCAGCGATCGGCAAATAGCTAAACGCAACTTGATTACTAGCAAAATCGTTATTAACGAAATTGTTATTGGCGAACGGAATACTAAGCATGGAAGCGATTAACTGCTATTTGTTACCTAGGACATAGCAAAGCTTAAGCTTTTGGTAATGTTTTAAGCCTCAAGATGTAGCTAAGCTATCCGGTGGTTCTGTTAAAATTGAACTTAGTGATTTATATAAAATCCAAGATGAGTAACATTCAAGAAAAAATCCAAGAAGAATTGCAACATGCCCGTGAAATTTGCGGTGCGAGTGGTGCTAGCTCCACTGATTGTGCAGTAGCTTGGGATACTGTCGAAGAGCTGCAAGCCGAAGCTTCTCACCAGAAGCAAGAAAAAGGTAAGAACTCATTGCAACAGTTTTGCGATGATAACCCTGATGCAGCAGAATGCCGCATTTACGAAGACTAGAACCGTTTCTAGCTCGTATCTTCAGTGACTATTCCTAGCTTAACTACGTTAGGATATGGGATACTTATAAGTAAGTTAAATGCGAATTGGGAAGTAGGTTGCACATGGCAATTATCTCGCTTAAAGCTTGGTATATACCTGAATACGAACCATTGCAATCGCTCTCGAATCGTCCCCATGACCTCAGGTTAGCTAAGAATAGTTTGCTCAAGTCTGCCTTACGCGCAGATTTTCTCGACGAAATTCAAGTTGTGAGTGGCTCGGAATGGTTTCAACGGTATCTAGGGGGAGATACTGTTGAGTTTTACATTGAAGGTAGTGGCAGCTATGTCATTTCTAACATCGATCTGATCAGCCATGAAATCTATTTTACTAAGCACGACACTTTCCTGAACTTAGAGCCAACCGTATTTTTTAGTTACCAAACCCAGCGTGCGGCAACCAGCGATCTCATTCGCGAAGCCCTTGCCACAAGCATAGAAAGTCTTAACAAAAAAGCACGCTTTAGTCTCTCTTTAGAACAATCCCATCGCCTGACCGACGAGCCAATTAAGCTCAAAAGCACCTTAATGGCTAAGCTCAGGCGCAGCTTATTATTTGTGGCTGATGTCAGTGCGATCGCTCACATAGATTCCGATCCACCCCAGCTCATACTTAGTCCACAAGTATGTGTAGAAGTGGGCTATGCCATGCAAGCCAAACGTCTGGATCAGATTCTATTAGTCCAAGTTGAAGATGGAAGTACGCAGGGGGCATTTCCATTCGATCTTCCCGTATTTCAGCGTTTAGTTGTAAAGGATCAAAAATCCTTAGTGAAGCAGCTTCCTGAAGCGATCGCTACTCATCTCAAGCGCTTTAATTTGTTCTAATATCTCTTCCCTATAAGATGACTTTAAGATATGCGATCGCTAAATTCTCCTCATCGATCGTACAATCAGGTAATGCCAAAGAGTTAGTTAAGGATTTTTATGGGTATACGAAAATTAGGCCTACTGGCTCCGATCTGTGGGATGGCAATAGTTGCTGGGAGCCCAGTAGATTATCTATACGCACAAGGAATTACTATCCGTCCGGCTGAACCAGTTGAAAGTGCTACCAGGTTCTTGCCACAGAAGGTAGTAGTGGCAGTTTCGTTTTCCCCCGATCGCAAAACATGGTCTCAGTTAGATCGATTTCACACGCCAAATACGAAAAAGCTATTTAATCAGGCGATCGCAAGTTTCCAAAGCACAATTCCTCCCAAGTACAATTTCGAACGAGATATCCAACCTTGGTTGGGTAGCGTGACATTTGCAGCTTTACCCAACGCCTCTGGGATATCCCCAAATAAAGAACATAGTGAATCCCAGTTCTTGTTCGCGATTGAAGTCACAGATGCAGATAGCGCCAACAAATTCATGGAGGCAGAGCAAATCCGTGATGGTGCTAAGGTGTCGCGACGAGAGGATTATAAAGGCGTTAAAATCATCCAGATCGATTACGAAAATGGGAAGCCATTTACCTATACATTTGTTGATAAATATTTAGTGTTTGCAGAGCAGGAAGTGCTTTTAAAGAACGCCATAGATACCTATAAAAGTAAAGTATCTCTTGCCAGTACCGTTGCTAACGACAATCTAGATCTCAAAAATCCTGTCTTCTGGCTCTATATGCCAAATTTGCCAGGATTTGTCAAGCAATTTTCATCAAGCTATGCCGATCTCCCTACTGAATCTCTTACTGCACTGAATTCCATTGAATCCATTAATTTAGGAATTGGCATAGATAGTGATGGCATTAGACTCAAAGCCTCTACTAAACTAAAGCCAAACTCCATCTATCTGAATGCGCTTAAATCTTCCCCAGGGAGAGTAATTGCACAATTCCCATCTGACACAATTGGATTACTCTCTGGTAGCGATCTAAATACACATTGGCAAAAGCTTGTGAGGGATATTGAAAGAATGCCTGAGTTGAAGACCAGTCTGCATGAGTTCAGACAGATGCTTAAATCATCACCTCTTGCCCTCGATCTCGATAAGGATGTGTTTGGATGGATGGATGGTGAGTTTGCATTTGCTGGAATTTCTGCTCAGGAAGGTATCTTTGCCGAACTCGGATTTGCACCTGTTTGGATTTTGCAAACTAGCGATCGCCGCAGTGCTGAATCTCTACTGAAAAAACTGAACGAGTCTATTAAGGGTTTCGCTGGCTTAGTTGAGACCAAAAACATTGGTAGCACTCCAGTAACGCAGTGGGTATTTCCTGGTGCGCCAGAACCAGTTCTGAGCTACGGTTGGTACAGAAACGATACGGTGTTCATGACGATTGGTGGATCTTTGCCAAAGCTGCTTGCCTCTAAGCCACAAGAACCTCTGCCTGATAGCTCGGCATTTAGGGCGATCGCTGGATCGCTACCTCGACCGAATCTCGGCTACTTTTATCTAGATATGGACAAAACATGGAAGTTGATTAGTGCAAAATTCCCGGATTCTGCAAATATTGGTCCCGAAGCCACTGCCATCCTTAGCAGAATTCGTGGCATAGGCGTGACCGTCACTGCTCCCGATTGCTCTACAACGCAAACAGAAATGCTACTCTCCCTCAAGCAGCGTGGTTTTGGCGGTGTTTGGTATTAAATAAGGTTATCCATGTTTGCGCCAGCTTGAACTATGGGACATCGAATTGGACATCAAAGGTTTCTTCCCTAACAAGGGAATCTAGTAAACCTTCACAGGCATCAAACAGTAAGTCGATGACATAATCAAAGCCATCGTCACCGCCATAGTAAGGGTCGGGAACTTCGCGATCGTCAAAGCGACTGCAATAACCGCACATCAATTGCACTTTATCTCTGTACGCACCATCGTGATCGAGACTGATAATATCGCGGTAGTTATCTCGATCCATCGCCAGGATTAAATCGAAATTCTCAAAATCCTCGCGCACAAATTGTCGCGCCGATCCTGTCATCTTTAAACCGCGCTTGAGCGCCGCCGCTTGCATCCGCCGATCTGGAGACGCACCAACATGATAGCCAGCCGTACCTGCCGAGTCACAGATCAAGCGATCGCTCAACCCAGACCGTGCCACCAGATGATTCATGATATTTTCTGCCGAAGGCGATCGGCAGATATTTCCCAAACAGACAAATAAAATTTTCTGCTGCAATTTCAGGAGACTCCTAATCAAACATCTTTTGTAGCAGAGCCAGAATAAATCAGCCCTTTACGCAAATCTACAGTGAGGGGTTCGCCATCGCGAATATTTTGTGTTGCATGTTCCACGCCAACGATCACTGGGATACCTAACTTGCGACCAATTATGACCGCATGGGAATCTAAGCTTGCCTCTTCCGTAATGATAGCCGCCGCCTTGCGGATAATTTCGACATAATCCACATCAGTGTGCTTGACGACAAGGATTTCTTTGGGATGGAAGTCTTTGACATCAAGATAATTATGGGCAACGCGGGCGCGCCCACTAATTACACCTTGTCCAACTCCCAAGCCCTTGCCAACTATAGCAGAGACAAACTCTACTTTAATCAAATCTGTGGAGCCAGCTACTCCTTGCAATGTGCCTGCTGTCATTACCACCAGATCTCCAGCCGCCACCAACTTGCGCTCTTGGGCAACGTTTAAAGCTGCCTCAAAATTTTGGCGGGCTGATGGTAAAGATAGAATCATCAACGGTTGTACGCCCCACACCAACTGTAGTTGTCGGGCTACATCCACTTGCGGAGTCACGGCCACAATTGGGATCGGTGGTCGATATTTGCTGACATTGCGTGCCGTTGCGCCAGTTTTAGTCAGAGTTAAAATAGCTGTGGCATCAAGCTGTACGGCAATTTTACCGACCGCTTCACTAATCGCATTGGGAACGGAACGCCCTTCACTCAGCACAGGATGAAGATTATGCTCTTTCTCAATGCGTTGCGCAATTCTGTCCATGGTTTCCACCGCCTGAATGGGATACTTACCCACGGCAGTTTCATTGGAAAGCATCACAGCATCGGTACCGTCGAGAATGGCATTCGCAACGTCAGAAATCTCTGCTCTTGTGGGTCGCGGGTTGCTGACCATGCTATCAAGCATCTGAGTTGCCGTAATCACGGGGATGCCAAGCTGGTTTGCGGTTTTAATTAGACGCTTTTGCAGCAATGGTACATCTTCTGCCGGAACTTCTACCCCCAGATCGCCTCTCGCAACCATCACGCCATCACAGAGCGAGAGGATCTCTTGCATTTGAGAGATCGCTTCGTGTTTTTCAATCTTGGCAATCACATTTGCACTTTTGCCAGAGGAGGCGATCAGCTCTTTGATCTCTAAAATATCTTCAGGATTGCAAACAAAGCTCAAAGCTACCCAGTCGACACCCTCCGCCAGTCCAAACCGCAAATCTTCGCGGTCTTTATCGGTCATGGCCTTAACTGACAAATGCACGTTGGGGAAATTTACACCCTTGCAGTCGGACAAAACCCCACCAATTACGGCTCGACAATGCAAGCTTTCAGATTCTGGATCCACGGAATCTACCTGCATCTCTACTTTGCCATCATCCAGCATGATCGTAGCTCCGACAGGCACCTCCTCCGCTAGCCTGTTATAGCTAACCGAGCTAATCGTATGGTCGCAGGTCACATCCCGACTGGTGAGTGTAAACTTATCGCCTTTATTCAAAACAATTGAGCCACTCGCAAATCTGCCAAGCCGGATTTTGGGTCCTTGTAAATCCTGCAAAATTGCGACGGGCTGGTTTAATTCTGACGAAATCTGGCGGATAATGCAAATACTACGATGGTGATCGGCGTGGGTACCGTGGGAAAAGTTTAGCCGCAGTGTTGTTGCACCCGCTTCGATCAATTTACGAATCATTTCAGGGCTGCTAGTAGCAGGTCCGATCGTGGCAACAATTTTAGTGCGGCGAAATGTATCTCTTACTGTCATGTATGGATTAGGTGCAACGTGAAACGGACATACTTTGGGCACAAATAACAATGGGTGCCTTTTGCTCAGTCTGTTATATTTTTGTCAATAGCTGACATACTATCATTCTCTATGATTGTGATACCTAATCTACTGAAATAACAAATTCTCAGTCTTGAAGGCGATTGTGCCCGATCGCAAGTATGGCAAAATATGAATGTTTCACAATGTAAAGCGTGCTAGTTATCTCCGATCTAGGTAAAGCTATTAGCCCGACGGCAATTGCCCTGGGCAACTTTGATGGCGTGCATCGAGGTCATCAGTGTGTGATTGCACCTACGATCGCCCATTCTGAGGGCTTGGTTTCTACGGTTTTAACCTTCAACCCCCATCCCCAGGAGTTTTTTACAGGTACTACAAGACTTTTACTGACACCGATTGCGGAAAAGATCGAGCAGCTTCAGGTATTAGGTGTGCAGCAATTGGTATTGCTACCTTTTGATCGGGCGATCGCAGCTCTGACACCACAAGAGTTTATAGAGCAAATCTTGATCGATCGACTGCAAGCACGCGAAATCAGCGTTGGCTTTAACTTTCGCTTTGGCTGCCAGCGTTGTGGTTCTGTGGAAGATCTAAAAGCTATGTGGGGCGATCGCGTCAATGTTGTGTCCGAGCAGCTCATGCATGACGCGCTTGATCGTAAAGATGGCGATGCCCAAGTCAGAATTAGTAGTTCTGCCATACGTGCAGCCTTAGAGCAGGGCGACATCGACACTGCCCATACGCTTTTGGGTCGCCCCTATAGTTTGATTGGGCAAGTGGTGGCAGGTCAGCAAATGGGGCGCAAGCTAGGATTCCCCACGGCTAACCTCCAGTTAGATCCTCAGAAATTTTTACCCAGAGATGGTGTTTATGCCGTGCAGGTAATGAATCTGCCTGACAAACCAATTGCAGCGGTGATGAATATTGGTGTGCGCCCAACTGTAACGGGCGATCGCATTCGTACCGTAGAAGTACATCTACTGAACTGGAGCGGCGATCTTTATGGTCAAGAATTATGCGTACACCTGGTGAAGTTTTTGCGCCCAGAGCAAAAGTTTGATTCGTTAGATGCGTTAAAGCAGCAAATCAAAACAGACTGTGAAATTGCTCTTAGTGATTCTGCTGCAAGCAAGCTTTATTTTTCCGATCTTCCATCCTACTAACATTGAACCATGACAGGTTTGCACCGAGTCCTCAGTCCTTCTCAAGGTGCGATCGATCTCCAAATTAACGGAGCATTAGGCGTTCCTTTTAATCACCTAAATCGCGATCGCGCGGCTAAGTTACCAGAAATTTGTCGTTTCTTATATCAACAGGGCATCGATGGATTTTTACCCACCCTTGTTACGGCATCAATTGAGCAAACGCATCGATCTCTATTCTTTCTAGCCGCAGCGATCGCCCAACAAAAACAAAATCCGCAGCCTCGCGAAGCGGAAATTTTAGGCATACATCTTGAAGGACCTTTTCTACATCCCGATAAGCGCGGTGCACATCCTCAGCAACATCTATTACCGCTGAATCTCGATACGTTACGGCAAGTATTGGGCGATTACACTGAAATTATTAAACTCGTCACCCTCGCGCCCGAACTCGATCCCACAGGTGCAACGATTCAATATTTACGCGATCGCCAAATCGTCGTTAGTTTAGGGCACTCTACTGCTAATGCCGAACAAACGAAAGCAGCAATCTATCAAGGCGCAACAATGGTGACTCATGCCTTTAACGCTATGCCTAGTCTACATCATCGTGATGTTGGTTTATTAGGAGAAGCAATATTAAGCGATCAGGTTTGGTGCGGCTTAATTGCCGATGGTGTTCATGTTTCACCGCAGATGGTCAAACTGCTTTATCGGATGACTAACAGAATTTTTCTGGTTAGCGATGCACTTGCACCCCTTGGTTTGCCCGATGGCGATCACCCTTGGGACGATCGCCTAATCACCGTCACCAAGGGCATTGCCAGATTACCCGATGGCACCCTCTCAGGGACAACCCTTCCTCTGCTCAACTCCGTCAAGAATCTCATCTATTGGGATGTTTGCCAGCCAGAACAGGCAATTAACTCAGCGATCGTAGCTCCCCGTCTTGCCATGAATCTAGCGATCGATCCGAACGCGCCGCAGAGGCTAGCATGGTGGCAGGACACATTCACTACACCTGGTCGGATTGTTGGGTCTTCGCTCGGTTTTGAAGTTTTAGAGCAACTGTAATTTGGGATGACCAGCTACCTCAATGAGCCAAAATACTGGCGGTATAGGTTGCCGCAGACTGCGAAGTTGTTCTTAGTACCAACGTCAACAGTCTGTCTTTCCAAGGCTAGAACGCTGCTGCTACGGAGTTGGAGGGAGTGGGAAAAGGTTATTCACAATGAGCGAACTCAAAAAAGTCGCACCTACACCAATAATGGTAAACCCCGCAAATCTTAGCGGTAAACCGTTGGCATCTCCGAAGTGTAATCGTTTGCCAATAGACCAAGCCGATAAGCTAATTACCAGTTGGATCGTAGTAAATCCTAGTAAATAAGCGAACAAAGGAGTGGTTTCAGCTCCAAATATAGACTCCGCATAAGCATAGCCATGAAACAAACCCGCGATCGCCCCTAAACCAAGTATTACTGCAAAACTAAGACTACGCTTCATTGCTAAAAGCACGCCAAAGATCAACACAGAACCTGAAACGCAAAACTCGACAATTGGTAAGTTAACTTGCATCAGGTGCAACCCCGAACCAACCAGAGCGGTAGACAAAAAAGCAATGGGTAGCCAGATCCCTTGTTGTAGTCGCGCTGCCAACAAACCAACAGCGATCACAAATGCCAAATGATCAAGTCCAATCACGGGATGTGCTAAGCCAGACAAAAAACCGTCAAAGAAATTGGCGGGCATTTTGCCTCCCATCGCATGGTGGGCATTAGCTGGAGATGCTGTCAGCAGCCACAGGCAAGCACCAAAAAGGACGGTTGAATACAGGATCGATCTCAGCGATCTCCTGTCAGTAAATTGTTTGCCGATCATCTGTACCTCGCAGAAAGATTGAAGGTTTAATTGGATGTTTATCTTTGCATCGGCGAGCATTCTGACTTTTCAGTGAATCGTTAATAGTGAACAGTTAGCAAGAAATCTGATAACTGACTAAGTTGGTGACTGAATTTACAGTTGCGGGACAGCGTCGGATTTACACCGCTCTTTCCCCGTTACCTCTAGTAGCTGATCCCTACTAGAGCCGATAAGCTTGGATATCATATCATGGGGAACTGACCACAGTTTTGAAGCTTTATTGCGCCGCTGAAGTTTTGGATAGTACAGTCCAAGTGTTCGAGTTAAAAGAAACGGGTTTAAATCTCCACTAAGCAATATGCGCGCGCTCCGTCAATTTAGCCTATGGCAAGCGTCGGCTGTCAGTCTTGCGGTTGGGCATTGTTCTAAGCATGGTTGGTTATAGGCAGGATCTGTTTCTGGGGTTGGGTATGCTTGTCCAAAAACCATCTTGCAACTGAGATCTTCAAAGTTTGGGGTCATGGTGAGGGGGATCCCAAACTTTTCCGTAAAAAAGGTTTGGGTAGGCACTTTACACATATTCACGCACATGCCCACACAGCCGCTGTCTACAAGGTAACGACATTTTTTAATATTGACAGCAGAGGGTTGCGATCGCACCGTGCCATCCGCCAAATTAACTTCAGCTTCAGCCACCTCACACGGCCCCACCAACCACTCAAACAATTGGGCAGCAAACCACGCATTGAGCACACACACCAGCCGCGTAGGAGAGGTAAACGTCCGAATCGCCCACAGCACCGGAGCAGGCACTAAAGATTGCAGCACTTGGGCCACAAGTACTTGCTGCTCTTGGGCATTACGTCCCTGCATAATTTGTTTCGACAAATCCACAAAACCACCGTAGCCGCTGACTTTGGTTCCCGTACCCAGTGCCTGAGACATCTTGCGAGAAAACAGCCAGATAAACAGGCGATCGATTAAGTTGTCGTTGTATTCATCTTTGACAACGGTTTGTACGGCTTTAGGCTGCATAGCTTTCCTCAAATCAGACTGCCAGGATTCATCCCTCACAATCTTAACTGAATCCTCTGTTGTACGACAGCGTAGGATTTACACCGCGCTTTTTCCGTTAGTCCGTTAGCTTATATCTAGTAACTGAATCCCTAACTAAAACTAATAAGCTCAGCATCATATCACGGTGGGCTAACCAGGTTTTTAAAGCTTAATTTAACTGCTTGCGGGTAGACTAGAGATCTATCTGGCTAAGTTTCTCGACGCAACTTGAGATCCATAATTTCTAGCTCGATTATTTATTTTTGCCTACAATCCGCAACCGACGATATGGAAACAAAGTACACTCCGCAAGAACTTGAACCGAAATGGCAAAAAATCTGGGAAGCCAAAAACCTCGATCGCACGCCAGTTGCAGACGAACGTCCCAAGTTTTATGCCCTGTCCATGTTTCCCTATCCTTCCGGTAACCTGCACGTCGGTCACACGCGCAACTACGTGATTACTGATGTCGTGGCTCGCCTCAAACGCATGCAGGGCTACCGCGTCTTGCAACCAATGGGTTGGGATGCGTTTGGCCTGCCCGCCGAAAATGCGGCGATTGATCGCGGTATTCATCCTGTCGGTTGGACATTGCAGAACGTGACCCAGATGCGATCGCAACTCAAACAAATGGGGCTATCCTACGACTGGGATCGTGAGGTTACAACTTGTTTGCCAAACTACTACCGCTGGACGCAGTGGTTGTTTTTGCAGTTTTTTCAAGCCGGTTTGGCTTACCAAAAAGAAGCTACAGTTAACTGGGATCCCATCGACCAAACAGTGCTGGCGAACGAACAGGTAGATAATGAGGGGAAATCCTGGCGATCGGGAGCCAAGGTGGAAAAGCGTCAGTTACGCCAGTGGTTCCTCAAAATCACCAACTACGCCGAGCAATTATTGCAAGATCTCGACAAATTGCCCCATTGGCCAGAGCGGGTCAAAACCATGCAGGCCAACTGGATTGGTAAATCAGTCGGTGCTGAACTCAACTTCCCAATCAAAACTAAGGGCAAGCAAAAGCAACCCAATAACATTACCGTTTTCACGACGCGTCCCGATACGGTTTATGGCGTTACCTATGTGGTGCTGGCACCAGAACATCCGTTTGTGAAAGATCTGACCACATCGGCACAAGCTGCAACGGTGGAAGCATTTGTGGCGGAAGTAGCAAATATTAGTGAAATTGATCGCACCGCTGAAGACAAACCTAAGCGTGGCGTACCAACTGGGGCAGTAGTGACTAATCCCTTTACAGGTAAGGAAGTACCAATCTGGATTGCTGACTACGTGCTGTACGAATATGGTACAGGCGCAGTGATGGGTGTGCCAGCCCATGATGTGAGGGATTTTGCTTTTGCCAAGCAGTATGGTTTACCAATTCAAACCGTAATTGTGCCGACTGCCGACGCATCTCAGGAGCTAGCTGCGGCTTACATCGAACCTGGGATTATGGTCAATTCTGGCGAATTTGACGGCTTGGAATCGCCCACAGCCAAGACCAAAATCATCGAACTTGCTGAGCGTGAGGGTTGGGGCAAAGCCCGCGTGCAGTATCGCCTGCGTGATTGGTTGATTTCTCGCCAGCGTTACTGGGGGTGTCCAATTCCGGTGATTCATTGCCCTAGCTGTGGTGTTGTGCCAGTGCCAGAAGCTGACTTGCCCGTGCAGTTACCTGAAGATGTGAAATTCACTGGTAGAGGTGGCAATCCATTAGCGCAATTGGAAAATTGGGTGAATGTGCCCTGTCCTACCTGCGGCACGCCTGCCAAGCGTGAGACCGATACGATGGATACATTTATGGATTCATCCTGGTATTATCTCCGCTTTACCGATGCCAAGAATGAGAAAGCAGTATTCGACCTCGATCAAGTGAATGATTGGATGCCCGTCGATCAATACGTGGGTGGTGTGGAACATGCGATTTTGCATTTACTCTACTCGCGCTTTTTTACTAAGGTATTACGCGATCGCGGCCTCCTCAAATTCGATGAACCATTCCAAAGGCTCTTAACTCAGGGTATGGTACAGGGATTAACTTATAAGAATCCCAAAACTGGTAAGTTCATTCCTTCTGATTTAGTCAATCCCGAACAAATGGTCGATCCCGATACGGGCGATGCGTTGGTGCGGGTGTACGAAAAGATGTCCAAATCGAAGTATAACGGCGTTAGCCCTGGCGATGTGATTGCTAAGTATGGGGCTGATACTGTCCGTATGCTCACTTTATTCAAAGCTCCACCCGAGAAGGATTTGGAATGGGATAGTGCTGATGTGGAAGGACAATTCCGTTTCTTAAACCGCGTCTGGCGCTTAGTAGCAGACTTTGCTAGCAAATGTGAGACAGCTAGTAAGACAACCACGGCAGTAGATAAGAATTTGCGCAGAGCGATTCATACAGCGATTAAAGAAGTCAGCGAAGACTTAAATGGTGACTATCAGTTTAATACGGCAATTTCCGAACTGATGAAGTTGAGTAATGCTTTGCAGGATAGCCAGGATAAGACTACCGCTACCTATAAGGAAGGAATTGAATCTTTGTTGATCCTCATGGCTCCCTTTGCACCGCATATTGCAGATGAATTATGGTCACTACTTGGTCATCCAGATTCTATTCATACTCAGACCTGGCTGGAGTTCAATCCAGAAGCTTTAGTCGTAGATGAAATCACATTGGTGATTCAGGTGAATGGCAAGGTGAGAGGAAATATTCAGGTACCTGCGGGTGCGGACAAGATAGCGCTTGAAGCCTATGCCCGTGAATCCGATATAGCAAAGCGATATCTAGATGGCCAGGAAATCAAGAAAGTAATTGTTGTGCCTGGGAAGCTAGTTAATTTTGCGATCTAAATATCTAATGGTGATAACCATGAGTGACTTGCTAACAAAACTACGAACCGATAGATGGGTAACTGCGACTTGGGATGAGTATATCAAGGCGATCGCTGCGCCTGAGTGCGAAAAAGCAAAGGGCTACTATTACAATGACAAAATGAGGATAGAAATGCCACCAGTTGGAGATGCGCACTCGCTAGATCATTCAATCATTATGTTTGCAGTCAACTTGTTTGCCACGCTTAAAGGTATCGATATTAATGGCAGAGATAACTGCACCTACCGTAAAACTGGCTTTAGAGAAGCACAACCGGATGCATCCTATTATATTGGGGAGAATGTCGGCGTTGTGGTCTGGGGATCTGGCATTATCGATCTTGATATTTACCCTCCACCAACTTTAGTGATTGAGGTTGCTAATACATCTTTAGCGGATGATGGCACTGGTTCCGCCGCATGGGACAGAAAAACCTTTACTGCATATAATTTAGAGCGATCAGGAGTTACAACAATCTAAATTCAGTTGCGTGATGGATTTTTTCTCACATCCATGTCCTTGCTGTGGTAACAATGAGATTCGCCCCCACACCCGCTATAAAACGCAGGTTTACGGTGATCGAACAATCTACCATTGCCTTGAATGCGATATCTATTTCAGTGAAACCTTTGCAACCCCAATCTCAGGACTGACTACCCCGTTGAGTCGGATTATCACGATTCTCAAAGCAAGAAGCGAAGGGATGAGTCTAAACGCCACGTCCCGCGCTCATAACGTATCGAAGAAAAGCGTTATCGATTGGGAGAGGCGCTTAGGTGGCCTCAAGCCAACCCTGATGCTCTATTCCTTGCTTCATCAGTTTATTCACCAGGAAATAGAAGGGGATGAGCTTTACACCAAGGTTGATAAAAACAAACCTCCCTCAGATTCTCAAGGATGGACTATTGTTCTTATGGAGCGAGGAAGCCGATTCCTCTGGGAATTGCACTGTGGGCGCAAAGACCAGCAACTGTTTAACCAGGCGTTAGCATGCTTGGCCCAAGTGATTGAGCAAACGGATAGTTTGAGTCTGTTCACCGATGGAGAACGTCGTTATGGCAACTTGCTGTTTGAAATTTGCCATGAAGTCATTCGCAATGGCAAACCGGGACGTCCTCTCAAGCGACTGCCCAAAGGCGTCAGAGTCCGACTGAAAAACAAAGGTTCCAAAAAGCGATCGGGGTGTCAACGCCAAAAGTATCAAGCTCCTGTCCCTGAGCATCCTCAAACGGCTCATCAGGTAACGCAGCAAGAAATCCATGCCAATCATCTTGAAGCTTTTAATGCCTCTATGAGGCGACGCAATGCCGCCTTTCGGCGAAAAACTAACACCTATGCCAAATCGAGAGGAAACCTACAAAGAACACTCGATGTGTTTTGGTTGGTTCACAACTTTGTTCGAATTCATTTCACCACTAAAGTTGTTCCTGCTGTAAAGCTAGGAATTTTGGAGACTGGCGAAACCGACAACCGCTTACCTTGAATACCATGAGCTTCAATACTGCCAACCCCATCTATGTTCAAGCTCTCCAGACTCTTGACCTCCACAACAAACTCAATAGGCTTAGTCGGATTGATACTTGACTCGTTCACGTTGCTGATATAGAACCCATTTGGTATCTTAGGAAGCAGCCGCAAGGCGCTTAAGCATAAGCTGGATAAAGCAAAGATTGAGTTTAGCCTCAGCATTAGCTAGAGTTCTGTCAAAGTTCTTGACCAAGCTTTTACATCTCTCCACCCAAGCATTGGATCTTTCCACAATCCACCGCATGGGAATAACTGCAAAACCAGATTTCCCTTGTGCTGCTTTTTCCTCTTTTGATGGTTTAGGTGAAACCTGAAACCTAATCTTAGTCATAATCTGTGGATAAATTGACTCTAGTTCTTGAGTTAGATGTTTGAGATTATAGCCATGATCGATCATGACAGTAATTTTGGGAATATTCACGGGTTTAGATT
>CALRKB020000060.1:0-31810 GCA_943367755.1 Rhizobium sp. Q54 | reverse complement strand
AACTACCCACTTTAGTGGGAGGCTTTAGCTGCTACACACTTCTATTCAGAATGTACGGGATGACAGATCGATATGTTTGCCATAAACCGACTCTTGGGACTTTTAGTCCCTTTCCAACCTCTGGACTTTCAGTCCAGAGTGGTTGAGTTCTCAAATTCCTCACGAGTTCCTCACAAAAACATGCATTTGTAGCAGAAATTTGGCAATTGCTTAATTGAGGTAACAGCTACAATCCCGACCGCAAAGGCTAGACAGCAAGAGTTCGGGCGTTTTGCTATTAAATTCTCCCTGTAAGAAGCAAATCTTTGTTGAGATAAGTATCAAAGTTTATCAAATTGGAAATATTCATGACCAAAATAAAAATCGCAGCATATAATTTGAAGTGGATTGGAAATACCTATAATCCTCAAAAACGATATCTTGATAGAAGCACTTTATAAATAATGACTTTATTTCTATATTTATTTCCGGTAAAGGGAGGTGAAAGTTGTAATCGGCAGAACAAATTTCAGCATATATAGAAGATACAAATACAAACCTTAACTTAAGTTGATTTTAAATCTTTTAGAAATTAAGTAAGCCCCTTAAACACACAAGAAGCAGTGAGGAGAATTTTGAGGAAGGGGGATGTAGCAGCACCAAACGCTACATCTGAGGATCCATAGTCCGGCTCGAATATGGGGTGTTTCGGATGCAGGGTCTACCTTGCATTGATGAGGACAATTCAGTTCACCAGGAACTCGCCAAAGTCTTGAAAATTTGCCAACAAAATAGCGTGTTGCATCGCGATCGTTAGTACTTGCGGCTAATTTCGGTACCCAATGATGGGGTTTGCTTTAGCTTTCTTGAAATGGTGCCTTGGTCACAAATTCTCAACCCCAAGGAGATGCTACTGGTGAGTAATACAGATATGAAACCAGCCCCAAACGGTTTGGGGAACGATTGACAATGAATTGCCCCAAATAGAAGATGTTTTGGAGCGTTTTTATTCGACGGATACTGCACAGATTAGTCAATCGGTGAGGGTTGAAGCTGGCATTGGGAAAGCAAAGTTGATTACCGTTTGTGTCACAGGGCTTGCGTTTTTTGAATAGCGAAGGAGCATATGGCATTACAGCAAGATATCTCGTTAAGTTTCGATCGCCCGAATCTCACACAGTGCGATCGCTGTATCCTGAACCTCCTGCGTCCCCACCTGATGCAGGCAGAGGAGAAGAACCCTGCATTCAGCCAAAGTCGGCAAATACCGACGCAATTCAAGCAAGCTTTGGAGCGGGGTGGAGCGATCGGAGTGGCGATCAATGGGCAGGTGCAGTTCATGACCAAACGGGCAGAACAACTGTTGAGTCAGTGTTTTTTACCCCGTGCCCCACACTCATTGCCAGAATCTTTACAACATTGGTTCAAGCATCAGATTGCACAACTCACATTTAATGAAAATGAGTCATCCACCTATTTACCCTTGCACATAGAGCTAGCAGGACGAAGGCTTGTCATCCATTTCATTCCCGATCCGATCGGGGAGTACTATCTCTTGCTACTGGAGGAACAAAAAACGCTATCTTTCTCAATTGCGGCGCTGGAATTGCTAGGACTCACCAAACGCGAGGCAGAGGTTCTGTTTTGGATTGCCAAAGATAAAAGCAATGCTGGAATTGCTAGAGTGCTGGGTTGCTGTGAAGGAACGGTGCGAAAACATTTGGAGAATCTTTACAAAAAACTGGATGTCCAAACCCGAACGGGTGCCGTGATGGTGGCTCTGGAAAAGTTGGGGCTGCTCAAAGGCTCGTTTGTTGCAATTTCGTCATAATCCTATACGCGGATCGTCGTATTGCTCCTGGAAGCTATTTTTGTGAGCATTTGAATGAACGACCCCGCTGCAAGCAGACGGGGTATCAAATTCCCTTTCTTTTCGGTCAGATTCCCCGCCCCTTGGGGCGGGGAATCTGACCCGTCAAAGATTGAAAGGTTTAGTGCTTTTATACAGATGGAGATTCAGTATCATGTCGAACGCACCACAAGAATTTACCAATCCTGGAAGCTCAAATCCCCAAGAATCCCTAACTCAGGGTCAGACAGGAATGGAAGGATTCTTACCACCAGAGATTAATGAGGGGAGTTTGCAGGCCGAAGCAGTGGAACAAGCCCTTCAAGAAGTGCTTGCCGAGGTAGATGCGGATTTACTTGCCTTAAAAGACGAGATCGAGAAAAGCTTGATCGCCTCGACAAAAGCGATCGCTTCATCTACCCTCTCAGCACAGGAAGCAGGTGGCTCTAATATTGTGGGAGTGGGTATTGGCTTCCCCGATCCCGAATCGATACTTTCGGGTCTCAGCACGAATCCCATACTCGGAAAGATGTCGCTCAATATCTATACCCTTGATACCTTGAGTGTAGATCAGTTGTTGGGCGAAGTGTCTGCCGTGGCTGGAACGCGCTCTCTCTCGGAGTTGTCCATTAATCAAATCCCCACAGGTCACATCGATGCACTCAATCAGCGCGCTCGCTTTCGACCCGCTCCTGGAGGCGTTTCTGTGGGTCATTATGCCATCACGGCAGGTACACTTGGTTGTTTGAGTACGGGCAATCGCCCTCCCCGTTCCAGTCGGATCTTGATTCTTAGCAACAACCATGTGTTAGCTAACTCGAATCAGGGGCCCGTTGGTGCCAATATTCTTCAGCCAGGGCCCTACGACGGCGGACAAAATCCTGCTGACTTGGTTGCCATTCTAGAATCTTGGGTGCCGATCAATTTCGCGGGTGGAACCAACTATGTTGATTGTGCGACAGCTTGGGCCTGGCCAGAGCGGGTGCGCCGCGAGTTGAAGTATGAGAGCGGTGGACAAGAGATTTACTTCCAGGTCAGTAGCACACCAGTGGCACCAGTGATTAACCAAATTGTTGGAAAGACGGGACGGACAACTAATCTCACCCAGGGCCGCATTAAGGATCTATCGGCAACGATCAGCGTGAACTACGGAGGGGGGCGCGTGGCAGTTTTCAAAGACCAACTGACGATTCAAGGCACATCCTCCGCGCCTTTTAGTGCTGGCGGCGACTCTGGCTCCTTGATTTGGACTTGGGATAATCGTTGGGCTCCTGTCGGCTTATTGTTCGCTGGAGGTGGTGCCTATACCTTCGCTAACAAGATTCAGCGAGTCCTTGCTGCTCTAGACATTCGCCTGTACACCTAATACTAAATCCGGTTTAGTTACCTCGGCTCCCCCACGAAGCAGAGCCTCGCCAACAGCATTTTACGCTAGGATCGAGATGATGATGATCCCGTGGAGCTTTTTATGACTAATTCTGAACAACCACAATTCCAAATACCTAACCTGGCCGATCTCGGACTTGAGATGGGGCCGCGAGAGTATTCGCCAACCCTGTCTTCCCCAGATAGCCCGATAGAGAGCATCCTTCGTCGCCACGAAGCTGATCTGCTGGCGATCCCGGGAGTAGTTATGGTATCCCATCGAATGGTTGAGCCAATAAGAGAAGCCATTATCATTGGGGTCATTGATACTGGAGTGTTAGACCGCTTACCGAGGGAGTTAGAAGGAGTGCCAGTGCGTGGTGAAGTAACGGGCCCAATTGAAGCTTTTTAGAAACAACATTAATTGCGATTTTTCACAAATTAGCGAGGACATTGATCGTGTTAGAAGTAGAACTCGATATTTTTTCTGGGATGCCTAATCCTAAGTGGCTTTTATCTGAAAAAGAAGAGAAGGAACTGCTCGATCACATTATGGCCGAGCCAACACAAATTTCACCGACCCATTCCCTTGACGAACAGTTTAGCTTGGGCTATCGTGGCATAATCGTCCGCGAGATCAAGACAGACGACAGCCTCTGGAGTAAGACCCTCTTGGAATCGGGCAGTTCCCTCCCGAATGAGTTTCGGGTTGGAAGTAAACCGGCCGCGCAAGCTGCCGCCGCATGGCTCCTGCAAACGTCGCAGATGAAACATAAACAGAGCCGAGTCACGGACGAATTGCTCGAAGTTGCGGCCAGTGGGGTCGCCTTAGTCCAATCCTCCCGTGAAGTGGTTGATCCGGTTAGCTCCACTATTCTCGGCGTGGAAAACAACCTTGAATATGGCTATTTTCCCACCGTCACGGGAGAAGGCGCGGATATTCCAGGGGGAGGGGACCTAGTGGCTGAGGGTGTGACCTGGTGGGCTTGCGGTTCCAATTACTTCAGTGCCAATGCCGACTTTTTCAATGACCCTGCCCATGTGACGAAAAATAACTGCTATTGCTTTGCCAGTAATCATCGGGCCGATGTCCGCTACGCTCTGCCGGGTCGGCGCGGGGGTCATCCAGCCACATCCATTACCTGTAGCGGAGTGATCGAGGGTCTTTACGCGGATGGTTGGAAGGATGGATGTCAGCCGAACGGATTAACGATTGTTTTAGTCATTTGGCCCAATTATGATTATCACTTCTATCGGCTGGTCACGGGTAGTCCTAATTGGTGGTGGGGTCACAAACCAGGAGGTACGCCAGCCAAATACACTGATGATTGTGGTCATGCCATTTATCAGGTGAACGGAAGTGGTTACGCGCCAAATAACTGTTGCCGAGGCAATTACACGAATTTTTGTGGTTATTTCTACCAAAATAACAGCACTGCCTTTGTTGCCTAGAGATGGGGGTATGTCAATCTGTGCTTGGCTTCTGTTGACACTAAGCTTGTCAGCCTGTAGTCTGTTATCGCCATTGTTAATGCCAACACAGGACATACCCGCGACACCAAAAGGAGCTATAGTCATGTCAGCCAAGTTTGAAGTAGAATTGGATATCTTTTCGGGTAATCCCAATCCCACCTGGCTTTTGTCTCCTCAAGAGGGGGTTCTTTTTCTCAAAAAACTCGCTACGTTGCCTCAAGCTCCACCCAAAGCTCTCTCTACTCATCTCGGTTATCGTGGCTTCATCGTTCAAGTGGCGAAAGGGAAAGAACAGAGTCTAGTTCACATTCAAAACGGGATAGTGCAGATATTAGTCGGTGACACGAAGGTCTATTACAGCGATCAAAATCGAGATTTGGAGCGATGGCTGCTAAATTCTGGTAAACTTTTCTTAAATAGCGATCTCTTCAAAATAGTTGAGAACGAATTTCCAAAATAAGATTCCCTGCAAAATGCGTTTCCACATAGACACAGGAGCTGATGATGACAATTGCAATAGACCTAATGACTCGTAAAGAAACCCACTTCCTACTCTGCCCCTCTACCGCAGCAGCTTCCTGCCGGAATGACAGGAATCTTCTTCAAAGATGACGTGATGGCGTTTGCTACCGGAACTTCGATTCGGGATATCAACTTTCTAGTAGGACTAATTAATCGTAGGTTGGGTTGAAGTATGAAACCCAACACCTGCATAGGTTACGCTGCGCTAACCCATCCTACGTTTAATTCCGCCCAGTTACTTCAAGCTTTACCTAATACTTCATACTTCACTCACTCAATGAAGTCATTGGGTTTCACTTCCTTTTACCCAACCTAGACTCTCACATTCAATGAAAATGTGCCATCCCCCTGTTTACCTTTGTACTTAAGATGCGTAGCAGCTTATCAGGGAGCAATATCTCATATTGTTGGAAGAACAAGAATTGCAATCCTTCTCTATTGCTGCTCTGGAATTGCTAGGACTCACCCAGCGCGAGGCAGAGGTGCTGTCTTGGATAACCAAAGATAAAAGCAATGCCAGAATTGCTAAAGTGCTGGGTTGCTGTGAAGGAACGGTGCGAAAACATCTGGAGAATCTTTACAAAAAACTGGGTGTGCAAACTCGGACGGGTGCCGTGATGTTTGCTCTGGAAAAGTTGGGGCTGCTCAAAGGCTCGTTTGTTGCAATTTCGTCATGATCCTATACGCGGATCGTCGTATTGTTTCCAAAGTTTATTTTGAGGACTATTAGATTTAGATATGCCATCCAGCTTTTGAAAAGCTGCTTAGACAAACTGTTTAACATGACTTCTTATTGACGGATCAAAAATTTTTCTCCAAGGGAGAACATAACTATGAGTACGCCATTCATTGACGAGGAATTTACTTTCACCAATCCTGACGGCAGCACTATCCAGGTTAGGGGGTCGGGCAACCAGTATTACGCTGTCTTTGAAACTCTTGATGGCTATACTGTAGTTAAAGACCCTGAAACGGGCTTTTACAAATACGCACAGCTTTCCGAGGATAAAAATGAGCTTTTGCCGACTGATGCCAAAGTAGGCGAAGTAGATCCACAAAGCTTGGGTCTTCAACCGCACATCCGCATCCGGCGAGAGCGCGCGAAACAAAAAGCTCAAAGCGCATCGATGCTGCAAGAAGAGCCAAGCCGCTGGCAAGTCCGTCGCGAGCAAAAAAAAACTCAATTACGGGGAATAATGCCGACCACGGCAGCTGAGGCGATGCCGCTCTCTACCGTAACAGTCGGAAACTATGTCGGATTATGTATCTTGATCCAGTTCCCTGACGTTTCTGCAACCATTTCCCAGCAAGAGGTGAGTAACTTCTGTAACCTACCGGGTTACAACGGGTTTGGCAATAATGGGTCAGTGCGTGATTACTTCTACGACAATTCGCAGGGTAAATTAACTTACACCAATGTCGTGACGCAATATTACACGGCTGCCCATAACCGCTCATACTATACCGACCCAGCGATTTCCTATGGTACTCGAGCCAGGGAACTAATCGTTGAAGCACTTAATTCTCTCAAATCCCAAGGTTTTAACTTCAGTCAACTGAGTAGTGACAGTAGCGGCTATGTCTATGCCTTGAACGTGTTTTACGTCGGACCGAGGGTTAATAATTGGTCTGAAGGTCTCTGGCCACACTCCTCGAGCTTGGCATCTCCCTACGATGCAGGAGGCGGGAAGAAGTTGAATGACTACCAAATTACCAATATGGGTAGTGAACTGACTTTGAGAACCTTCTGTCATGAAAATGGTCACATGATCTGCAGTTATCCTGATTTGTACGATTATGGATTTGATGGAGTTAAATCATATGGGGTAGGTAATTTTTGCCTCATGTGTTTTGGTGGCAATGATAAAAACCCTGTGCAAGTCTGCGCCTACCTGAAAAATGAAGCTGGCTGGGCAACAAAGGTTACAGCGATAACGCCGGGGATCGCGGCAAGCCTCTCTGCTGCCAACAATGAATTTTACGTCTATGCCAAAAGCGCGACGGAGTATTTCATCGTTGAGAACAGGCAAAAGACAAGCCGGGATACTTTCTTGCCTGATGCGGGACTGGCTATCTGGCATGTTGATGAACAGGGTAGTAATGAAAATCAACAGATGACTCCCAGCCAACACTACGAATGTTCTTTGGAACAGGCAGACAACCGCTTCGATCTGGAGAAAGGGGTTAATGGGGGTGACAGCGAAGATCTGTTCGGTTCCCCTTATAAGACTGAGTTCTCTGATAGCACCAGTCCCAGCAGCAAATGGTGGGATGGGAGTAACTCCGGCTTGAATATCACTCAGATTTCCGCGCCAGCAGTGACCATGACCTTCGTCACACCTGCTACATCAGGATGGATAACCAAGAAAGTGATTGATACATATGGTCACGTCAACGCTAAGCTAGCATACGCGATACTTGAGGGGATAAGCGGGTGGAAACAGATTGCCCCAGTCTCACCTGATGGGGTTTCTAACGTATTACATATCCTTAAGGTTGCACAAGCCAATGGACACCAAGTCTCTGCGTACATTGGTACCGATGGACAGATTTATGCGGCATACATGCTGTAGGTAAAAGACGGGAAAAGCACAAAGTCTTTGCAGCTCTATAGAGGGCAAAATTCAAGAATTCTTTATCAATAAACGGAGGAATATTACCATGTGGTACTGCAACAAACTCGTACTCAATACCTACGCTCACGTCAACGCCAAGCTAGCATACGCGATACTTGAGGGGATAAGCGGGTGGAAACAGATCGCCCCAACCTCTCCTGATGGGGTTAGTAATGTGTTGGATATTCTGGCAGTTGCTCAAGCTAGTAAGCGTCAAGTTTGCGTGTATATCGATAATAATGGAATGATTATTGCGGCATATATGCTTTAGTTGAAATGATTATTACTCTGGGGGTTGCTAATAGACATCTCGAATAATTAGGTTTGATGCTAGACCATAGTGCTAATTAGCAACCTCATTTTTGCAAATCTGCGAGGCTTATACCATGTCATTTTTCTCAATAACATTCTCTTCAGATTCCAGTCAAGAAGTTCTGCTTCCTGTTCTGACTCAACTGAAAGCCATGACCGGAACGAGTGGCACGACCTTCGGACTAGAAGGAGCCCCTCCTTCTTTAAGTGAACTCGAAGCCATGACCGGAACGAGTGGTGCGACCTTCGGACTAGAAGGAGCCCCTCCTCCACTCCCCACTGAGTGAACTAGATCTCTTATCATTTGACTAGTTTTCTCAACCGATATTCCACTGGTCTCATGTGAGACCAGCTATTTTCTACTCAAATTTTAGACTAACAATGTCCACGAACCAGGAGGAGGGCTAATGAAAGGCACAGTCATTGTTCTTGAAAGTAGAAAAGTATCAATAAAATCAAGAAAAAATTACGAAAACCAGTGATGAAATTATGCCAAGACGGTCAGCCTACGTCTGTAACCTGATGGCAGAGAGTGTATCTGTCATCGATCTTGACAACCGTACCCTTGTGAAAAACATTAAGGTCGGAAAATATCCTATCTTCTCTCGTTGCTACCCTCACGCACAGGGAAAGTTGATAGTAACCCTGCACAATCTTGATCGTAAAGAAGAAGATGCCCTCCTAGAACTTGTCGATCTCAACACATTAGATATTACCCAGAAAATTCAGTATCCTAGGACTGCGATTCCAGAAGGAATCGCCTATGATCGCAAGCGGGATATCTTGTTTGTGGCTGATGAAAATACAGAGCAGGGTTACGTCCACGTTCACGATGGGACGACACTGGAGAAGCTCTCCTCACTTCCTGCGGGACTCGCAACCGTACACTTAGATATTTCGGGCGACGGAAAATACTTGGTCGCAACGAACAGGATGAGTGCAGATTTATCGGTATTCGATCTTGAGAAGAATCCTGTCACCAGCTTAGAAAAGGTCTCCATTTCACTGGGTGACCCTAACATTTATCATCCCTTCGACGTAAAGTTTTCAGGCAACCATATATGCTATGTCACCGATTTCAATACAGGTGAGTTGCTAGTAGTCGATATCACAAGCCGTATGGTAACCGATCGGATCAAAGTGGGGGAAAAACTCTTCGGTATATCACTGGATAGCAATAGTGCAACTGCTTACATTTGTAACTTAGTAAAGCCATCAGTCTATATCGTGGATCTTAACTCCAAGGAAGTGGTTGAAGTTGAAGAGCTAGACGGGCCGTCCTCACACTGCGTAATCGATGAAAAAGAACATCAACTCGTGGTGGCATGTCAGGGTGGCAGTTCAGGTGGTGCAGTAAACTTTGTCGATCTAAAAACAAAGAAAATCATCGGCTCTGTTACGGACGAAAAAATTCGAGCATGTATTGGAGTAACTATTGTTGAGGAGGCTATTATGACAACTGAAGTCGTCAGCTATCACATCTTGTTTTACGGTAGTCCTGAAGGGTACCAAACCAATCGGGCACAAATTGCACTCTATGGGTCCAATGGCAATACTGTTGCCTTTCTCAGATTTAATGACCCCGGTATGACGTTTGAAAATGATTCTGAGAGTGGAGGTATTATTAGGATGCACCTCCCCTCAGCAATGTTTGAAAATGTGTTGGACGTTTTACGCAATGAGAAACCAGTCTACATTTATTTCGCCCAAGGTCGCGGCTCCTTGTCAACATCGAAAGAACCTGTAGGCGAGGGTGAGTAAATACCTGGATTTTGAAACGGGAGAGGTGAAATTCCATTGAGCAGATCGACTTGACAAGGATGCGATCTTCAGATTGAAAGGAAAGGAAGGCGATCGCAATTTTTGAACAGAAATAGGGGTGATCGCTATTTGCTCTTTGACCAGCGATCGCCAGAAAGAACCCGACCGTCACGACGCAAACAACGAGGTGTAATATGTCCGCCAACATCAACGGTGTCATGCTACAGGGCTTCCACTGGTTCCTCAAACCAGATTTTCCCGAAAGTCGTAACCGTAGCCTGTGGCAATTTCTCAGAGACGAAGCCAATCATTTCAGAACCATTGGTATCGATGCCATCTGGATTCCCCCCGCTTACAAAGCCGCATTTAACCGCAGCAATAGCGTTGGCTACGATGTCTACGATCATTTTGATTTGGGTGAATTTATCCCCGCTCGGGAGACCACAGCCAGAACCAAATACGGCACTAAGTCAGAGCTAGTTGAGGCGGTGCGATCGCTTCATGGTGATGGCACCCAGAAACGCATTCAGGTTTATGCCGATGTTGTACTGAACCATAAAGTTGGAGGTGATGTAGACGACTATTGGCAGGCTATTCGGGTCGAAAAAGACAACCGTAGCTTGGAACGCTGGGGCGAGGGGTTTGAACGGGGTGTGATTGAGATCAAAGCCTATACCAAGTTCGATCACCCCGAACGGGGAGGCAAATATTCCACCTTCAAATGGAGAGCCAGACACTTTGACAGCGTCGATGCAACCGCTGAGATTCGCCAAAACGGCAATGTCTTCAATGACCCAAAAGACAAATACATTTACCGATTCCTGTATAACGAATTAGGATACATCCCCACTGACAAACATTTTGAATCCTGGGTCTCTCAGGAGAAGGGCAACTACGACTATCTCACCGGCTGTGATTTTGACTATGGTCGGTACGATGTGCGGGAAGAGATGAAATATTGGGGCACCTGGTTCGCTAAAGAACTTGACCTGGATGGGGTCAGGTTAGATGCCGTCAAGCACATTAGCGCCGACTACATGCGGGAATGGCTGGGGCATGTACGCTGGCAGACGGGCAGAAACTTGTTTGCTGTAGCTGAATACATTGCCGGTTCCACAGAACCCCTGCACGCCTACATTAGCCGCGTAACGGCTGAAGGCGAGTATCCTCAACCCATTACCCTGTTTGACTTTCCCCTTTACTTCAAATTCAGAGACGCCAGTCGTATGGGAGAAGGCTTCGACCTGCGCACGCTCAACCAGGGAACGTTAATGGCAGAACAACCAGCCCTGGCGGTTACCTATGTCGAAAACCACGACTACGAGTATGGCAGAGGCTTTAACTCCCACGTCGAGGAGTGGTTCAAGCCCCTGGCCTATGCCTTTATCCTCCTGCGGGACAGGGGGTACCCCTGTATCTTCTTCCCGGATTATTACGGCTCCCTCGACTGGGTTGAAAATGGCAACCTCTGGCACCGGGCGCAGAAACCTGGCAGAGAATACCTGGATCTGCTGCTGAAACTGAGGAAGCAATTTGCCCTGGGAGAAGAACGATACTATGCCGATCGAAACGTTGCCGGATGGGTGCGGATGGGCTTTGTCCCCGGTGCTAAAGGGGCGATGGCTGTCGTCATCAACACTGCCTACGGAGCGGTCAAAGCGATTCGGATGAATACTGGCCGCTTCAACAAACGCTTTTACCATCTGGCGACCCTCAAGCTGACGGATAAAGGGTTTGTGGTGGTTCGAGATCGCTACAACCTCTACGGCGATAAAGCTGAAGGTCTGTGGACGGACTCTAGCGGCTGGGCAGACTTCCTCGCCGATGGTGGTACGGCATCCATCTGGATTGAAGATGGCGTTGGGCTAGATGGCTGAAACTTGGTGCAGTATCACAACGTTCATACATAAGGGGGTACGTCAATGAAAGGTACAGTTATCAAAAATCTCAAACTCATCAAAGTAATCGACGGTGACACAATTAAGGTACTTCTGGATAACGAGCAAGAATCCATTCGTTTTGTATGCCTCGACACCGAAGAAAGCCAGCATGGAAGCGATAAACCCGTTACTAATGCGGGTATATTGGCATCGAAGTGGGCGAAGCAGTATTTTGGTGCAAATGAACAAGGAATGCCCAACGGTGATGTCCAGGTCAATCTCGAATTTGACACCAATGACCCTGTCCAGGTTTGCCTGGTTAAACATCGGGACAACTATGGACGGTTGCTCTGTTATGTCTACAAAGACGGAGAGCAGGAAAATTCTAATGTGCGAATCATACGGGAAGGATGGAGTCCCTATTTTGTCAAATACGGACGATCGCGCCTCTATCACCGTCAATTCATAGAAGCCGAGATTGAGGCTCAAGGCAAAGGACTAGCTATCTGGAATCCGGCAACCAATGCGGGCGGTAATCGCAGGGACTACACAACGCTGATTCCCTGGTGGTATCTTCGGGACAGTGTGGTACAGGACTATCGGTACTTTGGCATTCAAGCCGGGGTACTATCGGTGCGTTTGGACTACGATCGCCTTCTAGAAGCTGCTAAAGCGAGCAATGAAGTCACGGTGTTCTGCGACCTGCAATCAGGCATTAATCAATGGACCGGAAATGGTGCCCTCATCTATGCCGGGTCAAAATTTCAAAAGTTTAATCTGTGGATTCCAGATAAGTATTCGGCAGCGGCTCAGACCATCTTGCGACTGATTGAAACCCGCTATGCCAACTTTGGTCATGGTTATGTGTATATCTCTGGAACCGCCAGTCTTTATCCACCAAATGTGGAAGGGAAGCCGCAAATCGCGATCGCGGATGCCAATCAACTAGCTGATTTTCCACCTGGAGAGTAGGGAGAAATGCACTATGACCGCAAACATGAAAGACGCCCATTTCCCCTCAATCCGATTCGAGAACATGGCGAAACGATTTTGGGTGTTCATCCTGGCTTTGTGTTTTGCGATCGCTGCCTTTCCCTCATCAGCGGAAGCCAGAGTTATGCAATACCTGAAAGGCAACGCTGCTGACGCGAATCCACCCCTATCAGGGATGGTCTTTGACTTAGGTGGAGGGGGACGTGATGTCGATTCCGCAATTCAGTGGACGATCGACCAAGTGAGAGGTTGTAGCAATTGCGCCACCAAAGTAGATGTAGTGGTGATTCGATCGTCCGATGACGATCCCAGCGATGATAATGCCTATAACGATCCGATCTGGAAAATGCAAGGAGTCGATTCCGTAGAAACCTTTGTGATTGGCAGTCGAGAAGACGCCGATCGGGCCGATGTAGTCAATCGCATCCGGCAAGCGGAGGTGATTTTCTTCGTCGGTGGCAATCAGTGCAGCTATGCTCGGAATTTCAAACGCACCAAACTTGAGAAAGCAGTGAAATCGGTCTATGCGCGCGGTGGTGGGATTGGTGGTACGAGTGCCGGTGCCGTGCTCCAAAGTGAATTCGTCTACAACGCTTGTTTGCAGGGAAAAGAGAACATCACTAGCAACGATGCCTTGCGCGATCCCTACGCAGACATCAGTTTTACCGATAGCCTCTTCCAGTGGGCAAACCTAAAGGGTACGATCGTCGACACGCACTTTGACACAGACGATCGCATGGGTCGCTTGATGGCATTCGTAGCCCGCCAGATCCGAGATGGCATGGCAGAAAAAGCTTTGGGCATTGGCATTTCAGAAGCGACTTCACTAGTTGTAGATAAGAATGGATTAGCCCAGGTAATGGGGGAAAGCCCAGTCTACTTTGTCTTGGGCGATCGCCTACCTGATGTTTGCGAGCCGGGTCAATCGCTTAGTTTCTCCAATTTTAAGATCTGGAAAGTGAACAGCGATCGAACGTTCGATCTGAAAAATCAGCCCACCACAGGATATTATCTCAGGAATGTCGAGCGAGGACGACTCAGTGCCGATCCTTACCGTTCAAACTGATCGCGGGTAGGCAGTGTTAAGACGCGATCGCTTCTTTGGAGGGTAGGGCGCGATCGTCAGATCGAATAGGAGATGGAATGGAATCGAGCTGATTGACTTTACAAGAGTGCGAGAGCTTATGAATCTTCTCTCTCACGATCGCATGATCGAGTCGGAGATTGCGAGTCCCAGTTTTAATATCACAAAAGGAGGTATTGAATAAATGTCTTTAGCAACCTATGGAGTTTTAAAATGTCGGGCTTTAGACCGCAAAATCGATCCCGCAACCGATCCTTCGCCGCACTATCAGGTTTTGGTGAGCGATGGACAGAACAAGCACCGCATTGCGATCAATGTGAAATCCCAAGAAAGCCCTTCTGATTTGCTGTACCTAGTCAACGATGTCTTTGAGCATCCGATCCTGAATCAGTTGGTAGACTTCGGTTTAGGCTTTCACAAACTGGCGCATCAACCGGGAGGCGTAGCGCTAGACTTTATTCGCGGGAATTTATTTCGTCCAGAAGACATGAAGCCACTGCCCCCGGATGTTCCTGGCCCTGGCAATGACTTGAAAGAACTGATCGACCTGTACGTTCAGCGAGCCATTAGATCTGAGGATGCGGTTTTATATGCCTTCGGAGTCCCCTGGGGCCCTGAACCAGGAATATCCGACAAATACTTTGATTTTCGCCCAGGTAGCGGTATTCATAATATCCACATGAATCAAGGCAGCATTGGACGTTTCCAAGACAGTAACGGTGTCTGGCAAGATGGGGCGCTCCTGATCCATTTTCCGTCTCGCAACCAATGGGTCGCCATCTTTCTGGCATTCCAGTCTCAATGTTTCCATACCGATGATCGGACTGGCGATGCTATTAAAGAAGTCTGCGAACATAAGCAGGATGAGTCAGCCGCAATGATTCTGGCGGCACTGGTGAATCCAATGGGAGCAGATCCTGGTAAGGAGTCTGTGACGCTGATGAATGTTTCGCCGGATGCGATCGATCTAAGCGGCTGGGCATTAGCAGATAAGCAGAAGCGGAAGTATTACCTGCGCGACATTAGTCTCAAGGCCGGTAGCGTCGTGACGATTCCCCTGAGTGGAGCGGACGTGCAACTGTCCAACGATGGCGGTATCATCACGCTGCTCGATGCTCGGGGCATTAAAGTTCATGGGGTTGCCTACACCAAGGAACAAGCGCAGAAACAAGGATGGACGATCGCGTTCTGAATCTGGTTCTGTTGTCAAGGAATTGGTCGCAATGTAGTGACTTGATCGCGTCATCCGTATGGTCGACGCTCATTTAGAAGTGGAATTGCAGACCTGCTTTTTATCTGTGGTGGCGATCGCTGATATCTACGATGACATGATTACGGAGAAATTTGGCGGACAAAGGGCAAGGGATATGTCTATTCACAGTAGATTGTATTAGGTTTTCCAACGGTCCAAATTTAATCCTAGTAATGAAGCGATCGCATCGATCTCGCGATCGTACTTTCGCAGTAGATAATTTCTGTCTCGCTGAGACATTGGCTGATAATCACCACTTAGAACTCTTTCTGGAACTGGAAGATTAATATCACTATCAACCCCAAGAAACTGGTAAACGCGCTGCAAGGTTTGATTGTGATTATTTTGCAGATCTTCGTTGAGCAGAATTAATATTTGCTCCTTGGGGAAATAGCGTTGTAAGTTCAGGATTTGGCGGGAGTAAAAGCCGCGATCGCCATAAGAATGAGTACGCAGACTAGATCTTTCTGACGAATCGTATTTTGCCAAGTGCAATCGCCATGCTTCGAGTCGGATCGCTAAGGGAAATGGCAACCACTCCCAACCCCTAGCCCGCTCCATTTGATAGTGGGAGTAAGCCCGTTCTACAGGATGCCGCAACAATATAATCAGCTTCATGCTGGGGTTGTAAGCTTGGATGCGTTCGGCAATCCAGGGGAAATACATGTATATGGGAGTCGCCTCGCCTACTGCTAGGTGGCTGTGGCAGTTTGGGAAAAAACTATGGTAGCGATCTTGGGGGGTGGGATGTGGGGCTTGGGGTTTAGGGTAGGAAAGAGGTTTGGGAACTCCTAGCCATGGCGATCCATCGCCTTGATAATTTTGTTCGTAGTCGAAAAAATGCACCTCTTTAACTGGAGCGATGCAAATTTGTGGATGTGTAGATAGAAACTTGGCTAGGGCTGTGGTTCCTCCTTTTTGCACGCCGACAATCAGAAAATTAACGAGCATGAGTTAATCCATATGCAAACAGGTGACATCCTCACCGAGCTAAAGCAACGGTGCTTCCCAATCTCACGATTAGGATTTTCTGGTTATTCCCTTACGGGATTTCGGCACTTGGCTAGATTGAACCTTGTGATTCGCACCCCGCTAGATCGCCTGCACAGACAGTTTCCATTCCCGACTGCCCATCGGTACTTTGAGGACTATGCCTCTAGTTTTATTTGATATCCACGCTCGTCTGCATTCGCCGAGCTACACCGTCCGTAACGTTTGCCCGGACACCACGTTGCTAGGACGTGTTCGGTTGAGTCAAGTTACCCGTCGGTTATGCGGTATACTCAGTGTAGCATATTGGTACACTAAATGGCTGAAAAACAATTGCACGTTAGGGTTTCTGAGGAAGAAATGAAAGCGCTTGAGCGATATGCCAAGAAAACAAAGCGAACCAAGACTGACATCCTGCGGGAATTTCTTCGATCTCTGCAAAATATAAAGCCGCCCTAGAACGGCGGGGTTTTAAACCCAATTCTCCGATAATTCTAGGGAGTTTGATTTGTGGTTTCGGAAGATGGGCTAGGCGCTGCGGCTGGCTCTGGCTGTACTGGTTGAGGCGGTGGTTCTGGAGCTACCTCTGGCTGTACTGGCTGAGGTGGTGGCTCTGCGGCTTGCGGTGCAACTGGTGCTGGTTGAGGTACGGCAAGGGGATCTTGTCGCTGTGGCTCAGGATTAGAAGGTCGGGTGCTGGTTTGTGAAGGTTGAGAGGTTTCTCTAGGAGTCTCTCTGGCGGGGGCTGGATTATCGTAAACTGGTGCAGGCTCTTGATACGTATTTCTAGCTGGCTGGGGCGGATTATTTTTAGCCGTAGATGCCGCTTTCGATCTGCTGTAAGGAACTTTCTCGGTCTCTTTAGAGTTGTCAGAGATCTTGAGTTGTGATTCGATCGCTGCTAGGCTCTCCAGGCGACTATCAAAGCCATAGATCAGCCTACTTTTAGCTAATTTCTTTTCTACGGCTACAGTATTTAGAGTCTGCGGTGTGGCAGCCGTACCATTTGCCTTAATTGTGAGTTCTTGACCAGGTTGGAGTTTAATTGGTTCAGACCCGCTATTCAGGCGCACTTCCACGTTGCCCTGTAAAGCCAAAATATGTTTATCTTGCGATGCATCCTTGGGAATGTCTATATATACAGTTGTATTTTTGACCGACACTATGCCAAAGGGAGTCTGAATCTGCGTTGATGTGGTTTGGCTAGGAGCAGACCAGGCTAATAACTGTCCCTTATCCAGGGTAACTAAATCTTTCTGGCTCATCGTTAGAGATGATTCACCTTCAACACGGATCACCGCTCCACTAAGCAGGTGAATTTGAGCGCGGGCTGACTCTTCGGTGCGGATGGCCTCACCTGGCTTCACAAGCATTCCCACTGCGGCTGACTTGTCGTCACTAGTATTGAGGAAGCGAATCCAGACCGGACGGCTCTTGACCTCCGTAATCTTGGCAATTGAGTCTGTAGGGTTAACTTCAGTACTAAATGGTTTGGCTGGGCTACCAAAATTGCAAGCTGGCAACATTGCTAGAGTTGAGCTTAAGCAAAATAATGGCAGTAGTCGCCATAGTTTTTGCGGCGGGACGCATCCTGCAAGGAATCGAGGTTTCCATAACTGAGTTTTGTAGATCACGTTTTTTTCGATATACTAGAAAATCTGGTTAAGGCTGCCAACCCAATTAATGCTACCTATACAGTTTTAATTTAGCCTTCATTGACCTAAAACTGCAAGGATAAGGAACTAACAGATCATGGCAAAGAGTAATGTTCAGGTTATGTTGACTAAGGAAGTCAAAAAACTAGGAAAAATAGGAGAACTAGTTGGTGTTGCTCCTGGTTACGCCCAAAATTACCTAATTCCTAGAGGTTTCGCCATACGTGCCACATCTGGGGTGATTAAAGAAGTAGAGCGTCGCAAGGAAGCAGAGCGTCAACGGTTACTTGCAATTCGCCAGGAGGCAGAAAGCAAGAAAGTAGCTTTGAGTACGATTGGTGGTTTTATCATCAAAAAAGCAGTAGGTGAAGGTAACAGCATTTTTGGCACCGTTACCGATCGCGAAGTGGCTCAGTTAATTACCGACAAAGCCATGCTAGAAATTGATCGCCGTGACATCACCGTACCCGACATCAAGAAGACAGGTACCTTCGATGTTGAGGTGAAGCTGCATGCTGAAGTCACTGCCACAATTAAGTTGCAAGTTGTACCAGAATAGAGTGGTCAGCGGTCAGCGGTCAGCTAGCCTATAGCTGATAGCTGATAGCTAATAGCCCTAAAATTATGAGCAATGAGTTCGAAGCGCTAAGCGATCGCCTGCCACCCCAGAATATTGATGCAGAGGAAGCTATTCTAGGTGGCATTTTGCTCGATCCAGAGGCGATCGCTCGTGTGATCGATTTATTGCAGCCAGAGATGTTCTACGTGGCAGCGCATCAGGAAATCTTTCGCGCTTGCCTACAACTGCACAATCAGTCTAATCCAACGGACATGATGAGCGTTACCACCTGGCTGAGCGATCGCGATCTGCTGGAGAAGTTGGGCGGACAGAGTAAGATCGTGCAGCTTTGTGATCGCACTGTCAGTGCCATTAATGTCGATTATTACGCTCAGCTAGTTGCAGAAAAATACATGCGCCGTCGTTTGGCGGAAGCAGGTAGGGAAACGGTCAATATTAGTTATGACACTAGTGTCGAGCTGCCCCAAGCCCTGGATATGGCTGAGCAGAAAATATTTGCGGTGACGCAATCGCGCACGCAACAGGGACTAACCTTAGCTGGAGATGTTCTCACCAAAACTTTCTACGAGCTAGAAAGCCGTTTTAATTCTCTGGGCAGCACTGGCACAAACGTATCTGGGCTGGCAACGGGTTTTTACGATCTCGACTCAATGACGAACGGGTTTCAACGCTCTGATTTGATCATCGTGGCCGGTCGACCGTCCATGGGCAAGTGCTTGGGTGCTGATAGTGAGATCGTTTTAGCCGACGGCAGTATAGCGACAATTGCCGATCTATACGATCGCAAACACGCCGAACTGCTTACACTCACTTCTAATTGGCAGTTTGCCTTCACCCAGCCTTCTGCTTATGTAGATGATGGGATTAAGCCTGTATTCCGTGTCACTACCAGGTTGGGTAGGCGGATAGAGTCAACCCTGACGCATCCTTACCTTACAATTAATGGCTGGCGATCGCTCTCTGAATTGCAAGTTGGTCATAAAATTGCTGTGCCACGTAAACTACCAGTTTTTGGTGCGTGCAGGCTGCGGGAATGCGAAGTTAAACTGTTGGCTTATCTGCTTGGAGATGGTTGCTTAACTGATACAACGCCGGAATTTACGAATACTAATCCTGTTCTCCAGCATGAGTTTGCTAGTGCTGTGGGGGAATTTGCCAATCTGAAGATCCGCTTAGATGATAGTAATGGCAACCGCGCCCCTAGTTTTTGTGTTTCAGCTAATCCCAGGGGGCAGAAAAA
This sequence comes from Rhizobium sp. Q54, assembly GCA_943367755.1. GTDB lineage: Bacteria > Cyanobacteriota > Cyanobacteriia > Pseudanabaenales > Pseudanabaenaceae > PCC-6802. The sequence goes on along the minus strand of CALRKB020000060.1, from coordinate 12,260 downwards.
TCATCTCACGATCTGGCTGAGAGAATTAGGGCTATGGGGCAAAAACTCGCATACCAAGTTTGTGCCAGAGATTGTATTTAAGCTGGAGCGATCGCAACTTGCCCTATTTCTAAACAGGCTATTTGCCACCGATGGTTGGGCTTGCTTGCTTGCTAGTGGTCAGTCACAACTGGGATATACTTCGGTCAGCGAAAAGTTAGCGCGTCAGATTCAGCATTTATTGCTCAGGTTTGGTATTATCGCCAGACTAAAAGAGCGATCGGTCAAGTATAAATCTCAGCGAAATCAAGCATGGCAGTTAGATATTACCGATGCAATTTCGATTAAAACTTTTATTGCCGAAATTGGGATCTTTGGTAAAGAGGTGGCATTAGAGAAGGTAGAACAAGCTTTAGCAATCCGAAACTATCAAACGAACTGCGATCTAATTCCGGTTGAGATCTGGGAAAGGCTTGCAGTTGCTAAAGATTGTGAATCCTGGAAAAGTCTGGCTCGTCGCGCCGGTATTAAAGGAGAATCCAATATTCATGTTGGTAAACGCGCACCAACTCGCGATCGCTTGGGTGTACTTGCCACAGCTCTGAAGAGTGAGGAATTACAAAACCTTGCTCACAGCGACATTTATTGGGATGAAATTGTCTCAATTGAGTCCGTAGGGATGAAGCAGGTCTACGATCTGACCATACCTGAAACTCATAATTTCGTTGCCAACGATATTTGCGTGCATAACACGGCTTTTAGTCTTGCGGTTGCCTACAAGATGGCGGGCTTGCACAAACTGCCGATTGCGGTTTTTAGCCTGGAAATGTCTAAGGAGCAGTTGGTCTATCGCTTGCTAGCTAACGCTTCGCGGATTGATAGTAGTCGTCTGCGATCGGGCAATATTAGCGAAAATGAGTGGAGTAGTATTGCCAATGCGATCGGCACTCTTTCCGAACTACCTATGTATATTGATGATGCACCTAACCCATCAATTACGGAGTTGCGTTCTAAAGCACGCAGGTTACAGTCAGAAAAAGGTGGCGCACTGGGCTTAATTTTGATCGATTACCTGCAACTAATGGAAGGTTCGGGTTCGGATAACCGCGTGCAGGAGCTATCAAGGATTACGCGATCGCTCAAAGGTTTGGCGCGGGAACTGCAAGTACCTGTGATCGCTCTATCACAGCTCAGTCGTGGTGTAGAAGCCAGAACTAACAAGCGTCCCATGCTCTCTGATTTGAGGGAAAGTGGCAGCATCGAGCAAGATGCAGATCTGGTGATCAACTTATATCGCGATGAATATTACAATCCTGATAGTCCCGATCGCGGTATTGCTGAGGTGATTATTGCTAAACATAGAAATGGGCCAGTTGGTACGGTGAAATTACTGTTTGAGCCTCGGTTTACCTGGTTTGAAAATTTGACGACGGCGACTAAATAATGCAGCGAAGACAGCTTTTATGGGGACTAGGTGCTGTAACTTTGGGTTTAAGCAATGGCGGGTGTAGTCTATTTGCTGACCCGCAGCGCCTACGCATACTGGGTTTGTCAGGTTCCATTCCCAGTAAAGTTATCGGTGAGTTCGAGAAACAATTTGCTAAAACGACGGAATATACAGCCGCAAAGACCCCACCGGAACTGTGGCAATCACTACAGGAATTTAATCAGAGCCCAGAAACTGACAAAATCCCTGATGTGATGGGTTTAAGCGATGGTTGGCTGGATGCTGCGATCGCGCAATCCCTGATTCGGCCATTTGAGGCTCCAGAACTGGTCCAAATTCCGCAATGGCAGCAACTTGAGCCACAATGGAAAGCCTTAGTGACCCGCGAACAAAAAGTTTGGGCAATACCTTACCGATGGGGCACAACCGTAATTGCCTATCGTACTGACAAAGTCCCTTTTGAGATTAGCAGTTGGGCAGATCTATGGCGGCCAGAATTAAAGCGCAGATTGAGCTTGCCCGATGATGCGCGAGAAGCGATCGGTCTCACCCTCAAAAAACTGGGTAAGTCGTATCAAACCACTGATTTAAACGCGATCGCTAGCTTGGCAACCGAACTGAGGTCGCTCAATGCCCAAGCAAAGTTCTACTCCTCTGATACCTACCTCCAGCCCTTAATGATTGACGATACCTGGGTGGCAGTGGGTTGGTCGCAAGATATCCGCCGCGCGCAGCAACAAGAACCCAATATTAAAGTAGTTATCCCCAAAGAGGGAACTGCCCTATGGTGCGATCTGTGGGTATTACCTAAACATAAAACAAGTCAACCCGCCCGTCCCCAAAACCTCATATACGCGCAGCAGTGGGTTAACTTTTGCCTGCAACCCGAAATAGCCGCCCAGATTACCGCACTCACAGATGCCACCGCCACTATTCCTGCTTTAGACAAGCTACCTGCCAGCGTCAAAGCTAATCCGGTAAAATTTCCCCAGGTGCAGACGATCGCCAATAGCGAAGTCCTACTCCCCCTATCTCCAGAAACTAAGCAGCAGTACGCGCAGTTCTGGCAGAAGATGCGCTCTAATACCTAACGGGCACCTTTTAAGATTTCCCCACACCCCCCTATACTACAAACCACAAACCACAGTTATGGCCGTCGATTACGATCTGGTGATTATTGGTAACGGTGAAAAAGCCGCTCTGACAGCAATGCGAGCCGCTCAACTCAAAGCTAGGGTCGCCCTGGTCACCAACCCCAATAGCCTGGATCTAGAACATGTACAAACCTGCTTAGGTCAACTATTGAGCGATCGCACAATCTGGGAGCAGCCCCAAGCGGCGATCGCCCACATTAAACGCGAACTAGATCCCTACGATCGATTGGAGTTATTACAGACCTCAGGTGTAGATGTCATATTCGGTACCGGAAAATTTAGCGATCGCGCCAACTTTACTACTTCAACGCCACCACAGCGAAAACTCCAAGCTAGAGCTTTTGTGATTACAGCGGATCGATCTCCCCCATTACGCCAAATTATGGGATTAAGTGAGATTGATTATTTAACCTGCGGCCAAATGCTGCAACTGCTACAACTGGATCGCCTCCCGAAGAAATTAGCAGTAATTGGAGGTAGTGCGATCGACTGTATTGTCGCCCAGACTCTCTGTCGCTTGGGTCATCAAGTCACCATATTTGCAGATAGTCCCCATATTCTCGCGTCTTTAGATGTGGAGATTGCCAGGATCTTACAAGCACAATTAGAAGTAGAAGGCGTCACCATATATACCTCCAGTCGAATTACAGCGGTTGCTCAGCGCACTCAAACCAGCTATCAATTGTGGGCTGGCGAACACACCTCAGATTACGAACAAATTCTCTTACCATCACAGCAAGATGATTGGATCGCTCATCTCAATCTAGCTCAGGCAGGTGTGGCTTTTTCTGCAAGTACATTTGCAAGTACATTTCAAGAAATGGGCGATATCCGCGTGAATGCCAAGCTCCAGACCACCAACCGCCGCATTTACATTTGTCAGCAGCGCACCGATATCCGCACTATTTTAGCTAATATCCTATTTCTACCCATCGCTAAGGCTACCAAGGAGAGCGTGACTCAGGCGATTGCGATGCAGCCACCAACTGCCAACGTGGGGATGACCGAAATAGAGGCGCGATTGCAATATGGCCAGGATCTGTTCGCTTTACACACGACACCGCAACAAACCTCACAAAATGCCGATCCAGAATTTTGCAAGTTGCTCTGTCGCCACAATGGCAAGATTATTGGTGCGCATGCGGTTGGCAACAATGCCCTGGGAATAATTGAATCAGTGGCGATCGCCATGCATGCCAAGCTCAACATCTACCAACTTGGGCGGATGGCGGATGCATCTTCTGGCACAATTACGCAATTAGCAGCACAGCTAGATCGACAAATTTACAGTCGTAACCTCGGTCGCCAAGTATGGTTAGAAAAATGGTTTAACTGGCGACGGCAGTGGAATATTTAGCGAGTATTAAAACGGGGCGCAAGCGATGCGGAAGCTAATGTTGAAGTACCTGAGATCGGCTGCGTATCTGGCACGTTGTGCCGAACGGCAATAGCTAGGATTAAAGTCCCACGAGCCGCCGCGCAATACCCGCAAGCGATTGTCACCGCCTATCTCCCAGGCACTGCCGTCAGATGGTGCACCCTGGTAGTTATCGTGCCAAGGATCGGCACACCACTCCCAAACATTACCGTGCATATCGTATAAGCCAAAGTCATTGGCAAACTCGAAACTGCCTGAGGGCGTTGTTTGCTCTCGATACTGCCCCTGCGGTCCATTACCGTAGGGATGGTTGCCATCATAGTTAGCTAGATCCGGTCTGATTGTAGGTCCAAAGTGAAACGGTGTTTGCGTGCCAGCGCGGCAGGCATATTCCCATTCTGCTTCTGTAGGCAAGCGATAGGCCCTGCCTGTACTGTTTGACAATCTGGCACAAAACTCAACCGCATCATACCAGGACACGCATTCAATCGGCTGGTTGTTACTTTTGACATTGGCAGGCTCGGGATGCAGCGATCGCTCCACTTGTGGTAGTTCTGCCACAGCCCGCCATTGCACTTGCGTGATTGTCACCCTAGACATATAAAATGCCTTGATCTGGACCTGATGTAAAGGTGACTCAGATTCTTCGCGTTTCTCTTCTTCAGGGGGCGATCCCATCTGAAAAGTACCTGCGGGAATAGCGATCATATCTAACTTGACGCCATCACCAAGGTTTTCCCTGTAAGAACTTGCCTGTTTTGTCAGGTTTTCGAGCTGTTGCCCCTGTTCGTCGATCTTCATCACCTGATAACTAACCTGATTAATTACAGGAGAAGCCACAGATGCGGTTATATTTGTGCCCAGGGCTTGGGGCTGCTGAGTTGGTGCAGCTTGAGCCTTCTGCGGCTGCGATCGCGCGCGCTCCAAATCGAAATAAGCTTGGTCTAACTCCGACTGTAATAGGGCATGATCCTGCTGCAACAGGTACAGTTGGTTCTGGGTTTCAGCCAGTTGCGCTTTAAAATTGGCAACTTCTGTCTGTGCTTGCACTCCCTGTTGCACCTGTAAGAGTAATTGCGCAATCTGAGCCTGAGACTCGGCTTGAGCATGAGTTAGCTGTAGTAACTGCTCCCGCAACTGTGATTGCTCTTGCTGCGATCGCTCAAGCTGTGCCTGCAAGTCAAGGTTTTCTTGATTTAGGCGCTCTATAAACTCTTGGGGCGCATCAACTTTAGATTGCATAGAGACTCTCCCGGATTAGTGCTCACCTCAGTAGGACTGCTATCTCATCGATTTACAGGTTACATCATGAAAAGCTATTTTTATAGTTTCTCACACAATCATATCAATTTTCTACTCCTCGACCCATACTGATACAGAACCGCCTTGACAGTCAAATTCACCCCAACCCCATTCATTCGTATATACGGGTTCTTTAATATGTCCCGTTAAATCAATAAATTTGGTGTCAGGTTTTCCAACTTCCATCCACTTGAGCCCCTCTGGGCCATCGCTCATCAATACCGCCATCGCCTTAGGATGCTTCTCATCACCTAATCTCGTCCAACCAACTGTATTCCAATGATCGAAGTAGTCATACTGTGGGCCATAGGCATAGTGCTGGCGTGCGTAAAGCAACTTATCAATTAACCAGCGGTGCGATGGCATCGAGATTTTGTAGCGGTTGCTATCTCTACCCGCATCCTCATACTCCGCACCATAGTAATCAGCATAGAACACGCAAGGATAGCCTTCCCTTCGCAGCAAAATTAAGGCATAAGCTAAAGGTTTGAACCAGGGTTCCACGACTGACTCAAGCGCTTGTAGTGGCTGTGAGTCGTGGTTTTCTACAAATGTCATGGCATAGGCAGGGTTCTGTTGCATCAGCGTGCCATCAAAGATGCGCCGCATATCGTAGTTTCCACCAGCTTTACTCGCATAGTGGAAGTTATAGTGCAGTGGCACATCAAAAACTGACATGCGTCCCCCCACAGCATTGATATACCAGTTCAGGATGTTGATATCCGGCATCCAATATTCTCCCACCACAAACAGATCTTTGCCAGCATGACGTTCCATCTCATCTAGCCATTGTGGAAAAAACCAAGCGGCAATATGCTTAATCGCATCAAGGCGAAAACCATCCACACTTGTGGTGTCGAGATACCACTTACCCCAGCGGATAATTTCATCGCGTACCTCTTGACTTTGGAAATCGAGATCGCATCCCATTAGATAGGAAAAATTTCCTTTCTCAAGCGCTACATAATCATCAAATTGCTTGCCCTCAAGTAAATAGATGGTGCTGCGATCGCTACTGTTATATTCGCTATAGTCAACCGCATCAAAGTGCCACCAGTGCCACTCAAAGCCAGAATACTTACCTTGACGACCGGAAAAGTTAAAATGCGTGTAGGTTTTTATCTCCTGTAACCCACCCTTGGAATTGAGGCGATCGTCTTGGGAATACGGTGTCGCTTTGGGGGTTTCGGGCAAATCACCACCCATCTTGTGATTGAGTACGGTATCAGCATAGACTTGAATTCCGGCGCTATGCAATGCTTTAGTTGCATCGATATACTGTTGGCGCGTGCCGTACTTGGTGCGGATCGACCCTTTTTGGTTAAATTCACCAAGATCGTATAAATCGTAGACACCATAGCCCACGTCACTCTTACCACTCATCCCCTTATAGGCTGGGGGCAGCCACATGGCAGTAAAACCAGCATCTGCTAGCTGCTTTGCCTGATTATTAACCTCATTCCATAGGGTTCCATCATCAGGAACATACCAGTGAAAATACTGCATCATTGTGCCATTAAGGTCTGCCATTCTGCCTCCAACTTTTTTGCAATTGAGAATATTCTACAGGTTCTTTTGCGATCGGAATACGTTCCGATTGTTCCCTACATCCCATACCCTAATTTCTACACCTCCCTCAACTATCCGTCTCAAAGATCGTGAGTTGGTCTTTATCCTTACGAGATTTAGATTTAGGAGCGTTTTCATTACCTGCATTTCGTAGACCTGTAGCAATATGACTGTTGCGATCGATCTGGTGTAATAATTCCTTGGCGCGTTGAATTACCACAGGTGGTAATCCGGCCAGTCGCCCTACCTCTATACCATAGGAACGATCGGCGCCACCGGGCTGGACTTGATGTAAAAAGACGATTTCATCTTCTAATTCCTTGACTGTGACTTGATAGTTGGCAACATTAGCCAGCAAACTTGCCAGTTCGTTGAGTTCGTGATAGTGGGTAGCGAATATGGCTCTAGCTTTAATCACCGTCGCGAGATATTCCGCCACTGACCAGGCGATCGCCATACCATCAAATGTGGAAGTACCGCGCCCAATCTCATCTAACAACACTAAGGATGTATCTTTAGCATGGTTGAGAATATTCGCCGTCTCATTCATCTCTACCATAAATGTGGATTGGCCTGTGGCCAAATCGTCAACCGCACCGACGCGGGTAAAGATGCGATCGCACAATCCCAGGGTGGCTGTCTCCGCTGGCACAAAGCTACCTACCTGTGCCATTAATTGGATTAATCCCACTTGACGCAGAAAGATACTTTTGCCGCTCATATTGGGGCCAGTCAGGATAATTAGATCGGGGAATTGGGATTTACTATTATCCTGACCGCTCGATCCCAATGTGGTGGAATTTGGCACGAAGAATCCGGCGGGTAGAGACTGTTCGACCACGGGATGGCGACCGTTTTTAATTACTAGACCGCGATCGTGCTTGATTACAGGTTTGCAATAGTTATACTTCACTGCAACTTCGGCAAGGCTAGAGAGCGTATCCGCTGCCGCGATCGCCTGAGCCACGGCACGCATACTGTTGATGTGGTTGGCCGCCGCGATGCGCAGTTCTGTAAATAGCTCATATTCTAATTGATTTAGTTCGGCTTTAGAGTTGAGAATGCGGGCTTCGCGCTCTTTCAGTTCTGGCGTAATATAGCGCTCTTCATTTGTAAGCGTTTGTTTGCGAATATAATTATCCGGTGCCTGCTCGCTTTTGCCGCGCGAGATACTGATAAAGTAGCCAAAGGCTTTGTTAAAGCCAACTTTTAATGTGTTGATTCCCGTGCGTTCTCTTTCCGTTTTTTCTAGGGCTGAGAGCCAGTCCACGTCATCCAGTGCTTGCTGTCTGAGTTCATCTAACTGCGGATTGATCCCAGAACGAATCAGATTGCCATCGGTGAGATAGATAGGTGGCTCCTCAACCAGGGTGGAACTGAGCAGATCGGCGAGCTGCTCCATCTCAGGTGGAACGGATTGGAGAGATGTCAAATAAGGGCTTTGTGCGGATATGACCACATCTGCCACTTCTGTCAGTTTGCTAAGTGAGGCCGCGAGTGCCACTAAATCCCTGGCATTTGCCGTACCCGCTCCCACTCGACTACACAACCTTTCAATATCATAGATTTGACTGAGACTGGCACGCAAATTTTTGCGCAGACTATGATTTTTGGTTAATTCTTCGACGGTATCGGCGCGATCGCTAATTGCCTGGATATCTTTGAGTGGCTGCAACAACCAGCGTCGTAAGGCTCTACTCCCCATCGAAGTCGATGTCTGGTCTAATGCCCAGAGCAGCGAACCTGTCAGCGTACCATCTCTCACGGTTTGGACAATTTCCAAATTGCGGCGGGATTGAGAGTCGAGCAGCAGATAGTCGCTAACTGTATAGGTCGATAGATTTTGCAGGGGAGTTTGAGTATTTTTCTGTGTAACCGTAAGATATTCTAATAGGCCACCTGCGGCTCTCACTGCCAGCGGTAGGCGATCGCAACCAAAGCCTTCTAGCGATCGCACGCGGAAGGTTTCTAAGATTCTCTGTTTGGCCTCGGTGAGAATGAATGCGGCTTGCGATCGTAAAGTGTAGCAAAATTGTTCTGGCAAGAATGTCGGTATGGCTTGCGGGCTACCCGCTAATGGATTTGGGGCATCGATGGGGAGGAGAATTTCGGCTGGTTGCAAGCGTAACAGCTCCTGCACCAGTTGTTCAGTACTGCTGAGCTGTGCCGCGAGAAATTCGCCTGTGGAAATATCGGCATAGGCTAAGCCCCAGTTATCTGAAGCGGAGACGATCGCGGCGAGAAAGTTATTTTTCTTGGCAGTCAGCATGCCCTCTTCGATCACAGTGCCGGGGGTAATAACACGCGTTACCTCACGGCGCACTAATCCTTGGGCTTCTGATGCCGGTTCCATCTGATCGCAGATCGCGATCGAAAAGCCTTTTTCAACTAGCTGGCTGGCGTAGCGTTCTAGCGCGTGATGGGGAATACCTGCCATGGGGATGCGTCCCGCTTCTTTGCCGCCATCTCTGCCGGTCAGCACCAGTTCCAGTGCGCGCGAGATCGTATGGGCATCCTCAAAAAAAGCTTCGAAAAAATCACCCAAACGGTACAGCAGCAAAGCCTGTGGGTTCTGCTCCTTAATTTCCATGTAATGCTGCATCATGGGCGTTAATGCAGCGCGATTAATTTGAGCGGAAAGCGGAATCTGCGGATCGGTCATTGCGAAACTTGTTAAGGGTAATTGTGTTTGTGTGTAGCCTTACCATATCGCGGGTTGCTTATTGATGCGGACAGGGCAGACACACAGGGCTGCCCCTACAGCGATAGGGCATATTGGCAAGTTTTAATTATCGCACTGACAACGGTGTACTTATGCAATATGACCCCGAAAAACACCATCGTCATTCTATTCGCCTTAAGGGTTATGACTACACACGGGAAGGCATGTACTTCATCACAATCTGTACACAACATCGGGAATGTCTATTTGGGAAGATTATTACTCTATTTTTTGGGCTAAATCACATTAAATATGTCCAAAAATACTAATCAAAGAACTAGAAATTATTAATTGAATAGTATCTAATAACCGAACTAAGCGATTTGTTTAGTTCGGTATTATTCACTTCCTATACGGAGAATTCAAATGTCAAATATTTCAATTTCTAATCTACAACCAATCGGTGACGAAAGCATCAGTGTGCTTTCCGCAGAAGAGACGGAAAGCGTCTCTGGCGGCTTTATCTGGATTGCTGCGGTTGTCGGTGGTTTCCTCGTTGGAACTGGTATTCGCATGGGTATCGACTGGCTTTTAGAATAAGTTTAGCTGCGCGCGTATTGGCAAACTTCTACAGCCTTACTCATTCGCAAAAATAATAAACTTGGGAATTCTATTTTCGCCAAAATCACCATAATTATGTCCTAAAAATAGATACTGAGGGCTTAGTGGTGCAGAAAAGTCTTCAATGGTTGATATGGAAGGGATAGGCATAAGCCAGAGGTGACAGGGCGGGGTACTGTATGGCATGCTCAAGTTTGAGAACAAAGAGAAAAACCATGCCAATACCCCTACTTTATAGTCAACTGCAAACTCAATTAAGTCAATGGATAATCCCCAAAGACCAACGTCACCTCCAAGTATTTGCGGAGAACGTAGCGGCGATTTTGCAAGCACAGAGTGCCTGTCTAGCCCATTGGCTGAACTATCTGAGCCATCGGGACTGTAAAGCCCGCAGCCACATGGAACGATTAAGCTACTTTGTCCATAACCCCAAAATCAGCGCCGATGACTACTATGTTCCACTGCTGAGGGAGTTTCTCACAGCATGGGAGGGGGCATCTGTGATGCTGACGCTCGATACCAGCATGTTGTGGGATCAATATTGCCTGATTGAAGTTTGTTTGATTTGGGGAGGACGGTCAATCCCTCTGGGGCAAACAGTGCTAGAGCATGGCAGTGCCACCGTCGGTTATGAGGACTACCATCCAGTTTTAGAAGCAACGCTGAAGTTGTTGCCAGCAGGATGTCAGGTTACCTTATTAGCCGACCGAGGCTTCGAACACGGTGCCTTCATCCGTTGGTTACGCAGCCAGGGATGGTCTTGGGCAATTCGTGCTAAATCAGACTTAAGAGTGACCTTGAGCAACGGCAGCAACTTTGCTGTTGCCGACCTCTTACCACCAATGGAAGAAGCCTATCTTTACCGTGATATCACGGTCTTACAAGATATTAACTGCCATTTAGCCACCGCCAATCTTACCATCGCGGGCGAATCTTGGGCGGTGCTCAGCGATGTCCCTCCCTCCTTGCAGACTTTTGCCTCCTATGGTCAGCGCTTTGGCGGTATCGAACCCCATTTTAAGGATTACAAATCCGCTGCTTTTGAGTTGATCCGCTCTAAAATTCGCCACCCCAGAGCACTTAGTTGTTTATTGATGCTACTAGCTACTGCAAGCCTAATCGCCATCTCAATTGCTGTGGTGCTTGTGACTCAAGGTCGTCGCACCTCTCTTGATTGGCATGCTCAACGCGGGCTGAGCTTTTTACAATTGGGACTGCGTGAAATCAACCGCCTTTGCTATCAAAGACTCCCTTTACCTGCATTTGTTGCCTTGCCTCCTGATAATCCCCCTCCTGCCTATGCTTCGCTCAAAAAACGAGCCTACCTTGATACTCGAATCAACTTCTCTCGTGTTACCGTTTTCTCTTCCTAATACTCGGAAAAGTTTTCTGCACCACTAAGTACTGAGGGTTTGAATTCCTTAAATCTATTGCAGAAGACATAGATGAAAGCACAAATCCTTCATAAGGAGAATTTCAATGGCTAATATTTCTATTTCCAATCTGTACTCCTCTAACTTTGAATCTCTCCTAACTGACATTGGTGATAAAAAGGAGGCCTAATAAAGTCTGCCGTTAATCGTGGCCTGGAAGTACGAGGTGTTCTAGGTAGACTTCTTGGCCCACCTACTAGCACGGATGACGATCCCACAATGACTTGTCCATAACCCTGGCTATGGGAAGAAATTTCTCTCACTTTAACTTGTAAAACGCTCAGTAAAGCACTTGTTGTTCTCTAGTAGATGCTTTATTGAGATAAAGGTTCACATCATTTCATAAGGAGAATTTCAATGGCAAATATTTCTATTTCAAATTTGTCACTTGCAGGTGTTGAGCAATTTTCTGATAACGAAATTTATATGACTGATATTAGCGATCGCGATTTAGAGCATGTTGCTGGCAGTGGCTCCGCAATTCCTCCCGATACGATTCCTCCAGTTACTCTCACCTCGGAAGATTTCTATGTCACAATACTTAGAGAGTAAACCCAATTGCTTCTGGCTCTTCCGGAACTGCCGTGGTTGTTTCTAGCTCTAGTGGTGAGAGGGAGGTAATGCCGACTGTGGGACAATGAAGATAACGGATCTAGTAGGAGGTTCGCTATGGATAACTCTGTACAAATTCCTCTGGACTTACCGGATGTTTGGG
>CALRKB020000059.1:0-31834 GCA_943367755.1 Rhizobium sp. Q54 | reverse complement strand
AGACTTTATCGGCAATAAGAGGGTGGATCTAGAATCAGTGATTTCCTATCTTCACCCTCAACTTAACCAGCTACCATCTGACGTTGAGTGACTCTGAAGTTATGCAATCCACAAGCAGTTTCCAGCACGATATCTACATAATTGTCCTTTCGATTCCTAAATGTGTCATGCACAATACGAGAGCGTTTCACCCCACCGATGTGATGCTCTACAATTACCCGTTCACTGGAAAGTTCTCGATTCCGTTGCTTCTCCTCTGGTGTTAACTCCTGCCCTCGTGGTTTCTTCTTCGGTTGAAACGTGATCACATTAGCTGGCTCATAACCTTGAAATCCTGTATCCTTCCATAATTTGCTACCTTCGGGGAACTCATATTCTTCTTCGTCTGCCAGTTTTTTGTCATGCCGTTTCCCCTCTACTGTCTCACTGAGATACTTCACTTTCCCCCCTCGACGCCGTTCGGTAATCATGTTGTTCTTGACCGTCGTCGCCTTTTTCTTGCCACTGTAATGTTGGTCTCGCTTCTCTTTATCCTTGGGACGATCAATCCGTCGTTCCGTGCCATCAATCACAAACTCCAACTCCGGACAGGTCGCTAACACCTCCTTCAACTTGCGTGGGTTGCGTTCAGGTAGTTGCTGCTCATACCCCAATGCCTGATTCAACACTCCGGTCAAACGATGTACCCATTCATTGGCTTGCGGTTGCCCAATGCCAAACAAAAATCCCTGCACCTCTTGCGTCGGGTACTGCCTAAAGTAAAACAAGATGAATAGCAGTTTGTCCCGACTGTCTTTGAGTTCTGCCTTGCGCCCACCCCCATACTGCCGCTTCCGACCATCCCGAATGATGTACTCGTTATAGACATAGTCTTGCCACGCTTGCTCAAAGTTGGTTAGCAGTTTCTCGAATTCTGGTAAATCCAGTCCACTCAGACTCCTAAAAATGCGCGGTTTGTTTTGTAGTTTCGCGTAAGACAGCATATCCTGAACCAGCTTTTCGTGATTGCAGTTATTCTACCGACTCCGCCCGATTATTTCCAATGAAGTCTAATCACTGCATTCTTTCTCAAAATCATGGACGGCTTGGCGACAACCTTCCCAGTGACCATAGTCATCAATTTGGACAAAAGCACCAGGTAGAACTGAGTTATACAGATTCCGAAATATATCCATTGTAGACTCATACCAATCACCATCAGCATGAAGAAGTGCAATATTCCCAATCTGAACTTTGTAGTTAGGTAATGTGTCAGCAAATAGACCCTGCACTGGTTTGACAATTGCTTCAACACCTAATATTTGGCAAATTTTAGCCAGGTTTTCATCAATCGGAGCTTTGAGCGTACCAACACCAAAACCAGTATCGTTAGCGGCTACACCATTATGGCGATCGGTCTCAGTTGGTTCTGGCATGCCCTCAAAGGTATCGAAGGCATAAAGCAGCCTTGGTCTTTGACTGTAGCGCTTAATTACCGTCGCCAACATTGCCGCTGCGCCGCCCTTAAAGCTACCACATTCAACGAAATTTCCAGGTAGATCGTTCTGGCAAATTTGCTTAGCTAGAGAATAAAGTGAAAAAAGCCGTTCTCTGCTTAACAGCGAATAGGGACTGACAGTAGATACAAGTTCGCTAAATTCTTGGCGGGACGCATCCTGCAAGGAATCGCTTTCTTGCTGCATCGCAGGATTAGGATCGGCTAATTTTTTGAGATATCCATTTGTGTTCCAGGTTAGATTGTGACCAAAAAAGTCACAGTAGTTGCTATCGATCTCATACTCATTTCCATGGTTTTCCAAAAACTCACGTATTGCTCTGTTTGGACCACCTTGATAGTGACTATCTTCGCCCAAATCAGAGATGATACCATCTTCAATAATAATGTACTCGTCTTTTTGCAGGTATGGATGAAAAAATTCTAAAACTGCAAGGGTGGTATGGTAAAAGTGAGCTCCATCTTCGATTACTAACAAAGGACGAGGTAGCGAGTTAAGGAATTCCACACTCAACACCTTTTTCAGGGTGGTTTGATCTCCTTCTAGGAAAGTTACTTTGGGATGCTGTACGGAACTAACACGGTTGAGATCGATAGAGTAGACATGCCCATCATCAATGTCAAAAGTATGGAAAAGGTCTGCCATCCATAGTGCACTCCCTCCATAGCAAGATCCAATTTCTATAATAGTCTTAGGCTTGATTTGCCAGAGCAGCATATGATATAGAGCAAAGTCAAAGGGGTTCTTTTGCATGCGAACTCCCTTATAGAGATATTTGAAGTTGGATTTCTGTATGCTATGCAGTGTAGCCTTTGGCAGCGAGGAAGACCACAAGCGTCCTCCATTAACTCGATTGTTTTGATAGTGGGCTAAATGCTGGGGAAGTTGCCAATTAACATTCGGATCGGGAATATGCTGCACAGGTTCTACATTACCTCGCCATGCCACACCCATAATTTGCATGGTTTGGTAAATCATGGTATTCCAACCTCTATCTTTCAGATAATCCAATCCTTGCGATACTTCAGGGGAGGCAAGGTCATGAAAGAGAATCATCGCATCAGGTTCGGCATATTTCTCGCAGGTAATCGCATCATTTAAGGGATAGGGAGCATCATGGTTACCATCAATAAATATCAACGACCATTTACGCTGTTGCTGAATTGCTAGTTCGTCAACCTTTTGGGGGCTATATCCAGCGATTAACTTTACCTCCTCAAAGGTTCCGAATGCCTTGGCCGCAGCCTCTAGAGAACTAATCACGCTTTCTTGGTTAGGAGATTGGGAAAGCAAGGGATCGATTATCTCTAAATTCACACCTGCCAGTGCAATATGACAGGCAGACCAGCCCATCCAGCAGCCAATTTCTAGGGCGCGCTTGCCCTTAAATTTCAATGCGGTATTGTAGAGAATATGCGCCTCGTCGCGGCTGAGAAATCCCACATAGGGATACCTGCGATCAACGTACCAGTTATGGGGAATCTCGCGCCGCAAATACCTCCATCTGCAACCGTCAGTGTCTCCCACGATCATATTTGGGAAACATCGATCTGGTTGAATTATGTGTAAACCAGGAGAAACGTAGTCTCCATCTGGTAATAAAGCATTCTCAATCACGGCGATGGTCTCCTCTAACATGCGATTTTCTGTAAATAGATATTGGGCGCGTTGTTTAGCTGCTTGAGCGAGTTGGTGGCGCAATTCCGGCTGCATGGCTAGCTCCTGAATTGCTTGGGTTAGCTCTGTGATTGTACCCCGTACATCGGCCTTAGGATCGGGGATTAGTCTTCCAGTATTACCTAGTGCTTCGGGAATGCCTCCCACGGCTGTAGCAATTATGGGTAAGCCTTTAGCCATGGCCTCGATCGCGGATAATGGCATACCTTCATCTTGGGACGGTAGCACAAAGATATCGGCGAGATCTAGCCATTCTGCGACATCCGGCACTTGCCCGAGAAATTTCACCTTATCAGCTATACCCATTTGCTGCAAAGCTTCCTTAAGCTGTGTTTCTAATTCTGGTCTAAAAATACCCCCGCCAGCCCAGACAAAATATAGTTGAGGCCAGATTGGGGTTGCTATGAGTGACTGGATGGCCTCTAGTTGATAGTGGTAGCCTTTGCGGGTCTCTATACGAGCAGATGTAAAGCAGACAACGGCATCATTGGGAATCTTTAGACTTTGCCTGAGGCGATCGCGCTTTTGCATGTCCTTAGGGCTAAAATACTGCGATGGTCTGCCATAATGGATGACCCGACCGCGATCGCGTGGCAATCCGTAGAATTCGTGTAGAAGATTGAGATTAGCTTGAGAAACTGCGATCGTGGCTTTCGCTTTGGTGTAGTGTCGTGCTAACTGTTCGATACGCTGTGGGGGTTCCCTTTTGATATATTCCGTCGAAACCAAGCCTTCGATAATAATGAAGGGAATAGCAAATGCAATTGCTGCTGCCTGGATATCAAGATTAGAAAAAGGACTGGTATTACTGCTGATAATTAGGTGGGGGCGCTCCGATGCGGCATTTAAGATGTGAGAGATTTCCATCTGGGTCTGGCTATCTTCAAACCATAGATGTCGAACCCCTAATTGTTGACGTGCAGTTACAGCATCGGTATCAACAGCCTGTGGTTGTAGACAGGTTACTCTATAACCCTTCCTCACTAAGGCGCAGAGTAGAGCATGATTATATTTAGCTACACCTCCAACGCCGCGATCTCCAGTACATAGCAAGATGTGCTGATTGGTTTGCCGATCTATTTTTGGTGAAGATGATTGGATTTGAGCATGTGATGGATGGTTGGAGAGAGATTGCTCTGGATTAGGATTTTGGGAAATCTGGTTTGTGGCGTGATCAGGATTGGATTGGTATCTTGCGCTTACCTCAATCACACCTCCCTCCATCATCGTGACCTGCACGCGATCATGCTTGTGACCTGTCAGGTGGAAAATACCGATTTGGGTGTGGGGTAAATATGGTTCCACAAAACAGTTTCGTTGTTTGTCCCAGAGTGGTAAGCCAAAGTTGCAACTCCAGTTGCACCAGGCAGGCAGTAGTTCTGTGTGATCGAATAGTTCGCTATAAACTAACAGATTTAGTGCTACCTGGTCGGTCATCAATCCTGCTGAACGCTGTAAGGCTTCGCGAATTTTTTGCTCCCAAACCTCCCAATGAGGAGCGTCACAGTGTAGTGCAAAAATACCAGCATTCAAGGTGGGATAGGTGTAAAATTTTTCAGCCACTTCAGCGCCAAAAAAGGTTTCATAGTCGCGGCGCACAAATTGCCAATACCAGGGTAGTTTGCCAAATGACAGGCTATAGCCGCGATCTAGTTCAGGTGCGATCGCTAAACCACGTTTTGTTGCTCCTTGGATGTATAATTCAACTGCTCTCCAGTCCTGCACCCAGGCATCGGCATCAATCCAGAGATATATATCAAACCCCGGAAAGTATTGTCTGAAAAAAGGGCGCACAAGTAAGCCTTTTAGATATTCTGGCACGGTAGCACGAGTGGGGAAGTCAAAATGCCATTCAGGCTTTTTAATAAAATCAACGTGTTGACCTAACCACTTTAATTGTTCATTGGTACAGCCTAAATCAAGATAACCAATGGCAATATCTTTTCCTTGGGACTGATCTCGAACAGACTGAATAGTTCCTTGTGAGAGCTCAAAAAATTTTGTATCTGCCCCAGTAATAATAATAGTTTTCATAACTTCTGTTGGCGCTTAAGTCAAATCATTATTCACGAATAACATGTTATAGATATACTTCGATTTATAAGTCTCTCCTTCGGGAATTTCTATGAGTTGAAAATCTCCTATAGGAGGAATAACATAACTCTTATATCCCAAATCATACATATATCGCCGCAGTTCAAATTGATTGCAACCCATCTGGCTTAAAGCAAAGTCGTGAATTTCACAAATTACATAGGGTACTCCAGCGCGAAGAATGCGATCGCTCCCTTGCAAAACTCCCATTTCTGCACCTTCTACATCAATTTTGATCATTCGTATATTGGGAAAATTGTTGGGCAAGCAATTTTCTAATCTTTTGAGCGTAACTTGAATACACTTCCTAAACTCTGCTACATATTCTGGATCCCGATCATCCTCCAAATATCGAACAATATCCCATAGCGCATGTCCTCCATCATTAGCAAGTTCAGGATTCGCTTGAAAGAATTGGGTCTGCTTTTCCTCACTCCCAAGTGCTACTTTATATAAACTTACATTTTGCAAGCCGTTGAGTTTAATATTTTCTAACAACAAATTATAATTGACTGGCTCTGGTTCAAATGCCAATACATTTCCCTTTGAGCCTACAAGGGAAGCGGCTAGTAACGTGAAGTAACCAATATGAGAACCAATATCAACAAATATATCGCCTTCTCTCAAATATTTAATTAATATTTGGGAAGTATTAGGTTCATATAACTGTCCATTCTCAAAATAATCACACAGAATTTTTTGGGTATAGAAGCTGGGGTCGAGTATGATCTTTAGTTCTTTCACTGTTTTAGAACAATGAATCTGTAAACAAATTACTTTTTTCATGGATTACTTAATTGCCCTAATCAC
This sequence comes from Rhizobium sp. Q54, assembly GCA_943367755.1. Taxonomy (GTDB): domain Bacteria; phylum Cyanobacteriota; class Cyanobacteriia; order Pseudanabaenales; family Pseudanabaenaceae; genus PCC-6802. Next base: position 25,757 of record CALRKB020000059.1, on the reverse strand, counting down.
TTGCGATCGCTACATAATCTTTCAGATGCTTTGGTAGTTCCCATGCTATTTGGGGATCGCTTTGGTGGCTGACTAGCTCAATTTTACCTTGCCATGCTACACCAATTATGGATTTAGTTTGGTAAATTCTGGTTTGCCATCCCTTGCTTTTAAGGTAGTTAAAACCTTGGCAAACATCCTGAGATGCTAAATCCTGAAATACGATCGCGGCATTTGGTGCTGCATATTTCTCGCAGGCGATCGCCATATGACACAATGACCATCCCCTCTGTGCCCCAATGGCTAATCCTTTCTTACCCTTATATTTAGTTTCTCATCCTCCCATCTCCCTTCACTGACAAGTTGTTTAAAGTCTCGGTGTAGCAATAAGATTAATGACAAATGTAACGACTGGGACATGACATTTATCAGATGCATACAACCATGTATTTCCAGTAACTTATAACTATTGAAGCGAGGGAAACCTCAAAACGTAATAACCCAATAGTTCATCCATAAAACATTCATGCTCTCAAGAGGAAAAAATGCAACTTATTTATCGCGGAAATACATACGATTACAATCCTTCTATGTTCACAGATCGACCATTTCAAATGGTACGCAAACATGGGCCAGCCTATGACCTGATTTATCGCGGAGTTACCTATCGAGTAGATCCCAGTGTGAAGCTTAATGAAGTTCCCAAGTCTGTTGAATCCCATAAATTAATCTATCGGGGATTAGTCTACTTCACAAACAGAACTGCTCAGGTTGAAGCAACGCCTGAACTTGCGATCGCAGTTTGACTGATGTATCTTCTAATCCCGCTTCACCAAAATTGCTGCTTCCTGCTGGGACAGTAGCGACTAATCAAATATTTTAAGTATGAGGTGTAAATGTTATGAGCGCCGAATCAAATCTCCAAAATGCAAGCCAATGGAAAGAGTACTGCAACTTAGAATTAATTCCAACTAAAAAGATTGATCGCTCTGTTAGTAAAGTTCAGTCGATCCTGACTTTAATAGAGAACCTATGGCAGAAAGCGATCGCATCCCTAACTGAAGAATCGGAATTAAATGAATGGCAAGGAAAAGATGGCGGCGAACACATCCATTGGCATGAATACGACCCATGGACGAGTGAATGTTTTCTAAGAGACCGTTTCTTTAGAGATCAACTCAACGATCTCAATCATTAAGGTCCTAAAAGTGCTGTATACATTGAATTGCTTGGATCGAGCGATCGCACAATTGTGCTGATCAGGCAAGATCTTGCAATAAATTGTAGGCTCACAGCTTAAACCAACTTAAACAGGTTGTTTGCGAGTACATTTTAGTCCTCTTTAGAGGTAAATCATGAAAGGATTTAATTCTTGCTTTTTAATAACTCTAATCATGTCAATGGCAATAATACTTATCGCAAAAATCCAGATCCAATCAGAGCAGATCGCTACTTTCAGTTCTGCTGTGTTGGATGGAGCCTATATCCAAAAGCTAGTAATGTTTGAAAGTCACTAGATAATCAAACTTTTGTCTCCAGGACAAACATCGTCAATACTTTATAGATATTACTTTGAGAGTGTTATGAACCTTGTAAATTTTATTCATCAGGGCAGCAGCTATTACGGTGAATTCACACCTGTCAATTTAGTCTTTGATTCTAATCTCCAAACATTTTCTAGGCGTATAGGATTCATTTGCGCTCTAGAAAATGGGGGTAAACTCTCTCCTCAAGATGCTTTTAGCCGAATTGAGGGATTGTGGGAAGCTTTAGAAAGTTCAGCGCATAATCTTGGAATAGAGTAAAAGCTGAATCACCTGCTAAATCTTGTGTAGACAATAATATTAAAAACTAGATCGGTGTTCGAAATTTGTTATACTCACTTCAAACCTAGCTGCAGTATTGACTCATAGTTATTGTTTATGAATTACAGTCAAGTCTCTAAGGGAGATATACTGATTGTTGACGATACACCGGATAACCTGCATCTTCTGTCTACAATGCTGGAGGAGAGGGGGTATGAGGTGCGCAGTGTCACCAATGGCTCTACAGCATTAATGGGTATACAGGCTCAGCCACCAGATCTGATTTTGCTCGATATTAACATGCCAGGTATGAATGGCTATGAAGTTTGCCAACGCTTGAAGGCTAACCCTCATACCCATGAGATTCCGGCAATTTTTATTAGTGCCTTAAATGAAGTATTTGATAAGGTCAAAGCATTTACGGTCGGTGGTGTGGATTATATTGCCAAGCCATTTCAAGTGGAGGAAGTCTTGGCGCGAATTGAGAACCAGTTAACTGTTCGCAGGCTGCAAGCACAACTTCGTGAAGCTTTAGAACAGGAGCGATCGCTTAATCAAAGAATTGAAGAAATGGCGGTTTTAGAAGAGCGTAACCGTATTGCCCGTGATATCCATGACTCCTTAGGACATGCCCTCGTCGCCCTCAACATTCAGATTGAAACTGCCCTTACTCTGTGGCAAGATGCACCAGAACGGGCTTATTCCTTTTTAGTAGAAGCAAAACAGCTGGGTTCCGAAGCCCTAACAGCTGTACGACAATCTGTCTCGGACATGCGCTCCGATCCCTTGCAAGGTAGATTACTAGAGGGTGCGATCGCTACTCTTATCCAGGAATTTCATCACACCACTGGCGTATTACCTGAGTGCCACATCGATTTATCTCAGCCCTTATCTAACCAGGTTAATACGGTGGTATATCGCATCGTGCAGGAAGGGTTAACTAATATTTACAAGCATGCCAAGGCAACGGCGGTGCAGATTCAGATCCAGACTACCTCAGATGGTCTATTGTTAGTTCTACAGGATAATGGTAGCGGCTTCCAAGTCGATCAAAATCGCACTGGATTTGGCCTGCAAGGGATGCGCGAACGTACAACTGCTTTGGGTGCGCAATTGGAAATCACCAGTGCTCCCGGAGATGGTTGTCGAATTACAGCAAGATTTCCTAGGATAGCACCATGATTCGAGTGTTGCTAGTCGAAGATCAAGAGATCGTCCGTCGTGGCCTCAAAACCCTGCTAGAGACGCAAGCCGATCTTCAGGTGGTAGGCGAAGCTGAGAATGGCCAAGTAGCAGTCCAACAGGTGGAAGCGTTACAAGCGATGCCTAATCCGCCAGATGTGGTACTAATGGACATCCGTATGCCTGTGATGGATGGCGTTGAAGCTACACGCCTGATTTGTCAGCAGTTCCCAGGCATCAAGATTTTAGTCTTGACGACTTTTAATGACGCCCAATATATTGCTGAAGCAATTCATTTTGGCGCTAAGGGTTATCTATTGAAAGATACTCCTGCCAAGGAGCTAGCCGAGGCAATTCGATCGATCCATCGAGGTTACACGCAATTTGGACCAGGTATCCTGGAGAAGATGGTTGCCCAGGCACCAACCACTAAAAGTCAGACAGGGGATCCTCCACCGGGTCTATTAGAACTTACCACTAGAGAGCGAGAAATATTGCAAATGATTGCAGCCGGTGCAAGCAACCGAGAAATCGCCCAAACTCTCTTCCTCTCAGAGGGAACAGTCAGAAATCATATTTCCCATATCCTGAGTCGGCTCAATGTCCGCGATCGCACTCAGGCTGCACTTATTGCTAATACCTTTATGACCTAGCTGGATACCATTAGCTCTGATCGACAAAAGCATTAATTAGGAGGATTTATGCGCAGAGACGTTTATATTATCAATGATGCGGGTAGTTGGAGTGCGATCGCCGCAGATGCCGCAGTAAAAATTATTAATGATGCCCGCGAACATGACGAACAATTCGTGGAGTCCCATGAGGCTGCTTTATTCGCGATTGAGGGTGATGACTCTAACGTTATAAGGATTGTGGTTGATGAAGCATTGACCGAACCTGAGCAGGCAGAATGGATTGCCCGAGCCCGCTGGCGTTTGAAAGTAGCAGATGGGAAAGTACTGGTCAGTGGAGGATTCGACCCAGACTGCTTCGCTGATTGGCAAGAACACGGAGAAACTGGTTTTGTCAAGGAAATCGACATACCGCCAGGAGACTACCAGATTGTCTTTTACAGCTACCTTCACAGCATGAATGGAGCGGTGTGGTTGGATGATGGGTATGATGGATCGCCATCACCATTTCCCAAACTGCTCTCCTGGTTTCAAATGGATTATCCTGGGCGATCACTACCAAACTGGGTTGTAAGTATGTTGGCCTACGATCGAGAGATTTCTATCTCTGATGCTGTGAAGTCAGGTATCCTCTCCATTGAGAATCAGCCGCTCTACTGGATTGGATACTTGATCCACTTGATTCCTTTTACTGCCGATATGGAATTAGATCCACCTGAAGGTGGATGGTTTGAGCCCAGAGTTGGACTACGTGTGCCAGTTAGGTGTCCGCTTGGGATCAGTACCAATTGCAGCGAAAATCGAGAAGTCTAAAGCTGTCTGAAATGGCTACTTCGAGGTCATGAAGACGATGAAGACTAATAGCTTTGTGAAATTACAAATCTCTAACGAAATGTAACTTAAACTAGAGTACAGAAGGGCTATTTTTCCAAGAGGCATTATGGTTTATGTATGCGATCTAGGCTCAGGTCACAGCATCTATCTCGACAACCAGGGAACCCAAACTGTGATCACAACGCTCATTAGTAGTCCAGCGCAACAACAGCAAGCTAGTAGCAGTTTGCAGACAGGTGTTTGGATTGCCCCACCACAATTATTCCGCGCACCTACGGGAGTTGTAGTAAAGATTTTTACCGCTCAAGGCGATCGCTTTATCCAGATTCAAGGCAGCAACATGCATGCGATCGATGGTGTACCTATGGTTGGTAGTGCTCAAGAAATGCAGATGCAACAAGTTGCTAGCGCCCCCCCATCCTCTATACCATCAATGCAGCCCATGCAGCCGATGCAACCCATGCAACCCATGCAGCCGATGAAGATGGGAGATATGCAAATGAATCTAAACCCAATGGAAATGCGGATGGGTAATATGGAAATGCGCATGGGTAAGGCGACCTCTACATCAAATGCATCAAGTTCAGCTCAGAGTTCACGCCACTTTTGCAGTCAGTGTGGTGTGGCGGTCGAAGCAAGCGATCGGTTTTGTGCGCATTGCGGCAATAAGCTGAATTAGTTTGGCACCCTGGTGTTTCAACCACGATTGGGCTCTATGCTTACCTAATGTGGCAGCATTTAACTCACTCAAGCATCCCTCAGCTTCTAGCTCTGCCAGGAATGTCACAAACGCTTCATATTTTTCCTGTCCGACCGTTTCTTCCTCAGGATCTGACGGTAATTCGTCACGATCTTGTGTGGCAGCATCTGGCTCTGCAAAGTATCCCTCAGCTTCTAATTCTGCCAGTAATGTCACAAACGCTTCATATTTTTCCTGTCCGACTGTTTCTTCTTCAGGATCTGACGGTAATTCGTCACGATCTTGTGTGGCAACATCTGGCTCTGCAAAGTATCCCTCAGCTTCTAGCTCTGCTAGTAATATAACTAGATCTTGATATTGTCTTTGACCTGTGCCTTCAGGATTTGGCAATATGTCTTTGTCAGTATCTACCTTTAGTTCAAGCGCTTCAGTAATGGTTTCTTTAGCTTTCATAATCTTATTCCCCCAAGCCTTAGTTTTTAAATGTTATCCCTAAGGCATAGAGGACGAATTCGCTCCGCCGATTGAACATATTCTCACCCGGCTAGGCAGTTTTTTTCACCCATGTGGGTGAAGATTATCGGATGTTTTAGTGCCAGCGAAATATTGCCGCACCCCAGCTTAGACCTGCACCGAAACCTGATGTGGCAACGATATCACCAGGTTTGATTTTGCCTGCGCGCACCCATTCATCCAGTGCCAGAGGAATGGAAGCGGCAGAGGTATTGCCGTAATTACTAAGATTGCTAACCATCTTGGCAGGATCGATACCCATTCTTGTTTGTACAGCATCAAGAATACGCTGGTTAGCCTGATGCAGAATTAGCCAATCTAGATCCGCGATCTGCAAATTAGCTCGATGTATTGCTTTTCCCAAAACTTCCGGCACAGCAGTTACGGCAAATTTATATACTTCTTTGCCATTCATGGTGATGGGGGCATAGGTACTGCGAGTGCGATCGTAGCTGAGATTGAGCAAACAATTACCCTGACCGTTGCTGCGCAATTCAAACCCAAGCAGGTTATTACGATCGCCAGCTTGGATCACGACAGCGCCCGCTCCATCCCCAAATAGAATGCAAGTACCGCGATCGCTCCAATCTACCCAACGCGATAAAACATCGGCACCAATCAACAAAATATTCTGATATGTGCCCGTTTGAATAAACTGGGCGGCGGTCACCAAACCAAACACAAAACCGGAACAGGCGGCACTGATGTCAAAGGCTACAGCTCGTTCCGCTCCAAGCAGTTGCTGTACCTTGGCTGCGGTTCCAAATAGATCGTCTGGGGTGGAGGTGGCGAGCACGATCAGATCTAGATCTTGGGGGGTAATACCAGCGGCGGCGATCGCTTTACTTCCAGCGTTGGCAGCCAGGATAGCAACGCCAACATCGGGCGAATCGACAATGCGGCGCTGTTTAATGCCTGTACGGGTAGCAATCCACTCATCCGATGTATCGACGTGCTGAGCCAAATCGTTGTTGGTCAGTATTTTGTCTGGGACAGACGAGCCACTGCCAATTAAGCGCACACCTCTCATTTAGTTTGTTCCTTGGTTTTAAATATTGTTTTAGCTTTTTGTTTTATTTACTAGCTAACCGCTTTTTCGCTGAACTCAAGTGGGCGGATCGTCAGGGGCATCGGCAAGAGCATCTAGACTTGGTACGGCTACTTGCGCTTTCTGGCTCTTGACTTGCTCGCGCAGTCGCTCTAATACTTGATTTTCCACAGCATCTTTCGCTACGCGTATGGCATTCAGGACGCTTGATGCTTTAGAACTACCGTGCCCAATCACGCATACTCCTGCAACTCCCAATAGCAATGCACCTCCATATTCATCGTAGTCCATCCGCTCTTTGACTTTCCTCAGGTTGGGGCGTAAAAGCATGGTGCCAAGCTTGCCTCGCCATCCTCGGGGCAGTTCTTCTTTGAGGATTTGCATTGCTACTAGACCGACACTTTCGGCAAACTTGAGTAAGACGTTACCAACAAAGCCATCGCAAACCACAACATCAAAATTACCTGATAACACATCTCGTCCTTCGGCATTGCCGGCAAAATGGATCAGTTTATTGTCGGCTAAGGCTTGATGTACCCTAACGGTCAAGTCATTACCTTTAGAAGGTTCTTCGCCAATATTGAGCAACCCTAGCTTGGGCTCGCTGATGCCGAGGGCGTAACGGCTGTAAAACAGTCCCATCATGGCAAATTGCTCAATAAACTTGGGGCGACAGTCTACGTTTGCGCCCACATCCAGGACTAGTACGGGTTTGTGCGGGATGAGTGTAGGAAACAGCGCCCCGATCGCAGGCCGATCGATACCTGGTAATCTGCCCAAGCGCAAGAGTGCTGCTGCCATTGCCGCACCTGTATGTCCTGCCGAAATCACGGCATCGGCTTCCTTTTGCCTGACTAAGTTCATTGCTACCGCAATTGAAGATTTAGGCTTGCGACGCAGGCCCTCTAATGGTTCTTCGTGCATATCGATCGTGCCTTCAGCCGCAACGATCTCCACTCCTTTATTATTCAGAGCATCTGGATGATGTTGCTTGAGGTAGGCTGATATGGCATCGCGATCGCCAACAAGCAAAACATCTACACCAAGCTTGGCTTGAGCTATTAAAGCTCCAGCAATAATTTCTCCTGGGGCATAGTCCCCACCCATAGCGTCAACTGCGATTCGCACGTGTAATTATTCCTGTTTGACTTGTGGATTTAAATATAAAAAACTTATTAAATCTGCCAAAAATTTTAACAGTTAAGCTGACCATCCCCTAGTGAAGAAAAATTTTTCTGGATTGGTCTGTTAAATGTCATGGTTCGACCGATCCTGGATCGACAACACCCCGACCGCCAATATTGCATGTGCAATTGGCTACGCCAAGCAAGCTAGCACTTGGATCAAATTTCATCAGGATTGATACCTAAAGATCTCAAGTAAGCTGCAAGTTTCTCTTTTTGTTGCCGTTCTCGATTCGCGATCGCTTCAGCTTCTAATCTAGCTTGTTGTTCGAGCAATCGCTCCTGTTCTGCCTCCGCATATGAACGCAAGATCTGCTGAGAGGAGGGGTCAAAGAAACGGAACCCTTTATCTGGATATAAGTGTAGATCTAATCCCAATACTTCACTATGCAACGACAAGACATTGTTAGGCAAAATAGAAGAAGAGATCGCCACATACTGCCCTTTCGCTAGACGCACTCCCTGTAGGGATTGTGGTTTCAAATACTCTCCCGTCGGGTCGTACTGAAAATATTCTTTAACTCCCAAAGCTTGATAAATTAATGGGTTTTGTTCCCGGTCTTTAGTTACCGTTCCTTTAGAAGTGATTTCCAAGACAAAATCAGGCGCTTTGCCACCTTCATCCCATAGCTTGTAACTAACTCGGTCTTCCTTACTTATGCCGAACACGACAAACGTATCTGGAGCAACCCTTTTCTCTGTTTTGTTTTCTTCATAAAGGATAAACAAATTCCCAGACACATAGACATTCTCTTGCGGCTCAAACCAAAGTCTCAGTGCCTCGGTCGTATAGCTCAGATTACGACGCTGTTTATCGCCTTCTGGCATTGGCTCAAAGTCCTCTTCAGGGTATTCAATTGTGGGGTTAAGCTTGAGTTCGCCAGAAACGATCATAGTGGCACTCCAAGGCAGATGGGGGCTGAACCTAACTTAGCATATTCGGAAGTAGCCAGATAACCAGACAACAAGCCTGACGCTGGATTTAGCCACAGCATCTGATAAATTACCGTTGGACAATTTCGTTCCGAATACTTTACGGCTACCTCATCAGCGAAACTAATACATCCGTTTATTATCATTACTTGGTCAGGTCATACAAAAGTTGGCGATCGCTTTGCAAGTAAAAACATACCCACTAAGGAGCAATCGCCATGAACGCAACAGCAAGTGCTAGGCATGGCGATCGCCGTGCCTATATCCGGCAATTCGGACGATGCTGTAAATTTTTCACAATTTTTTGCGTTAAATGGCAGAATTGTTAAGCTTTGCAAAGTAAAATAAGTAGAAATTTAGAGCGGATTGAAGTATGCGGGTTGCGATCGCTGGAGCAGGACTAGCTGGGTTATCCTGTGCCAAATATTTAGTCGACCTGGGGCATACCCCCATCGTCCTAGAGCGGAGTGAGGTGCTGGGCGGGCTAGTAGCTGCCTGGAAAGATGAGGATGGCGACTGGATGGAAACGGGTCTACATGCATTCTTTGGGGCTTACCCCAACATGTTGCAACTAATGGCAGAGTTGGGCATTAGCGATCGCTTGCAATGGAAACAGCACACTCTGATTTTTAATCAGCCGGAAAAGCCTGGGACACTGTCGCGGTTTGACGTACCCGATATTCCTGCCCCATTTAACGTGATCGTGTCGATTTTGCGGAACAACGACATGCTGACCTGGCAGCAAAAGATCCGGTTTGCGATCGGTCTATTGCCTGCGATCGTGCGGGGGCCAAAGTATGTGGAAGAAATGGACAAATATACTTTGCTGGAGTGGCTAAGACTGCAAGGTATCGACGAGCAAGTTAACACTGATATTTTTATTGCAGCGTCTAAGGCATTGACATTCATCAATCCTGAAGAAGTTTCGGCCACTATTATCCTCACAGCACTGAACAAATTTTTACAGGAGCGATACGGCTCTAAAATTGCCTTCTTGGATGGTGCGCCACCAGAGCGCCTCTGTCAGCCAATTGTCGACTATGTAACAGCGCGTGGTGGGGAAGTACAACTAAATGCACCGCTAAAACAGATTGTCCTGAATGCCGATGGTACGGTAAGCCATTTCATAGTAAGGGGTATGGATGGTTTACCCGATCGCATTGCGATCGCTGATGCCTATGTGTCTGCCATGTCAGTCGATGCGCTCAAATTGATGCTGCCAGAAGCATGGAAAGATTCTAGCTATTTCAAAAAGCTGGATGGCTTGGAAGGAGTACCCGTAATTAACGTGCAGATCTGGTTCGATCGCAAACTGACCAACGTCGATCAGTTGCTATTCTCGCGATCGCCGTTGCTGAGCGTCTATGCTGACATGAGTAATACCTGTAAGGAGTATGCCGATCCCGATAAATCCATGCTGGAATTGGTTTTAGCTCCGGCGGCTGAGTGGATTGGTGCATCTGATGCAGAAATTATCAACGCCACAACGGCAGAATTAGCCAAGCTTTTCCCCGACCAGATTCCTCAGCCTGCTAAGGTATTGAAAGCCAAGGTACTAAAAACACCGCGATCGGTCTACAAAGCTATTCCTGGTCGTCAGCAGTACCGTCCTGGCCAAGCCTCCCCGATCGCTAATTTCTTTTTGTCAGGTAGTTATACAATGCAGCAATATCTTGGCAGTATGGAAGGTGCCGTACTTTCTGGTAAGCTGACAGCACAGGCTATTAACCAGCCGCCGTCAGACAAAACCACTCAAACCCCTAGAACATCAGATCAAACAATTGCTGCCAGAGCTACTGCCTAATCCGATGGGAATGCGTCCTTCAGTTTCCCTATCCGAAGCATACGAAATTTGTCGGTGCATCACCGCCAAGTATGCTAAAACTTTTTATCTTGGCACCATGTTAATGTCCGAAGCCAAGCGAAGTGCGATTTGGGCACTTTATGCTTGGTGTCGGCGCACTGACGAGTTAGTGGATGGCATCCAGGCGGATACCACTACGCCACAGACTTTACTAGACTGGGAAGCCCAACTAGAATCAGCCTTCAGTGGCTGCCCGACTAATGCCCCAGATTTGGCGCTAGCTGATACGATTCAAAAATACCCCATCCAAATCCAGCCATTTAAAGACATGATTGCTGGGATGCGGATGGATCTAAACTACGATCGCTACCATACCTTTGACGATCTGCACTTGTACTGTTACCGCGTGGCAGGCACTGTGGGGCTAATGTCGGCAGCAGTAATGGGGTTTGAAGCTACCGATTCGGCGACTGTTAGTGCAGCCACAGAAGCAGCGATCGCCCTTGGTATTGCCATGCAGCTCACTAATATCCTGCGAGATATCGGCGAAGATGCCAAGCGCGGGCGCATTTATCTACCGCTTGAAGAACTAAAAAAGTTCGAATACACCGAAAAAGACTTGATCGATGGTGTCGTTGACGAGCGCTGGACAAACCTGATGCGTTTCCAGATCGAGCGGGCTCGCGGTATGTATCAGCAAGCAGAGAAAGGTATTTCAGCCTTGTGTCGTGATGCAAGATGGCCGGTATGGGCATCCCTAATCCTGTACCGTAATATCCTCAACATCATCGAAAAAAATAAATATGAGGTGTTTGGGCGTCGTGCCTATGTACCAACCCCTAAAAAAATAGCGACGATTCCTTGGGCATGGCTAAAGGCCCAAACTTCCTGATCCAGATCCGGACGATCTTCCTATGCCACTCCTATGACAGTCTATCGAGTTCGCCTATTAAATCCTGCGATCGCTCTAGATCGAACCATCGAGGTGCCGGATGACGAGTATATTCTCGATATGGCGATCTCAGAGGGAATTATGCTGCCAGCGGGATGCCGTCAAGGTACTTGTTCGGCCTGCGTAGTTAAGGTTGTGAGTGGAGAAGTCGATCAAAGCGAGCAAAGGTTTTTGAGCGCCGCCGAAATCGCAGCTGGCTATGCCGTCACCTGTGTTGCCTACGCTTTATCAGATTGCACATTAGAAACCCATCAAGAGGGAGTTTTGTATCAATCCTCTCTCTATTTTTCGGCAAACAGCCAGGGGAAAAGTGATGGCACATAAGATGGTACATAAAAGTACTAAGCCCGTACCGATCCCAATTCGACCGATTCGCCAGGAGTACGAACAACATAGTGTGCGCGGTTTCTACGAGAGTTTTGGGTCAAAATATAGAAACCCACATGAAGGGGCGATCGCTAAGCTCGTGGCGTTAAGTGTCGATCGCTGGCAGTTAAATTGCGATCGAGTTTTAGATCTGGCTTGCGGCAGCGGGGAGGTGACTTTGGCTCTGCATAGCTTGGGCTATCACAATATTTCAGGCATCGATCCCTTTACCTATGATGCCTACCGACAGCGTACTGGCAATGAGGCGGAAACCTATAGCTTTGAGGACATTGCGGATGGCATACTTAGCGGCAGGCAATACAGCCTGATTATTTGCAGTTTTGCCTTGCATTTAGTCCCTATATCCTGGTTACCTCTTGTAATCTATCAGTTGAGTTTAATTGCTGGTAGCTTGGTTGTAATTACACCTAACAAAACTCCCAATCTAAAGCCAGAATGGGGATGGATTCTTTTAGATGAGATCGTGATTAACCGCGTAAGAGCGAGATTATATCAAACCGAACTATGACTGCGCCATGGCGATCGCCCTTAGACCGCAATTTACACCAGCACCGCTCTGAGCTACAAGCTCGTTTCTTGCAGTTGGCAACTATTGGTACAAATGGCTATCCCGCTAACCGCACTGTCGTGTTTAGGGGATTTCTAGATTGTTGCGACAGTACGCATCCCGCAGGGAATTGGCTCAAGTTTGTGACTGATGCGCGCAGTCAGAAGATCGACCAGATCGAGCACAATAGCAAGTGCGAAGCTTGCTGGTATTTCCCCAAGACACGCGAACAGTTTCGCATTGCCGGCACTCTCATATCGATCGGTCATGCATATAGCGATCCTGGGATGCAGGCTGCTAGATATGCAGCTTGGCAAGAATTATCCGATCTAGCCCGCTTGCAGTTTGCCTGGCCCGATCCAGGTCAATTGCGTACAGAAGATCCGCACGCCTTTTCACCGCATCCACCCCATGCCATGATACCTCTAGATAATTTTTGTTTGTTACTTTTGGAACCAGTTCAAGTCGATCGCTTAGAGCTGAGAGGTAAGCCACAAAATCGTTGGCTCTATACGTTGGACACCGCTCAAGATTGGTCGGTACAGGCAATCAATCCCTAGTCTCTGATTAGGAACTGGATACTGACATCTGGATACTAGCTGGGCTAATCGTGTACGCTGCCATCAGGCATGACAGTGCCTTCTAACTTGGCTTTGCTCAGATCGGCCAAGCTTAGATCGGCTTTGTGAAGATTAGCCTGACTGAGATTGGCACGACTGAGATCGGCACGCGTTAAAATTGCTCCCCTTAAGTCTGCACCCTGTAAATTAGCTCTACTCAAATCTGCCCAGCCTAAATCTGCGCCGCGCAGATCGGCCTTGCTCAGGTTCACATGAGTAAGAATAGATTCGCTTAAATCGACACCATGCAGAACAACCCCGTGCAGATCGACTCCGATTAGCCGCGTCTGATCAAAATCCCTTTCGCCAGCAGCATAGCGGCTAAGCAGTTCGTCAGCATTTAAAGCAGCGTGACTGGGTAGAGAAGACATAGCTATTTCCTGACTAGCAAACCACAAAATTTTTCTGATAGCCTCAGTTTAGATCGAGTTATTCAAAATTTCATACCTAATCCTCGTAAATATTGAAAATATTGCTGACATAGCGTTTTTCACCCCGTCAATGAAACCCTTTCACAACTGAAAAGCACTACATTCTAAGGCATAGGAATCACTCAGAACAAAAAGTTGTAAGGTGGAGTCGCAAGTCGGTCAAGAATTTCTCGATCGTTCAGCAGATCGCTGTGACCCACCCCTTTTCTTGCCCTAAAGTCAGGCCGCAGAAAACTGAGCGCGGCTCTATCTCTTGGATCTCTAGAGTCTGGCTTGTTACTTCCAATATCTACCACTTGCTCAGCACCAATAATTATAGATTTTGGAATTCCAATTGGGTCTAATCTACATACTTTAATTGGAATGGGATAACATCGGTCGATCCTCCTAAATACAGCTTGGAGAGAAGCTACTAAAAAAGGAACGACATTAATATTGCCATTAGAATGAGCAATGATATTAATTGACTTGCGCGGTGATCGCTTCTGAAAAACTGCCTGCACGATCTTGAATGCTTTAAATGGAGTGCCTGGCAGTAAAAAAACTCCACCTCGGCCACCCGCTTGATCGCATATATTCTCAAACAAATTCCCAAACCCGTTTGCGCCGGGAATCAGTAGCGAGCAGCATCCGAAATCGCTTGAATCGATCATATCGAGAGACTGGCGACTCAAATATTCATACGGATCGACATCTAAAGCATTGAATCCAATTGAGGTTGAATGGATGATCGGTTCTTGTAGATTGGATAATGATGGTAATGACATAGGAATCTGGGGGAAATCGTGGCAATAGATTCAATTAACTAAGGGATTGGTTCTGAGACTGATGGCATTTATGGCGAAAGGTACGTTAACTCCTTGTTCTCGCACATTAAAAACCAATTTTTTGATGCTCCCACTGCGATCGGATAAACCAATGAAAAGCACGCCACTATTTGCTTTGCGCGAGCTAGTACCTGAAAGCTCAAATTTACCTAGACTGCGATCGAAGCGATCGAAAGCTTCGACGATCGCAATATAGTCGGGAATATTTGCGGGATCTGATTGAATCTGCGCACCTGTGCCGAATATAGGCGCATCAAACCGAACTGTCAGGGGCCCTGGGTTGCCAAGACCCGTAAAAAGAAGGGAATCACCTACGTTAAAAGCACCTGGGAAAGATGGAGTTTGATCGATCCTCAAAAAATTCCCCGATGGGATGCAAATATCGATCTTTCTTCCTCCTGAAGAAGTTACGGAAAATAGGTTTGAGATAGAAGTCATGGATTGACCGAGATCGCTCCAATCAATAAAATCATTCGCATTCAAGTCGTCTCTAGTATTGACGGCAGAGACACCGTAGCCAGAATGAGGTAAATCTGCTAGAACAGCCAATTGTCTGAGTTCCATAAGAAGTTGTCCTTATTGACTAAATAGGATTGAATTTGGCAAAATATCCTGAATTCCATTCAATGAAATAGGGGAATTTCTTCTGGCTTTGGTTGAGTTGATAAGCAACTCCCATTATGATGATCGCCCCGATCTGATATGGCAATAACTTGCCTTTCCATCAAGGCTATTTGTTGCTCATCAGACAAACATCTAGGAATTTTTAGCTGATTGCGGTTTCGCTCTGGGCTCCAGTCCATTAACTTTTTACCAAGGAGATCGAAGCTTCCCGGTGCTAATAACACGATCGATGGCTTCCCCAGCATGCCGTCGTTGCGATGTCTTTGCAGACCGTAATTGGAATTGTTGAGGGTTGTATCGAGCAACTGCGCTCCTTCCTCTAAGGTAGCGATCGCGGCAGGTGGAATGATATCGTCCAATAACTCAAGGTA
This sequence comes from Rhizobium sp. Q54, assembly GCA_943367755.1. Lineage (GTDB taxonomy): Bacteria > Cyanobacteriota > Cyanobacteriia > Pseudanabaenales > Pseudanabaenaceae > PCC-6802. Next base: position 10,384 of record CALRKB020000059.1, on the reverse strand, counting down.
AAAGATATAGCGTGGTGGATTTACGGACAGATCGATGGCTGTCGTGTAGTCGCGCAGGCAACTACCCATGCCCTTCAACCATTGGTCTGCTAAGCGATCGATTGCGGCTTTGATATGAGCCTCTGTAGTTCTCTCTCCCGTCAGGTTCAACATCGTTCCGCGTCGGTAGCTAAAATTCAGAATAGGAGTTTCATAATAGCGTCCCATCACTCGGATGATATCTCCCATACGATAGCGATAAAACCCCGAAAAGTTTGTCGCCACTACTTCGTAAGACTCACCTACAATCAAGGAATCGAGATCGACGGTTTTTGGTTGTTCTCGATCGATATCTGCTAGTGGGATGAACTCGTAGTAGCCGTAGCCGACTGGGAGAGCATAATCTCCAGGGCGATCGGGCCATAGTCCCACACCCATTGGCGACTCTGAGGCTCCATAGAAACTACTGAAAAGAGGTATTTCTCCAATATACGCTCGCAGAGCGGGAATGTAGGTGGCAAAACTTCCTGTGGTCACAGTTTCCACATAGGCCATGTGAGACCAGATGCGAGATACAATGCCGTTGAAGCCATTAGCAGCAGCAGTGTGGAGTTCATCGGCGCGCGCGGGATCGGGAGTTAATCTAGCTTCAAGGGATTGCCTTATGGCTGGAGGTAAAACTAAATTTTTAGATAGCTTACCGCATTCGATATCCGCGATCAGTTCTGTCCAACGGTGCTCCATATCAACTAGCCACTGTAACGCATACGGGGCATAGGTAGCACCGATATATTGAGCCTGGCGATCGCGAAGACCAAACAGGGCGTGCAAGTATCTGGCCGTAGGAATGTCCTCAAGGAAAAAGACCTCTGTCGGCGAACACCAGAGATGTGGAATCATGCCTGCAATACGGCGCATGCCCATCGCTGAATGCTCTCCAATCGTCATACCGGATTGGGTATGCCCAATCGTGCCCGCGCAGGTAAGCAAACAGATGCCCTTACCCCGACGCACTCCTTTGAGCCAGCGATCGCTGGCTGTAGCCGGATTCATCAAACCAGCGATAATTGTCGGAATTCTTTGATGAGAACGCGTCCTGGGTACGAGCTTCGCTGAACCTGTTGTGCCAGAAGTTGCCGTAAAACTGATGAGTGGCTCCGCTACCAGGATATTTTGCTCGCCTTGTTTCATCCGTTCGATCGCTTCTTGATAATCCCGATAGGAACTTAGAGGTACTGTTAATTTGTAAGCTTCGATACCATGGAATTTGTGAGAGTTCTCCAGTAACGCACTAAACCCGTACCGTTGGCCAAACTCAGTGTGCTGATTCTTTTCTACGATATGCCGCAACGTACGTGCACTCACTTCCTTCGCCTGTCGCATTTGTCGATGAAATCGATATAACATCAAGCGGCCGACAAATATGCCAAATTGGCGGAATAGGGGAGAAAATATAGATGGATCTAGACTGTGCTTCAGAGGATTCGTCATAATTGTCTCTTCCTTGTTTGGGAGCGTGCTTGCGAACGCTCGAATTTAATTTGTTATTCCAATCATTTACAATCGCGATCGCCTAACAATGATGACTGTTACTTACAAGTGAGGAATGATGGTTTGAAGTTTCCTGGATTCCGATCGGCAGATCGGGATGATCGATTACCCAACCCATATCCAGGCATTTTTTACGCATCTTGCGATAGGCGACTGACAAAACATCAGAGCGCATATGTAGCTCTTCTGTCAGATCGAAGGGCACTACCTCAGGGCTCTGAGCTTCAACTATGGGCTTATCTTCCAGATTGATCTTTAGATTCTGGTTGCGAAAAATGCCATCAAATAAGGGCTGAGTCAAAAAGCTACGGAACTGGATCATTTTGGCGATCGTAGTGCGATCGTCTAGGGGAACCTGGACAAGGAAAACAATCACTTTTCCGTTGCCAACATCAATAGAGACGAAGTTTGGCATGTGGAGGGTTTGTTTAATTGCCACCTCTATCCAACCTGTCCGATAGATATAATTCCATAAAAAGCCCTTAGGCAGGGACTGTTTGAGCTTGGTCGCAATGCTACCGCTCCAGATCCCTTGCTGGAAATCGCACTCTGAGAACTGTGGATCTTGAACCATCCCACTACCAAAGGTATTAGTATGGACAAAGGGTGAATGAACGAAGTCAATAGCATGATCTACTGCAAGACTATAGTGAGCATCCCATCTATACTCACCTTGAATAGCTCGTAAAGCTGGATCCTTAACTTCGGGAAACGATGGTAATGGAGGACGTACTTCATCGGGAAGATCTCCCCAGAACAGCCAGACAAAACCATATTTTTCTTGAACTGGATAGGTTTTTAAGCGAGCATTTTGGGGAATGAGTTCGCCATCCAAATTTGCCGGAATCTCTATACAAGCACCATCAGCTTGAAATTTCCAGCCATGATAGGGGCATCTAATACAGTCATGATCGATCGAGCCTTGCGAAATGGCTGCACCGCGATGGGGACAGCGATCGTTGAGTGCAATGACCTGACCCTGTGCATTGCGGTACAAAACGAGGTTCTGTCTTAAAAGCTTAACTTGCTTGGGTTTGTTAGTAATTGCCGAACTGAACTCACATGCATACCAGAAATTCTTTAACATGCTTTTTTCCTATCTGTGTGAGTGGAAAACTTAATTGTTCGTCCTTTCGACCAATTCACATTCTTTTAGTGCTTGGTTCGACAAGGGGAAATCTATTGGATTAGAATATATGAAAAGACATTGGCGATCGCTTATCAGCAGCGTCTCCAGTTGAAATTTACAGTTGGATTGGGGATCGATGCAGTAGCAAATTGCTGCTCGACTGCTCTTGTCAATGGGATATCTATAATCATGACTTAGAGATTTCCTGAGGCCTTATGAATAGTGTTTCGTAATTGCAAGATATTTAATATGTCTTTGCAATAAATTCAGGTTATTACAAAGATACAAGCGATCGCATCGGATAAATGTCACGCAGCGATCGTGACAATTGTCATGAGTCATTTGCTCATATCGGGAAGCAGGTGCAGCTCGACTTTATGCAAAAGTTGTACCTTGGAACTGTAGAGATCTCAGTTAAGCCCTTTAATTAACTTCACCTAATAACCAAGGCGAGCGTATGGCTTGTGGGCGATGATCGCTTTATGAGAAGCACATAAATTAGTCATCTCATATACTTCAAAGCCAACCTTTGATAGAGACTCTGAATAGTCCATTCTTAGATAGTCGGCGATGTATGGTTCAGTTCGCTTAAACATCGCAGCTAAAAGAGGAGTTGTCAGAACTGACTCCATGTTATTCCGGTCAACATCTAAGATCGTGAGGATTCCACCTGGGCGTAAAATTCGATACGCCTCTACAAATATCGTTTCAGCAACTGGCTTTGGTATCTCATGGATGAAAGAGCATAAAGACACCAAGTCCTGTGTATCTGATTCAATAACAGATGAAACATCTTCGGCAGAGCAATGGTGAAACGAATATTTCGCAGACTGACTTGAGCAAACCTCAGCCAATTTATGCATACAGATTGCAAGTTTATACGGAGACAAGTCAATGCCATAAATTTTTTGTACTGATGGAAATATTTTTCCTACAAGAAAAGTCGTTAGACCTGTTCCACATCCCAAATCAGTTGCAGATTCTATTGGGTGATCGATATATTTAGAACTAATCTTTAGCCACTCCTCTCTCATAAGCATATGGCCTTCTTTGTTGCCCTCATAAAGAGGTGCCATAATCAGCATTGACCACAGATCTTCCTCCATCGCTGAATCCCAACAAAGATTTCCTTGTTTGTAAGCATGGGTCGTCACATAGTAATACTCTGGTGTTTGAAAAGAATTATTTGTTATCGAGATCTGATACTCCCTAAGTTTTGGGAGATCGTCCCGCATAGTCTGGATTGAATTTTTCCATGCAACACCGATCTTCTCAGCTGTTGCTCTACTCAGCATCCTATAGATTCCGAATAAGAGTTCATGCATGAAGGGCAAGTCAAGCAAAAAGTTGAAAAACCTGAATGCAGGCGTTTCCATCACGTTTTTCGATCCACTAGTAACAGATACCATTTTTTCTGCCTCCATTATCAAAACGTATTATGAGAAAGTTCGGAATTCGCACTTATTCCCAATTGACTGACAAAACTGTAATTGGAGATTGCCTAAAGCCTTGTGGGTAGGGTTTTACAACTGTAAGATATTCAATATATTTTTGTAATAACTATGAGGTTATTACAAAAATATAGGCGATCGCATCGGATAAATGTCACGCAGCGATCGTGACAATTGTCATGAGTTATTGCTCCAGCTCGATTATCGTGATTCTGTTTGCTACACTGCCCTGAGAATAAGTTCCTATCCAATTCGGCATGACGCGCAGAGATTATCCGCATAAAATACTTTTATTTGGTTTGGCATATGCGTCCAATGAAACAACCGATTTTTGTGGAGACGAGAGCCGATCGTGAAATATAAATTACTAAGACACGATAATACCGAAGGTGTTGAGTACACACTGACTGAATACGACTGGAATGATTTTGCAACTGATGTTGGTAGAGAAATATTGCTGTTTGAGGCCGATACATATGACGAAGCCTGCGCGATTCGCAATCGTTTTATGGGTTGGGGACAATATCAGCCTTTTGGGATCTGGTATGCCGAAGTAGGACATCACATTGTAATTGCAGGAAAAGTACAGAGCAAATTAAATTACGAAAAGCGTCAATTAGTGGTGGTGGCCGATACCAGAGAAGAGGCAGAAAAGAAAATCATCGAAGAGGCAGAAAGATATAGCAAACCATATAAAAATCAATACGGACAAGATGTAAGTTGGAGGTTCGATCGAATTTTGTTATTGGAAGTAGCCGACTGTTTTAAAATCTCGGAATTATACAAAGGCGATCCTGTTGAGATTTTCTCCAAAAGGGTTACAAAAAAACGCGATCGCTTTGCGCAAAAAAACGATGGTTTGTCAAATGTGCAGAAGTAGCAATGTGGTATACATACTGCTTAGAAATTAATCGCAAGATCTGACATGGCAAAGTTAGCAGAATATTCATGGCGATCGCGCTTATGTATAGCATTTGGTACAGCAATAACATTGAGCTGTCTAGGATTTATAGATACAGGGGCAGCCACGACCGTCTATGCCCAATCTGCCGATCGAGCAGAGCGATTGGCAGATTGGGTTATCGCCAGGAACCCCTCTTTTTCAGATACTCAGAATCACTGGGCACGACCATTTATTGATGGGTTGGCCGCACACAATTTAATTACAGCTGCTGCTGGCAGTACCTTTCGTCCGAATGAACCTCTAACTCGCGCCCAATTTGCTGTCATCCTGCAACGAACATTCCCGTATCAAGCAAAATATCGTAAAGCCGTACAGTTTGCCGATGTCCCACCCAATCATTGGGCTGCGGCTGCGATCACCAAGGCATATGAAGGCGGTTTCTTATCAGGACAGGGACAAGCTTTTTTACCCAATGAATACGTGACGCGAGCGCAAGCATTAGTAGCGATCGCCAATGGCTTAGACCTCACAATCGATCCCAAGCGCAATAATGGCCGATTTCTAACGTCAGTCTATACAGATGGGGCTGAAGTCCCCAAGTATGCCATAGACCAAATTGCGGCCCTTAGCGATCGCAAACTAGTGGTTAACTATCCCGATGCCAGTACCCTAAATCCCAATCGACCGATTAGTCGAGGCGAGTTGGCGGCATCGATCTATCAAGCTCTTTCCTACCAGGGGCAGCTACCTAAAATTGCTTTAAGCTATGCAAATGCTTCAGCAGACCAAAACCTCAGTATTAATCAAGTCACATTGCTAGAAATCAATCTTAATCAGCGACGGGTCACAGCCTTTCAAGGAGACAAAAAGCTCAAAAGCTATGCGATCGCCGTAGGCCGTGCTGGCTGGGAAACGCCCACAGGCGTATACAAAGTTAGGCAAATGGTCGAAAAACCGGCCTGGAAAAATCCATTTACAGGAGATGTGATCAAAAGTGGTGACCCAGATAACCCACTTGGTCTTTACTGGATTGGCTTTTGGACTAATGGTAAAGATTGGTCAGGGTTTCACGGTACGCCTAACCGCAGTTCAGTTGGACAGGCTGTGTCCCATGGCTGCATTCGCATGTATAACGAAGACATTAAGGAACTATTTAGCAAAGTATCGCCTGCTACAATTGTGCGGGTAATTCGCTAGTGTGGTTAACTATCTGAGCTCACCAGTGACTGCATCAGCTTTTTAAGTTTGGGCATATCCTGTTGGGTTGTAGTCCATAAAACTGATAGATCGACCTCAAAAATACCGAAGGTAAGCTTATCACCCAGCCCTGTAATATTGCGCCAATTGATCTCACTATATTGATCGATGAAATCTGTAGGCAATCTTTTTGCCGTTATACCAATAATGCCCATAGACCGTTCGACGGCAAAAATAGTTTTTTGATCCTGGCTAAAGTCAGCAAAACCCATGCCATCAATAAATAGCTCCGTAACGTCGATCGCTTCTAGAATGTCTTGGATCTGGCTTTCTAGGCGCTTTTCATTGGTTGTATCCATTACTTAAGTTATCCTTACCTTCACTCCAAACAACTTGCTCTTGATAGGTTATCAGTATAGATACTTTTGCAGATTTCAGATACTGATTTTATAGTTGTCTAGACAAGCATGCGGTAAGTCTTAAAAAAGGCAATGAACACAGAACCAGTTAGCCTAATGTCTAGTCCTCTTAAAGGATTAACTGAAAGCGAGGCGATCGCTCGGAGGAACTCCGGGCAAGGCAATGATGCTAAGCTCCCCACCAGTCGCTCCTATGTCCAAATTTTAAAAGAGAACCTATTTACCTTCATTAATGGGGTATTTCTCGCAATTAGCGTGTTCATGATTTTGCTGCAACGCTATAGTGACAGCGTTATCGTCGTAGTGGTGATCTTTGGTGGGGTGTTGGTAAACATCTGCCAGGAGATTTGGGCAAAGCAAAAACTCGATGAAATTGCCCTTCTACATCGTCCCCAAGCAACTGTGATGCGTGAGGGCATCGAAAAGCAAATCGATCCTAGTCAAATCGTGTTGGGTGATATTTTGATCGCTCGCCAGGGCGATCAAATTGTGGTTGATGGGCAGGTAGTAGGCGAAGGACGGATGGAAGTCGATGAATCACTGCTCACGGGTGAGTCAGATATGATTCCCAAATACGACGGCCAGACCGTTTACTCCGGTAGCTTTTGCGTCAGTGGTAATGCTTACTACGAAGCCCAGAAAGTTGGGGCTGAGACATTGGCATATCAATTGGTGACCGGGGCACGAGCGTTTCGTCAGGTTTATACGCCGCTGCAAAGTGAGATCAATCTGGTGATTCGTGTATTCATGCTCATAGCTTGCTTTTTATGGATTTTGCTTGGCATTAGCTTCCTCAGTCGCTCTTACTCGCTCAATGAGGTGGTACAACGGGCAGCGGTGATTGCTGGCTTAGTTCCGGCTGGATTATATCTGGCAATTACGCTCGCCTATGGTTTGGGGGCAGTCAAGATGGTGGGGCAGGATGTGCTGATTCAGCAGGCAAATGCGGTGGAGTCCCTCAGTAATGTCAATGTCCTTTGTTTGGATAAGACTGGTACTTTAACCACCAATCAGATTAATCTCCAGTCGGTCTATCCCATTGGTATGAGCGAAACTGACCTGCGATCGCAACTCGGAGACTTTGCCGCCAGTACTAACTCTCGCAATAAGACGAGCGAGGCGATCGCCGAGGCTTGTCCTGGTAAAGTGCGATCGCCCGTTGCTGAAATTCCCTTCTCTTCGGTGCGGAAGTGGAGTGCCACGATTTTTAACGAAGAGGGCATACCACCAGGCATGTACGTGCTGGGGGCACCAGAAATGTTAGAAGCATCAGTATTACTAAGTCGCGAAGACACACAACTAATCGCAGCTACTGCTAGTGAGGGACTGCGTGTTGTGCTGTTTGCTTATACTCCTGAGATAACTGCCTGGGATAATGATACGGATATCCCTGAATTGCCAACTCACTTAATTCCATTAGGGATAGTGGTGTTTAGCGATGAACTACGCCCTGAGGCTCGCGCTACACTTGATGGGTTTGCCAAAGCCGGAATTGAAGTCAAAATCATCTCCGGTGATAATCCCCAAACTGTCCTGGCCCTGGCCAAGCAAGCAGGCATAAATACAGAAGTTGGTGTGGTATCTGGTGCAGAGTTAGCAGAGATGGACGAATCAGAATTCATTCAAGCCGCTCAGATCAATACAATCTTTGGGCGGATTGCTCCAGAGCAAAAGGCGAGATTAGTTAAAAAACTGCGGCAATCTGGCGACTATGTTGCCATGATTGGGGATGGCGTCAATGATGTGCTATCACTAAAGCAAGCTAATCTGGGCATTGCGATGGAAAGTGGCAGCAAGGCCACCCGTGGTGTCGCTGATATTGTTTTACTCAAGGATTCATTTGGTGCGCTGCCACATACTTTTCTAGAGGGGCAGCGTATTCGCAATGGTATTCAAGATTTGCTCAAACTATTCATGGTGAGGGTATTCTGCGTCACGCTCTTGATTTTCTCAACCGCAGTTGTGTCAGACAGTTTTCCTTTGGTAAATAAGCATAGTGCGATCGTGTCGCTGATTGGTGTTGGCCTACCCACCGTCTGCATTCCGATCTGGGCAAAACCCGGTACATTACCACAGCAACGTAGTATGGTGCGCGCTATGCTGCATTTCACAATGCCAGCAACACTGACCCTCACGCTGGTTTCATTGCTTGTTTACCTGTTCTATTTCGTTAGTGCAGTGCTAGATTTACCACCGGATGCAGATCTGACACAGATCGACTACGCGGTACCGCGTACTGCCCTGGTCACTATTCTCGTCCTGTGCCAGTTGTTTTTAGTGGCCTTCCTGAAACCCCCAACAACGGCTTGGGTAGGTGGCGAACCCCTAAGCAGCGATTGGCGTTATTCCTTTACCGCCATGATTTTAGCAGTAGTCTACTTTGTGATTCTTGCTGTGCCCCCTTTACGCAATTTCTTTGAGCTAGCCCCATTGACCGTAAATGATTGCCTATATATTGGTTTAATTGCGCTAGAGTGGTGTCTGATTCTGCGCTTTGTTTGGCGCACTCGCTTTCTCGATCGCTTCCTAGGCATCGATCTTGGTTAGGAGATTTCGTGCATGCTCAATCGTGATGATTTAATCAGAGATAGAACTTCACCTGCAACTCAGTATGCAGCTAGCTGGTGGGAGTTTCTAGCGATTTCTGCTGGTGGCGCACTGCTAGTTGGCGTAGGTTTAACTGGTTTAGGCACTAAAGCTTTGAATAGTGCAACTGACCCTCGACGGTCGGAGGCGATCGCCAAAAGCATAGTAGAGTATCGCATTCCTGGTGGCTCTAAAGGTGCCTTTGGTGCGAAAATTGGTGGTATCAGAGTAGCTTTGATTACTAACACTACTACCCCCCCAGATACGGAATTGTTTGTGGCTCAGATTCCTGAAGATGAGGAAATCGATAAAGCTCAACTGCCCGAAACCTTTGGTGATACCAGCCCAGATCGACCAAAAGAGCAATTTAAAGCGATCTCTACTCGCATGGAAAATAAAACCTTTTGTGGCATGACTGTACCTGTGACGATCCAAGAAGGTGAACTAAGTTGGCAAGGGGCGACATTAACTCTTCCGGCAATTCGGTATAGCACTAGTGCATTATTTAGAAATAGTGAACGCTTAGTTCAACTAACCACAACTGGTGAGCAAGCTATGCAAAGAGCTGTAACAATTTTTGATTCTTTAAGGTGCCAGTAACGTTTCTGCTCTAAGGATTGGTCTTTTTGGAATGATGCCTACAACTTTGTCCAACATGGCGATCGCGCATTTGTCGATTCCAATCTAATCCCGTTATCGATCTCGAATCTTAAACTCAACCTACTCGTTCTTGCTAATACATCATGGCAGAAGAGGCACTAAGAGATGTTTCAGTGCGTTGGGGAAAGTAATCGAGAGTCATAAATCTACCCTGTCTTAATAATCCCTAATTTATAGCAATTAGCAATTAACTTTTAGAAAAAGATGAAGCCCGCCTAGCCTGCATTATTCATGATGTGTATGAAGAGAAGCAAAATCTGCCTAATTTTGGGAAATAGGGATAGTTGTAAACAGTCAGAAAACATGAAAGCACTATAAAGTGCGTCGAAAAGGCTAAAAATGCCTAAAATAGCTACAAATCAGTAGATCGCAAAGATTGGAATATGGTCTAATTGGTGGGAAGAAAGATGGCTTGTAGAGGAGGGAATTCGCGCTCAATGGCGTGAACAAGGAACTCGGACATTTGGTTAAGGGAGAAGAGGCGTCGATAAATCAGACGAGGAGCAGG
>CALRKB020000058.1:0-34435 GCA_943367755.1 Rhizobium sp. Q54 | reverse complement strand
TTGTGTGACTGCCTTTGCGTTGCTCTACCATGACGTTTTACATCTAAGCTAACACCTCTTTACCTTCTGACAGTAACCTTAGAAATGTGTAGCAGCTAAAGCCTCCCACTAAAGTGGGTAGTTTTGGACTAGCGCGCTGGGACAATAAATAAAAAAATAGATCGGACAAATTAAATGCCCTGTAATATTTCTCTACAATTGTATAAATATTGTGCGGTATAAATATATTTTAGGATAAGAGAATGCTAGATTTTTTGATGCAAATTTTTAATAAGTTCAAAAATATGCAAAATATGGAGAAATCCAATATAGCTGCTTACGATCAGGCCGATCTAGTTAGAGTATTTTCTAAGGATAGAGATTTACATAAGCCCGAGCAAACAATCCTGGAGTATTTGAGATCGGATTTAAAAGATATGAGAATGCTTGACATCGGTGTTGGGGCAGGGCGTACAACACTTCATTTTGCCGACTTAGTTAAGGAATACGTAGGTATAGATGCTGCTAAAAATATGATCGAAGCGTGCAAAAAAAGATTTGCTAATGCGGAGAGGAAAATTTCCTTTGAAGTTTGCAATGTAAAAAATATGGACATGTTTGAAGACAATTATTTTGACTTCATATTATTTAGTTTTAATGGGTTAGACTACTTAGATCGTGAGGGAAGACGAGAAGCACTAAGCGAGATTAGAAGAGTATGCAAGCAAGGTGGCTTATTCTATTTTTCTTCTCACAATCTTTACAGCATAAAACGAACATTGACTGTCAAATGGTCTGCAATTCTTGAAAATCCCAGAGCTATATTGTATCTATTAAAGCTTCCTATTATCAGGCTGATGAATCCTTCTCCTGAGAAATTAGCAAAGATGGACTATGCCATAATCAAGGATGGAGGCCATAGATTTAGGATAGTTACATATTATATTAAGCCTGAAAAGCAGATCGAACAACTAACAGAGCTAGAGTTTAAAAATATAAAAATCTACTCATTGGAAGAAGGGCAAGAAATAGATATTAGCTCAGATCTAAGTTCTGCAAGAGATTATTGGCTTCATTATTTATGTAGTAAATAAGCTGAAATGATTACTAAACCAATTCTGCTCTCAACTCCCCACATGGGCGATCGCGAACTGGAGTTCGTGAAAGAAGCTTTTGTAACGAACTGGATCGCTCCGGTTGGCCCTCATGTAGATGCTTTCGAGCAGGAATTTTGCCAAATAACGGGGGCTGGTCATGCCGCAGCAGTCAGTTCGGGGACAGCAGCTCTACATTTGGCTCTGTTATTAATTGGCGTCCAAGCCGGTGATGAGGTCTTTTGCTCTACACTTACCTTTGCTGCTACTGCTAACCCAATTGCTTATCTGGGAGCAAAACCAGTATTTATCGACAGCGATCGCATGTCTTGGAACATGGATCCCAACCTGTTGCGGCAAGCGCTCGATCGCCGAGCTAGCATTGGTAAATTACCGAAAGCTGTCGTGCTCGTTCACCTCTACGGTCAAAGCGCCGATATCGATCCCATACTGGAAGCGTGCGATCGCTATGAAATCCCCCTGATTGAAGATGCTGCCGAAGCTTTAGGAGCCACATATAAAGGGCGATCGCCCGGCACCTTTGGCCGTATTGGTATTTACTCATTCAACGGTAATAAAATCATCACAACGTCAGGTGGTGGCATGTTAGTTGCTGAAGACCCAGATCTGGTAGATAAAGCCCGTTTCTTTGCTACCCAAGCTCGCGATCCTGCCCCTCACTATCAACATTCCCAAATTGGCTATAACTATCGCCTCAGTAATGTTTTAGCTGGAATTGGGCGGGGGCAACTGCAAGTGCTGCGCGATCGCGTTGCTGCGAGGCGGCACAATTTCGAGGTTTACCAACAGGCTTTGGACAGGTTGCCAGGTATAGAGTTTATGCCAGAAGCAACTTGGGGAGTTGCCACGCGCTGGCTCACTTGCCTAACCATCGATCCCGATGCCTTTGGTAGCGATCGAGAGCAACTGCGTTTAGCGCTTACCAAAGCACAAATCGAAGCCCGGCCCGTATGGAAACCACTACATTTGCAACCTGTATTTAGCGATTACGAATATATAGGTGGACAAGTTGCCGCAGATTTATTTGAGCGTGGACTGTGCTTACCCTCTGGCTCTAATTTGACTGACGAAGATTTAGAGCGCGTTATCCAAGCTATTCAAGCAAATTGTCAGAAATTGGGCTAACGCCATACATGTGGGGGGATCGGAGCCGCACTGGGTGCGTACATATCGAGCCTTAGTTTTTGCCATGTAAAAATTTTGATTGTCAGCTCATCACTATTGTGGTTCAATCCTTGCAATAATATAGACTGGGTTCTCGTAATTAAAATGCCATTTTTTCTTACTGTCCATTCACAAAACCTTTCATGCTGCTGGCTATAATCAGCTTCTGCTAGAGCAAGCTTAGCCGTTCATGATGTGTGTGTTTGTAAACTGCAAGGAGCTTCCATAGGGTGGGAACTAATTAAAGATTGCTGCTATGAACGAACCTCAAAATGTTCCACAACAACAGGAAGATGCCAAGCCACTATTTAGTGTAGGCTCACTGATATATGCTCTAAAACGCCAATGGTTACCTGCCATTATCGTGTTTGCTACTGTGCTTGGTGGTTCTGCATATTTGACAAAGCGCCAAAAGCCCATTTATGAAGCAAGCGGTGCTCTGATCTTTAAAGTAGATAGAGCGGCGCAATTGGCATCTGTAAATACTGCATCGGGTTCTGGTACTGATGCTACTGCTCCCGCTGCGCAGCCAATCAGCCTCCAAAATGAGGAGCTAGTGCTTCGTTCTGCTTCAGTTGCAGATGAAGCGATCAAAACGCTATCTTTCCCGATCAAGCGTGAAGATATTCTGGCTGGAGTGAAAGTGGAGATTGGCAAGGGGACGGACACTCTGACAATCTCATATAAAGGCCCTAATGCTAAAGAAGCGGCAGAAATCGTCAATCAAATGATGAAAAGCTATACTGAAAACTCCTTGAAAGTCAGTAAAGAAGAAACTGCCGAAGCCAGAAAATTCATTGTTTCTCAACTTCCCAAGGTTCTAGAGGATTTAAGGCAGTCTGAAATTGCGCTGCAAAGTTTCAAAGAAAAAAATAAAATCACCGCCTTAGCTCAAGAGTCTACATCCATGGTCGGTGCGGCGGAAGCGTTAAAGCAGAAAATTCAGGATACAGAAGTGCAACTCTCTAGTCTTCAGGCATCTTCTCAAGATTTGCGCAGGCGACTAGGTCCTACTGCCGATCGAGCGGTACTCCTCAGTAAACTTAGTGGATCGGAGTCCGTGAAACAAGCCCTGGGAGAACTCCAGAAAGTTGAAGGCCAACTTGCACTTCAGAGCACCCAGTATCAGGCTGATCACCCCTCAATCAAAAGGTTGCAACGACAACAAGATAGTTTGCAATCTCTGCTACGCACTCGAATTAGTGAGGTAGTTGGTAGCAGCGAATCTATACCGCTTAGCGACTTGCAAGTTGGGGGACTAGAGCTTACTCTTGTTGGCGATTTACTTAAAGCAGAGAATAGCCGTATTAGCCTCCAACAACAGTTAGTAGCTCTCAATAATGCTCTGAATGATGCCAAAGGACAGCTGAGGCGTATTCCTCAACTAGAACAGGAGCAACAATTCCTAGAGCGCAAAATCCAAATCAACCGTACTACGTTTGAAAGCTTATTAAAAAGACAGCAAGAATTACAGTTAATTGAAAATCAAAAGGTAAATCGCTCGCGCATACTTTCTGAAGCTGTAGTGCCAACCCAACCAGTTTCTCCGCGCGTGCAAAATAACTTATTGCTAGGAGGGGTATTAGGAGGAATTCTGGCGATCGCGACCGCGATCGCCCTACAGAGCATGGATACCCTCTTAAGGACTACAGACCAGGCAAAGCGGGTGTTTGGCTATAACCTGCTAGGTACATTGCCTAATTTTGGCAAGAAGTGGTCAGGTAAGCCAGCCGTTTTTGTGCGCGCTAACCCTGGTTCGCCAATTAGCGAGTCTTATCGCATGTTACAAACAAACCTACGATTTCTTAGCCCTACTAGCCCTGCGAAGCTAATCGTGATTACCAGCTCTATTCCCGATGAAGGTAAGTCAACAGTTGCAGCAAATTTTGCTGCTGCCACGGCGCAGTTAGGCAAACGCACTTTACTTATAGATGTGGATATGCGGCGACCATCGCAACAGTCGATTTGGAATATTTCTAGCAATCTAGGTTTAGCAGAGTTATTAGCGGATCAGATCTCCAAAGAATCGGCGATCCAAACCGTTATGCCTAACTTAGACTTATTGCTAGCTGGCACGCCTCCCCAAAACCCATTGTCATTGCTAGACTCTAATCCTATGGCTGCCTTACTGCAAGAATGCGTGGACATCTATGATTATGTGATTATTGACGCTCCACCGCTATTAGCCGCATCTGATGCTAGGGTCTTAGGCAAATTAGCAGATGGTATATTGTTTGTGGTTAGGCCAGATATACTCAATTTTGCTGATGCGGAGAAAGCTAAAACGCTTTTAGCCCAATCCAATTTAAAAGTATTGGGAATGGTTGTAAATGGGGTGGCATCGACCGATAGCAGCGACTACAAGTATATTAATCGCTACTATAGTGACAAGGAAGAGCCGTCATCAACTCCTCTCGTGGGCGCTGCTTCGTATAAAAAGTCGCAGATTAAATAATAGATGCCTGCTTTGATACCTAGTAACTCATGAATCGACTATAACCCTGGGTAAATCGTGTGTCTAGCTCGATCATTCTACGTAACATCAGGATGCATATGATAGTCAAGGGCAGGATATACGCGGCTAGACTATTGGCGATTTGTTATTTCTATAACCAATACACCCTCTGCTTTTGAGTAAAGGAGAATTCAGGACGCTTCGTTTTCCCAGTTATGTCTTGCGTTAACTTTGTAGGATCTTCTCTGGTTTTTCACTATTTCGATCTAGAGTCATTAGGAAGTTAAAGGTATTGAGAGAGTAAAGTTACTTCTACAATCTCAGAATCCTAAATTCAAAATTTGGTTGTCAGAGATTAATTTATGTGTGTAACTTTTAATCTGTAATGTGGGTACAATAAAATTGCTAATAGCTTAATTATTGGCCGCATCAAAAAATAAATTAGAGCAACCAAGTTATCTGTCAACTAAATACTTTATATATCTAACCAGGAGTGGGCTTCGATGGTCTTTAAGATCTCAGTCTCTCCAACGTAGTCTTCCCATTATTATCTTTTATTTATGGATGCGGGAGGTCGAATTGCAGAATAGGTGTGACCGAAATCGGAAGCGATCGAAACGGAGAGCTATTTATTGTCCTATACATGGCTGTCATCTTGATAGTGTCAGCCCCAAATATCCTTTGTTTGCCGATCGCGCCGAGCAATTACAGCAACGAGGTATGCCTCGGCGAGAGGCTTTGATGCTAGTAGCAACGCGAACGGCAGTGCCACTAGAGGGGGAATGGGTAGAGTGCTTTTGGTGCGAGCAGTGCCAGCAAACAAAGTGGTATCACATCCGCCGCAGAGAAGATCGTAAATTTGAAGTTTCCATAGCGCCAAGAGAACTATGGCAGTTCGTAACGGGGGCGATCGATCCTAATGGAAATCCATCCGTTGGCGAGTTTACTCGCAGGAGTTCGAGAGCGGTTGGGTATGATTACATCAAGGATTTCAAATTTGCTTGCTAGGTGCTAGAGAGTAATGCATTTTCAGTGAGAAGAATTTTCTTCAGTTGGTTCCAAGCAGAACTCCATATTTATAGCATGCTAATTCCCCGTCAATTTGTAGTGGGTTAGTTTATTTGATAGGTCTTAAGGAAGAAACATCTATGTATGACTTCACCATTATTGGAGGTGGAATAGTTGGGCTCTCTACGGCTATGGCTTTGAGTCATCGCTATCCAGACGCTCGTATAGCAGTCCTTGAGAAAGAAAGTCGTTGGGCATATCACCAAACAGGCAATAACAGCGGAGTTATCCATTCCGGTATTTATTACAAGCCAGGTAGCCTTAAAGCTAAATTTTGCCGTGATGGTAGTGATTCAATGGTCCAATTCTGTCAGGAACATGGCATCGATCATGAAGTTTGCGGCAAAATAATCGTTGCAACCGAGCCTGAGGAAATGATGTTACTGGAGAACATCTATCAGCGCGGTTTGGAGAATGGCATAAAAGTAACCAAACTGACGGCAGAACAGGTTAGGGAAATTGAACCACATGTTAGCTGTTTGGCTGGAGTTCGAGTTTTTTCAACTGGAATTGTCGATTACAAGCAAGTCTGTCAAAAATATGCCGATCTAATTAGGCTCCAGGGTGGAGAACTGCATCTCAATACGAAAGTCGAGCGCATTGTTGAAGCAAATGGACATCAAATTATTGAAACAAATAACGATCGCTTTGAAACTCGCTTTACGATTAACTGTGCTGGATTGCACAGCGATCGCGTGGCGAAACTAAGCCACGCAGATCCTCAAGCCAAGATTGTGCCTTTTCGGGGTGAGTACTACGAACTGAAGCCAGAAAAGCGATATTTGGTCAAACATCTAATTTATCCGGTTCCCAATCCTAACTTTCCATTTTTGGGAGTCCATTTTACTCGTATGATTGATGGTAGCGTCCATGCTGGCCCCAATGCTGTGCTCAGCTTTAAACGAGAAGGATATCGTAAGACGGATTTTGACCTGAAGGATTTTGTGGAAGTCATGACTTATCCTGGATTCTGGAAATTGGCCGCAAAACACGCCGATCAAGGCATACAGGAAATCATTCGCTCCTTTAACAAGGCAGCTTTTGTCCGTAGTTTGCAGCGGTTGATCCCGGAAGTTCGGGCGGACGATCTGATCCCAACTCATGCGGGAGTACGGGCTCAAGCTTTGATGAATGACGGCAAGTTAGTAGATGACTTCTTAATCGTTAACAGTAGTAATTCGGTGCATGTCTGCAATGCACCTTCTCCTGCCGCAACTTCTTCGTTGGAGATAGGCAAGGCGATCGCGGCTCAACTTCCTGCTCCACAGAATTTACCCATAGCAATTAACACATAGAATCTAACACGATGAAAGTATTAGTCACTGGAACCGAAGGATACCTTGGATCGTTACTAGCTCCAATTTTGATGGAGCAAGGGCATGAAGTCCTGGGTGTAGACACTGGTTTCTACAAAGTGGGCTGGTTATACAATGGCACTGAACTGACTGCCAAAACGCTGAATAAGGATCTCCGTCACCTCACTGCTGAAGATCTCCTGGGTATTGATGCAGTGGTACATATGGCTGAGCTTTCCAACGATCCGGCTGGTCAACTATCCCCTAATATTACCTACGACATCAACCACAAAGGCTCAGTTCACTTGGCTACCTTAGCAAAGGCTGCTGGTGTGCGTCGGTTTGTTTACATGTCATCGTGCAGCGTCTACGGTGTCGCTACTGAGGGAGATATCGCCGAGGATTCGCCTGTGAACCCTCAAACTATCTATGCCATTTGTAAAACATTGGTAGAAAAGGATGTCAAGCTGATGGCTGATGATAGCTTTTCTCCAACTTTCCTGCGCAATGCAACTGCTTTTGGCGCATCTCCCAGAATGCGTTTTGATATTGTCTTGAACAACCTGTCTGGGTATGCCTGGACGACCAAAGAAATCAAGATGACCAGTGACGGCACTCCCTGGCGTCCGCTAGTGCATGCCTTAGATATTTGCAAAGCGATTGTTTGCGTACTCGCAGCACCGCGCGATATCGTTCACAATCAGGTTTTTAATGTGGGCGACACTGCTTACAACTACCAGGTTAAAGAAATAGCTGAAATTGTGGCTGAAGTATTCAAGGGATGTAAAGTCAGCTTTGGGGATAGCAGCTCCGACAACCGCAGCTATCGGGTATCTTTTGAAAAGATTAACCAAATTTTACCTGGCTTTAAGTGTGAATGGGATGCTAAGCGTGGAGCACAGCAGCTATTCGATCTGTTTACACAGATCGATATGTCCGAGCAAACCTTCTTTTTTAGAGGGTTTACTCGCCTGAAGCAATTAGAGTATTTAATTCGCACTCAGCAAATCGATCGCGATTTCTTCTGGACGAGGGGGTCTTCATCTTATGGTGATCGCTAAACCTCCTTTGGGCAAGAACATTGCTCAGAGCAAAAGTGGGTTAGGGAGTTTTTCCCAAACCTTTGTTTATTCGCTATTTATTCAGTCAAAAGTCTATAGAAGGAGAAAACACGAATATGAACTTATACAATCCTGAAATTGCCAGCAAAATTCAGCAATATTGGAGTGAGCGTGCAGGGGAAACGGATCCAGCTTCTTTGCAAGCCACTACATACGATGTCTATCTCCGCGAGCTTGAAATTGCCAAATTGAAGGAAAAGATTTCAGCTGCTTCTCTCCCTCATGGCTCTACCGTAGTTGATTTGGGCTGTGGAGATGGTTATTCAACTGTGAGCCTCGCCGCCGCGTTTCCGGGGGTTTGTTTTATCGGCATAGATTGGAGCGAGGAGATGCTGGCTCTGGCTGAGAAGAAACTCTTGGCTCAGCCGAATCTTCTTGGCAGAGTTTCATTCCGCCTTGGGAACATGCGATGTTTGTCTTCCAGTCTTCAAGCCGACAGATTTGAGGTTTTCTTGACCATGCGTAGCATAATAAATATAACATCCTCTGAGGAGCAATATGACACGATATCGCAGATTGCGGAGCACCTGAAGGCTGGTGGCTACTATTTCGGTATAGAGAACTTTATGCAAGGACAAAACAACTTTAATCGTTTGCGTGTAACCATGGGGCTTCCGGAAATTCCGGTGCGATGGCACAATCATTTCTTCGATGAAGAGGAGTTTCTGGCAGAAGTCTCAAAGTTTTTCGATTCGGTGGTAATAGATAGCTTCTTAAGCTCATACTACCTTGCGACGCGGGTTATTTATTCAGCCGGATGTCACTTGATGGGCGAGGAGCCAGATTATTTTCACCCGATCCATCAGACTGCTGGACAGCTTCCGGTAATTGGCGACTTCTGCCCTATCAAACTTGCGAGTATGAGACGAAAACTTTAACCGTCCATGAGTTCTGTTGTTACCAGTGTTCCGCTACTAAGCAAAATCAGGGCTTCTGACCCTAACCTCGAGCTCATTTCTTTACGAAATCAATGAATTTTGGGCTCCACTCCACGAGCTTACTGGTACATGACGGCTAAATTAATAGCTCTAATGCGGGTATCTTAACCCACGAGGAATCGTACAGAATGGTATCCGAACATCATCCGTGTTCTGCAAGAGTCCAATAGACCTCTTGCAGAACCGAAAATATAATAGATTTAGCAACAACTTAGCCTGCATTATTCATGATGTTAGCCTGCATTATTCATGATGATTTGCAAAAAATCCTAAAAAGCCCTACTGAGAAACGAATCTGGCGATTTGCTCAAAAAACATACTGTTTATTGGGGTGCAGTTGCAGTCAGGGGTTCACAAGTTGGTGAGTAATGCAGGTTAGATTATCTAGCACATCTAGTCACTAGGAGAGTAAGAAAGTGCGCATCTTAATAACAGGACACAAGGGTTACATTGGCACCGTTATGTTGCCGATTTTGCTCGGAGCAGACCATGAGTTAGTTGGTCTCGACAGTGGTCTTTTCAGGGATTGTACGCTCACTCCGTGCATTCACAACATTCCAGAGCTGCAGATGGATCTTCGAGATATCCAGCCGATGCACATGCAGGGGTTCGACGCGGTAGTCCACCTCGCAGCGCTCTCCAACGATTCGCTGAGCAACCTCTACCCAGAGATCACTCACGACATCAACTATACTGCCTCGGTTCGTCTTGCGCAGCTCGCAAAGGACGCAGGGGTGCAGCGATTTCTCTTTGCCTCTTCCTGTAGCGTCTATGGCAAGCCATCAGGTGATGACCTCGTCGATGAGATGTCTGAAGCCGCTCCGAGCACGCCTTACAATATCTCTAAGTTTCGTGTCGAACAGGACGTGGCGAAGTTAGCAAACGACGCGTTTAGCCCGACGTTCCTTCGGAACGCAACAGCGTACGGGGTCTCTCCATGCCTAACTTCTGAGCTTGTGTTGAACAATTTAGTGGCATGGGCCTATACGAAGGGCTACGTCTATATCAAGAGCGACGGCACCCCCTGGAGACCTGTGGTCCACGTAGAGGACATTTCGCGCGCCTTCTTGGCGGTTCTCGCTGCACCCCGCGAAGTAATCCACAACCAGGTGCTCAATGTAGGCTATAACAAGGAGAACTATCGTATCTCTGAACTGGCCGAGATTGTCAAGCAGGTCGTCGCCGGATCGCGGATCGAGTATGCGAAGAACGGCGGGCCGGACGCGCGGTCTTATCGGGTGGACTTCGGAAAGATTCAACGACTTTTGCCCGAGTTTAAGCCTCAGTGGGACGCCCGACGGGGAGCGGAGCAACTTTATGAGGCTTACCGCAGCGCCAGTCTAATGTTTGATGATATCGAGGGACCACGGTTCAAGCGGATCGACCACGTGAATCAACTACTCGCCACCGACCAGTTGGATGCTACGCTTCGCTGGAAAGTTCCTTATAGTTCTGTGAGAAGAGTCGTATGATTTTTAATGAAACCAAATTAAAAGGTGCTTATATTATTGAAATCGAACGTAAAGAAGACGAGCGAGGCTTCTTTGCACGTGCCTTTTGTCAAAAGGAGTTCCAGGCGTATGGTCTCAAACCAATCATCGCGCAAGCCAACCTTGCTTTTAACTATAAGAAAGGTACATTGCGAGGCATGCACTTTCAATATCCTCCTGAAGCTGAGACAAAACTAGTCCGTTGCACTCGTGGTGCGATTCTAGACATCATTGTTGATCTGCGCCCTGAAAGCCCCACCTACCTCCAATATATATCCGTCGAGTTAAGTGAGGATAACCACCTTGCCTTATACGTGCCTGAGCGCTTTGCGCATGGGTATCAAGTGCTCCAGGACGGCACGGAAACAAGCTACCAGGTGGGAGAATTTTATACTCCTGGTGTCGAGGGGGGGCTGATGTATAACGACCCTGATTTAGGGCTTGAATGGCCGCTTCCTGTCTCGGTGATTTCGGAGAAAGATCGAAAATTCGGACTCCTCAAAGCGATCGAGGTCGAATTGAAACAAAGAATGAGTGTCTGAGGTTCTGCTAAAGACCATTTGCTCCTGGTCTTGAGTACAGAGCTTTAATTTATTTTGATTGTAGTAACCACCTACCTAGAGGAAATCCATTATGATGCTAGTTGACAATGCTTTAAGGGAACGTGAAGAACAAGGAAAACCAATTCGTGTAGGCATGATTGGAGCTGGTTTCATGGGCCAAGGGCTCACAAATCAGATTGTAAACAGCATCCCTGGGATGCTCATGGTCGCAGTCTACAGTCGGAAATTGAAACAAGCTTTTCACGTTTTTAATTACGCAGGATTGCAGGATGTTATTGTCGCGACCACGCAGACGCAACTAGATGAAGCGATTCTTGCAGAAAAGCCTGTAGTTACTGAAGACCCATTCCTATTGGCCCGATCCGAGCAGATCGACGTGTTGGTCGATGTCACAGGCTCGGTTGAGTTTGGTGCCCGCGTCGTTCTTGAAGCGTTCAAATACGGCAAGGATGTAGTGCTGATGAATGCCGAACTGGACGCAACAATTGGTCCAATCCTCCAGACCTACGCAAAGAAGCACAATGTCATCTTGTCAGCTTGCGACGGAGATGAGCCCGGAGTCCAAATGAACCTATATCGCTGGGTCAAGGGTTTGGGGCTAACCCCACGAGTCATGGGAAATATTAAGGGATTGCAGGATCGATATCGCAATCCAACTACCCAGAAAGGCTGGGCTGAGCGGTGGGGACAGAACCCCGCGATGGTCACCAGCTTTGCGGATGGCTCCAAGATCAGCTTTGAGCAGACTATCGTTGCGAACGCTACCGGCTTTGTGGTTCAGTCCAGAGGGATGTCCAGAGGTTTGGAATATCATGGTGATGTCATGAAAATTGGCGAGATTTATGACATTGATGAGCTTCGTCAAAAAGGCGGCATTATCGATTATGTAGTTGGTACGCCCTTAACTAAGGTTTATTGTCTGGCCGAGCACACCGATCCCAAGCAACAGCACTACCTAAACCTGTATAAAATGGGTGAAGGACCTCTGTATTCATTCTTTATCCCTTACCATCTCTGCCATTTTGAGGTGCCAAATGCGATCGCACGCGTGGTTTTGTTTCGCGATTGTCTGGCCAAACCACTGGCGGGACCAGTTGTGGAAGTCTGTGCTGTGGCTAAGCGGGATATCAAAGCTGGAGAGGTGCTTGACGACTACGGAATGTACATGACTTATGGCGAAGCAGTCAATGTCGATGAGATGAGCAAAAATCGCTATCTCCCTGAAGGTTTGGTTATGGGGTGCAAACTCAAGCGGGACATCACGAAAGATGACGTCATCACCTATAACGATGTGGAACTTCCCCCCGATCGCCTGGCTGACCAGTTGCGTGCCGAGCAGTATCGTCATTTCCGGGGTGAATCTTGGCTTGGAGATTTTTTGCGGGAACCTAAGTATGCATATGCAGGAGCATTCTAAATTGAATCCCGAAACCCTTCATGCACAGCTGAATACCGATGATGATCACCTACGATTCTTGAGAAGGAGACTTAAATGAAAGTTGTTTTATTTTGCGGTGGTTTAGGGACAAGAATCAGAGATTACTCTGAAAGTATCCCTAAGCCGATGATCAATATCGGGCACAGACCGATATTGTGGAATTTGATGAAATACTATGCCCATTATGGTCACAATGATTTCATTTTGTGCCTCGGCTATAAGGCTGATGTCATAAAGAATTACTTCCTCAATTATGATGAATGCCTTTCGAATGACTTCATTCTTTCCGGTGGTGGCAAGCAGCTACTCATGTTGAATAGTGATATTCAAGATTGGAAAATTACTTTTGCAGATACAGGACTTCATTCCAATATTGGTCAACGCTTAAAGGCAGTTGAAAAGTATCTAGTTGGCGAAGAGTTCTTTCTGGCTAATTACAGCGATGGCGTAACAGATTTACCCCTAGATCGCTATATTGATAATTTCCTTAGACACGATAAGATCGCCAGTTTTGTGAGTGTGAAACCCCCTCAAACTTACCATGTCATTTCTACGAGAGAGGATGGCATTGTTACAGATATCAGGCATGTCAACAGCTCCGAAACGCGAATTAATGGAGGATTTTTGGCATTGAAGACTGAGATCTTCAAGTACATAAATGAAGGCGAAGAATTAGTCGTCGAACCCTTTCAAAAACTAATTGAAAAGGAAGAACTGATTGCATACAAATATGATGGTTTCTGGGCTTGTATGGATACTTTCAGAGATAAACAGAGGTTCGATGATATGTATTCTCAAGGTAAATCTCTATGGGAGGTCTGGAAGTCTCCTAATAAGCTTGGATCGAAGTCATCTACTAAAGAGCGATCGCTCTTGGAAAAGGAATTGGTGAGATCGAACGGCCTAGTTTGAAGAGGGCATTAGGCAGAAATTTCTTTTTCTTTCTGCCTACTACTGCCTCGTAGTAGTTT
Organism: Rhizobium sp. Q54; assembly: GCA_943367755.1. GTDB lineage: Bacteria > Cyanobacteriota > Cyanobacteriia > Pseudanabaenales > Pseudanabaenaceae > PCC-6802. Next base: position 20,838 of record CALRKB020000058.1, on the reverse strand, counting down.
AGGATACCAACGGAGCGCTAAATTGCTAAAGCTATGTTTTGATCGAGGTCGTGATGCAAGCTATAAAATTCTATGCCTGGGAGCCCATTGCGATGACATAGAAATTGGCTGCGGTGGCACTATATTAAAGCTGATAGAGAACTACAGTAATATCGTATTTTACTGGGTAGTTTTTAGTTCTAACGAACAAAGAGAAAAAGAGGCGATTAAATGTGCCAATAACTTCCTGAAGGGAGCTAAGGTAGAGAATATTATTATTAACAACTTCAGAAATGGCTTTTTCCCTTTCATGGGCGCTGAAATCAAAGAATACTTTGAACAGTTGAAACAGGAATTTTCTCCCGATCTCATTTTCACCCACTATCGCCACGATCTGCACCAAGACCACCGCTTGGTTTCCGATCTGACCTGGAACACCTTCAGAAACCACCTTATCCTTGAATACGAAATTCCAAAATATGATGGCGATCTGGGATCTCCAAATTTCTTCGTTCACCTAGATGAGTCAATCTGTCGCAGAAAAGCGCAGTATCTACTTGATGCTTTTGAGACTGAACGGCAAAAGCACTGGTTTTCGGAAGATACTTTTCTGTCAATTATGAGACTTCGGGGTGTTGAGTCTAATTCTCCAGATAAATATTCTGAGGCTTTTTATTGTCGAAAAATAGCCTTCTAGCTTGTGAGAAACTAGTATAAATATACTAAGCAAAGGCTTAACGGACAAACGATAAACTAGAATTAAGTTCTAGTGAGTCATTTGCTTTGAATGTAGGGATTAGGAAAAGCTGTAAATGCCCTTTTACTTACCATTCTAGAATTCTAGAATGGTGATGCTCATAGCAAATGATCCACTAGGACGATGTGTATGAAGGGTTCTGAATACATCTGACGACAAACATACATTGCTCGATATTGCTGAGCGATCGGGTTTGGGATTTCGTCTCATTCACTATACATCAGATGCTTTATTACAAATCTGAGACCCGAATACGAAATATACATGTGTACAAAAGGAGTACAACAAATGAATTGGGAATTGTCTAAGTTCCGAGCCGGTGATTTAGTTGAGGTACTTTCTGAATCGGAGATTCTCCAAACACTCGATGAAAATGGCTGCTTCGACGGAATGCCTTTCATGCCCGAAATGCTTCAATTCTGCGGCAAGCAACTACGCGTGAGTGCGGTCGCTCACAAAACCTGCGAGACGAACCGCGAGACTTATACGGGGCGGCGGATGAATCGTACGGTACATCTTGAGGGAGCTAGATGCGACGGTTCGGCTCATGGGGGATGCGAAGCCGAATGTTCGATCTTTTGGAAGGACGCGTGGCTCAAAGCAGTTGACCTGAAGATTCAATTGCCCCAAAGTCAGCCGACAACGACAAGAGCGGGCGGCATTTCAACTACTGATCTCGCAATGCTCACGCGCACGACACAACCGGACGTAAGCGCTGCTGAGGAATGCTTCTCCTGTCAAGCGACGCGAATGTGGGACGCGACCTCTGAATTGCGACCTTGGGATATACGGCAGTACGTATACGACGTAATTACCCAGAATCATTCGATTGGACGGGTATTGCGCGTGACATGGATCGCGACGCTCAGATACCTTGCGTTGCATCGCACTATTCCGTTCGCCCGTCGGCTGGTTCGGCCAATTCTTGAAGTTACACACAAGCTTCTGACAGGGCGCAAACCTCCGTATCTCAATCCAGCAATCAAACCTGGTGAGAAAACGCCAATTGATGGTGGTAGTCTTAGCTTGTCTGTGGGTGATTACGTTCGAATCAAATCTCAAAGCGAAATAGAGAAAACATTGGACTATCGTGGCTGGAATCGCGGGTTGAGCTTCGATCACGAGGAAATGGCACCGTATTGCGGCGGGATATATCGCGTCAAGAAGGTTGTGAAGAAAATTATCCATGAGCCGTCGGGTAAGATGATTACGATGAAGTATCCATGCATCATGCTGGATGGAGTGGTCTGCAATTCCGAATACGCGAATTGTCGTATCAACTGTCCACGGCAAATCTATGCTTACTGGCGTGAGTTTTGGCTAGAACCTGTTGATTCTTCCATCGCGCGCGCTCATCTCGCCCAAAAATAATTGTATGAATCCTCTCGTAAGCGTTTGCATCCCCACTTTCAACAGCGCAAAGTATCTGAAGGAATGTATTGATAGCGTTCTTGCACAGACATTCATTGACTTTGAAATAGTAGTGGTCGACAACCATTCCTCAGATGAGACGCTTAGCATTATTCAGGAATATGCAAAGCACGATCAGCGGTTTCGAGTAATATGTAACGAACGTAATATCGGAACGACGCCTAACTTCAATCGTTGTATCGAGATCGCACGGGGCGATTGGATTAAATTTGTCTTTTCAGATGATGTAATTGCGCCGAGATGTTTAGAACAAATGCTTGCTGCAAGTAAACCTGAAAGTGAGATGATTTGCTGCCGTCGCGATTTTCTATTTGAGCCTGGTATAGATGAAGAGACAAAACAGTTCTATCTAAAACATTTGTTGCACTGGTCAATAGATAGTCTATTCCCCGATTCAACATCAATTTATGCAAGCGATTTTTGTAAAGTCGTACTCGACCATTATAATTACAATATTGTAGGCGAATACACAGCTATAATGCTGCATCGAAACGTATTTTATCGTTTTGGCACCTTCAATACTTATATTATAGGTATGGCCGATATTGAGTTTTCGACAAGAGTGGCAATTCATACCGGACTTACCTACATTCCACAAACCTTGGCAATGACGCGAGTACATGGTGAATCGCATACAAATAATCTCAGAGAGAATTATAACTATCGTCACTTACAATTAGACCAGCTTGTCCTCCTACATGATTTCGCATTTCATCCTATCTTTGCCCCACTTCGCAAAGCTGCCCGACATCATCATCCACCTCTTAACTTTATAAATATGCTCGCTCAGAGAGCTTATCAAGCAAGAAAAATTGCCGAACGCTCTATGTCAGATTTTCCAGATCGAAATCCCCCTCTTATGGAGGAATGGGAAGAGATTCTGCACTTCTACCCAGCTCTTTCTTTAATACTGTCAAATCTGGGTTTATTGGAGATTATTTTCTATGTCACAAATAAATGGGGAAAAGCTAAATATATATTGGAAAAAGTAAAGCAAAAGGCATCTTTTTTGCGGGTACTTTAAAATTAGGTATTTATCCCGAAATAAATGCAAAAAATGATGATTCTTCTCAACTATGGTTTCTAACAGGAATCGCTCGGCACCCAGAATCGCGCTGCTGGCTCCCGTACTCGTGATAGTTCTAGCCGCCATTGCAATTCCTTTAAAGCTGAAGCCGATGGGTCACTTCACGCTGACCGGGAGCGACGCGCTTGACGTAGTGGAGAACGTTGCGGGCTTCGTACCTGTGGGGTTCGTTCTCGGATGGTTAGGGCCACTGCGGGCAGTACTCCTGGCGGCTGGAATCTCTATGTTGGCCGAGATTTCCCAGCTCTTCATGGTGGATCGGAGCTCGTCGTTTATCGATGTGGCGACGAACATCATCGGCGCGCTGCTCGGTGCGCTCATCAACTCGCGGTGGAGGATTGGCTTGCCCATCTTGCGGGTTAACAGGCGGATCGCGTTCGTTGCGGCGGCAATGGCATTAGCGATTGTCCTTTGGCTCTGGGCCGATTCGGTTGACCTACTTAGTACTAGTACCCATGGCTCCACTTCGCCCGGAACCCTTGAAGCCTACTGGAAGTTCGACGAAAGCAGCGGCGGTGTTCTGTTGGATTCATCCGGGCACGGTCTGAACGGATGGTTTCATGGAGATCCGCAGCGCGTTGCTGGTGTGAGGGGGGGCGCTGTTCTGTTAGACGGCAAGAGGGACAACATCGATTTCGGCAATTCCATCGCGTTTCGGCTCACCGGCAGCATGACCATCAGTGCATGGATTCATCCCACTTCCTTTCCCGTCGATGACGCCGCGATCGTGTCCAACCTCAGTAATTATGCTGGCTATGCTGGCTATCAACTAGACACAACAGTGGATCGAGGATCGCGCACGATCGGCTTCAAACTCTCGGATCCTTGCGGCAACCTTATGGCGCGCTACGGCAGGACTGCGCTTGCGGCCGATGCCTGGTATTACGTGGCCGGAGTCTACGATTCAGAGGCGCGGACTCTGGACGTCTATTTAAATGGGGAACTGGACAATGGCTACCTTGCTGGCTCGGTGACCGGCAGGCAGCGCAACATCCGCAGGAATTTGTACGTTGGGAGGCGCGGTGACAGCGAGTTTTTTTTTGAGTTCGCCGGCTCGATTGATGACGCGCGCATTTATTCATTGGCCCTGACAAGGGAAGAGATTGCTGCGGATATGCGGGGGACTGCGTTGAACGTCCCCAAGGGACGACACTCCAACGGAACGTCCACCGCAGGGAGAGGCCCTGTACGTAGTAGAGAGCAGGGAGTCCCTGATGCCGATGCCGCATGTGTCGCGTCTTCCGAGATCGAGAATGCCAGAGTCCCCGGCGCGGCCGCAGCGGTTGGTGTGCTGGTGGCCGTCGCCTGTGTCGGTCTGTGGCCATCTGCAAGTCCTTTTATCTGCATTTTCGTAAGCTTTGCTGCGGGCATATTCCTTCTTGCTGAGATGTTTTTCACTCTGCCTGGTCTTGGTCGGTGGATGATACCATTTCTCAGTCTGGCTGGAGGGATGTCCGTAGCCGCCTCGATACGACGTCGGACCGAGCCAGACCATTAGATTCGATCATTTAGAAACCTAAATATTATCACCAATTTTTGCAATGGTTAACAATCAAATGCAGCCAGAACTAACAATTGAAGCTGGGAGAACAGAGCGCCAGTATTGGAAGGATTTGTGGCGTTACCGGGAGCTATTTTATTTTCTGGCTTGGCGCGATATTCTAGTGCGTTACAAGCAGACGGCGATCGGTGTTGCCTGGGCTCTGATCCGACCATTCTTGACTATGGTCGTCTTTACTGTGGTATTCGGCAATTTAGCTAAGTTACCTTCTCAGGGGGTACCTTATCCAATTCTGGTATTTGCTGGCATGCTACCCTGGCAGTTTTTTTCCAATGCCTTGAGCGAGTGCAGCGGCAGTCTGATTGGCAATGCTAACTTGATATCCAAGGTTTACTTTCCGCGTCTGATCGTGCCCACCAGTGCGGTGATTGTTAGCTTTGTAGACTTTATGATTTCCGGCATGATTCTGCTGGGACTGATGGCTTGGTATAATTTTATTCCTGATTGGCGAATTTTGACGTTGCCATTGTTTATTCTGATTGCATTTGCTGCTTCAATGGGGGCGGGTTTGTGGCTAGCGGCTTTAACGGTCGAATATCGAGATTTCCGCTATATCGTGCCGTTTATCGTGCAGTTTGGTCTGTATATATCGCCCGTAGGCTTTAGTAGCAGTATTGTACCGGAGCAATGGCGGTTGGTTTACTCATTGAACCCCATGGTTGGGGTAATCGATGGTTTCCGTTGGGCAATTTTGGGTGGCGATTCCCAGATATATCTACCTGGGTTTGCACTGTCTCTGACGCTCGTGGTGCTATTGCTGTGGAGTGGGATTTGGTACTTCCGCAAGACAGAACGCACTTTTGCCGATGTGATTTAGAATAACATGTAGGAGTAGAGAACAGATGTCAGATGCCCCCAAGTCTATCGATAGAAGAAGTTCACAGGAGCCTCAACATGATCCAATTAGGAGCTAGATCGCTTAATGCTTTACCTCCCATCACCTGGGAAAAGTTACCGTCCGATTTTGTCTTGCCTGACGAACCTGTGGAGAGTAACCTTCACCCCCTACTGGCTGCTGCTTTGCGAGAATCGCTAGAATTAGCGGGTCTAATTCTCGAATCAATACTAATTGCTTCAAATTTCGGAATTTGTGCCACCGTAGGCGAAAAGATGGTAGTAAAAGCTCCCGATTGGGTGTACGTGCCATCGGTACAGCCGATCCCAGCAAACGAGATTCGGTGCAGCTATACTCCCCATGCAGAAGGAGATGCCCCTGCCGTTGTCATGGAGTTTATCTCAAATACCGAAGGGGGCGAATATTCTATTAACCCCCACTATCCTTATGGGAAATGGTACTTTTACGAGCAAATTTTGCAAGTTCCTGTATATGTTATTTTTCGCCCCAAAACGGGAGAACTAGATGTTAATCGCTTAGTGTCAGGGAAGTACGAGCAACTGGTAGGAGATGAAAGTAATCGCTACTCGATCGAGGAAATGGGATTGTACTTGGGGGTTTGGCAGGGCAAAAAAGCCGAAGTAACTGCTTACTGGCTGCGCTGGTGGGATCGGTCGGGAAATTTGTTGTTGTGGGGGAGCGAGCTAGTGGAACGGGAACGCCAGCGAGCTGAGCGGCTGGCACGACGTTTGCGGGAATTAAATATCAATCTAGATGAGCTGTAATCGGTAAGCAGGTGATAAGGAATGTCAGATACAATTATTCGAGTAGAGAATTTAAGTAAAAAGTACACGATCGGCCATCAAGAGTCAGGGAGAGCAAGCTACAAGTCTTTGCGGGAATCCATTAGTAATGGGGTGAAGTCGCTGAGTAAAAAGCTCGTCAAATCTTCTGTTAAAGAAACAAGTAGTGCAACCCGCGAAGATTTTTGGGCATTAAAAGATGTTTCATTTGAGATTAAGCAAGGCGATAGAGTAGGATTTATTGGGCGGAATGGAGCGGGTAAATCAACGCTACTAAAGATTTTGAGTCGAATTACGGAACCAACCAGTGGAAGAGTCAGCATCAAGGGACGGATTTCCAGTCTGCTGGAAGTGGGAACGGGCTTTCACCCAGAATTAACTGGACGGGAAAATGTCTTTCTGAATGGGGCCGTTTTGGGCATGGGACGGGAGGAGATCAAACGCAAGTTTGATGAAATCGTGACCTTTGCCGAGGTGGAGAAGTTTTTAGATACTCCGGTGAAGCGGTATTCGAGTGGGATGTATGTGCGGTTGGCGTTTGCTGTAGCAGCCCACTTGGAGCCGGAGATTTTGATCGTGGATGAAGTGCTGGCTGTAGGAGATTTGGCTTTTCAGAAAAAATGCCTGGGGAAAATGGAGGATGTTTCTGGGCAAGGGCGAACTATATTATTCGTAAGCCACAACATGCAAGCAATACGGACTCTTTGTTCGCGGGGGATATTGCTTGAAAAAGGTCAAGTCATATCTGACACATCGACAGAACATGTTTTAAGTATTTACAATCAACGTCTGCGCGAACAAACCATAACTGCTGACAATGATGTGCGAAATCCGAAAAATAGACGTGGTTCAGGTCAAGTTCGTTTTACTGGGATTAGTGTCCTGGATGTTAATGATAAAGAAGATTATTGCTTTTGCATGGGAGACAGTGTTCGATTCAGACTCTCATATCAAGTTTTTTCTGATGTGAAAGACCTAGCTGTATCTGTTCTTTTGCGCTCAGATAAAACAGGTGAACCAATCACTTCAGATTTTCATGTGATTTCATCAAGTCCACTTGCTGTGGGGACTAAGGATACAGTGGTAATTGAATGGACAAGGATTGAGATTTGTCCTGGTGAATACCCTCTATATTTCTGGCTGGGGGATTCTTTGGGGCGGCCTTATGATGTCGTAGATGATTTAACTCATCCTTTAGTTATAAGCGTCAGTGAAACCAAGTCATATTCTCATGTCGATCCTGCAATGTTAGTAGGGTATTTCCTGGTCAAATCAAACTTATTAGTTGATAGCCAGTGCTGTTAAATCTCTAAATTGATTGGTAAATTTTTTATGATGATTGGTGAAAATACTTCTATTTTAGTAACTGGTGGAACGGGTTCGTTTGGCAAAAAGTTTGTCGAGACGGTTCTGACTCGTTTCCCGAAAATCAGACGGTTGATCGTTTATTCACGTGATGAGCTGAAGCAATTTGAGATGGCTCAGCAATTTTCCCTTGAACAGTATCCGGGGATGCGATACTTTATTGGAGATGTGCGCGATCGCCAACGGCTTGTCCGTGCTATGGATCGGGTTGATATTATTGTCCATGCTGCTGCGCTAAAGCAGGTCCCAGCTGCCGAGTATAACCCCATGGAATTCATTCAAACCAATGTGTTGGGGGCTCAGAATGTAATTGAGGCAGCATTAGATGCTGGCGTGAAAAAGGTGGTTGCACTCTCGACCGATAAGGCGGCGGCTCCCATTAACCTCTATGGGGCGACGAAGCTTTGCTCCGATAAGCTGTTTATTGCGGCGAATAATATTCGAGGTTTAAGAGACTTGAGTTTTAGCATTGTGCGTTACGGCAATGTGATGGGGTCTCGGGGGTCGGTGATTCCGTTTTTTCTCAAGAAGCGCGTTGAGGGTGTGTTACCCATCACCGATCCAGAAATGACTCGGTTTAATATTTCTTTAGAAGAGGGCGTAAACATGGTGTTCTGGGCAATTGAAAAGTCTCTCGGGGGTGAAATCTTGGTGCCTCGGATTCCCTCTTATCGGATTGCGGATGTAGCTAAGGCGATCGGCCCTAATTGTAAGCATCCCATTGTAGGGATTCGGTCGGGGGAGAAGATTCACGAGGAAATGATTACATCCTCAGATTCGTTTACAACAGTCGATCTGGGTTCCTATTATGCCATCCTACCCAATACAGCTCAGTTTAGCATTGAAGAGTACTGTAAAGACATGGGCGCAACCCCAGTTGAGCCAGGTTTCAGCTATAATTCCGGCAGTAACGATCGCTTTTTAAGTGTTGAAGAAATCCGATCGCTGATTAAACAGCATGTAGACCCTAGCTTTAGTGTTTAAGCCAATGACTGATTACATTCCCTACGGTCGGCAGAGCATCAGCCAACAAGATATTGATGCAGTGGTAGAGGTATTGCGGTCTGATTGGCTCACCCAAGGACCTGCGATTGAGCGATTTGAGCGTGTCGTGGCAGACTATTGCGGTGTTGGCTACGCCGTAGCAGTTTCAAGTGCTACTGGTGCCCTGCACATTGCTTGCCTGGCAGCAGGATTAGGAGCGGGAGATGTACTTTGGACTTCACCCAATACCTTTGTGGCCTCGGCCAACTGTGGGTTGTATTGTGGAGCATCGGTTGACTTTGTGGACATCGACCCCAATACCTACAACCTGAGCGTGACGGAACTGGAGCGTAAACTTGTTTGGGCAGAGCAGCAGGGCTGTTTGCCGAAGGTACTGGTGCCAGTACATTTTGCTGGGCAGTCCTGTGAGATGGATCGGATTGCTGCATTAGCCCAAAGGTATGGTTTCAAAACGATCGAAGATGCCTCCCATGCCATTGGGGGAAGGTATCGAGGGCAGCCGATCGGCTCGTGCCAGTTTGCCGATATGGCGGTGTTCAGCTTCCATCCGGTGAAGATAATTACAACCGGTGAAGGCGGCATGGTGCTGACCAATCGGGTCGATCTGTACGAAAAGCTGGTTCGGCTGCGCACTCATGGAATTACTCGCAATCCAGATTTAATGCGCGGCGAGTCCCATGGCCCCTGGTATTATCAACAGATGGAGTTGGGCTTTAACTACCGCATGACAGATATTCAGGCGGCGTTGGGGGCGAGTCAGATGCAGCGACTAGATGAGTTTGTAGCGCGGCGTCGCTGGTTGGCAGAGCGCTATAACCAGTTATTACAAGGTTTACCGCTAAACTTGCCCTGGCAGCATCCGGATACGGAGTCGAGCTGGCATTTGTATGTGATGCGGTTGAAACTGGACAAGATTACCAAAACGCATCGGCAGGTCTTTGAAGCGCTGCGGCAGGAAGGCATCGGAGTGAATTTGCACTACATTCCGGTGCATAGGCAGCCTTACTATCAGCAGTTAGGGTTCCAGTTGGACGACTTTCCTCAGGCGGAGCAGTATTACCGGGAGGCAATTAGCTTGCCGCTGTATTATGGACTTACCGAAGCCGATCGGGACAGAATCGTCCAGACGTTGCAGGAGGTCTTGCATTGATTACCAGCAGCCCAACTATTCGCGAACTGCCCATCCTGGAAAGTGGCGATCGCCTCAACCGCGCAGAATTTGAACGGCGCTACCAGGCTGCAGCAAAAATAAATTCAGAACGATTTTGCGCCGTTTCAGCGATCACCCAGATTATCAAGAATTGTTAAGTTCTCTTGGTATAAGGCTTCTGGAGGCATCAAATTTTGAATTTGGAATTACTGACCAGGCTGGCCTTGAGATTCAAAGAAATAATATGAAAGTTGCAGTTATTCCAGCACGGGGGGGAAGTAAGCGTATCCCCCGCAAAAATATTAAGCCCTTTTGTGGCAAGCCCATGATTGCCTGGTCGATTTTGGCCGCACAAGACTCTAAACTGTTCGACCATATCATCGTGTCCACTGATGACCCTGAAATTGCCGAGGTGGCCCAACAATGGGGAGCGGAGGTGCCATTCATGCGCCCTTCTGAGCTTTCCAATGATTACGCCGGTACGACTGAAGTCATTGCCCACGCCACCCAATGGGCACTTGACCAAGGTTGGCCGATAACTGCTGTCTGTTGTATCTATGCCACTGCACCGTTTGTTCAGGTAAACGATCTGAAGCGAGGCTTAGAGAACCTGGAATCTGGTAATTGGGAGTATGCGTTTTCGGTCACAGACTTTGCTGCGCCAATCTTTCGGTCATTCAAAGAGCATCCTGAGGGGGGAATTGAGATGTTCTTCCCGGCGTATTTTTTGAGTCGCTCTCAAGATTTACCCAAGGCACTGCATGATGCGGGTCAGTTCTATTGGGGGCGGCCATCTGCCTGGTTGGATGGCAAGCGTATCTTTGACCGACATTCTATGCCTGTCTTGATACCGAGGTGGCGCGTACAGGATATTGATAGCGAGGAAGACTGGGTGAGGGCAGAAACGATTGCGCCTGTCGTCATGAAGGGGAAGTCCTGAAAAATTTCAATCGGAGCATACTGCTCAGCAAGGAGTGGAATCAATGTTTAAGTTGATTAGAAAGCGAATTTTAAGTTGCTGAAATTATGTTCAAGTCTATCCTGATTCTTGCGGCTCATCCCGATGACGAAGTCCTTGGCTGTGGAGGGACGATCGCCAAGCTTGTAGCTCAAGGTTCATGTATTCATGTTGCCTTCCTCGCAGATGGTGTTTTCTCCCGAGAAAGTGTCAACGAGGCTCAAAAAGATGAACTCAAGGCTCGTCGTGAAGCGGCACAACACGCCTGTGACATTCTTGGGGTGAAGTCCGTTTCTTTTGGGGATTTCCCCGATAACCGCATGGATACTGTCGCCCTGCTGGATATCGTTAAGACTGTTGAGACGCTCATCACCGAGCATTGTCCTGACACAGTCTTCACGCATCACTCCGGGGATCTGAACATCGATCACAGAAGAATACACGAAGCTGCTATTACTGCCTCAAGACCTCAGATGAACCATCCTGTCAAAACACTTCTTAGCTTTGAAATTCCATCCAGTACTGAGTGGCAAATACCTGGAGATGCACCCTGGTTTGCCCCGAATTGGTTTGTCGATATCTCTTCAACCTTAGAACGCAAACTCTCTGCATTAGATGCCTACGCTGCCGAGCTTCGGCCTTGGCCGCATACACGATCGCGCCAGGGGGTCGAACATCTGGCCCGCTGGCGGGGGGCAACCATCGGCGTTGAAGCGGCTGAGGCCTTTATTCTGGGGCGGCATTTGTCATGAAAGTGGTTTTTCGTGTTGATGCTTCAAACTGGATGGGTACTGGCCACCTCATGCGCTGTTTGACCCTGGCGGAGGCATTGCGAGAGCGGAGGGCAGAGACGCATTTTATCTGTCGGGAACAACCTGGCCATCTGATCGAATTCTTGAAGCAGAAGGCAATGCCGGTCACTGTCCTGCCCGCACCGGAGCAGATGCTAGAGGCCGATCGGGAAAATTACGCTAACTGGTTGGGGGTGCCCCCAGCCAAAGATGCCGAACAAACAATCAAAGCTCTGAGCGGTGACTATACTGACTGGCTGATCGTAGATCACTATGGCATTGATGTGCAGTGGGAGCAACAACTGCGATCGCACGTCAATAAACTAATGGCGATCGACGACCTTGCCAATCGAACCCATGCTTGTGATTTGCTACTGGATCAGAACTACTCAGAAGCAGGCAAGGCCCGATACGCAAGCTTAGTTCCTGAGAGCTGCCAACTATTGCTAGGCCCGCGTTATACGCTGCTACGGACTGAGTTCCAGATTGCTCGGCAGTCCACATTGCCTCGGACCGGCGACTTACAAAAAATTCTGGTTTTTTTAACTGCGGGTGACGACCAAGGTGAGACGCTCAAGGTGTTGCAGGGCATTGCGCTATATGGAAAACGATTAGATGTCGATGTGGTGGTAGGCAACGCTAATACTCAAAAACAGGAAATTGCGAATTATTGCGATCGATATAACTGGCACTACCATTGCCAAATTAACTACATGGCTTCACTGATAAGCCAGGCTGACCTCGTCATTGGTGCTGGCGGTTCAGCCAGTTGGGAGCGCTGTGTCTTAGGCGCACCAGCACTAGTCACCATCCTGGCTGAAAATCAAGCCCAAATAGCACAGGCACTGGCCAACTATGGGGCAGTTCGCTGTGTAGGTTGGTGTCATACCCTGACTGCCGAAGATTACCGGACAGCCCTAGCTGACCTAACCAAAGAAAGCCTAACAGTTATGTCGAAGCAGGCCTGGAGCATGGTAGACCCATTGGGTACAGAGAGGGTTGCCAGCGAATTAATATCTCGCGTATCAAATATTGAGGCATTGCCTGTATGACAGTTCTGTCCATTACATCCCCTATGAATATCAATAATAAGAATAAGACCATAACTATTGGGAACAAAACTCTGGGGGCAGGCTACCCTTGCTTCATTGCTGCTGAAATTGGTATTAACCACAACGGAGATATGGGTCTGGCTCACAGGGCGATTGAGGCCGCCGCTGCCGCAGGAGCCGATGGTGTCAAGTTTCAAAATTACACGACCGCTGATTTTTTAGAGGACGACATCCTGACCTACACTTACCAAAGTCAGGGTCAAGAAATCACCGAATCCCAATGGGCAATGTTCAAGCGTTGTGAGTTGTCGGAGACGCAGCTTGCGGAACTTAAGAACCACTGCGACCAAGTGGGTGTAGTATTTTTCAGCACGCCAACCAGTGAGGCGGGTATACAAACTCTGCAACGGCTACAGTCACCCTTGATTAAGAACGGGTCAGACTTTCTCACCCATCTGGATCTGATCCGTGTCATGGCTGCTACTGGGATACCGACCGTGCTGTCTACCGGCATGGCTACTGTGGCCGAAATTGACGACGCCGTCACGGCCTTTCGGGAAGCAGGTGGACAGGATCTCATTCTCCTCCACTGCACATCCAGCTACCCTACCCCAGTAATCGACATCAATCTCAGGCGCATCCCCACCTTAGCCACCACCTTCGGTTGCCTCTCCGGCTTTAGCGATCATAGTGAGGGCACAACGGCTGCTGTAGGTGCTGTGGTTTTGGGAGCCTGCTTTATAGAAAAGCATTTCACAATAGACCGAAATCTGCCTGGGCCAGACCATCGCTTTTCGTCCGATCCTGCTGAGTTTGGGGCACTCGTACAGGCAGTACGCACCATTGAGTCCGCAATGGGCAACAGTCAACTGGGGCCAACGGCATCAGAGATCTCAGGTCGCAAGAATTTCCGCCTGTCATGTCTGGCAACAACCGATTTGCAGGTAGGTACACGCCTGGAACCTCAGCATCTGGGCTACCGCAGACCTGGTACAGGAATTCCACCGAAGCTAGGCTCAGCAATGCTTGGCTTGATTCTTAAGCGTGATGTACCACGCGGCCACCTTTTCACCTGGGAGGATTTTAATGACTGAATTTAGATCCTTTTCCTTTGACCCAATTTGGGAAGAAAAATATATGGAATACACCGAAATGCTTCAACCTGGTTGGATGGTTCATGCTGAATGGCGGGCAGTAGCGGAGAAAACTATATGAATCTACACTTGCGTCCCATCGCTGAAGCCGATAGTGAACTGATATTTAAGTGGCGTAATACTCCATTTATTGTCGAGCGCTCTACGAGTCGTCGCCATGTCTCCCGTGACGAGCATAATGATTGGTTTAGCCGCAAATTAACACATAAGGACAGTTTAACTTTCATTATTGAACGAGATGGCAAACCCATGGGGCAAGTCAGGCTAGATTGCCAAGAGGGTTGTTGTATCATCTCAATTTATCTTCTCGAGGAATATACTGGCAAAGGGTTCGGAATTGAGGCAATTTGCCAAGCATGCACTATCGCAAAAAATCATTGGCCCCAATTACCGATAGTGGCCCATGTTCGCAGCGATAATGCTGTTGGTCAGGCAGCTTTTAGCAAAGCAGGATTTATCCCTAGTAATAAATTTATGCTTCCCAATCATGTTTCATTTGTGTTTGATGATAAGAATGAGGAGATTCTAACGGCGCGGCTCTATGGAGAGTTGGCGAACATTCATGGGACATCACACAAAACATTGAACTGGGGCAGTCGGGAGGGACAGTACTTGCGTTTTAAAGTTCTTGCCGAAATTGGAGATCTTAATGGAAAGAGAATTCTAGATGTCGGCTGTGGGTTGGGAGACTTTGCTGGCTGGCTAGCCGAGAATAATATCCAAGTTGATTACACAGGACTCGATCTCACGGTTGAATTGATCGAGAGAGCCAGGAATAGATACCCAGAATCAAGTTTTTTTCAAGGCAGCATTCTGGATCAATCTCTATTCGTAGAACAAACTTTTGACTATGTTTTTTCTAGTGGCATTTTTGCAACCTATCGTCATGGGGCAGAAGCATGGCTAGAAGGAGCAGTTGCTCGGATGTGGAACTTAACTAAGGAAGGGCTTGCTTTTAATTCGTTATCGGATTGGGCAGAAGAACAGGAGCCAGGTGAATATTATGCAAGTCCTATAGAAGTTTTATCTTTCTGCAAGAACTTAAGCCCTTGGGTTAGCTTAAGACATGATTACCACTCTCGTGACTTCACTATCTATGTTTCGAGGATGGCACGCAGATGATTGTTTCAATTAATCAACCTGCTTACCTACCTTGGCTAGGTTACTTTGATCGCATTGCGCACAGTGACTTACATATTGTTTTAGATGATGTTCAGCTAGAGCGAAGCACCAGTACAAGTTTTACTAATCGCAATAAAATTAAGACTGCTCAGGGCTGGACTTGGTTGACTGTTCCTGTGAAGACTGCCGGACTCGGTTATCCACTGATCAGCCAAGTTGAGGTGGACAACAGGCAGAAGTGGGCAACAAAGCATTTTCGTTCACTCGTTCACTCCTACAGTCGAACCCCTCATTTTTCAGAGTATAAGGACTGGTTTGAATCCTTCTATCAGAAGTCTTTCATCTTGCTTACACCGATGCTTAAAGAGTCAACCGACTACCTTCTCAATGTACTGGACATCAATACACCGTTAGTCGTCAGTTCAGAAATACAGGTCGAAGGCCAAAAGAGTGATTTGATTTTGAACCTTTGTCAGGCTGTAGGTGCGACGACCTACCTTTCCGGGCCATTTGGTCGTGATTATCTTGATGCCGCCAGTTTTCTAAAAGCAGGCATCGATTTAAAATTCCATGACTACCAGCATCCAACTTACAGCCAGATTCATGGCCATTTTGAACCGTACATGAGCGTAGTAGATCTCCTATTCAATTGTGGCAGCGACAGCTTAAAAATTCTACGGACAGAATCATGATAATTTTTATGTAAGGAGGTGCCCCTAAGTAAACTGCATTTTTGTCATGCCTCGACTTAGATTCTCTTCTCTAGAAAGCCGATAGTTATTTCTATCGTCATGACCACCGTTGCTGAACTCGACACAAAACCGTCCGCGTGGCCTGCGTCGCCTTGTGTTTCACCTTTTCAAAGATTTGACGTTGCCTATTCTCAATAAACCTGAATTATTAGAGGTGTCTTTATGGATGTTTTAATACTTGAGTCATTTAGCTGGACTCCTCATTTACAAACTGCTGGAGAAATTGCAATTACTGAAGCTGTTGCGGGGAAGAAGACAGGATTTTCTTTCATTTATACTGACAATCCCGACGAGATCCATTTCGTTCCAGAGAAATTTATTTATAAGTTTGTGGGAGCGCGTTGGGAAAACAAGGTTTACAAGCTTCAAAGCAATTTAAGGAAATATGGAGTAGCGATATTAGGTGAAAGCTCTCTGTCGCAAGAGGCTCTTGAAGAAGTTAAAAAGTATGCACAAAACGCTCCCGATCTCCTGAGCGATCTCAAAGAATATAGATATAAAAACGCCGATCTTGGTTTATCGGTAGTTTCTTCATTAATAAGTCAGACACGATCTTTATATCCCGATCTTGATTTGAACCGCACGCTCGTGCAACGATATTTGTTATCTTCAGCGATAGTTTACGAGAAAGCAAAAGCAGCTATTCTTAGGGTTAAACCTCAAAAGGTTATCACTTTTAACGGGCGATTCGCCTGCTCTAAGGGAATTTCTGAAGCAGGGAAACATCTTGGCGTTGAGGTTCAGTATCATGAACGCGGAGCAACTTACGATCGATACGAACTATTTCAAGAGCAGCCTCATGATTTTGCATATATTCGCGAGCTGGTAAGACTTTATTGGCAACAAGCTGGCGTTGACAGAGAAGAGATAGGTCATGCTTTTTATAAACGAAGAAGGATGGGGGATGGTATTGGGTGGATAAGTTTTACTTCCGAACAAGAAAAAAATCTAGTTCCCAATCGTTCAGATAAACACCAGATTGTCTACTACTCCTCTAGTGATGATGAGTTTGCTGCAGTTGGTGACTTGGTAAATTATCCAATTTTCGGAAGTCAGAGGGACGCCGTAAAGGCTCTTATGCAATGGGTTGCAAATCAACAAAACTCTTTACTTACTATTAGAGTTCATCCACATCTTCAGATCAAATCATCAGACGACCGCGACTGGTGGAATTCTTTGAAAGGACGTAATGTCCAGGTCATTCCATCAGATTCAAAAATTGATTCATATGCATTGATGGATTGGGCAGATGTTGTGGTTTCTTACGGTTCGACTACCGGTATTGAGGCTGCCTACTGGGGTAAACCCTCTATCCTTCTGGGTGACAGTTTTTATTCTGGTCTTGGTTGCGTTTATGAGCCCAAATCTGAAGCAGAACTTTATACACTACTTGGAAAAAGTAATTTAGCACCGTTACTCCAAGCAGCTTGCTTACCCTATGGGTACTACGGTTTATGTGCGGGCAGGCATTACAAGTACTACACACCACATGACCTGTTCGGGGGAGATTTTTTGAATGAATCATTGACGGTGGAACCTAGATGGTATGAAGTGGCAAAGAGTTCGATTTTTGCTAAGATCGCTAGAAATATACTGAAAAGAGTTTAGAAACTTAAAAAGGCTGGGATGAACTATTAACCCAGCAACCTGAGATTTTAAAGGAGATATAACAGTTTTCACTCCAGAACGAGTAAGTGATGGGCGAATAAAGCTCTCTACGAAAGGGTTTGCTAGTGACGTAGTCATTTGAAAATCGCTATATGGGACTTAGTTTCTCTTTTCTCTCAATCTATCTACTCCTTTCCCTTTGTACCCATATTTAGACTTGTTATTAGTTGAAATGAGGGGTAGAGCCGCTTGAGTCTAACCCGTGCATCTTCCGTGGTAAATCGCCAATCTATCCGTTCGCAATTGGGTATTTCTGCACTGCTCCCAAGCCAGTGTTTCTTGTTGCAATGACGCTTGGTCAGGAATGCGACGATCTAGACATTGGCGGGTTAACACACTCTTAATCTACGTCTAGATCGCGTCGATAAGCTGGCAGAAGAATTACCGATCTGTCTCACCCTCTTGCGGGAAGATCTAGAGCGGTTCATTCCCAATCTTGGCTAGTATCGCAGAGAAAACTGTCTGCCATAATACTCTCAAATTCGTAGGCGCAACGCTCAGGAAATGTCCGCAATGGTAAATCTGTTTCTCGTAATGCCAGATCGACACCTGCTTCAAAACCCTCCTCCAATGCCTCTCCCATCCGAGATTTTAAGCTGGGATTGTGGTGCAAATGCCGCCGAATCGCTCGGCGCTGTTCCCGAATCGTGAGAAACCAACTGCGACAACGCTTTTCGGGTTGATACTGCCACTTCAGGAGATGTCCTAACAAAACAGTCAGACGACTCACCAGTTCTCGATATTCTTGCCTTCCCAAGGATTGGATTTCCTCCTGTAAATGTTGCCAGTCAAGTTCCGACACCTGTTTTTGGGCTAAGGCTTGCACCTGTTGCTGTGTCCAAGCATAAAAGTCTTGTTGATACAAAGAGGTTACTTTAATATTCATCGATTGATACTTGACGAATAAGACTACTTTATTCTACATAATTCTTCCGTCCCTTTAATTTCACTGCCAGCGGGTTTGAGGCGATGCGGCAAGGTCAACCCAAAAAGCGACTGGTAGGTAATTGGCGATCGCCCCCGCAATGCAATTGAAGACTATATAGGAACTGTTGCCTTAAACCTGCACAGTTTCTACTCTGGCGTAGAGCGGATGCTTAAGCAAATTGCCCAAACCATCGATCGCTCTGTCCCCGATACCGCCGATTGGCATCGGCAACTGCTTCGACAAATGGCTGTACCGGTGCGGCGTATTCGAGCAGCCGTACTGAGTCCAGAAACGCTGGCAATGCTGAATGAGTATTGTTCCTTCCGCCATGTGGTGCGAAATATCTACAGCCTTAATCTACGTCTAGATCGCGTCGATAAGCTGGCAGAAGAATTACCGATCTGTCTCACCCTCTTGCGGGAAGATCTAGACCGGTTCATGCTCACCATTGAGCCGCAGACAGAAAACTAATTTTCCCAACCTTTTGACCCCTTATGCCTTGCTCAACCCCTATTGTTTTCCTGATTTTCCATCCGCCCTGACCTCACCGCCGGTGTTTTGAGACCATCTGGGTCGATTTTTGGGCTGTTGTATCTCAGGAAAAAAATGAGATGCCAAAATCTGTGAACTATAATTATCGCAATCGCATTTACCTGACTTAAAGCCATGAATTCCCAAACCCCAATAGTTTTTATTCACCGAGGAGACAGTTGGTATCTACCTTACGTTTTATCTCAGGCTAAGTTTGCTAATCCAGGCTCTAATATCACTTTATTAGGTGACGATCTTGCTCTTCGAGTAGTACAAGGCATTAAGGGAGTTCGTGGCGAAACTCTAAACAACCTGGAGTGTGACAGTATTAATTGTTTTAGGAAGAACTACTCTCATATGTCGTCAAATACAGAAGAATTTGAACTCTTTTGTTGGCTGAGATGGTTTTATCTATTGGAGTATATGCGCAGACATCACATTTCTACTGCATTTCATTGTGATTCAGATATTCTTCTCTATAATTCAATAGGAAAAATTAAAGAAATATACGGTTTGGGAAAAAATAGAGATTGTGGTTTCTTAATACCTAGACAGAGCTTCGATTCACTCGTTTGGGCAGCTTCAGGCCATGTTTCTTATTGGAGCAATGATTTGCTGAAGAAGTTTTGCGAGTTTAGTATCAATTCCTTTACAGAACCAGAATTTTTAGACCTTTATAAGGAAAAATATAATTACCATCTGACTGAGAAAAAGCCAGGCGGGATATGTGACATGACGACACTTTATCTATTCTGGAAGTGGAATGAAGATCGGATTGAGAATTTAGCAGTAAACCATGATGCGAATGTGATAGATAACAGTATCAATTTTGGCTTGAACTATGATATTGACGAATATGCTGTCGATTCAAATATAGGAATTAAGAAAGTTAAATTTGTTCGTGGCTGTCCATTTTTCTTTGCATCTGATAATTCTGGTACTTTAGCTAGAGTTCATGCCTTACATTTCCAAGGCGTGGCTAAACCCTATATCAAAGAATTTTCAACTTATATGCCTCTTTTAAGTCCTTACTTTAAATCGATACGCTATCTTAAAGCTTTAAAGAATTATATGAAGAATAAAGTATCTTATGCGATCAAGACGATAATCGGCAGTCTCTCAAAAGTTGTAGTCGCAGAAAAGTCTTAGTAGGGCAATGTCAATTTTCTGTCACCTTGACCTTACCACCCCTGTGTTTGAGACCATCGGCAAGCGCAACCCGCCAAACTGGCTGAATTGAATCTGTGCTGTCGAAAGTCGGTGAATTAAGCTTTAGATGCAATAACTTTTTACAAGGTTGGAATCCTAAGAATAATGAATAAAAACACCATACGTTTCTTAAGTCTTGCTAGACGCATTTACAGCAAAATAGAACGTACAGTCATAAAGCAAAATCGAAATGAAGCTTCTGCCTATTCTGAGAAGTTGTTTGAGAGAGCGACTCAAGAGGCAAGTGACCTTATCAAGAGTAAAATTATTGATGATAAACCATGTATGATCTGTCGCTTGGGTAGCAATGAGTTAGATGCAACCACTCGATATCTTAAAATGTCTAGAAGATCTAAATTTCCCCTTGAGAAATCTATGAATTATATATTGGGTAATTCAGAAGAATTTTGGTGGGATGAGAGCATTAACTGGAGTTTAGACTAAAAGATTAAGAAAGCCCAGGAAGAAATATCCCAATAGATAGGAACTATTGAGATAGAAGATAGAAGATAGAAGAGAAGGAGTGCAGCTACAAGGCTGCTGTTTTAGCTTTTTTACTAGGCTTGGAATAGCGTTTTTTGACAGTGGGATAACGAATGCGACGAGTCCGTTTTCTTCCAGGAGACCAACCAGGAGACTTACCGCGAGGTTTAGGGTCAGGAGCAGGAGAGCCAATCCTGACCAAAACTAAAGCAAAAGC
>CALRKB020000057.1:0-34559 GCA_943367755.1 Rhizobium sp. Q54 | reverse complement strand
CTATTCCTATTTAGTTCATCCGGTGCCAAATTTGGTAGACAGGTTTCCCGTAATCTGCTGGAGAAATAACCGTCTTCCTAACCCACAACTTTTACATCAACATAGGAATTAATCAGACTCCCTCTGACTTTTCGGATAGGCTCTTAGTGAGGAAGGGCAACTTGTCCCATTGCCAGAGGATGCAGAAAGACAAGCTAAAATGCAAGAAAGACAGGCTAAAGAACAAGCACAGCAAAAAGCAGAACAGTTAGAGGCACTTTTGCGGCGGTACGCATCCATTTTGGAATCGCAAGGTATTGACCCCAATCAATTGCCCGAATAGTAATACGACAAAAAATAGGCTAGCCCAGATGGCTAGCCTGTAAGCAAATAGACAATCTTTTAGATCTCCCTACTGCACAACGAGCTTGACGTTAGCATTACTAAGGCCAGGACGTCTAACTTCGGTGAGGGTTTTGTTGACTGCGTATTTCTGGTTGATGGAGTTGATCAGCTCAGTTTGGTTATGCTTTTTGGCAACGCCCCAAAGATCGGCAATCAGGTCAAAGCTGCCGTCAGCATTACGAGACCAACCGAGATCGTAGTCGCCTTCAAGGGTGGCAACAATGTCGGCACGCACGCGTTGGCCATTATAGCCACGCACATCGGCTTCGGTTTTGATGCTGATACCTAGATCGCGCAAAGAGGTTTTGAGGATTTCGGCATCGGAAATTTTTGTACGGAGAGTGCTGAAGTGAGACATGGTTGTGAATACTCCTAACAGAATAATGATTAACTGATAATTGCTGCTAATACATAAGTTAATGGAGATGTGAGCGATCACCCTCGATCTGCCACACAACTTAACCTATCTAAGACTGAGGTGTTAGTGGACAAGAAGCTTAACGTTAGCGTTACTAAGTCCAGGGCGTCTGACCTCATTGAGGGTTTTGTTGACTGCATACTTCTGATTGATTGAGTTAATCAACTCAGTTTGGTTATGCTTTTTGGCAACGCCCCAAAGATCGGCAATCAGGTCAAAGCTGCCGTCGGCATTGCGAGACCAGCCAAGATCGTAGTCACCTTCAAGGGTGGCAACAATGTCGGCACGTACGCGCTGGTTATTGTAGCCACGGACGTCTGCTTCGGTTTTGACGCTGATACCTAGATCGCGCAAAGAGGTTTTAAGGATTTCGGCATCGGTAATTTTCGTGCGGAGAGTGCTGAAATGCGACATAATGTATGTACTCCTGTAAATGTTAAGTATGAACTGAGGGAGAATACCTACCTAGGTAAGGTATGTATGTGCTGCTAGCCTGAAGTATGGCGACTTATGAGCTAGCCTTTACCCGGTTACTGCCGGGAAAGCTTTTAAAACTCCATACGCTGGTATTCAGCGACGGTAGTTGCGGCTGGTCGGGCGCGCAGTCTTGCCCAATCGCGTAATGCGGCTACTTGCTCTGTCATCGTACGCGAGAGCGGAGTTGTAGATTTGACTGCAGATATAATGTCCAGCTGGGTAAATTCTCGATCCTGGGCAAACGCCTCATACATAGCGGCAATTATGCCTTGCTCGATCTCTGCACCAGAGAAGCCTTCGCTCACGCTAGATAACTGTGACAGATCGAAGCGGGTGACTTCGGAGCGACGCTTGCTGAGGTGAATTTGGAAAATTTGACTGCGTTCCTCAAAATTAGGCAAGTCAACAAAGAATAATTCATCAAATCGCCCCTTGCGTAAGAACTCACCAGGTAGGCGATCGACACGATTAGCAGTTGCCATCACGAATACTGGGGATTTCTTTTCTTGCATCCAGGTTAGGAACGTCCCAAAGATGCGAGATGAGGTACCACCATCAGAATCCGCTGAACCAGCACTGCCAGCAAATGCCTTATCTAACTCATCAATAAACAGAATCATGGGAGATATAGACTCGGCAGCTTTGAGGGCATTGCGGAGATTGGCTTCCGACCGACCGACTGTAGAACCATCGTAGACCCTGCCCATGTCTAGCCTGACTAACGGTAGCGACCACAACTTGGAGGCAGTTTTCGCAATCAGCGATTTACCGCAACCTGGAACGCCCAGAATCAGCATACCCTTGGGTTGAGGTAAACCGTATTCCCTGGCTCTCTGTGTAAAAGCATTAGATCTTTGCGTCAGCCAGTGCTTTAGCTCTTCCAGACCACCAACTGACTCTATGCCTTCTTCATATTCAATATATTCAAGGATGCCATTACGCCTAATCAACTGTTGTTTCTCAGACAGTACGATCGCTACTTCATCTTCAGTCAGACGACCGGTTGTCACCTGAGCTTTGCGATAGACTTTTTCGGCTTCGTCTTTGGTCAGACCCAGTGCGGCCTGCAAAAGCTTTTCCTTTGTTTCTGTGGCAAGCTTTTTGATGCGGGTGGGACCGAGTTGTTGCAGTAAAACTTCTTCTAGTTCCTCTATCTTTGGCAGAGGAAAATCAAGCACTACCACTTCTTTTTCCAGCTCAATCGGTACGATCTGGACCGGAGACATCAAAATGATCGTTTTTTGGACACCTTTAAAGTTAGCAATTGCATCTCGTAACCAGCGAGTTACGGCAGGACTTTCAATGAATGCATGCAGATCCTTAAATACATAGATACCGGGTTCTTTCTGCCGCGTTACCCACTCTAATGCTGCTTCAGGGGAGACTGTATTGTGTTGCGTGATGGCTCCACCCTGTTGCCCATACTCGACTATGCCATGAGTCACAGTCCAGATAAATACATTTCTGGTGGGCTTGATCTGAGCAACGTTGGCGATCGCCCTCTCTGCTCTTTCCTCTTCAGAGGTGATGAGGTAGACCAAGGGATATTGGGATTGAATCAGGATACTAAGTTCTTCTTGCATAGCGCTTCTTAGGTTAGGGCAAAGCCCACCAATAAACCTTGACTACAAATAAACTAAAGATTATGAGTACTATTCGCGGCTGAAGCCATTGATAAATTTGATTAATAAATTTGGCTTAGCAAGGAACTAGTTGCTCATCTTGTGAGATCTTGTTGCGATCTAGTTGGGACTCGTTGAGATCGTCAGCAATCAGCGAAGAACGTCCACCGATTGCGAGCAGATCGCCATCTTTAAGTACCACTGCTTGAGAACATTCGGGACAGTTGTACACCTGGTGGACATGCCCGATGCCAGCAGCTTCTACAACCTCAGCATGGGATAGATAGAAGGAAATAGCCTTTTCAGCTAGATCCGACATCGAATCCAGATCGATCGCTGACCGGATTTTGAGCTGTCGATGTAAGTCCATCGAGAGGTAGAGTGTTACCTTTTGCTTTTCCTGCATATGTCCTTATCTATTTGAGATACCCGGGTATTTGGTAACTATATTGGGTGACCTGGATTACTGTCAAGATAGTATGCTGTTATGACGGCAAAATATTTACATTACTTAATAATTAGGGCGATCTGAAACTGCTGAATCAAACTTGCGTCATTAGCGTCATTAATATTTATCCAGCATAGGTTTATATGCAAAGCCAATTGAGGGCACTCTATAATTCTCTAGGGTGTAGTGGGAGGACAACATGTTAGGCATTAAAAAGTTCAAGACCGATGATATGGGCGCAACTAAAAAAAGGATTTTGTGTTTAGGGTTGAGTTTGGCGACGTTAGCTGGCAATGCTTTGATGGTGCATAATCCAGCGATCGCCCAGAGTACGGCGATCGCTTTAGCAAGACACTTCAGGCCCGATCCGATCAAACTGCAGGGACGTACCAGTGGGTCGGTTAACATGACAAGCCTGGCGGGGCAGGCCAACTGCCGTGGTTTTGCGAGCGAGCAACCCAATCACACGATTAAACTCACAGCTAACTTTCCGTTAGTCGATCTCTTGGTGTATACAGGCAATGTCAATGATGACACGACAATGCTGATCAAGGGGCCTAATGGTTCAGTCATGTGTGCTGACGACGAATACCAGGGACGCAATCCCCAACTCTCTAAAAGGCTTCCAGAGGGAACTTACCAAATCTGGATTGGTTCTAGGAATGCAAATCAATCAATTAACTACACGTTATCTTTAAGCGAAATCAAGCAAAAATGAGTTTTTCTAGTCGTCAGTTAGGGCTTTTTACGGCGACGTGCTTATCTATAGCAGTGATGTATGGTTTACCCGCCGCCAGTCAGATTTCCACTCCAAATTCCAGTCAATCTTCGCTCAGTCCAAGATTTAGTCCCGATCCTCGGATCTACAATGGCGTGACGAGTGGTTCAACGCCTCTATCAGCATTAGCTGGTGCTCAAAACATTAAGGGTCGTTGTCAAGGTTTTGCTACAGATAAACCTAATCACAAAATCAAGCTGAAAGAGCCATTTGGTTTTCTCAGTCTGAAAGTATTTTCTGGAGGAGATATCACTCTATTGGTGAAGGGGCCTGATGGGATTTATTGCCGCGATGAACCTAACCCGGAATTATCTGGTGCGTGGCCCTCAGGTGAATATCAGGTGTGGGTAGGCTCTAAAAGTGGCGATCGCACTCAATATCGACTTTCAATTAGTGAGACAAGGCAGTAAAAACTAGCGATTTGATTAGATGCGGCTGAGCGCGATCGCACCCAAAGCTAGCAACAACCCTACTAGATAGAAAACGCCAACAACTTGGGTTTCCTGCCAGCCACTTAACTCCAGATGATTGTGATAGGGAGCCATTTTAAACAGGCGCTTACCAACTCCATTGGGATCTTTGGTAGCTTTGTAATAGCTTACCTGTGCCATGACAGTAATCGTTTCCCAGATGAAGATTGCGCCAACCACAGCTAAACCCCATAGCATATTACCAAGTAGTGCCACTGCTGCTAAGGCACCACCTAGTGCCAGAGAACCAGTGTCTCCCATAAATACCTTGGCGGGGTTGCAGTTGTGCCATAAAAAGCCCAGGTAACTGCCAGCCATGCAGGCGGAAAACGTACTCAAGTCAGTGTGGTCTGCTCTTACTAAAAGAGCTAGTCCTGTAAGGGCGATCGCCCCCGTACCAGCGGCCAGACCATCCATTCCATCTGTTAAATTCGTGGCGTTGCTACTACCTAACAACACAAACATAGCCAGAGGCCAGAATAGCAATCCTAAAGGCAATACCACGTGTAGTGGTAGAGTGATCGCGGCGATCGAGATAGAGTGAGCTAACCCCATCCATACACAAAAAGCTGTGGCGGCGATCGCAAGTAGTAAAAGCTTAGTGCGCGGTGCAATGCCCTTATTCGACTTCTGTACCAAAATCTGCCAATCATCTAACCAACCAACTGCGCCAAAAGCCAGGGTCAGCAGTCCGGCGGCTAATACATCAGTATCAAAGCCCGACCAGATTGCAGCCAGCATCACACCCACAGGCACGATAAAAATTCCCCCCATGGTGGGGGTGCCTGTTTTGCTGAGGTGACTTTGCGGCCCATCCTCTCGAATAATTTGCCCGATTTTGAGTTGCTTCAATATTGGCAGAATGGCATACCCAAGGACAACAACCCCCACAAACCCAGCGAATATAGGTAGGAGTAAAGTTAGCTTAGTATTGGCGCCCAGGAGTACATCAATGCTAAGAGATAGGCCAATAATGCTAATGACTAATGCGGCGGATATACTAATTCCCGACATCCGAGGCAACCGTTTTAAAAGCACACCAGTTTCCGTCATTACTCTTCGTCATCATCAGTTGTGGCATCGTCATCGTCATCGTCATAACTGTTATCATCCCCCACCATTAACTCTTGCAGCTCTTCCGTATTATCCTCATACTCAAAAGAAACATCTGTTTCGCGTGGAATTAGCCTGCCAGTTGAATCCAGCCAATCAAGTATGGATATCTGTTGTCGAGTAGAAACAATTGAAGCGGGTTTATTTCTGGGTTCTTCACGCAGTGAGGGATTGTACATACCTTTAAATTTTTCCTGGCTGTTAAATTTTTTTCGCAGATCTCACGTCTAACAAACTAGCACAAAATATACTATTGCCCTGGGTAGTGTTGCAGAAATGTTGATTTCGCCCAGGATAACCTTGTCAAGCAAAGCGTTTAGAGATCATGTTCACACATTTGCAACACTAACTGGTTTCTTGTTGGGCTTAAGGTGCGATCGCCTCAGTTTCCTGCCATACCATACGTTCTTGGTTAGCTATTAGCAATAGCATCGGGTATAGCCTTGAACCCAGCTTTAGTGAGTGCGGCTACTGCAGTGGAGTCATCTGTTACCCAAAACTGATTGCCCAGACGCACCATTTGTGAATGATATGGCAATGCTGCAATCACTGGTACTTTTGCCCCTTCGGTCTCGCCAGACTGATGTGCTTTTAGGACTTCTCGCAATTGGTGCAATTTTTGGATATCCATAGCCTGCTCCTGACTCAGCTCTACACGAACCATGCGCACCGATTCAATCGGCTGCATATCCTCGATGATTAACTGCACGCGATCGTCACGGCGATCCAATTTCCCCCATACCATGAGGCGATTATCTTTTTGAAGATGCGATCGCACCTTCTCATAGGTCTTAGGAAATATCACGGCTTCAGAACTGCCGGTAAGGTCTTCAACCTGCAGTACTGCCATGCGATCGCCCTTTTTGGTCGTGATGTCCTTAATATCTAAAATCAAAATAATTGCCGTGAGTGTTGTATTCTCAGGACAGTCAGCCAGTTCGCTGAGATTAATCGGAGCCATCAGTTTGGCAGATTTACCCACAACTTTGAGTGGATGATCGGAAATATAGAAGCCTAGCAGTTCCTTTTCCATTCTCAATTTTTCTTGAGAGGGGTAGTCCTCAACTTTAGGGCCACTGGGTGTGTCATCAAAAGTATTATTGCTACTAGTATCCGCAGCAAAGAGATCGAAAAGGCTAGCTTGACCAGATGCCTGTTCTTTAGCTTTGCGTGATGCCCATTCCAAAGTAATTTCTAGATCGCTCATCAATTGATGTCGATTAGGCTGCATGGAATCAAGCGCCCCAGTTTGAATTAGTGCTTCTAAAGCTTTTTTATTTAATGCGCGGGAATCCACACGACTACAGAGATCTGCAAGTGTTTTAAATTTCCCTTCTCGATCTCGGACTGCCAAAATTGATTCGATCGCACCCGCACCTAAATTCTTAATTGCGGCCAAGCCAAATACAATCTGGCGATCGCGCGGAGTAAAATCAACCCCTGAGGAATTAACATCGGGTGGTAAGATATCAATTCCCATGCTGTTACAGCTAGCAATATATCTCTGAACCTTGGATTGATCGCCGCTCACTGATGACAGTAATGCTGCCATATACTCAACGGGATAGTTGGCTTTGAGATAGGCAGTTTGGTAGGTAACATAGCCGTAGGCAACGCTATGGGATTTATTGAAGCAATATTCCGCAAACAATACCATCTGATCGAAAAGGTCAGTAGCAACCTTAGACTTAATCCCATTCCTTGCCGCACCATCCAGAAACTTCTCACGTTGCTTCTCCATTTCTGCTGGCTTCTTTTTTCCCATGCAGTTGTGGGCAATGAAGTCATTAGCGATAAAATTATGTGTTTCGGGAATGGTAAGGTCGAAGACTTCTTCTTGACCAATGCGATCGATCGAAATAATTTCATCCCAGAAAACCTCCGATTCAGCAACTACAGCTAATTGCTTACTTTGAAAAGCGGTTGCAAAATTTTGGATGCGATGACGACTCAAACTACGAGTAGGGTAACTTTGAAAATTAAGTCCACTAGACATTGTTCCTTTTGCCACCCCGACAGCTTCGTCAATTTGTTGCCAGGTCATGCCGCTTTCATGCTTAGCAGAGGCAATCATAGAAATTACTTCTGCTGGAATTGTGTGCTTAGATTGATTCTTTAGCTTATTTTTGATTACTAAATAGCAAGATTCAGATTTTTCTTGTTTGTAAGCACTTAGATAAGGATGAATAATTTCGTAGAACTTTAGCATATCCTCTTGCCCAGTTACTTGGACGCGATATGAGACATGAGGTTTGCCGTCATAGGTTATTCTTTTTCTGTTAAATAGACCAACAATACCAAGTCTTAGTAGTAGATGTTGAATTTGTCTAATTAAGGTCTCAGAAGTTGATGTGTAATCGGTATGTCCAATCTTAATATCAAAACTGCCATCAGTTGACCATAGGGTTCCTAAGAAGAGTTGTAGCTTTTTCTTGGACAGTGTAAATGCCCAGGCAGGGATCTGTTTATCTCTAGAATGAGCGCGTTTTAGATGATTGTCTACCCACTGGTTGAAAGCTGAGATAAAACCAATCCTCGCATAAGTTACGGTTTGTCTGCCAGGATGTAATTGATGGTCTAGAGGTGCAGAGGATCCAAACATTTGTTCGCAGCAGTTATTGAAATCTGCGACTAGTTCGGAATTGCTATTACAGAAATAGCTGTGAGAAGGCTTTTTAGTAGATAGATGACCGTCGCCAATTAGGTATGCCGATAACTTGATTTGAGCATCAGAGATGTCGCTTGTGTGAGTGATTGGGAGTATTTTAACTAAACCAATGCGATCACCGACTTTAAAAGACTTGAGCGGTTGCCACCCTAGCAACGTATAGAACAAATGATCCTTGGTTGCCCTAATCTTTCGGTTTGTCTTGGTTGTAACTTCCCAAACTTCACGAATTCCATTTGGGTGAATTTCGACAATTGGTTGTTGAATAATCTTCTGTGTTTCCAAGTCTAAGGAGAAAATCTCTCGACCGAGCCAGTAATTAGGAGATTTCGCAATTTCTTGGAGAGAAACTAATTTACCTGTTCTGACATCAACTACTTCTGTAGATCCGCTCAAACAACGTCTTAGCAGGTCAGCTTCACCTAAGGTGTATCCTGCAAGATCCTGAGCAATTTTCATGATTTGCTCTTGAAATACCAAGATCGAATAGGTTTCCTTCAGGATTGGCTCTAGATCGGGATGAGCGTAATCCATGACCTCGCGACCGTGCTTGCGATTGATGAATTTGGGAATTAGTCCCGCATCAAGTGGCCCTGGACGATAGAGGGCAAGAATCGAGGAAATATCATCTATATTTGATGGTTTGAGATCTCGCACAATCTGCTTCATGCCCGATGATTCAAGCTGAAAGATTCCTTCCAAATCGCCTCTACCTAGTAACTTGTAAGTCTCTTCATTCTCTGAAGTAGGTGCATCAGGTGCGATCGCATTAATATCAAACTCTATGTCTTTATGACTTTGCTTAATCAGATCGACAGTATGTTGAATGGTTGTGAGGTTACGCAATCCCAAAAAGTCCATTTTTAATAGACCTAAAGATTCTAGATCTTCCATTGGATATTGCGTAATTACAGCCCCATCGTTATTCCTTTGCAGTGGCACAATTTCATCTAGCGGTACTGGCGAAATCACTACACCTGCGGCATGCACCCCCGAACTTTTGTTCACGCCTTCGATTCGCATCGCCATATCTAGCCAGTGGAAGACCTTGGGATCTTTTTCGTAGCGCTCTTTAAATTCCGGTGCCGGGGTCTCATCTGAAATCATGACTTTGAGCTTGGCTGGCTTCCCCCTAAATACAGGGATCATCTTTGCCATTTTGTCCGCCTCTCCATAGGAGACATCCAACACTCTGCCGACATCTTTCAGGACAGCCTTAGAAGTCAAGCGGTTAAAAGTGACGATCTGGGCAACGCGATCTTCGCCATATCTCTGCGTGACGTATTTAATCAGTTCATCGCGGTGATCGATGCAGAAATCGGTATCGATATCAGGCATGGACTTGCGCTCGGGATTGAGAAACCGCTCGAATAACAAGCCATGATGAATGGGATCGATATTCGTAATGCCCAACGCATAGGCGACTAGGGAACCTGCGGCAGATCCGCGACCTGGGCCGACCGGGATACCGCGATCGCGGGCATATTTAATGTAATCCCAGACGACGAGAAAATAGGTGGCAAATCCCATCTGCTGCATGATTTGCAGCTCATAGTGCATGCGTTGTTGGTAACTGTCAGGGATGTCGCTACGGTGCTCCGTTTTAAATCTTTCTAGTAGACCCTGCCAGGTGACACTTTCTAAATAAGTATCCGCAGTATGTCCGGCAGGGACAGGATACTCCGCCGCACGTGGGTCGCTCATGATGTCGTAACTCTTGATCTTTGCGGCTACTTCTACCGTGTTACTAATCGCTTCAGCAATCACATCATCAGATAAATGATCGCGAAATAGCAACTTCATTTCATCAACCGATTTCAGGTATTCAGCACCGCTATACCGCAGTCGCTTTAGTTCTGTAATGAGTTTGCCTGTCTGAATACAAAGTAGGGCATCATGGGCTTCAACATCGTGACAGGAAACAAAATGGGAATCATTGGTTGCGACAAGTTTGATATCTAATTCACGCGCGATTCTCACGATCTCCACATTCACTGTGCGATCTTCGGGATAGCCATGATCTTGAATTTCCAGGTAATAGTCATCACCAAATCTTTCCTTGTACCAGGCGGCAACTTCGCGGGCAATTTCGGGATGTCCTTGCAAGATTGCCTGTGGTACTTCCCCTGCCAAGCAACCCGATGTTACGACTAAGCCTTCTTTATATTTTTCTAAATTCTCCTTGTTGATGCAAGGGCGAGCGAATATGCCTTTGCCCTGATAGCCTTGCAGATGGGAAATCGTGGTGAGCTTGACTAAATTTTTATAGCCCTGTGTGTCCTTTGCCAGAACGATTTGGTGATACTTACGCTTTTTTTCCTGCTTCGTAATATCACCATTGATCACGTACATTTCATTGCCCACAATGGGCTTAATGCCTTTACTGCGGCAGATTTTGATTAGCTCGATCGCCCCATACATCACCCCGTGATCCGTAAGTGCGATCGCCTGCATGCCTAACTCTGCCGCCTGATCGATCAAGTTTGGTAGCTGACTTGCTCCATCTAGCAGGCTATATTCGCTATGGACATGTAGACCGACAAAATCAGACATAACTAACCCTCTTTACCGCCAAAAAACGGAGCCTGACTAATTACTGCCAGTACCTAGGTACAGATTAGCGCAGGATTAACTCAAAGTGGTGCTTGAAATAGGGGATAGTGTTACAAACCTGTCGATCATTGATGAACAAACTCATGTAGTCGCCCTTGCCAAGGAGGACAGCCATAGCTAGGGGTAGTATTAACAGATTCAGAACACTACCGCTTGCGGTTAAGGCTTTGCAGACTCAGCCACACTACACCGCCTGAGACTAAGCTAATTCCCATAATTTGCCACAAAGACAAACTATCTGCGAGTAGCGCAAAAGCGAGGATGCCTGTGAGGATCGGGACGATCGCACTGAAAATTAGAGCTGGGGCCGCACCCATGAGCTTCGTGCCAAAGTGCGTTAACACATAACCAGTCACCGTGGTCAGCGCGATCGCACCGCCCATACCTAATAATTCAGGTGTGAGCGCTAATGATGGCCAAAACCAGGGGATAAAGGGAATACTAAATCCCAACACGATCGCAAAATTAATTGTGGTAAAAGAGATGGGGTTAATTTGGCGATAGCAAGCTTGGGATATCAAAAGATAGATGGCAAATGTGCCACCAGATAGCAAAGCTGTCACCACCCCCCAGGTATTAGGTCTTCCAATTACAGCACCGAATTGATTGCAGATCAGTGTTGCCCCTAGGCCAAGCATGGCAATCGTTACCCATTTCTGTGCCGTGGGGCGATCGCCAAATAAAAGCCAGTTCAGTAATATGCTGGCGATGGGAAAAGTAAAGAATAGTGCCATGGCGATCGCCGGCTTCATGGTCGCGATCGCGAAGTAAAGCAGTGCAAAAGAGATGAACTGCACCAATGCACTCAAACCTACTCTGGTTAAAAGCAGACGACGTTCTTGCTTAAACAGGGAGCGCAAATCTTTTGTCACATCAACGTGGAATAGTTGAGTTGCAAATAACCACATCAAAGGCACGGCGAATAACATGCGCAACCCCAAAACGGCGATCAAATTTGCCAGATTAGAGCCAACTAGACCACCAAATTGGAACTGCCCCATCAGGTTCGAAGGCACAAATATGATGCGCAGAAATACGTTTTGCAGTGATAGCACAATCGATGCTGTTAGAAGCAGCATCAAACCCTGCCACCTGTTAGGCACAAACCCAGCCGTAAAAGTGGACTTGGTAGCAGTGGGAGGCGGAGCTGATGTTACATAAATAATTTTGGGCTGTACTTCTGCGGCTATGCCTGGATGCTCGCGACCATTTTGCTCGAGTGCTTGGGCACGTTCTAGCTGCTCATCTATTCTTTCAATCAGGGCTGCGAGCAGTAGCTCCGCCTGTTGCCGTTGGCGGTGCATGCGTTGCATTTGTAGGTCGAGGTCGTTCTGATAGCTTTCGATATCGCGTCTTAGAGACTGAAACACTACACGCAGGGTATCATCGAGATCCATAGTCAAGCGCTCGACTGTATCCGAGTGCCGTTGCATGGACTGGGTATTGTTAGTATTCACATCCGATCTAAGATGGACAGCGATCGCCTGTGCTAATTGCTCGATCCACTGCTGTCGCTGCATGTCCGGTGCGCTTTGTCCCTGCAAGCTTTGTCCCTGGTCAGCGACAACCTGCACCTCAAGTTCTTGCCTTTGCGCCTGAAGCTTTTGAATATCGTCTGCGAGTTCGTTTTTCTGAGTTTCCAGGGTAATCACTTCACGCCCAAGTTTACCCAATAAATTGGCACGAAGATTAGCTAAATCTTCCGTAATTTCCGCTAGAGCTTTTTCATAGGGAGTGGGTTGGCTATTAGAATCATCCATCAGCTAAGCAAGGCATATTTAGTTTGGGCATGTCATCTGGGAATTCAATCTGGAACCCTAACTTGAGCATTTTACCGCACTGATGGGATTATGCAAGCCCGCCAGCATTAGTCCATACTCCAATCCTTCGACTAATGCCTGATATGAAGCATCAATGATATTGCTGGAAACCCCTACGGTTGTCCAGCGTTGGACGCCATTGCTTGACTCGATTAGCACGCGGGTTTTGGCGGCGGTTGCGGCATTACTATTGAGAATGCGGACTTTATAGTCAGTCAGATGGAAGTTGGCAATCTCTGGGTAGAAATCCACTAACGCTTTGCGGAAAGCTGAATCTAGGGCAGATACAGGCCCGTTACCTTCTGAGGCTGTCAATTTCTCTTCGCCTTTGACCGTCACCTTGACGGTGGCGAGCGCACTGACTTCGCCGCAGGAATAAGCATCGCAATGGGCATCACAATGGACTTGGAAACCGTTCAGCTTAAAAAAGGAGGGGCGATCGCCGATTGCTTCCCGCATCAGTAGTTCAAAACTGGCCTCGGCAGCTTCAAACTGATAGCCAATTTGCTCCAGATCTTTGATCTTTTGCAGGATTTGCCGACAGGTATGATCGTCTTTGGGTAATTCGATCCCGAAACTCTTGGCTTTAGAGAGTACATTGCTAAGACCTGCTTGCTCAGAAATCACGATGCGCCGCCTATTGCCAATGCGATCTGGTGATATGTGTTCGTAAGTGATCGGGTTGCGTTGCACGGCGCTGACATGAATGCCACCCTTATGGGCAAATGCCGATAGACCTACAAAAGGAGCGTGATCGTCCGGGGCCAGATTGACGATTTCACTCACCTGTCGCGATACTTCTGTTAGCAGTTGGAGTTGTTGGCTGGCAATGCAGGGACGTCCCATTTTGAGTTGCAGATTGGGGATTAATGTACATAGATTGGCATTACCGCAGCGTTCGCCATAGCCGTTAATTGTCCCCTGCACCATGGATGCCCCATTTTGTACTGCGACAAGGGCATTAGCAACTGCCACACCCGCATCATTATGCGTATGGATGCCGATTTGGATTTGCCTAGAATGTTGGCTGGAATATTCGTCAACCCAGTTTTTCACGACTTGGGTAATCTCCCCTACCCGATCTGGCAAGGTACCACCATTGGTATCGCAGAGTACTAGCCATTCTGCACCTGCATCTGCGGCTGTCTTTAGTGTAGACATGGCATATTCGGGGTTGTGCTTGTAACCATCGAACCAGTGTTCGGCATCGTAAATAATGCGGCGATCGCGGCTTCTGAGATAGGCGATCGTATCAGCAATCATCTCTAGATTTTCGGCTAGTGTGGTGCGTAGTCCCTCCGTGACATGTAAATCCCAAGATTTGCCAAATACAGTAATCCAGCGCGTCGCAGCCGCCACAATGGGTACGAGCATGGCATCTTCATTCGCTTTGGCACCTGGTCGCCGTGTCGAACAGAATGCCACTACCTCAGCTTGACTAAGCGGCTGCTCCTGAATGCGGCGAAAAAATTCACCATCCTTCGGATTTGCGCCTGGCCATCCTCCCTCAATAAAGGGAATACCTAGCCGATCTAACTGATGTGCAATGCGTACCTTATCTTCGACCGATAGAGATAGTCCCTCGCGCTGAGCACCATCTCGCAGGGTTGTGTCGTAGATATGCATGCTGTTCGTAGAATCGGTAGCTCTAGATATCATATGCAGCTGATTAAGTACTGAAAAAATACTAATAGAAACAAATGCTAAAGCGGTAAAGGGCGTTCGAGCAAGAAATTCATGAATCTCTTCACTTTTTCAAATATGAGTTTAAGTACATTTCACATTTAAGATTTACCCCACCCTAGCCCTCCCCTTGCAAAGGGGAGGGAACAAGATTTTCGATCTTCCCCCTTGCACAGGGGGGAATTAAAGGGGGTAAGAATGTCCTAGCTAGACCGAGACAGCAGGTTTGATATCGAGAATGTTCAATAAGCGATCGAAGTTGAAATGTTTGGCCATCATGTCGCGAATCGATCGCACCTTCACACCCTCATGTAAACGTACCTGACCGAGGCATCGCTCAATTATTTCTACTGTCGTCAAGGTATCTTGGGGGACTGAGAGGATGGGCACCTCATACTCAGTCGCACGCTGTAATACTTCGGCACTAATACTAGGTGGCCCAGTTAGCACCAAGCAATTAGTGGAAGTCTCTAGGGCGGCAAGCTGAATATCAAGACGATTACTGCCCGTAATCACGGCCTTGTTGTAGGAATTACGGAAGAATAGTTGCGCTGAGTTGACATCCATCGCCCCAATCTTGAGATCCTCCACCATCACATCAGACAAACTACTCTGTTCGGGCCTGTAGAGTACAGATGCTTGCAACTGATCGACTAATTCTTGGACGCTCACACTGCGCAGAATGCGATCTTCGGGCATAATTGCCAGTATAGGTATGCCCATGGATTCTAAGAAGGGAACCATAATATCCCGACATATCTCTAGCTGAGACTCAGGAATATCATTAATTACCGCACCAAGCAGGCGATCGCCCAGTCTTTCCTTTGCTTTGAGCAAATGATCGGCGACCAATAAAGAACCAAATCGGCAGACCAGCAAAATCGGTACTTCTATGCAGTCGGACATTTCCCGCAAAGATAGACCAAACATCGATCCTTCGGCTGTGTTCGCAGGGGCTTCGATAAATACCAAATCCCCCTCGGTGTTCTGGTACTGTTGCCTGAACGCTGCTTGATAGTCTGTGGTATCTTCTCGCGTCAGCCGTCGCTTTAACGTAGATTTATCCAGGTTGATCAGACTTGGTTGAACTAATACCTCCGGTAATTGCAGTGTCTGCGTAATAAACTCAACATCAGCATCTACTCCCTGTGATGATTCAGGTAGGGTTTGCGTGGTAAAAGTTCCTAAAGGTTTGCCATAGCCAATCTTGAAACCAAGGGTTTGCAGATGAATGGCCAGACCGAGAATTGTCGCCGATTTACCACTATATGCTCTAGTTGAGGCAATCAGCAGGTATTTTGCCTGAGGCACTATGTCTACTCGCTCCCTAATTATGCTCTTATGGTTATATTAGCTGATTACCTACTTACCCATACCAAGCTGTTGAGCCTTTTGGTAAACCTTGCCCTCAGTCAGGAGAGAGGGAGCAACGATCACCTCTACCTGCTGCATTGCTTTAATATCCTTAGCTCCCAGCGTCCCCATGCTGGTTTTTAAGGCGCCGAGCAGGTTATGGGTACCATCATCTAAGCCAGCTGGCCCGCGCAGAATTTGCTCGATCGTCCCAGTTGTACCAACGCGAATGCGCGTACCACGGGGCAACACGGGACTAGGAGTTGCCATACCCCAGTGAAAACCTCGGCCTGGAGCTTCCTTTGCCCGTGCCAAGGGTGAACCGATCATCACACCATCGGCACCACAGGCGATCGATTTGCAAATATCACCGCCGGTAATCAAACCACCATCCGCAATAATCGGAATATAGCGTCCAGTCTGGTTGTAGTAGTCGTCTCTAGCGGCGGCACAATCGGCGATCGCGGTGGCTTGGGGTACACCTACACCCAATACCCCTCTAGAGGTGCAGGCTGCACCAGGACCAATTCCGACCAACACTCCTGCGGCCCCTGTTTTGAGCAGTTCCATCGTTACCTCATAGGTGACGCAATTGCCTAAGAGCACGGGAATAGGCATACGCTGACAGAAGTCGGCCAGGTCAAGCGTAGTCTGATTTTGGGGAGATAGGTGGGTAGTGGAAACAACTGTGGACTGGACAAAGAACAAATCACAGCCGGCTTCCGCTGCCAGTACACCATACTTCTCCGCATTGGCTGGCGTAGAACTAGCGCAGGCAATACCACCCTGCTGTTTAATTTCGCGAATTCTCTGCTGAACTAACTCCGGCTTGACTGGCTCGGTGTAAAGTTCTTGCATCAGTGCTACAAACTCTGTCGGCCCTACCGAAGCAATCTTATCCAATACGATCGATGGATCTTCATAGCGCGTCTGAATACCATCAAGGTTAATCACACCTAAGGCACCTAGCTGCGAAATCCTGACGGCCATACCCACATCGATGACTCCATCCATGGCACTGGCAATGATCGGGATCTCACGCTTGATACCGCCAATTTCCCACTGCGTATCGGCCAGGGCCGGATCTAATGTACCGCGTCCAGGCACTAGGGCAATTTCATCAATACCGTATGCCCTTCTTGCCAACTTACCTCGACCAATCTGAATCTCCACGATTTACCTGCTCCAAACCTTTTAGTCAGACTACCAGAGCCTTATGGCGCTGTCAAAGGTATCAAAAGCTACAGAAGCGTCAGTTAGCCCTTAGTACGAAGCGATCGACAGTTTTAGGACTGATTGCTGATAGTTAAATAATGCTTTTTCACTTTAGCTCATTCCCTGAAAATTGTTGGAGTGCTTACGTGATGTCATTCGCGTTACATAATACTTATTACAAGACTTTTGCGTAAGTCTGATGTTCAGCTCAGCTATGATCGATGGGTAGAAAAATGGTGAGAATTTCACCATCGTACTCTGCACTGGTGGGATGTAAGCGCACTGTAAACTTCCCCCCGATCGCTTGAAATAGAGTTTTGGTAATTGGTAAGCTCAAGCTGAGCGTACCAGTTTCAGGTTGAAGCATCAGCCATTGCCCTACCGCCCTAAGTATTGGCGACTCCCCTGATAGCATACCGTCTTCAAATTGCGACTGAAATTGCAGCTTCAGGTGCTCGCCTGCTGCTGATACTTTAATTAAAATATGGCTACCAGCGGGTAAGCCACGAGTTAAGCGATCTACCAACCCATTGAGCACTTGCTGTAACAGGTGCGAGTTACTAATAATGGCAGGTAAACCAGGCGGAATATCAAGATCGATCGCTATTTGACGTTGCTGCGATTGTTCCTGCCAACGCTCAATGCTCTGCAGTAAAACTTCTTTCAGCTGAATCTGCTCTAGAGCTACTGGCGCAGTTGCCAATTGTGCTGCTTCAAAAATCAAGTTAAAGCGATCGATTTGATCGGAGCACTCCATGGCTATTTGCTCTAGACGCGGCTTGATCGCAGTGGGGGTATCCTTGCGCCGCAGTAAAGAGTGGACTAACGTACGTATGGTTGTGAGAGGAGTTTTTACCTCATGCGTAATGGCTCGAATTAGCTCTACTTCACGAATTTCAGGTATAGGTAAATCCTTGCTAAAAGACTGTGAAAGCAGTAAGGTGCCAAATTTAGAGATCGCTTGGTAGGTTGGCATATCGATGGGAAACTGCTCTAGTTGCTGCGATAGTAAGGTCAGTTGAGCTGGGTTATGAATTCTTTGTTTTAGGACGGCGATCGCTTTTTGAATCGGTTCGGGATGCAGAGAATAGATGCAACTATGACTTCGTTCGGAAGCTAAAATTAGCAAACTAAATGGTGGCGTCACGATCAGGCAAAACCACTCTTTGGCGATCGCATCGTTTGGGGAAAGCCTGATGGTCTGGGTATTTTGAATAGGTAAAGATTTGGTAGCCAGCAGGGCAGAATTGCTAGGTGTAAAAAACCAGATTTGCAGTTTATGGAGAGAATTGCTATGTGCCAGTATTTGAGGATTATGGGTAAAAAGCAAACCTTCCACAGGCATAGAGCGACACAACTGCTCTAAAAGCGCGATCGCTCTTGCCCAGAACTCTTTAGCATCAGTTTGGTGCAGCTCTTCAACAAATTTGCTGTCGCATACAGCATCATAAATTGAAGACAATAGCAGCAGCTCCAAAAAGTTTTGACATAATTATATCGCCGATGAGTTTGCTCCAGTATACCGATGCTTTATTTGGGGAATTTTGCTAGTAATGAGAGCGATCTCGATCCCAACGATAGATGGCATTTTGTAGTAGTTGTAGACGATTTGCTTCTGGTGTGCGGCGTTTTTCGTAATCAACCAATCTTCGCGCTTGTTCGCGATCGCCTCTAGTTCTATTCACCAGTTGTTGGTATAACTTGCGTTCCATACCCCAACTGCTATTGGTGTATTGCCGAAATATCCAGTAACCTGCCCCACCAACTAAGGCGGCTAAAGCGATCACGGGTAAAGTCCAACCTAATCCCCCTCCTTGCAAAAACACGACTGCTAAAAATACGGCGATCACAGCGATCGCATACCTTTGCCAACCCTGAAACTTCGAGACTTCAGGTTCTGAATCTCCCGTATATGGCAGTAGATGTGAATATTTCGCTGCCTCGGACCAACCAGTTTGCTCGTCTGACCCGCATTCTGGACAGGCGCGCGCTTTAAGCGGCACATCAGCGCCACAGTTGGGACAACTAAAATATTGTGACATTACCGACTGCCCTCCGACCTATGGGAGATTACCAAGATTCAATCTAGTTTTTCTTTTCCGGCACTTTATCCTCTAATTTGTCTTTAGGATCGGTCGAACTTGCCTTGGGCGCAGTGTCAGTGGCCTCGGTCGAACCAGCGGCAGCCATCTTATTGATGTCGTCCTTGAACTGGGCGGGGGCTAGTTTCACCGCATCGGCGAACAGGGCTTTGGCTTTGGCTTCATCACCTTGGGCGCGTTCGATCTGGGCTTTACCAACCAAGGGACGGAAATCTTTAGCGTCGGCTTTGGCCATCTTGTTGTAGGTGGCGATCGCTTCGTTATAGCGTTTTTGTTTGCGGTATAGTTCGCCTAATATCCAGCTTACTGTGCCTTTATCAACGCTGCCAGCCTGAATTTTATTCGCAGTATCAGCTTTTTCGAGCGTATCTTGGAGTAAGCCGATCGCAGCTTCGGGGCGCTTTTCTTCCAGTTCTAAACTGACTAAAAGTTGAATTGCTTCCAGATTGCCAGGTTGAGTGGTCAGAACTTTACGATACTCAGCCGCTGCATTTTCGCGATCTTTAAGCTTGATATAAGTGTTCGCCAAGACAAACCTATAACCTGGGGTTTCTGGATAGGAATCTGCCAGCAGTTGCAAAGGCTCTACGGTCGCTTTAATATCACCTAGGGCAAGGCGGAGATTGACTAAACCCTCTAGCGCGGTGCGGTTTTTGGGCTCGCGCTTGAGTACAGCCTCAAAGCCTTCGATTTGAATTTTAATTTTGTCCTTCTCACTATTCTGTGTTGTTGCTTTCGTTGCTGTCTGTTGAGGTGCTAAGATGCCCCCCAATAAAGGAGCGATCGAAATACCCAAGAAAGAGAGCGTGACGATAATCAATACAATGTTGATTGCCCATTGCTTAGCAGTACGTTGTGCCACAGTTACTAACCTAAAATTCTGATGTTTACACTGGAGAGATGGAAGTCTAGGATTGCTATATGAAACATTTACTATAGCGATCTGGATTTAATTTTTTAGGTGGACATCGTGCCCACACGGGCTAGAATCACCATGAATATGTGTAATCTATGATTGCCCTGTTTATTATTTGCCCTATTCTTATTTGCCATTAAAACTAACACCCAAAACCTCACAAAGCAAATAAAAAGTAAATAAAAATTTGGATTTGTCAGCACTGAATTTAATCACTAAATTAAGTATTTAAAGAGTTAATGATCGTATGGCAAAGCGGGTAGAGCAGTTAGATTTTTTAGCGCCAGAACCATCCCAGGGAAAGGTGGTTCCCATTGCTTTGCATGCGGAAATGCAGCGATCGTACCTCGAATACGCCATGAGCGTGATTGTGGGGCGGGCGCTACCCGATGCCCGCGATGGGCTGAAACCAGTGCATCGCCGTATCCTCTTTGCCATGCACGAGTTAGGGTTACTGCCCGATCGCCCCTATCGTAAGTGCGCCAGGGTAGTAGGTGATGTATTGGGTAAATATCATCCCCACGGCGATCAGTCGGTCTATGACGCCCTGGTGCGATTGGTACAGGATTTTTCTAGTCGCTATCCGCTGTTGGCTGGGCATGGCAATTTTGGCTCCGTAGACAACGATCCGGCGGCAGCAATGCGCTACACCGAGTGCCGTCTGGCGGAAATTGGTAACGATGCCCTGTTACAAGATATTAATCAGTCAGTTATTGACTTTACCGATAATTTTGACGGCTCGCAGCAAGAGCCCACCGTCCTGCCATCGCAGTTGCCGATGCTCTTGCTGAATGGTGCGTCCGGAATTGCCGTAGGCATGGCCACTAATATTCCACCGCATAATTTAAACGAGGTGGTTGATGGCGCGATCGCGCTGATCGATCGGCCCGACTTACCGGACGAAAAATTATTTGAACTGATCCCAGCACCGGATTTCCCCACAGGTGGAATTATTGTTGATGATGCTGGAATCAAAGAGGCATACACGACAGGTAAGGGTAGCATCACCATTCGTGGCATCGTCTCATTTGAGTCGATCGAAACGGGCAGAACTACAGGTAAAAATCGTCGCCCCCGGCCAGCACTTGTGGTAACTGAGTTGCCGTTTCAGGTGAATAAAGCAGCTTGGATTGAAAAGATTGCGGAGTTAGTCAATAACAACAAGCTTGATGGCATTGCTGATATCCGTGACGAGAGCGATCGCACGGGTATGCGAGTAGTGATCGAAATCAAAAAGGATTTTAGCCCAGAGCTGGTTCTGGAGCGCCTGTATCAACAAACGGCGCTGCAAGCTAACTTTGGTGCAATTATGTTGGCACTCGTGGGCGCACAACCCAAGCAGATGAGTCTGCGCGAACTGTTGCAGCAGTTTCTGGACTTCCGCGAAGAGACTTTGACTAGAAGCTATCGCCACGAACTAGAAAAAGCCACCAGCCGACTGCATTTAGTCGAAGGCTTAGTGAGCGTCGTGGCGAATCTCGGTCGTCTAATTGAAATATTGCACGGGTCTAGCGATGGCCCCACAGCTAAAATTGCGCTTCAGGAGCAGATGGGACTGAGCGAACTCCAGGCTGATGCCGTTCTCTCAATGCCATTACGCCGTCTGACCGGTATGGAGCAACAAAACCTGCGCGACGAGATGTCGGAGTTGCAACAACAGATCGCTCAACTGGAACTGGTGCTCGGCGATCGCCGCGAATTGCTCAAAGCGATGAAAAAAGAGTTACGCCACCTCAAGAAAAAGCATGGTGACGCACGGCGCACCCGCATTGGTTGGCAAAACCCACAGCCTCCATTACTTACCGCAGAATTACCCGATCCGAACGGTGAAGCTAAGGTGACAAAATCTCGTGGTACTAGAGGTACTAGCAATACAGAAGATCGTCACACCGCAGATCGGGCTAGTACTCCTAGCAAAAATAATGCCAGTAAAAGTGATACGGGCAAAAATGATACTACAAAAAATACCAAAAGCTTGCCACCACTCCATCAGATGCCAGTGGAGGATACGATTCTGCAAATCACCTATAAGGGCTATATCAAGCGTCTAGAAACTAATACTAGCAATGGTCACAGCAGTCCGATCCCTCCCACAAACGATGACATCACGATCGCTGTCTATCCCACCCGCAGCGATCGCGAGTTGCTCACATTTACTAGTGGCGGCAGGGTCTTCCCGCTGGAAGTGGCAAATATCCCCACCTTAACCAAGGGCAGTAAGAACAAGGGCACACCTCTAATTACGTTTCTCAACGATCCGACGGACAAGATCGTGGCGCATACGATCTGGGAACGCAACCCCGAAACTACGGATAGTTTAGTGCTGCTGACCAGTCAGGCCAAAATTAAGCGATCGCCCCTGGCAGATTATGCTGGGATTAATGCCCGCGGTTTGTCTGCCATGAAGCTCAAAGATGACGATCGACTGTTTTGGGCAGGAACTGTACGAGTCAACCAGCAAATTGCGATCGCCACATCTACAGGACGCATCTTGCGGATGCCCGCCGATGAGGAACAAATTCCCACGCTCGGACGTGCAGCCATGGGCGATCAGGCATTGCGCCTCAGGCAAACGGAAACTCTGGTTGCCGCTATGGCGCTGGATTTAGGCGAAAACCCTGATACTGAAATCGTTCTGATCACGGCACAAGGTATGGCCAAACGGATCGGGGCTGATAACCTACGGCTGGCCCCACGCGGCAGCATTGGTTCGCAAACCATGACATTTCGGAATAAACAAGATTATTTGGCGGCAGCGGCGGCGATCGCGCCGCAACATACACAGATCGTCTTACTAGTTGGGCGTTCTAGCGAAGATTCACAGCCTCGAATTCTGCAAATTCC
Organism: Rhizobium sp. Q54; assembly: GCA_943367755.1. Taxonomy (GTDB): domain Bacteria; phylum Cyanobacteriota; class Cyanobacteriia; order Pseudanabaenales; family Pseudanabaenaceae; genus PCC-6802. Next base: position 11,635 of record CALRKB020000057.1, on the reverse strand, counting down.
CATTACAGAATTGCCATTACAGCCATGTAATAGCCCAGGACAATTTATAGTTGAGCTGAGTAGCGCAGAAATAATTATGCATCTAGAGCTATTATGATCTGCATGCAGCGATCAGAAAACTGAAAGCATATTGCTGCATGCCACTTAGCTCCTACCAAAGCATCACTCGAATATCTATGGTCTCATCAATTAGCTTTTTAATGTGTTCGCCCGATCACTATGACGTTGACTATGTGATTAACCCCTGGATGGAGGGCAACATCCATCGCTCTAGTCGCGAACTCGCCGTGCAACAATGGCAGGGTTTATATGGCATTCTCAAAAGTATGGCTGTAGTCGATCTAGTGCCACCAGCTAAAGGCTGGCCAGATATGGTGTTTACCGCGAATGCAGGGCTGGTTTTAGGCAACAACGTCGTTCTGAGTCGTTTCTTTCACAAGGAGCGCCAGGGAGAAGAACCGCATTTCAAAGCATGGTTTGAAGCCCAGGGCTATTCGGTATTTGAACTGCCGCAGGAATTACCATTTGAGGGAGCAGGTGATGCTTTACTTGATCGCGAAGGTCGTTGGTTATGGGCAGGTTATGGCTTCCGCTCTGAACTAGACTCGCATCCATATCTAGCAAAATGGCTGGATATCGAAGTATTATCTCTGCGTTTAATTGATAGTCGCTTTTATCACTTGGATACTTGCTTCTGTCCGTTAAGTGGTGGCTATTTGCTTTACTATCCTGACGCTTTTGATTCCTATTCCAATCGTGTAATTGAAATGAGGGTGTCAGCAGAAAAGCGCATTGCGATCGAGGAAGTAGATGCGGCAAATTTTGCCTGTAATGCCGTCAATATCGGATCGGCCGTTGTGGTGAATAAGGTCAGTGGTAGTCTGAAAAAGCGCCTCACCGAAGCTGGTTTTGAGGTGATCGAAACCCCATTGACAGAATTTCTCAAGGCAGGTGGTGCGGCTAAATGCCTGACTCTGCGGGTGACGGAGCCAGTTCTAGAGGATGTTCATGCTAGTTCGCCTGTAGAAAGTCGGATCGTGCAGATGGCAGGACATCTACTTGATGCTGGGATTATGAACCAGGCTCTAGACTTAATTATTGAGAATGGTGGTAGTTTCCAAGTACTTAACTTTCAATTAGGCGAACAACGTCAAAGTACTTCCATCGCCGATGTGAGGGTGTCCGCTCCCTACCATGATGTGATGGAAGAAATCATGTCGCAATTGATTGACCTGGGTGCAGTTCCACCACCACAAGAGACCTGTGACAGCAATATAGAGGTTTGTATACAGTCAGGTGTGGCTCCCGATGATTTCTACGTCACCACAATCTATCCCACGGAAGTGAGGGTGGCTTGCGAGTGGCTGAAGGTGCAAAATCAGCGCATGGATGGGGCGGTTGTGATCGGTCGCTCAACTGATGGCGATATCGCTTACTGCAAGCTGCTCAGGGATTTAGAAGTAGGTGATCGCGTCATTGTTGGCGTAGAAGGTATCCGCACAAGCCGCAAGACGGAATCGCGCGAAAAACGCAATACAACCACGACCGAATTTAGTTTTATGGGTGCTGGGGTATCGAGCGAGCGGCGGGTGGAATTAATCGTCGAGCAAATTGCCTGGGAATTGCGTCAGATTCGCGATCAAGGTGGCAAGGTTGTCGTAACCGCAGGCCCCGTGGTAATTCACACCGGCGGTGCTGAGCATTTGTCGCATTTGATTCGTCATGGCTATGTACAGTCGCTCTTGGGGGGCAATGCGATCGCTGTGCATGATATTGAACAAGCCTTAATGGGAACCTCTCTTGGTGTTGATATGACCAAAGGAGTCCCCGTACGAGGCGGCCACCGTCATCACCTCAAGGTAATTAATAGCGTACGTCGCTATGGCAGCATCGCCAAAGCGGTGGAAGCTGGCGCGATCGAGTCTGGCATCATGTACGAGTGCGTTAAGCACAATATCCCATTTGTGCTCGCGGGTTCGATCCGCGATGACGGCCCGCTACCGGATACCGAGATGGATTTGATTAAGGCACAGCAGCAATATGCCGAGCAAATTAAAGGCGCAGATATGATTTTGATGCTCTCTTCGATGTTGCACTCGATTGGTGTGGGCAACATGACACCTGCGGGTGTGAAAATGGTATGCGTTGACATTAATCCTGCGGTGGTTACCAAACTTGCCGATCGCGGCTCTGTGGAATCTGTGGGTGTGGTAACGGATGTGGGCTTGTTCCTCAGTCTGTTGGTACAACAGTTGCAGCGCTTGACCAGTCCATTCCATGCTGCAATCACTTAATAAGACTAAATCTGATGGGTGTTCACAATGCACTCAGCTAGAGGTTAAAAATTATACAAACTCTGCTAAAGACCAGATCGATCGATTCTAGAATGTATATCTAGTTAATCGAGAACATTTAAGGATACCAAAACCTATGCCAGATAACCGCAGAAGTAAGGTTGTCACTGAAGGCGTGCAACGATCGCCCAATCGCGCCATGTTGCGTGCAGTTGGGTTTAGCGATGCTGACTTTAGTAAGCCAATTGTGGGAGTTGCCAATGGCTATAGCAATATTACCCCCTGTAACGTTGGGATCGGCGATCTGGCACAAAGAGCATTTGCAGAGCTAAAAGATGTGGGAGCGATGCCGCAGATGTTCGGCACGATCACAATTAGTGATGGCATCTCCATGGGAACAGAGGGGATGAAATATTCGCTGGTCTCCCGTGAAGTAATTGCTGATTCGATTGAAACTGTCTGTAATGGCCAAAGCTTAGATGGTGTGATTGCGATCGGTGGCTGCGATAAAAATATGCCCGGCGCTATGCTGGCAATGGCACGCATGAATATTCCCGCCATTTTTGTCTATGGCGGTACGATCAAGCCTGGTCATTACGATGGTCGCGACCTTACGGTAGTTAGCTCCTTTGAGGCAGTCGGTCAGCACAGTGCTGGCAAAATCGATGAGACGGAGTTAATGGAAATAGAGCGACATGCTTGCCCTGGTGCGGGTTCCTGTGGCGGTATGTTTACAGCCAATACGATGTCCTCAGCCTTTGAGGCGATGGGCATGAGCCTGATCTATTCCTCCACGATGGCAGCGGAGGATGCGGAAAAAGCTGACAGTGCGGCGAAATCTGCCGCAGTTTTGGTGGAAGCGATTAAAAAGCAAATTCTGCCGCGTCAAATTATCACCCGCAAAGCATTTGAAAACGCGATCGCCGTGATTATGGCGGTGGGTGGTTCTACCAATGCTGTACTGCATCTGCTAGCGATCGCCAATGCAGCGGGTGTAGAACTAACCATCGATGATTTTGAGACCATTCGGGGGCGGGTGCCCGTACTCTGCGACCTCAAACCCAGCGGTCGCTACGTAGCAACGGATCTGCATAAAGCGGGTGGCATTCCCCAGGTGATGAAGATTTTGCTCGTGAATGGGGTACTACATGGTGATGCCCTCACAATTACTGGCCAAACCATTGCCGAACAGCTTGCCGATATTCCCAACGAACCCAGTCCTAATCAGGATGTGATCCGTCCCTGGAGCAATCCTATTTATGCCCAGGGGCATCTGGCAATTCTGAAGGGTAATCTGGCCACTGAAGGTAGCGTCGCCAAAATTACTGGTGTGAAGAATGCCAAAATTACTGGCCCAGCCAGAGTATTCGAGTCGGAGGAAGATTGTCTCAAAGCGATCTTGGCGAAGCAGATCGATCCTGGTGATGTGATTGTAGTTCGCTATGAAGGGCCAAAGGGCGGCCCTGGCATGCGGGAGATGCTTGCTCCCACCAGTGCGATTATTGGGGCTGGCTTAGGAGATTCCGTCGGACTGATTACAGATGGGCGCTTCTCTGGTGGCACCTATGGCATGGTGGTCGGTCATGTTGCACCTGAGGCATTTGTAGGTGGTGCGATCGCCCTCGTGCATGAAGGCGATTCAATTACAATTGATGCCCCAGCCCGACTCTTGCAGCTAAATATATCCGATGCTGAACTGGCGGAGCGCCGTGCGGCGTGGAAACCACCAGCACCGCGTTATACCAAGGGTGTGTTAGCAAAATACGCTAAGTTGGTGTCTAGCAGCAGTGTGGGTGCAGTAACCGACCTGAATTTGGGTTAGTAAATCCCCGTAGGGGCAGACCTACGTGTCTGCCCTCTGTTCGTACATCAAATTGCACTGCCTACGGGTTTACGATCGCGGCATGAGGCGATCGCAACATCGTAATACCGTTGTAATTGCTCGGTGGCAGCAGACCAGTTCCATTTTTCGGCTTCTTGGCGAGCGTTCTGTTTGAATAGATGGGGATTTTGTAACAAGCGTTGCGTCGCATGGAGCAATCCATTCGGATCTTCTGGCTCAAATAAATAGCCATTAATGCCGTCTGTAACAATATCTGGAATCCCGCCAGAACGCGCTGCCACAACGGGGCAACCAGCCGCCATCGCTTCTAAAAGGACAAGTCCCAACGTTTCCGTTCTAGAGGGAAACAGGAACACATCACTGGAAGCGAACGCCGATGCCAGTTCTTCACCCTGGAGATAGCCAACAAAATTTGTGGCAGTGCCAGCAAAAATGCGTTCTAATTCCTGACGATAGGGGCCGTCACCCACAAGCGCTAAGCGGCTGTTGGGCAATGATTCTAAAATTGGTAAAATCTGCGTAATTTCTTTCTCAGCCGAGAGCCTGCCCACATACAGCATTAAGGTGGCATCTTCGTGACCTTGGGTGAGGCGCGATCGCATCGCCATGCTTTGAAAGCGGGGATGAAATCGATTGGTATCAACACCACGTTGCCACAGATCTACTCTTTCGATTCCATGCGATCTGAGTTCGTCAACCATGGCATTAGAAGTACAAAGGTTGAGTTCGGCTTTATTATGGGCTGTTTTCAGCAACTCCCACATCGTACTTTCGAGGAAACCCAAACCATAGTGATGCAGATATTGGGGCAAATGCGTGTGATAGGAGGCGAGCAGTGGCAATTTCATGGCCTTAGCATAATAAAGACCCGCTAACCCCAACATGGCGGGGTTAACCACATGCACGATATCAGGCTGAAATTGCTCTAAGGCATAACCAATCGAGGGACGCGGTAGAGCCAACTTTAGCTCTGGATAAAGAGGCAGGGGAAAGCCAGATACTCCATAGATTTTGGCACCGCAGTACTCACGAATGCCTCCATCTGGCGAAAATACCAAGACTTCATCACCAAGCAGGACTAAATTCTCAACTGTATATTTCAGTCGAGTCACAATACCGTCGATTTTGGGCAGAAAGGTTTCCGTGAAGATAGCAACTTTACGCATGCAAAATTAATAAGCAGTTCTATTGGGTATCTCTGCAACGATCATCACACATTATGTGGATTGGTTGATCGCCTTCCGACAAACTTTGGTTAACTTATTTGTGCTTAGTTAAGTAGGGGTTAAAAAGCGATTAAGTCATAGTTAGCTAATTGCACCGAGGGCACCACCCAGCAGCAGGTTGATCGTAGCGATCGCCACAGGATGCACGACGATTGACCATAGGGGAGGAATGCGAACTTGCTGGCAGAATGGCAGGATGAATTTCCCAACCAGTGCGTTGCCCGCCAAAAATACGACAATCCAAATCAGAAGCTGGGGCTTGAAAAATGCTAAACCCAACCAGAGCAATATGTTGGCGATCGCGATCGCGCCAATGCCCTGCCACCATCCCAAGGGTTCCTGAATTGGTGTCGATGATGACATCCAAACCAGTCCTGCCCAGGTTAGCCCAGACAGAACTCCACAGGCGATCGCATCAATAAACCACGACATGGCTAGACTGCTGGCATTATAGGACCAATAGATTATTGCAGTTTGCACTTACCAAAGCTTTACTGCTCTACTACTTGTACGGGTATACCTTGCCGACGTAAATCTTCGGCTCTTTGTTGTGCTGCTTTGGGATTTTGGTAAGCACCCAACTGTACTTCCCCAGTGGGGCGTACATAGGCATCCTTATCCACTGCCTGGGCTTTGGGTAAATAACTAGTAGGAGCAACAACCTTATAGCCCACGTTAGCAGGTCTGGCTGGAGGTTCAGGCGCATTATTGGTAGACGCGGCTGAAATCGGGGAGGAATATCGGACGGGGGCACTATCTCTAATTGGTGGTACAGCTATTGAGGTTGTAGTTGCTTTAGAAGGGGCAGGCAAAGCTGCTGGAGTACTACTTGCGGTAGCGGTTTTACTGGGAGTACTGAGACTCGGTGTGATGGTGCGAGGCTTCCACTTTGATGTGACCCGAGGACGAGACGGTGCCGGGGCTGCCTGAGGACGAGGTTCGGGATTGCTGCGGTATACCGGTGCGGGGGGCGTATAGGGTTCCCGTACAGGTGGTGTATAGGTTTCTCGTGCTGGAGGGGTATAAGTGTTTCGTGCTGGCGGCTCTTGAGGGATTGCTTCTGGATGATAAGGCAAAATTGCTGGGGGCAAAGCTGTTGGTGGAGCTAGTCTGGCCGTCCTAGTCGTTGGCAGAGTTGGCACTGAAAGCTTTGATGCGGCTGGGCGATCTTTGCTAGTAGATAAGTTAGTTGGAAGACCTGGCACCGATAGTGTTGGTACGGCTGGGCGATCGGGAGTATTTGAGGTAAACCCTTTAACCGACTGTCCAGGTTGAGAAAGTTTGCCAGGTAAGGGGACGAAGGGTACAAGCTTGGCATCTTTTTTAGGATCGGCCAAGAGTGTATCTGGATTGACGTTAGGTGCTGTCTGCTTGAGGGTGATATCGCTGTCTGTACCCTCTGGTGCAGCAGAAGTAGCTGGCTGGACTGGATTAGACGTACCTGGCTTAAGCAGCTTGGTTATACCCGCAGGATCGATAACCAGGTATCCAATCAAAGCACTAGCAGCTAAAAGCAGAAATAACCCAGCAATACCCCAGTGACTAAACAGTTTGAATCCAGAAGTGTCTGACTCTTCAAATTCCTCATACTCTTCATATTCTTCAGCTAAATCATCGCTATTGAACTCTTCATCATTAGCATATTCATCGCTAATTGTGCGAAACAAGTCATCTTCACTAATTTCTTCGTTGAGATCGACAGGATCGGGGTTAGGACGATCTAAGGTTGTTTCAGCCATTTGCTCAAATAAATCAGGTGCGGCAAAGTTAGCATGAGCATTGACAGGTGTCTGGACATTTTTAACATTGCTATGCTGTGACTCTGGATGCCCTTGGTATGAACTATATGAACTCTCGTCGCCAACATTTTTTGCTACTTGATCGGCGATCGGCATTGATGGCAATGGCATCTTGGGTAGTTGAGGTAAGTCAGACGCCGCGTTAGCCGAAGAGCCGTTCGCATGAAAGCGCGATGGCGATCTAAAGGGGTTGAGGTAAGAGAAAGTTTGGCCATTTTCTTGCCAATGGCGGTATCGATCTAGCTCTTCATCAAGGCTTGTATCTAATCCGTCTAAAGCCTTTTGCAGTAAGGGAATATAGGCAATTTGTGGTAATTGCTCTTTATCCGTATCCGATGTTTGGGAGATCGGAGAACTGATTGTTTGCATGGTCTATAACCTCAAGCTGCGAGTGATGTTTGAGCTAAGTAGATGTCACGAATATCTTCGGGGAGCGCCGCTTCTAGGGCTATATATGCCTTCGTCAGTATATTTTGGACATCATTGGCAGATACAGGCTCGCCTTCAGCTTGCAAATAGGCAGCGATGCGAGTATTACTCCAGTGAAATGTTTGCGATAGTAGCAGCACCAGTCGCAGGTTGCCTGGCATTTGCCTGAGAGCCTGATTAAGATAGCACCAAAATATAGGGGGTGTAACTGCTAGAGAATATTGGATTTCTTCAACGGGTGGCAGTTCAGTACGATTAATCATCATGGCAGCAATATTGATTAACCAGCTCTGCAATGACAGCTTAGGGTTACCGCCGCGTAGATCTAGCGATCGCATTTCGTTATAGATGCAGTCCCAAGTTTGGGCAAACAAATAGTCGGCCTGGAGGGGCGATCGCGTTGATGTACTAATCAGGGTGTATAGTACCTGACCATAGCGACAGAAGATGGCGACAAAATATTGTCCAGAGTCGGGGTGACGCTGAAATAGAGTGACCAGATCCTGATCGCTTTTCAGAAAAAGCGACTGGACGACTGGGTGGTTGATTTCAACAAGCGGTGGAAGCTGCACAATACCTGCCTACAATTCTCGCGCAATTTTTAATGCACACAATAGTAGCAGCAAATTTTTATAACGCAAGCCAGATCTCAGGTATCTGTTGCTAGTATTAGGCAAATTCCTTAGTTACGACCATGCAACTCCAGGATACTCTGCGGAATCGCCGCCAAAAACTCGCTACTCTCTTCGATCGACCTGCGGTTTTGTGGTCAGGACAAAGTAGCGCCCGCAATTTTTTTCACAACACCTATCCTTTTCGCGCTAGCAGTCACTTCCTCTACTTTGCCGGACTGCCCCTCGAAAATGCCGCTATCCGCTTGGAAGCTGGCAGACTAGAACTCTTTATGGATGAAGGCAGTTCCGCCAGCGCCCTCTGGCATGGCGAGACCCCAAAACGTGCCGATATTGCCGCCGCGATCGGTACTGATGCGGCATTCCCTCTAGCCGATCTAGCTAGTAGGGCAAAGGATGCCGCCACGATCGCCGTCCAGGATGGCACTACGCAGGCACAGCAATCTCAACTACTACAGCGCTCCATTCTTTCTCAAAGTGCAATTGCAGGTATAGATCGCGACATAGATCTAGACTTAGATTTGGATTTAGTAAGGGCGATTATCTCGCTCCGCCTCACCCATGACGAGGGAGCATTGATAGAATTGCGCAAAGCCGCTAAGACAACTGTTGCCGCTCACCTGGCTGGTATGGCAGCCACACCTCACGCCAAGTGCGAAGCTGATATTCGTGCTGCAATGGAAGCCGTCATCATGGCTGAGAATATGAGTTGCTCCTATCAGAGTATCGTTACCGTGCATGGTGAAGTTCTGCATAATAATCAATATCAGCATCAGCTCAACTCTGGCGATCTGATCCTGGCAGATGTCGGTGCCGAAACAGCGATGGGTTGGGCAGGAGATGTCACGCGCACTTGGCCCGTATCGGGTCGTTTTTCCGATAGCCAAAGGGAAATATATCAAATTGTCTTGACTGCCCACGATACTTGTATTGCCCAGATCGAACCAGGTGTGGAATATCAAGATATCCATCTCTTGGCATGTCGCACGATCACGGCTGGCTTAGAAGATCTAGGCATTCTCAAAGGTAAAATCGATGACCTGATTGAGATGGATGCCCATACCCTATTCTTTCCCCATGGAGTGGGACATCTCTTGGGCTTAGATGTGCATGATATGGAAGATTTGGGCGATTTAGCTGGCTATGAGACAGGCCGAGTTCGCAGCGATCGCTTTGGATTGTGTTATCTGCGCTTAAATCGTCCCTTGCGCGCGGGCATGCTAGTCACGATCGAGCCAGGTTTTTATCAGGTGCCAGCTATCCTCCAAGATCCTGAGCGCCACACAAAATATAAAGATGTAGTGAATTGGGATCGGCTGGCTCAGTTTGCTGATGTGCGCGGCATTCGGATTGAAGATGATGTCCTGGTCACAGAGACGGATTGTGAAGTGCTCACCGTGACTTTACCTACCGATCCTGATGCGATCGAGCAAAAATTGGCAGGCTAAGCTTGTGTTCTAGCAAGAATTTTCCAAGGAGTATACACCCTTAAGCAATAACCCTCCACAACATTTCCTGTTTAGAGTACAATCAAAGCAACCTTTAAACTTTACTGTTGAGGAGTTAAGACCTATGTGTATTGGATGCCTTGTAACTTCAGCAATTCTAGCATTTAGCCCTGTACAGCCTGGATTAGCACCGCAGCAGCCACAGGTTAACTTCGCTCAGCAAAAACAGGTGGCGATCGCGCGGGTAATCAAAAGTCTGCCCGCATCTAGCGATGTCAGTATGCTCAAAGAAGGTTTGAGTTCTATTCAAGCCCAATTATCCGTCGCTATTGACGAGAATGAAGCCAGACAAATTCTCAAGACTGAAGTAGCCGATCTATCTCAACGCATTACTGCCGATCCCAAAGGCAAGGTGATGTTTAATGCCCTCGATCGCGTGATTGCTGAGACAGATGAGGCTCAGCCCCTCTTGCAGTCAAAATCATTGCTTAATGGCAAAAAACATAGCTTAAACTGGGGCTGGTTGAATTAAACCTGCCCTATAGTGTTCAACCTAAGCATGATGTAGATATTCCCTTGCAGGAGGTTCATCTGGGCAATACCATCTGGGTTCTGCGTAAATCTAAACTTGGAAATGCAGATAACGTCGATCTTTCCCTTTTCTATAATTTCGCTGATATTTTAGATGGAATTACTGATAAGTTGGAAGTCGTAAAGTTATCAGAATTCTTTGACTTTTCCGATCTAGAATTCAACCTGTCTGATGAAGAGCTTCCAGAGTCATGGATCTCTGAGAATCAAAAATGGTTTTCTCCTCAGGCAGCATTACCTTCTATTTGCAGCATACTCAAACATTTGAAAATGGGCAAGATCGAAGAGATTCCGGAAAGAATTCGTCTTGGATTAATTGAGGAATTGGAAGACTGCCTTACTCAGTTGGAAATCGCAGTTGCCGAAGTAGACGATTTTCAGTTTTGTATTGTAATGTGAGCTTGGAGACTAATCTGTTAACAACCATGCTTGATCTAGAGACTCTAGTAAAACTAGTCACCACCTCCACTAATTCTGCTGAAGCATGCCTAAGAACTATTCCTGCGCCGCAAGCTTCTGCTTCGCCTGCTGCCAAAGATTTTCCAACTCTGGGAGCGTATATTCACTAAGAGGTTTATCGGCAAAGCCTTCCATTTGTGCGATGCGAGCAATAAATCTTTGGTTAGTACTATGTAATGCTTCCGTCGGATCGAGATCGTACCAACGGGCAATGTTAATTACTGTGAAAAGCAAGTCACCTAGTTCGGCTTGCTGTCGGGCTTGATCCTCGTGTTCCAAAGCATGACGAAATTCGCCTAATTCTTCTTGAAATTTATCCCAAACTCCTTCGACATTCTCCCATTCAAACCCTTGTGCCGCAGCTTTTTGAGAGATCTTCATTCCTGCCATCAGTGGTGGCAGACTGCGTCCATAGCGATCTAGTTTTCGACTCAATTTTTGGGCGGTACTTGCATCTTCTCCCTTTTCTGCCGCTTTGATCTGCTCCCAGTTCTGATGTACCTCATCCATATTATTCACAGTCACGTCACCAAAAACATGGGGATGACGACGAATCAGTTTTTGGGCAATTCCTTCTGCTACCTCGGCGATTGTAAATTGACCGCGATCGCTCGCCACTTGAGATTGTAATACTACTTGCAAAAGCAAATCGCCTAACTCTTCGGCGATCGCGGCTCGATCTCCACTCCGAATTGCTGCTACCGTCTCATAGGCTTCTTCAATGATGTAGGGGATGAGAGTTTCGGGCGTTTGGGCTAAGTCCCACGCAATACTGTTCGGATAAGCGTTAGGCAGTGCTGGGAATGGTAAAGGTCAGTTTCTCTAAGTTGGTGCCGGTGCCTCTGTGTAGTCGCTTCCTGGCTGGGAACTTCGACCTTGGCTTTTTAACTACGCGGGGATTACTTCTGCCTTGC
>CALRKB020000056.1:0-35734 GCA_943367755.1 Rhizobium sp. Q54 | reverse complement strand
AATAACTGTTTCGAGCGCTTGGAATACCTCTCCTGGTTCAATCTCGGCAGAGGTCAAGGTAAACTCTTTTAGTTGCATAAGCTTGGCAAGCAGATTAGCGCGACAATAGCTAATTTACCAACTCCCTGGCTTAACCGAACAGTATTGAAGTCCCACGGACATCCACCATCAGGCGATCGCAGTTTTGCTACAACATCTAGTAAGTGTTGTAAAGCTGACAACTTATTATCCATTATGAGTTGAGTTATAGATTAGCTGCAATGTATTGATAGCAATTATCGCATTTACAGGTTTAATTCTCTGCTTGCAGCAATCGGCGCACTGAAAGGATATCCCCCATCTTGGTAATTTGACTGCAAATCTTCTCAAACTGATTGCGGTCTGTGACATCAACGCTGAGGTTGATTAGAGCCGCTTTGCCAGGTTGGGTAAGCACATTGGCCTGACGCACATTTACCTTGTTATCCGACAGGCGAGTCAGAATATCTTTGAGCACGCCCACGCGATCGATTGTCTCTACTTGAATATCGACGGGATAGGTGAGCGGTCGATCTACTTCCTTATTCGTATTCCAACCTACCGGAATCAGGCGATCGCCAGGAATTGCTTCTAGATTACCGCAGTCCTGACGGTGGACAGAAATTCCCCTGCTACTGCCCAAGGTTACGACGCCAATGATTGGCTCACCTGGCAGTGGTTTACAACAGCCAGCAATGTGATGCAGCATACCATCGATACCCAGAATCGGCGACTTCGAGTTCGGTGCTAATGGCTGGTTTGGTAGCTTTACCGGACTATTACTATTACTAGCTACTTGATTTTCACGCAGCTTATTGACAACAGTATTGAGCGAAATTTCGCCATAACCCAAAGCTGAAAGCATATCATCGACACTGTGATAATTGCACCGTTCGGCTACCCTCAACATCTGCTCGGATTTAATCAGAGTTTCCAGCCCATTTTTGCCCAACTCTTTTTCCATCAGCGTACGGGCACGGGCAATATTTTCATCGCGGTGCGATCGCTTGAACCATTGCCGGATGCGATTTTTGGCGGTACTGGTCGCCACAAAATTAATCCAGTCAAGTCTGGGGTGAGCGTTATTCTGGCGCAGAATCATCACGATATCGCCATTATGGAGATGCCGATCCAATGGCACCATGCGATTGTTTACCATCGCCCCAGCACAATGATTGCCAATTTCCGTATGCACGCGGTAAGCAAAGTCTACGGGTGTAGCGTTACGCGGCAGGCAGTAAACATCACCCTTCGGACTAAAGACGTAAACCTCACTATCAAATAGATTTTCGCGCAGCGAGTCAATATATTCCTGATCGTCTTTTAGTTCGCGTTGCCAATCTACTAGTTGTCGTAGCCAGGTAAATTTTTCATCATCACCCTTATTTGCCGGTAGGCTGGCGTTATTTTCCTTGTATTTCCAGTGTGCGGCAATCCCGTATTCAGCAATATGGTGCATCTCCCAGGTGCGAATCTGTACTTCAATGGGCTGACCGTTGGTGTCAATTACTGTTGTGTGCAAAGACTGATAACGATTTGGTTTAGGTAACCCAATGTAGTCTTTAAAGCGACCTGGAATTGGTCGAAAACAATCATGGGCGATCGCCAATACCCTGTAACATTCCTCATTGGTATTGACGATGATTCTGACTGCCGACACGTCATAGATTTCGTCGTAGCCCTTTTGTTGATGCTGCATCTTTTTGAAGATGCTATACAGATGCTTTGGCCTACCGCTAATTTCAAAGCTAGTAAATCCGGCCTGGGTAAGGCGCGATCGCAAGTCCTCCATGACCTGCTCAATTTGCGCTTCCCGATTGCTGCGCGTCCCTGCTACCAAACTCTGCATTTGGCGATACTGTTCGGGTTCAAGGTACTTAAACGACAGATCCTCTAATTCCCATTTAATCTGCCAAATACCTAAGCGATTGGCTAGGGGGGCAAATATATCTCTGGTTTCACGCGAAATAAGTACCTGTTTCTCAGGCTTCAAGAACTCCAACGTACGCATATTGTGCAGGCGATCAGCTAGTTTCACCACAATGACGCGAATGTCCTGCGCCATTGCCAAAAACATGCGACGAAAGTTTTCGGCCTGACGCTCCGTTTTACTTTCAAAGTTAAATTTTGATAGTTTAGTAACGCCTTCCACTAACTGGCGTACTTCTGTGCCAAACTGCGCCTCTATTTCATCGCAGCTTACGGTTGTATCCTCAACCACATCATGCAGAAAGCCAGCCGCAATCATGGCATCGCTGCCACCCAGGTTGCGGATTAAAGTCGCCACTTCGACCGGGTGCACAATATAAGGCTCACCGGAGGCACGACACTGACCTTCATGTAGTTGATAGGCAAAATTGAAGGCACGACAGACCAAATCGCTATCGCCTGCATCGCCAGCCTCTACTTTATCCAAGCATTCCCGTAGCCAAGCTGGTACCCACGCACTTACATCAGTCAAACAGGAAACAGGACTCATGTATTAATCTTGCCTAAGTTATAGAACCCTAATCTGCTCGATCACGATCGAGCATCTCCATAATCGTATCTTAAACTTAGATGGAATTGATACAACTAATCTCCTGTTTTGTCAAAGGCAACTTTCTGCTAACCCTAACGCAACTCTAACAGATGCTGGGCATGCCGCAGCGATCTATGTGCTTGCATAGGTGTAGTTCATGACTGGTGTCATGCCAGGCTACCTGATCGAAAATTTGTTGCAGTATGTAAAAACCTCGCCCACACTCAGATTCAAAACAGGGAACCTTGGGGACTTCGGTATCAAAAACCTCACAACAGCCGCATTCAGCACCTTGATCTGTAATAATCCACCAGTACTGCTGCGCCACAATTGAAAACTTCACGATCACTTGTTTAGCAGGATCGAGCTGATTACCATGTTTAGCAGCATTCACAAGAGCTTCTTGCAGCCCTAGACGCAGCTCCGCCTGCCAAATTGGGGGAACTTCAGCAAGCAAGAGATCGAGAACTGGTCTCAGATATAGGGTAGAAGCAAAACTGAGAGTAGTCCATTTTCGCCCCACGGGGCGCAGGGATGTGACGATCACGCGATCTCAACTCCTAGGTTAGTGCTTTCCTGTTACTATTCTAACCATAGATATAGGAAAAAATACTTCATTTGCCAATAAATGCAAATGGGGTTTGACACAAGTGCAATTTTGCGCGATCATACATAAGCTGTATAAGCAAGGGGCTATAGCGCAGTTGGTAGCGCATCTCAATGGCATTGAGAGGGTCAGCGGTTCGAATCCGCTTAGCTCCATCGGTTGGGGAATCGTTAACTGATAAGGCTTTTGGGAGTAACAGACAATTCCTAAAGGTCATTTTTGCTGTCAATAAGAAACACGAAAATAGGCTGTTAAGGGTTGTTTGGGTTAGTAAATTTATCCCGATTTTTACCCCGAACGATTGGATCGATCGGACACGGGACGAGATCGTCCCAGCAATATACCCAGGTGAGGTAAAGCGGCGATCGCCTCTAAAGCTATTCCGCAAGACAGAGAAAAGCTATACTTAGTCATGTGGTTAGTAGCATCACATTAATGGCTGCGCGCAAACCACAAATTGCTATCAGAATCCCTCCTCCTCTCCTGGAAGAACTCAATAGTTATATTGAGCGAGTTGGTGCGTCGAAAACTGATGTAGTCAGTGCGATAGCTCGATATCTTGACTGCGCTGTGGATGTGCCACTGAGTCAGAGGTTGGCTGAGATTGAGAGGCGGTTGGCATTACTGGAAGCTGATGTAAGAGGAAATAAATGAAAGGCGATCCGGCAGTATTAAAGAAAGTATCCGTCAGCCTACCTTTTGGTATTGGTTCAGCCGAATGGCAAGCTGACAGCACAGAGCGTAGAGCGGCCTGGTCGCTTTATGTGGAATTAGTTACTCGCATTGCCGTGCAGCCACTGGAGATTGATGAAGGACTGCTACGCGAGGCTTTGAGTTCCTTGTCCAGTTTGTTCGAGACAACTCGCGAGATTCTCAAGGAAGCGGGGCCCGATGTTGGGGCTTCCCGCCAGTCAGTCGGGGGTATTGCTATTGCTGTCCTGAATTTAGGTTTGCGCCCCTTTCTATCTAAATGGCATCCGCGCTTACAGGCTTGGGAAGCAAAACGTCCTTCTGAGTGCAGTCCAAAGGAACATGAGCGGCAATGGTCAGAAGAACTGGAGTTACGAAATGCTTTAGCATCTCTGAGACAGGACTTAGAACAGTATGCCCTGGCTCTAGCGGAGATTGCTGGAGTTGGGAAGTAGGGTGAGGAGCAATGATAGATGGACTCGCTAGGACAGTTTGATGTTTTCCTTTGTCATAATTGCCAAGAAAAAGCAGAAGTCGAAAAAATTAGAGAACAACTAAAGCAAAGAGGAATCTATGCTTGGCTAGACAAGTATGATTTTGAACCTTTTCGTCGATGGCAAGACCAATTGGAAGAAATTATTCCTCAAATAAAAGCTGCTGCTATTTTTATCGGTTCTTCAGGTGTAGGACCTTGGGCAGATATTGAGATGAACGAATTTCTTAAAGAGTTTGCTGAACGTAAAATTCGTATGGGTCTAGTAATACTGCCTAACTGTTCTGATGAACTTATAAAAGCTGTACCTAGATTTATGAAAAGCTTTCATTGGGTTGATTTTAGACAGTCAAATCCAGATCCAATGGAGCAATTGATTTGGGGAATTACGGGATTGAAGTGCCAGGATTATCTGCAAGAGTTAATCCAGATTTTAACTCCCGTTGATTTCAATACTACAGTTGTCAAAGCTTATCGAGACTCATTACCAGAACTTCGTCACCGCCCGACACCCGACAATCTAGAAGCTCTGGTGCGGCTAATAGCAGATATACCTGGGCAGCCTGATGAGCTTAAACCTCTTTGGCGTTTTGTTAAATCCCTAATTCAAGATAAATCTTTAGATTCAGATTGCCAGAGAGCTATAGAAGAATGGGCAAAAGTTCAGAAAATACCCTTAGATTTAGCGACTGAGACTGTTCAGAGTCAATCAGAAACTGGAGAAACTTACCTGATGATAAAGGTGAAATTCCATCCTCCTGATAAGTACATAGTCAGTGCAGCGATCGTCGAAGACCCAGACCCTCTGAAGCTTGAGGTAGAAAG
The DNA here is from genome assembly GCA_943367755.1 of Rhizobium sp. Q54. Taxonomy (GTDB): domain Bacteria; phylum Cyanobacteriota; class Cyanobacteriia; order Pseudanabaenales; family Pseudanabaenaceae; genus PCC-6802. The sequence goes on along the minus strand of CALRKB020000056.1, from coordinate 30,580 downwards.
GAAGGAGACTAGCATTGATATTCCAATTCCACCCGATCCTAAATACTCACCCGGGTACTCTCAAGAGCAATTACCGCTTATATTAAGTGAGTTAATCGCTATTTGTGGAGGCAAGTACAGTATCCCATTGACTGACCTCGTAGTGCAGTGGTTTTTACCGATTGAGCTGATGAGTTTGCCCATTGAGCATTGGCAAATTCCGATTGGTAGGCAGAAGCCATGTAATGGGGAAAGGTGTAAAGCAGTGATAGTGCGTTCTTCAGAACGCCATTTTTCATCAGATTATCAATCGGTCTTAGGTGAGTGGAAAGAGCATTGGAAGCACCTATTAGATCGCATAAAGTTACAGTCCAATCAGGCTCTAGAGCCTTTAGAGCCAATGACTGGAAAAGCAAAAATTGAATGGAGCCAAACTAATGCGGTTGGCTGTACATTTATTGAACACGATGATCGCCAACAGCAGATAGACTTTTGGGATAATTTACTGGGTCAAGGCTTGCCAATCGCACTTTGGAGCCGTCAGCCAGTAACAAACAAGCAGAAGACTAAAAAGATAATGAAATCCGTGACAGAGTCCTCTCTTGCTGAGTTACAAATGTCATTGACTAAGCAGCGTATAAATGCTCTGCCTAAGACATCTGCCACGACAATCACCAGTCAACCTGCAGCACAGTTAGCTTTGCTGTGGGATAATCCGTTCCGCCGATTTCCTGATATTCAATATGAGAGTCACTAGTTATGACAACATCTAACTCGGCAAACTGGAAAATCTATCAGGGAGATGGTAAACCCCGTAAATCCGATGCCCCCCTAAAGTTGCCTGATGCTCCCCCTTGGCGGCAGTTTCAGAATGATGTGGCTAAGCAACAGCAGATCAAGGGAGAAAAATTTAAGCCGCCTGCGGAAGCGATCGAAATGGTAAATGCGGCGCTGAGTTTGCGGCGACCGTTGTTGATTACGGGAAATCCTGGAACGGGAAAATCTTCACTGGCTTATGCTGTAGCGCTGGAATTAGGATTGGGCAGCGTTTTGAAGTGGTCGATTACGACCCGTAGCACGCTCAAAGATGGATTGTATAGCTATGACGCGATCGCGCGTCTCCAAGATGCCCAAGCAAGTCAACAAGATAATCGTCAGGAGACGGGTAATTACATCACATTAAACGCTTTGGGCACAGCTTTTTTGCCTAAGGATTTGCCCAGAGTATTGCTGATCGATGAAATTGATAAAAGCGATATTGACTTGCCCAATGATTTGCTCAATCTGCTTGAGGATGGTGATTTTCCCATTCCAGAATTGCAGCGACTAGAACTATCTCCCGTAGATGTGCGAACAATCGAGCGCGACGAGAGTAACAAGCAAATTAAAGTCTCCATTGAAAATGGAGTGGTTCGTTGTCGAGCTTTTCCGCTAGTGATTATGACTAGTAATGGCGAGCGAGATTTTCCGCCACCTTTTTTGCGTCGGTGTTTGCGGCTCAAAATGCCAAATCCTAGTCCCCAAGAACTACAAGGGATTGTTGAGAAGCATTTGGGTAAACCTACTGCTCAACAATCAAATGAATTAGTTATGTGGTTTTGCAAACAAATTGATGCGGGCGGAACCTTGGCAACCGACCAATTGCTCAATGCGATTCATATCCGAACACAGGAAAAAACCAGAGCTAATCAACCTCCTCAGGAAAAAGAAAGCCTTGATGATTTATCAAAACTGACATTAGCTGAGTTAGAGGAGCGACTAAAATTAACTGCGTCAGAAAAGCGGTTGCTAAAGGACTTGAGCAGTCCAGAGGATGTATGACTTTGCCCTCAGATCCCGCATATCCCATCGCTGATTTCAACAAGATGCTAAGCGATGCCAAGATCGAGCTTAGTCCCATCGAACTGGCTGAAATTCTGTGGCTGGCGGTGCAGCAAAGTGAAGGAATCGCACCTGTGGATCTGTCTAGCAAATCGCCAGAGTCAAAAACAGAGTCATCGAAAACCATTGATTCATCTGCAACTAAATCATCAACGGTTCCGCCAGAGACAAAATCAGAGGTGAGAGCAAAGATTGGGATGGACTCGGCTGAAACCCAAGAGGGTGCTAAAAAAGCGACAACACCCTTACCTGTCAAGATTCCAGAAGCCGTTGCCCTGCGAAATCGGCGAGAAATTGCTAAGGCACTGCGTCCGTTGATGCGGAAAGTGCCCTCCAGAATTCGACAGGCGATCGCAGAAGAAGAAACAGCAATTCGGATTGCTGAAGATCGAATCTGGAGTCCTGTGGTGAAGCCAGAGCCAGAACGCTGGCTGGAGTTGGCAATTGTGATCGAAGTGACAAATCTCTTTGATGTGTGGCGTGACACGATCGCTGAATTTCAGCATTTGATGGAACGGCATGGGGCTTTTCGAGATGTACGAACTTGGCAACTGCAAACATCGGGAAACAGCAAACCGCAGCTATTTTTGCAGACGGCTACAGGTTTGAATAGGAAGCCCCGCAGTCCCAAAGAGTTGCTGGATGCTGGAAGGAGGCGGCTGATTTTGTTTTTGAGTGATTGCACCTCAAGGGCATGGCGATCGGGCGAGATTTTCAAACTGCTGGAATTGTGGTCGCGGGGAAATCCAGTGACGATCGTGCAACTACTCCCAGAACGCCATTGGGATCGGAGTGCTTTGCGTCTGGGCAGTCTGGTGGCTTTGCGATCGCAGTTGCCGGGGGCATTAAGTCAAGATTGGATAGTAGAAAGACTCTCCCCTCGACGGCGGCAACGCTTGCGAGGTGGACTAAAGTTGCCAGTGGTGACGATTCAGCCGCAGCCATTGGGCTGGTGGGCGCGAGCAACGGCTGCTGTGGGAGAGCAACGGACAACGGGGATTGTGCTGAGGGCAGATGCATTTCAGGTAGACAAACCTGCGGATGCGATGACAGAAACGCTGACGGCAAAGCAGTTAGTGGAAAGATTTCGGGGAACGGCTTCGGAGAAAGCACAAGAACTAGCGGATATGATGGCGGTGCTGCCAGTAAATTGGTCGGTGCTGCGACTGATCCAGAAAAATTTGGTACAAAAATCAGCAAATGCCCTTCAGGAAACTGGGGCGCTGTACTTAGCGGAGATTTTTCTCAGTGGTTTGCTCCGCCCTGTTTCGATAGCAGCAGAGCCAGACCAAAAACTTTCAACGACGCAGCAGTATGATTTTGTAGAAGGAGTGCGAAATGTATTGTTAGGTGCGATTCCGATTTCAGAGGCGCGGGAAGTGGGCGAAGAAATCGCGACGACAATTTTCAAACAGTTGCCTGCAGAAGTACAGGAACGAGTGAATGCAGACATTGTCCGGCGATGGGGTGAATCCCTAAGTTATTTTGAGGCATTTTTGATGCCAGATTTGCCCTGGGGAGATGATGCCGCAGTGGAGATGCTGCCATTTGCACAGGTGACGGGGGATGTATTGAGACGATGGGGTGGGAAGTATGCGGAATTGGCGGAAGAACTAGAACAGAAACGTACTCCACCAGAGCCTGTAGTAGTGACTCCAAACCCCGAATTAAAGACTATTTTATTAGTTGAGGACGAACAAAAGGTAATCGAAGATATATCAGAGGTTTTATCATCGCAATATGGCATTGCTGTCAGAGGGACTGATGATGTAAACAAGGTCATCGAACAGGCAGAATCGAGCGAAATTGATTTGATTTTGATTAATTATGAGTTGCCATACAGCCGCTACCAAGACAGAAGAGTCAATGGGCTAGAAATTGTTCGGATTTTAAGAGCTAATCCTCATATTTCTTCGAATTTACCCATTATTGGTTTCTCCCTAGATCCCGTAGCCAATAGATTTCTTGAAATCGGCGCAGATGGCTTTTATTCTAAGGGTGAATTGCTGGACAGTGGTAATTATCAGAAGTTTGTTTGCTATCTACAAGAAATCTTCCATCAAGTTACTCAGGCTAATTCCTCAAACCCAGGGAAAAATTACGCGATCGCCATTGGTATCGATCGCTATGTCAACCTGGTCTCGAACTTATATGCCGTCAAAGATGCGGAGGACATACACAACTGGCTTTCACGAGAAGCTGGATTCGAGCAGGTTCGCCTTTTCACAGATAATTCGTTCCCTTTGGCACGCGAACCAGGGAACCCCGAATCGTCACAACTAACCCCCGAACTTCTGGCAAGATTTTTAGATGAGACTTTAAAGACCCTCCCTATGTCAGTTGAGGATAATTTGTGGTTTTTCTTTAGCGGTCATGGTATCCATCTTGAGAATATCGACTATCTAGTGCTACCTGCTAATATTTCCGATCGCGTGGAAGATACAGCAGTCCCTGTTAGCTTCATTGTCGAACAGTTGCACCGTTATGGGACTGGTAATGTCATTCTATTTCTCGATGCAGATAGAGATCTCGCAGCATCATATAGTACCAATCTGAGGATAGTCCGTAACCCCCAGCAAGAATTTGGGAGTACCGCGATCGCACCTCCCCGACCATTACCAAATCGCGGCACGATCGTGTTTTACTCCAGCAGTCCGGGGGAAGGTGCTTGCGAAATCGAGTCGCTGCAACACGGGGCTTTTACCCATGCTTTCTTGGAAATATTACAGCAGAGAAAGGTAGGGGAGGCAATTACAGTAGAAAGTTTGGCACAACAATTGCAAGATCGCGTCCCTGCTCTAACTCAGCAATACAACAAACCAAGACAGACACCTGAAGTTATTGCAGAACCTGATTCAAGAAATAGTCTGGTGTTGCTGCCCCCTCGCACAAAAATTCCACTTCAAGAATTTGAATTTGAGATTGCCGAGATTGTATTTGAGGAAGAGTCAAGGGTAGAACTTGAGACCTTTCAGTTTCAACAGGCAAATATTGAAGTACAGCTATTTCGATCTGACAGCTATGCAAGTCAAGATCTCCCTGAAGGAATTCATCCAAATATCGAACGAATTAATGCAGAATTCATAAGGAGTAACTGTCTTAGAGGTCTTGAATCTCTCCATACCGAGCAAGAAAAGGTGCAGTTTGCTAAAGCTATGTGGATGTCTACTGACTTTGGTGAAGATGGCATCAATCGTATGAATACATGCAGTCTCCAACAAATCGTCACTGAGACTGCGCTGGCGATGGACATTCTTCAAACTATGGGGATTGCGCTCGATCGCCAAAACGCTCTTCGGTATTTACAAGAACTAAATAATGGGTTGTCAAATCCGCAACTTGAAAATATAACCGATCGCTTTTTAAGTGACAATTATCAGCAACTCTTCAATCGGCAACCTGCAACATCAGGGAGAAGCTTGCTATGCACCTATGTTGAGTGGTTTCACTTGCACGATAACTTGGTGACTGTAGTAGGGAGAGAAGAGCAACCCAAAGCAATTATCCTTCCCGATGAATTTGTAAAATTGATACCAGATAACTGGGAACCTAAATGCTGTCCTAGACCGGAGTGCATAGTTGCCTTTCAATACATTACGAGTCAAGGTCAACAGTATACAGAAGTCCTGGCAGGGAATGTACCACTGCAAATGGTACGTATACCTCAAGGTGGTTTCATGATGGGCGCGCCAAAGAGCGAGGAAGGCTCAACAGATGATGAAAGGCCGCAACACGAAGTTAGCATCGAAACATTTTTCCTGGGCAAATATCCTATTACGTGGGCACAGTACAAGGCAGTAATGGGTGAAATTCCCTCATATACATATCTCAAGGAAGAGACATATTACCAAAATTACCCCGTAGAAACTGTCTCATGGGATGAAGCCAAAGAATTTTGTCGTCGTCTTTCGGAGCAGACGGGTAAAGAATATCGCTTGCCCAGTGAAGCAGAATGGGAGTATGCCTGTCGTGCAGGGACAACTACCCCCTTTCATTTTGGCGAGACGCTGGATGCAAAAGTTGCAAATTACAATGCTAGCTACACCTACGGACGAGGACAAAAAGGAGAGTATCGCGACGCAGCAACATCCGTAGGTATTTTCAAGGTAGCCAATGCCTTTGGGTTATTTGATATGCATGGTAACGTGCGGGAGTGGTGTGAAGACAATTGGCATGACAATTATGAGGGAGCTCCGATCGATGGGAGTGCTTGGGTTGAGCTTAATGAAACTTTTCACTCGTATCGCGAGGGTTCGTGGTACCACATTCCACAACTCTGTCGCTCTGCGTGTCGCAGCAGCGCCAATGCCGACTTCCGAACCCACGGTTTTGGTTTTCGCATTGCCTGTTCAGCGCGAGGACTCCTGTAACCCTATGCCCTATGCCCCTTTTACCCTCTACACTTTCTTCTTTTCACTCTCTTAACGCGCAGCGCTCGAATTATTTTTGGTATTGGGATAGCCTTATCACCGATCGCGAGTTTGACAGTTTCAGGGCGAGGACTCTTATAGCCCTCTTGCCCTTTTACCCTTTACCTTTTTTGCAAATCCCGATGTAGACATGCGAGTATAATTATGAAAGGTATCGGTCGATTGCTTCATGTGTTACCTGTGTAGCAAGAACTTTGCAAGTTGAAACTTCGCAAAAAATTTAACTCTATATGGAAACTCGCAAACAACTATTGGCAATAATTTCTGAACTTCCAGAAGAGCATTTGTCTAGCTTGCTCGAATTGGCGCTATTGCTCAAGCAACAACCTAGTGGCTTGAAAGTCGAATCTCAGGCTTACAAAAATTGGTTAAGTTCCGAAAACGATATCTACGATGAGCTTTTTGCTGATGCAGTTATCTCGCGGTGACATCGTGCTGTGTCAAGTGCCGATGCCGTCTACACAGCTAAAGCAGTTTAAGTTACGACCTGCTGCGATTGTTTCCTCAGATCGGTTAAACAGGATTCTTGATGATGTCATGGTTGTACCGTGCACTTCTAATACAAATCGTCCTCTAACAGCAACCCAATTTCTAATTGCAGGAGATGAAATAGCGATCGCTGGTATTAAGGTTAGTTCAGTAGTTCGTTGCGAGTCAATATTCACCCTCAATAAGTCTATGATTCTCAGAAAACTTGGTTCATTATCACCCTCAGCAATTAATGAACTGGAACTCTGTTTAAAAGTTGCTCTATCAATCTGATGGAAGAATTACCGATAATCCAGAAGACCTACGACCTCATCGATGACGTATTGGCTAAGATTGCAACCCTATTTAGCTCTCGATCTTAGGCGATCGCGAGTTTGACAGTTACAGAGCGATCGCCTATAGTAATCTTACCGTCGTCTTACTTCTCGATCTATGGAAACTACACGTTTGTCTAGTAAAGGGCAGGTTATCGTTCCGAAGTCGGTGCGAGAAGCACATGGATGGCAATCAGGGCAAGAGTTCGAGATCGAGGATCTCGGTAGTGCTATTGTCTTGCGTCCTGTGAATGCGTTTCCGCCAACACGCATCGAAGATCTGATTGGCTGTACGGGCTATCAAGGGCAAAAGCATACTCTGGAAGAGATGGAAGCAGCGATCGCTACTGGCGTTGCAGAGCAATTTTCCAAAGGAGCGCAGCAATGCCAACAGTTGCCCTAGATACGAATCTGATTGTGAGGATTTTAACGAACGACGATCCCGAACAAGCAACCATTGCCGCCAACCTCTTAAAAAGCAAGCGAACATTTATCCCAAAAACTGTGCTTTTAGAAGTTGAATGGGTTTTGCGCTTCACTTACAAACTCGATCGTGGTGCGATCGATACAGCATTTCGCCATCTGTTAGGTTTGTCCAACCTTTTTGTGGAAGATGAGGCAGCAGTTAAGCAAGCGATATCGTGGTATGCCGAGGGGTTGGACTTTGCCGATGCTTTGCACCTGGCATCCAGCAGTATTGCCGATCGCTTTGCAACCTTCGATCTCGCTTTGCAAAAAAGAGCGCGCCACCTGAACAATGTAATTCCTGTAATTTCACCCTATGGAAGATTTACCGATAATCCAGAAGACCTACGACCTGATTAAGTGGTATGTGCCCATCCTGAACCGATTGCCGCGCGACCATAAGTTTATGCTGGGCGATCGCGTGATCGCATTCGGGTGCGTGCCAATAACCTGCACCGCGCCCGTCGCCGCCTGCGAGGACTACGACGCGATTATGCCAACGGTAAAACTGACTTAGAAACCATAGAGAAATCTTTGCAAAGCTGGCGATCGCATCTCCAGCATGCTGACTCCCACCGCTTGCAACACGACATTTTTTCTTCTATGAGGTTTGAGCCATGAGCGTATCTGCAGCACCAAAAATTTCCCGCCGTCGCGGTAAAGCACAGTACTTCATCGAACATTTAAGCGAAAATGTCTCGCTGGATATGGTACTGATTCCTAGCGGCAACTTTATCATGGGATCTCCACCAGAGGAACTAGATCGCCTTGATAATGAAAGCCCCCAGCATCAAGTCAGTGTCTCAACTTTCTTTCTGGGTAAATATGCCATCACACAGGAACAGTATCAAGCGGTAATGGGTAATAATCCATCGGAATTTAAGGATGAACCAGATAGTCCAAACCACCCTGTAGAAAATGTCTCGTGGGAAGATGCCACAGATTTCTGTCATCGCCTTTCCAAGCTAACAGGTAAGGAATATCGTTTGCCGAGCGAAGCAGAGTGGGAGTATGCGTGTCGTGCAGGGACAACCACGCCCTTTCACTTTGGCGAGACGATTTCTACAGACATAGCTAATTATCGAGGGACTGATAATAAAGAGTACAACTGGTCAGGTTCCTATGGTAGAGGAGCAAAAGGTATCTATCAGGAAAAGACAACACCTGTAGGAAAATTCAACGTAGCCAATACCTTTGGATTATTTGATATGCACGGCAACGTGTGGGAGTGGTGTGAAGACACCTGGCATGACAGTTATGAGGGAGCGCCGACTGATGGTAGTGCGTGGGTTGAGCTTAGCAAAACTTTACATACGCTTCGCGGCGGTTCGTGGTACAACCTTCCGCAGGGCTGTCGCTCTGCGTCTCGCAACGGCCGCATTGCCGACAACCGCAACTACAATGTCGGTTTTCGAGTTGCCTGTTCAGCGCGAGGACTCTTGTAGCCCTATGCTCTCTTGCACTTTTACCCTCTACACTTTCTTCTTTTCACTCTCTTAGCGCACCAAACACCGCGATCGCACTCCTGAATATCGGTTGATTGCAAAAGCATTGGAGCAAGGACAGCACTGGTTAAGTATGCAAACGTTTGGGGCGATTCCCTGCGGGATGCGTACCGCCGCTGCTGTGGGAGCGGGTTGCATAAGTTGCTTGCAATTTCGAACATGTAGAGTTAACTTTGTATACATAGACATAATTGAACTCTGAAATGCGTAACCCAAACCCAAATACAAAAGGGCTTAGACCTATCCAAAGGAGTGACGATACTACAGACCCACTAGCAGAGACAGCATTGATGGCAAGGGTACCCATCCACATTGATGCAATCGTGCGATCGCTACCCAATAGATCCGCGTGGTTGCGTCGGGTTATTACCGAAGCAGCACAACGCGAACTGATGGGAGGTAATTAGTCATGACAACTGAACGTTGGACAGATGAATCTCTAGACAGATTTGCTTCAACTATTACTACAGCGATTGCGGCTAATGTTGAGTTGATCGCGGCTAATGCAGGGGCGATCGCCGCCAGTAACGAACGGTTAACACGTATAGAGCAGTTACAGGAAAGCGCAGCTAGATCTATTCAAGCTCTAGGCGATGACATTGCAGAACTCAGGCTTACAGTCAGAGAGGGATTCGAGCAATCAAGTGAAGAACGCGCCCAACTCAGGCAAGCCACCTTGGGTATTGCTAACCTACTGGCATCCCTGGATAGCGATCGCCCTACTATTCTCAGAAAGCTCAATGCAATCGAGAACAAGGTTGACCGCCTTTTAGAACAGCAGTAATACCCCGATTTTTACCCCGATACTTTATTGAGAATCTCTGAAAGTTTTATCAGGAAAGCACCTCAGCTATGGGCGACATCTCAATGGCATTGAGAGAGTCAGCGGTTCGAATCCGCTTAGCTCCATCGGTTGGGGAACCGTTAACTGACAAGGCTTTTGGGAGTAACAGACAATTCCTGAAGGTCGTTTTTGCTATCAATAAGCCAACGAAAATAGGCTGTTAAGGGTTCTAGAGGTTCACAGGTAGGGATGGGGTAACGAGCCAACGGAGAAACAGGATCAAAGGGCTTTTGCTAGCCTCCTCAGAAAGCCAACTTTGTTAGCCTGACTACCCCTAGCCAGTAAAGAATCAGTGATAATGCAGGCACGATTTCCATGTCCTGCCCCTCCATACCTACTATGCTCCACTCTGACCCTACCTATACCACCGTAGACAATCTCTCCGCCGCAAATGCCCTACAACTGCTCAAAGACGGGAACGCCCGCTACATGGAAGATCACATGGAACATCCCCACGAAGGGACCCAGCATCGCGTGGAACTATCTATCGCCCAGCATCCCTTTGCGATCATCCTCGGCTGTGCAGATTCCAGGGTGATTCCCGAATTAATTTTTGATCGGGGTGTGGGAGATCTATTCGTGATCCGGCTCGCGGGCAACGTTGCCGACGATGCAGTTATTGCCAGCATTGAATATGCGATCGAACATTTGGGAACTCACCTTGTCGTTGTATTGGGGCATGAAAACTGCGGTGCAGTCAAGGCTGCCGTCAATCACGAAACGTCCGCAGGCAAAATCAACTCCCTGCTGTATTACATTGAGCCAGCCTTAAAAGGTGTTTTCACCTCCTCGGAGAACCTGCTAGAAAAGGTGATTAAGACTCATACGAGACACATGGTAGACATCATTAGTTGTGCCGAACCAATTCTCTCCCATGAATGTCATATGGGAAATTTAACCATCCTACCAGCTTACTACAGTCTATCCACAGGGAAAGTGGATTTTGAGGATGGTCTTGGCTAGTTTTCTATACTACTCGCGATCGCTCAGCCTCCAGGATGATGGTTATGCCAGTGACGGGCAATATCGATACGACGACACAGCCAGACGCGATCGCGCTGCAAAACATAATCTAAAAATCGTGCCAGGGCGGCGGCGCGTCCTGGCCTCCCGGCAAGGCGACAGTGCAAACCAATGCTCATCATCTTCGGTGCAAATTCTCCTTCTGCATACAGAACGTCAAAGGCATCGCGGAGATAGGTAAAGAACTGATCGCCCGAATTGAAGCCCTGCGCCGTGGTAAAGCGCATATCGTTGTTGTCTAAAGTGTACGGAACGATCAGGTGCGGCGTGTCAAACTCAGATGTCCAGTAGGGCAGGTCGTCAGCGTAGCTGTCGCTGTCGTAGAGGAAGCCACCTGCTTCTACTACCAGCTTGCGTGTATGTGGGCTCGTGCGCCCCGTATACCAACCGAGTGGGCGACTGCCCGTGACTTGTGCGTGAATGGCGATCGCTTTGTGAAGGTGCTCGCGTTCGGCTTCCTCACCAAAGTATTTATAGTCAATCCAGCGATAGCCGTGACTGGCAATTTCCCAATTTGCCTCTAGCATGGCGGTAACCGCTTCAGGATTGCGTTCCAAGGCCATCGCTACTCCGAAGATTGTGACAGGAATCTGGCGCTCTGTAAAGAGGCGATGCAAGCGCCAGAAGCCAGCCCGACTGCCGTATTCGTAGATCGATTCGATATTCATGTGCCGCACGCCAGCGAACGGCTCGACGCCTATGATTTCCGATAGAAATGCCTCGGCTGTGGTGTCGCCGTGCAAGATACACTGTTCACCACCTTCTTCGTAGTTGATCACAAATTGCACGGCAATGCAAGCACGATCTGGCCATTGTGGGTGTGGCGGCGTGCGTCCGTAGCCGATCAGGTCGCGGGGATATTTGTCGGGAAAAGCTGTCATAAAAGCGATTGCCAGGAAAAACGTATTGCTAATAGGCGTACTCGCGAAGCCAGGTGGCATACTGTATCGCCTACTACAGATTTTGCTAAAAGAAATGTATACTGTATACATAATCTCATATCGCAATCAGCTACGCAAGCTTGCATTTTTTGGCGTTTGCGATCGCGGGTTCATCCATGCAGTGATTGTCAGACACGTATGTTAGTAACCAAACACCCCACTTTTAAACGCTTTTGGTATCCTGTTGTTCCGATAGAAAATTTGCACGAGGAGCCAAAGGCTTTTGAACTGTTAGGACAAAAGCTGGTTGTGTGGCTAGCAGCGGATGGTCAGCCTGCGGCGGCGGCAGATCGTTGCTGCCATCGTTCGGCACAACTTTCTAAGGGCAAGGTCAACGCTGGAAATATTGCCTGTTCCTATCACGGTTGGGAATTTGCTCCGACAGGGGAATGCGTGCGCGTACCCCAGCTAGAAGCAGGACAACCCATTCCGCGTACCTATCAAATATCTACCTACCGATGTGAGGAGCGCTACGGCTATGCTTGGGTGTGCTTGGACGAACCGCTATATCCAATTCCCGAAATTCAAGAAGTGAGCGATACGACATTCCGATTGATTCACGAGTTCTACGAACCGTGGCGTGTAGCAGGGCTACGGGTGATGGAAAATGAATTCGATTTGGCGCATCCCACCTTCGTGCATACGACCACCTTTGGCAGTGAAGAACATCCCACTCCCGATGCGATGGAACTGGTGGAAACCGAGTATGGGATTAAAACCTATGGCGTGCTGGGCGTAACCAATCCCCTGTTACAACAACAAAATCTGAAGATGGCAGAGGCGAAAACCTATCGCACGCTGGAAATGGAATGGTTTGTGCCTTTCACTTGCCGCCTGCGCATCGCCTATCCCAACGGCCTCGTGCACGTCGTTGTCAATACTGCCGTGCCGATCGACGATACCACTTCACAAATTGTGCAATTCTGCATGCGCAACGATACGGAAGCAGAAACCAAGGCTGCCGATGCGATCGCCTTCGATCGCGCTGTCACGCTTGAAGATAAAGCGATTCTGGAAACCACCGATCCCGATGTACCGCTTTCCACGGATGGAGAACAGCATATGGCAACCGATCGCCCTGGTCTTTTGATGCGGCGCAAGCTAGCTGCGATTCTGCGTCAATACGAAGCGATCGATCGTGATGAGAATGTTTTAGAGCGAGAGCTTTCGGTGTTATAGAAATTATGCACGATCTCAAAGTACTAATTATCGGTGCGGGAATTGGCGGACTGACGGCTGGTATCGCGCTGCGACAGGCAGGCTTTGCGGTCGAGATTTACGATCGCGTCAGAGAATTACGCCCCGTAGGTGCGGGGATTTCCCTCTGGTCAAATGGCGTGAAAGTCTTAAATCGTCTGGGTTTAGGCAAACAGATTGCCGCGATCGGCGGACAGATGGACAGAATGGAATACCGCCGCCAGACTGGAGAATTAATGAACGATATCAATCTCGTGCCATTATTTACCAAAGTCGGCCAGCGTCCTTATCCAGTGGCGCGCGCAGATTTACAGAAAATACTTTTAACAGGTTTCGATCGCGAAGTCCGACTCGGTGCTAAATGTATCGGTGTGGAAGAAGATGCGAGTGGCGTGACGGCAATCTTTGCAGATGGAACGCGGGCGCGCGGCGATTTGTTAATTGCTGCTGATGGTATCCATTCTATTTTGCGAACCTACGTGTTAGGGGAAGAGATACAGCCCCAGTATGGTGGCTACGTCAACTGGAACGGACTGATCCCTGCCAGTGCCGACCTCGCCCCCGATCGCTGTTGGGTGGTCTACGTCGGCGATCGCCAACGCGCTTCTTTAATGCCTGTAGCGGGCGATCGCCTGTACTTCTTCTTCGACGTGCCAATCGCCGCAGGAACACCTGCTAATCCTGAGAATTTCCGCCGCGAATTGAAGTCGTATTTCCAGGGTTGGGCAGAGCCCGTACAGCGCGCGATCAATCGCCTCGATCCCGACAAAGTTAGCCGTCTCGATATTCACGATGTTGGCCCGCTATCACTCATGGTACGCGGTAGAGTAGCACTTTTAGGAGATTCTGCCCATGCTACCTGTCCCGATCTCGGTCAGGGCGGTTGTCAGGCGATGGAAGATGCTTGGGTATTGGCGCAATACTTACTCACTACAAATATCAGCGTAGAAGATGCGCTCCGGCGCTACGAAGCAGAACGCAAAGAACGTACAACTGCCGTTGTTCGCAAAGCACGCAAGCGCGCAGAGACAATTCACGGCAAAGATCCCGCCGAAACCGAGCGATGGTACGCACAACTAGCGGAAGAGAAACCCAGCGATGTCACCGATGCGATTGCCAAAATCATCCTCGCAGGGCCTCTGCATTAATAGACCTCGGTATGAATCCACCTGTACGGGCAGGTTTAGAGAATCCGTTCTTAATTTACAGTTAAACTTTCGGCAAAACCTGCCCCTACCTTACAAGAAATTTGGGTCTAAAGCCTCGTCCTTTAGCAAAGCAGAGGACGACTTATATTAAAATTGCAGGATTTTATCCACACAACTTCCAGATAAAATATGCTATAATTGCACCATGATAGTTAGAGAAGCCAAGCTTAAAAACGGCACAAAAGAACAGTACTTGGCGCTTGATGAAGCTATCCAAACAGCACAGTTCATTAGAAATAAGGCTGTGAGGTTTTGGATAGACAACCAAGGCGTTAGCAAGGCTGGCTTATATGCACTATGCAAAGATCTCGCCAAAGAGTTCCCTTTTGCTAAAAAGTTAAACTCTGCCGCAAGACAGGCAAGTGCAGAACGTGCTTGGGCCGCAATCTCTAGCTTTTATTCTCGCTGTAAAAAAGGTGAGAAAAAGAAGGGCTATCCTACTTTTAAAAAACATTGCAGATCTGTTGAATACAAGGTTTCTGGTTGGAAGCTATCTGAAGATTGCAAGTCCATCACATTCACAGATGGCTTTGAGATTGGAACACTTTCAATATTCTGTAATGGTGAAACTCAGGAAGACCTTCAAACCTTAAAAATTAATCGTGTACGGGTTGTGCGTAGAGCAGATGGGTATTATGCCCAATTCTGTTTTGATGCTGCTCGCAAGGAAGAAGGAGTATATACAGGTAATGTTGTCGGATTAGATCTTGGGTTGAAGTATTTCACCAAAGACCAAAACGATAATGCTGTTGTCTATCCTCAATTCCTAAGAAAGTCTGAGCGCAAATTAAAAAAGGCTCAGAAACGATTAAGTAAAAAGTTTGTCAAAGGCGCAAAACCTCAATCAAACAATTATCACAAAGCTCGGAAACGACTAGGTAGAGTTCATCTAAAAGTCCAAAGACAGCGTAAAGACTGGGCAGTTAAGCAAGCTCGGTGCGTAGTCCACTCTAACGATGTGGTTGTCTATGAGGATTTAAAGATTGCGAACATGGTCAAAAATCATCATTTGGCTAAGTCAATTTCCGACGCTAGCTGGTATCAGTTCACTCAATGGCTAGACTACTACGGCAAGATTTGGGATAAAGCGGTTGTGGCGGTATCGCCTAACTATACATCTCAGGATTGCTCAAATTGTGGTCATAGAGTGAAGAAATCGCTCAGTACCCGAACTCATTCATGTCCTCACTGTGGAGTTGAGATTTGCCGCGATACAAATGCGGCAATCAATATCCTCAAAAAAGGTATGAAAATATTAGGTGTGCAGTGGCAACAAAACGGTACCTCTGGGCAAGAGGAATCCGCCTCATAAGAGGGAAAGCATGGGGAGGAGACTGCCTCTACTATAAAAGGGAAGCCTGATATAGCAAGCCGACTTCTATGAACCATGAATAAGAATCACCGTTCCTTTAGGTCGGTGAGTATGTCAAAAATCCTTTAGACCAAATATGGGACAATTAACAACGCATGTCCTCGATACCGCTAGCGGTCGTCCCGCTGCTAATGTAAAGATCGAACTGTGGGCGATCGCACCTAATTCTGAAGTGCGATCGCTAATCAAACAAGTAAATACGAATGCAGACGGGCGCACGGACGAGCCCCTACTAACGGATTTGCAGGCGGGAACCTACGAACTGATATTTTCTGTGGCGGCATATTTTGCCAATTCTCCTGCGATCGACCAGCCGCCATTTCTCGATCGCATTCCCATTCGCTTCCATACTGCTAATGGCAGCGCCCATTATCACATTCCTTTACTGGTTTCTCCGTGGGCATATAGCACCTATCGCGGGAGTTAAGTATGTCCTACACCCTTACAGAAGTAAACCAAATGGATCGGGAGGATTTTGTCGCGGCCTTTGGTTCGATCTTCGAGCATACACCTGCGATCGCCGCCAACCTATGGCAATATCTTCCCTTTGCCACCGTAACAGAATTCCATCAGCACGCGATAGAAGTTATGTATGCGCTCTCACTCAACGAACAACTTGCACTCTTACGCGCTCACCCCGATCTTGGCAGTAGAGTAAAAATGGCTGAAGCCTCGGTACGCGAACAGTCAGGGGTAGGACTCGATCGCCTTACGCCAGATGAATACGATCGCTTCCAATCTCTGAACAACACATATACACGAAAATTTGGCTTCCCTTTTATTATTGCCGTGCGAGGGCATACGAAAGAGTCAATCTTGCAAGCTTTTAGGGAACGTCTCCAGAACTCCGAGACAGAGGAAATAGCACGAGCGCTGCAAGAGATCGTGCAAATTGCCTGGTATCGATTGAACGAAGCGATCGCTGGGATTTAAAAACCAGGGTTAGGCACGGGGACATTACCGCTACGGATTTCCGAGTATCAGACAAATTTTTGTCATAACAACCACAGCGGAATTGCCTTGCTATATCTTGTCATAGACAGCAATAAGAAATTAAATATAACGTTTGCGTTGAGCGGCGCGCCGCCACGGACGCTTGCCACATACGCGCTTCTTATCGGCGCGTCCGTGCTTCAACGCGTAGTTAGGTTGCGGTTGAAAGATTGCTTACGCATGGGTAGCCAGACGACACAAGCTAAAAACAGTCCGAGATAGCTGATCAGGCTAGTACATTATAGTATTAGCGTTTTATAGAAATTGCTATCATTGTGGGGATTCATAATAGCTGTTTATATATCCCCGATCGCAGCTATTTCATAATTTTCTAGTGATAACTCCACCAATTGAACTCGATCTTGAAAAGATGCTGCTGGCGATCGCTATGATGGCGATTGCCGTAGGTCTTTCCTTTTGGCAAAAGCTAGGTCTGACTGTTAGTTTAGCGATCGCCACCTTACGCAGCATCATGCAGCTCGTAATTGTGGGGTATTTACTGGATGCGGTCTTTGACCTGAAACAGCCCGTTGTAATTTTGCTCGTAGTGTTGCTCATGAGTGCGATCGCTTCCGTAGAAGCCAGACACCGGATTGGCAAAAAGGTTCCCTTTGTACTGCCCTTAGTTTGGTTGTCAGTAGTGGTTGGTGCGGGCACAATTTTGGCTTACACCACTGCGGTTGTCGTGCGTCCAGACGTGTGGTATTCGCCCCAATACTTGATCCCGCTGGCAGGCATGATTTTGGGCAATGCCATGAATGGTGCGTCAATCGCGGCAGAGAAATTGATTGGGTCACTTCGCGATCGCACGCGGGAAATCGAAACCCATTTGTCGTTAGGGGCGACCCCGCAACAGGCGATCGCCACCTATGAAAGTGAGGCAATCAAAACTGCGATGATTCCCAGTATCAACGGCATGATGGTGGTAGGTTTGGTGACTCTGCCCGGCATGATGACAGGGCAAATTTTAGGCGGTGTGTCGCCATTGTTGGCGGTTCGTTACCAATTAGTAATTTTGTTTGCGATTACTACAGCTAATCTAATTACGACTCTGCTGGTGACGAAAACGATCGGTCGTCAATTTTTTACACCTGCGCAGCAGTTGAAGCAGCTATAAGCCCCATCCAAGATGGGAACTGGAGTTTTTAGCTTTTAACAAGTAACCTAATTCTAAAGGATACCTAGTCAGGATTAGAAAACGACCGTCCACCCATTGTCGGCACCGTTGGACGCAGCAGTGGTCAGATCCGCTTCTGGTCGTACCCGGCTAAGTGTTTGTCACTCAATTGGGGAGTATGCCCGAGATGAAGATGGGGATGGCTTTTGCTCCTGTGCATGGCAATACTATGGAGGGGATTTGGGTCGGTTTACGCAATTTCCTGCGTCCGTTTCGAGGTATTCACAAAAAGTATTTGTATCTGTATGTAGGCATATTCGAGTGGTCATACAATCTACGTTGGATTGATTTTGACTTCCTACGTCGTCTTCTTGTCCCTTCTTCCACCTATTTACCCTGATGAGCGGAACTCTTTTGGGTCAGTTCTTGTTCGCCGGGACGAGCTAAAGTCTCTTTGCTTTGGCCGATCGCTTGTGGGGCAAAACTCATCTTGACCCTGACGAGGAAAAACTACGGGTCTCAACCTAGCCCAGGTTTACATGCTTTCAGTTACAATGCAAATATTGCTGTCTTTGGTGAAAAGTAAGCCTTTATAGGCTGAAAATCATATATGAATCAACAACCACAGCCACCTAGTACAGAAAGAGTTCGAGAATGGGCTGAAAAAAAACAGAAGATTATGGAACGAGCTGATGCCAATATCCTGATTCTTGATCGCATTATCGCCGAACAAGAGGCAGATCTCCGCAAGCAACCAATGTATCTGCATCGATTGAAGAAAGCAAAGCAATTGCTGAGTATTGGTGTTGCTGAAGTAAGTGGCAGTAACGAACTGGAGAAGCTATAGTTATAGTCCGCATATAACCGAGATCGCATCACATTACATTCTACTTTCCGAATCGTCTAAAAATTCCATGAGTCAATTGCAGCAAGAGTTAGAAAAAGAAGTCGATCGCCGTCGCACATTTGCGATCATCTCTCACCCGGATGCAGGTAAAACCACATTAACCGAAAAATTATTGCTGTACGGGGGCGCAATTCATTTAGCTGGTGCCGTGAAAGCACGGGCGTCACAGCGTCATGTTACCTCCGACTGGATGGAGCTAGAGCAACAAAGAGGCATTTCGATTACCTCCACGGTATTGCAGTTCAACTACAACGACTGCTGTGTCAACCTACTGGATACGCCCGGACACAAAGACTTTAGTGAAGATACCTATCGCACCCTGGCAGCGGCGGATAACGCTGTGATGCTGATCGATGCCGCCAAGGGTTTGGAAACCCAGACGCGCAAGCTGTTTGAAGTGTGCAAAATGCGATCGCTACCCATTTTTACCTTTATTAATAAGCTTGATCGCCCTGCCAGAGAACCATTAGAGCTACTTGATGAGATTGAGAAGGAACTAGGATTGGCACCCTATGCGATGAACTGGCCGATTGGCACAGGCGATCGCTTCAAGGGCGTTTACGATCGCGCTAGCCATACCGTGCATCTCTTCAAGCGTAGTGGGCACGGACAAAGGGAAGCAGAAGTTCAGATCGTACCCTTCGACGATCCCAGTTGGGAAGCATCCATCGATAGCGATCTACTAGCTCAATTTAAAGAAGAATTGGAAGTTCTGGAAAGCCTGGGGGCAGAGTGGGATGAGAAAGCCCTGCATTGTGGCGCTATGACTCCCATCTTTTTTGGTAGTGCTATGACCAACTTTGGTGTAGAGCTATTTCTCAAGGCGTTTTTGGAACATGCACTCAAACCAGGTGTACATGACAGCAGCATAGGTGAGATTTCTCCTGTCGATGAGGAATTTTCAGCGTTTGTATTTAAACTACAAGCGAATATGGATCCCAGACATCGCGATCGCATTGCGTTTGTGAGAGTATGCTCTGGCAAGTTTGATAAAGATATGACCGTGATGCATGTGCGTACTGGTAAGACAATTCGCCTATCCCACGCCCAAAAGCTATTCGGTCAAGATCGCGAAATTCTGGCTGAAGCCTATGCAGGTGATGTAATTGGCTTGAATAATCCCGGCATGTTTGCGATCGGTGACACGATTTGCGTGGGCAGCAAGCGCCAATATGAAGGGATTCCCTGTTTCTCACCGGAGCTATTTGCCTATCTCCGCAATCCCAATCCTTCTAAGTTCAAACAGTTTCGCAAAGGCGTATCTGAACTTCAGGAAGAAGGCGCGATTCAAATCATGTACTCCATTGATGAGGCTAAACGCGACCCTATCCTCGGTGCAGTCGGGCAACTTCAGTTTGAGGTAGTACAGTTCCGCCTCCAGAATGAATATGGTGTAGAGTCTTTACTTGAACCTTTGCCCTATTCTGTGGCGCGTTGGGTGGAAGATGGTTGGGAAGTTCTAGATGCGATCGGCAGACTATTCAACACATTTGTCGTAAAAGATAGTTGGGATAGACCAGTTTTACTATTTAAGAATCAATGGAATCTCAACCAGGTGGAGTCCGATCATCCTAAGTTAAGACTAAAGGCGATCGCCCCTGTCTATGAACTTAGTAGTCAAAGTGTCTAATGGGGTGATTTCGCCCTAATTTCGATCTGTGCTAGACTCGATTACTAGAACTTTGCGCGCCTAAAGGCGTACTAGAAGCGGATGAGGAACCATGAAAGACATAAATTTAGCAGATTCAAACAAGCTGTCACCTAATTCCTCGGCAACAAGTGAGCTGTCAGCCACAAAACAAGCTGCGACCGAAATTACTGCTCTAGTTAAATCTGAGAATGGCACTGCGATCGCCAAAAATCCTCTAGCTCTTGCTCAACTATACGCCGTTACTAAGGTAGCTTTGTTGTTTGGTGTTTTCTTTGCTGGCTCTTTTGCGATCGCTTTAACAGCTATCCGTACCAATCAAGTCAAAAAACTGCCTCCCCTATCAACCCCAACCAATGTTGTTACTCCTAGCGTTATCGTTACCCCCAGCAATCAAGGCGATCGAGCTAAAACTAAGCCCTACTCACTAGCTGATGAAATCATTTCTTTAGTGACGTTTGGCTATGTTACAGGTCTGCCTCAAGACAGGAGTATTAAGGTATCTAAGCACAATCTCACCGGTATGCAAGTAGGAAGATATTGGGGCAAAGAAACTTTATTTGAGCCAGTCGCCAATCTTTCTGCTCCCCCTCCTTTATCGGATCAACCGCTGCAAGCGATCTCACCCCTGCAACTACCGCCAGCATCCTTCAAGATTTTGCCTAATGCTCTCCCAGAAGCACTTTCACCTGTAAGTCCCACAGACTCTCAAACACCACACGCCTTAGCTACCAACAAACCAGGCAATAGTGAAACATATGGCCAGGATAATGTTTCACCAGCACCAAAAGATACACTTGGCAAGACATTGGCGACAGGCTCTCAGGCAAAAGCATCCCTGGTGAATGCGGCTGTTTTTTCTGGCAACGGTACACCTAGCAGTAGTAACCCTAGATTTGTCGTGCGGCTAGAGGAATCGCTGAAAACCCCGAATGGGAAAGAGGCCTTGTCATCTGATACAACTTTGGTAGTCGTAGTACATCCTCTATCTGCTAAAGGCGCTGTGAAGCTAGAAGCTGTCAGTATTGTCGTAGATGGAAAAGAGTATGACTTACCCGCAGGATCGATTGCACTTCTGGCTCAGGATGGTTCTTCTCTTATGGGTCTAAAATATGGAGAAGAAGAAACTGTAAGCTCGCGTGAAGCGACTGCTAAGCCTAACAATTCTCAAAAGACATCTCCTACAAAGAAATCTGACACTTCCAATAGTTCGGGACTCGATCTAATTGATGCTTCATCACCTGCACCCGCCCCAGACCAGCCAAAACCAGGCAATAAGGAAGCTATTGAAAATGTGATGCGCCAGTCTCATTTCTATTACATTCCTCAAGGTACCGCCTTGAAATTAGTTGTCAATCAGACTATTCGGCTTTAAATGATCGCGGTCTTTTCTAAATTGGATGCTTTTAGGAAACGAGCTAATTATCAAGGTTGGGTAGGCGGGGCACAGAATTGAGTAAAGCCTTAGTATATGGATGTGTGGGATTTTCCAACACACTTTCAGTTGAACCTTGTTCGACAATCTTACCCTGGCGCATTACGGCAACGCGGTTGCAAAAAAACTGAGCCACTCCCAAATCGTGGGTGATAAACATATAAGTCAGGTTAAATTCCTGCTTCAGTTCTAGCATCAGTTGCAGAATCTGACTCTGAATTGTCGCATCCAACATGCTAACCGGCTCATCACAGATCAGAAATCGCGGACGTGTAATCAGAGCCCGGGCGATCGCTACTCTTTGTAACTGCCCACCCGAGAGATCGCGCGGTAAGCGTGAGGCTAGCTGACTAGATAGTCCCACTCTTTCTAGGATGGATAGCACTTTTTCCTGCGCAGTGGCTCGGTTGGGTACGAGTTTATGGATGAATAGGGGATCGGCAATGCTTTGTAAAACCGTCATATGAGGATTCAGACAAGCACGCGGATCTTGAAAGATCATTTGAATTTGAGGTCTGATGCGTCGTAGCTTGCCACCCTTTAAACGGGTTAGTTCGATACCATCAAACTCCACCAAACCCTGATCCGGCTTCACAAGCTGCAAAATCGCTCGCCCAGTAGTGCTTTTGCCAGAACCGCTCTCACCAATCACGCCAAAAATATCACCAGGAAAAATCTGCAAGCTCACACCATCCACAGCCCGCACCAGACCGTCAGATCGATCAAAGAAGCGGGCTAAAAAATTGCTGCCCGTAGCATAATGCTTAATCAGATTGCTGACTTTGAGCAGAGGTTTGGAGGAGATGGGTGGTTCATAGGGATTGGCAGAACTGGCTTCACGCCCCATGCCATTTCTGGCCTTTCCAGTCAAAGGGATGAGAGCATCAGCATGACTAGCTCGCTTACCATTATCAATACTCGGCACTCTCATATCCTTAAAGTGGATGGCCGAACCTATTAGTTTTTGGGTATAGGGGTGCTGAGGATGGCGAAAAATTTGCTGCGCTAAGCCGGTTTCCACGATCGCACCATCGTACATGACGGCAATGCGATCGCAGTATTGCGCGACTAAACCCAAATCGTGGGTAATCAGCAGCAATCCCATGTTTCTGTTCCGCCGCAGATTTGTTAGCTCTTGTAAAATCTCTGTAGCTACGGTGACATCAAGACTGGTGGTTGGTTCGTCGGCAATTAGAAGGGCTGGATTTAACAACAGCGAGAGGGCAATCATGACGCGTTGACGCATGCCACCGCTAAACTCATGGGGATACTGCCGCGCGCGTTTAGGATCGATGCGGACAGCCGAGAGCGCCTGGTGGAGATCTTGCAACGCCTGACGGCGTGAGATTCCAGGGCAGTGCGATCGTAATACTTCCAAGCCATGGGCCTCAATCGTCATCAAGGGATTGAGACGCGTCATCGGATCTTGGAAGATCAGAGCCACCTTTTCGCCGCGCAGATGTCTGAGTTGTCCCGCCGATAAATCCATCACAGACGTATCGTCAATCGAGATGTGGCCAGATACCTGGGCGTGACTCGGCAATAGTTGAATCAGCGATCGCCCCAAAGTGGACTTGCCTGAACCACTTTCACCCACCAATCCCAAACTTTCTCCCGCCTGCACCTGAATGCTGACATGCTCTACAGCCGGTAAAGCGGAGCCATAACTAATTATTAAATCTTTTACTTCTAACAGCATAGATGCTTACAAAAACCACCCATAGCTGTGTAGTCCTTTACCCAGGAGGTTGACACCCAGGTAGCATGTCCAAATTACTAATAACCCTGCACTTGCTAGCAGAGCGGGCTTGCGACCTTGCCAACCCTTAGTAATGCGCGTATGTAAATAAGCAGCAAATACCAACCAGGTGATCAGCGACCAGGTCTCCTTCGGATCCCAACTCCAGTAGGAACCCCACGCCTCATTTGCCCACACCGCGCCAGCAATAATGCCAATTGTGAGTAGAGGAAAACCAAGCCCAATTGTGCGATAGCTCAGGTTATCCAGGGTTTCGCCCAAGCCGAGCCGTTGTAGAGATAGGGGTTGCCGTTCGGTTACCTGTTTATCCATCACTAGGGTTGACGCGGCTCGACCATTCCCGTTAACCGACGTTACGGCAGCAACCTTCAATTCTTCTGTGCGCAGGCTCACAGCATCCTTAAAAGCAACTGTATGATTTAAGCGGCTGCGATCGTTGCCAAAAGCACTACCTTGCAGAATCACTTCTTCACCGCGTGTCACAATTAAAAAGGCGATCGCTAGCAAACTACCCACCATCAAGGCAGAATAGCTGAGCAGCATCACCGTAACGTGCATCATCAACCAATTAGACTTTAAGGCAGGCACTAATGGTGCAGCCAGTTGCATATCATCGGGCAGAACGAGAGCCGCAAAAGCTGTAATGCCCATTGCAATTGGGGCAGTAAAAGCACCGATTAAATTTTTACCATTGATATTTTTCTTGCCAATGCTTTGAGCTACCAAGTGCATGGCGGTAATGCCCCATGCCAGAAAGAACAAAGACTCATAGAGGTTACTGAGGGGGAAATAGCCAGCATCTATCCACCTCGCTCCCAGCAGCGTAGCAATGCTGAGATTGGCAATTACCATACCGGCTGTACCAAGAGGAAGTAAATAGGGAATGGCAGGGAAAGCGACACTTACCCAATACACCAACATAGTTATGAATAGGATGGCGAATGAGATATTGTCTAGAAGGCTTTGCAGTGCGACAAGTTGCATTTTGTTGCGTGTTCTCCGGACTAGTTAGATCAATTCTACCTAATAGTGCTTTAAAGACCCTGCGTTCAAAATTGGAGAGTATAGTAATTGCGAAGTTAAGTCTAGAATATTGCGATCCTCATCGCTGCATCTAGTCATAATGTCATACCGCTACCTAGTCTTTTACAAACCCTATGGCGTTTTAACCCAGTTTAGCGATCGCGACGACTCTACCACCTCAAGATCTACGCTCAAGGACTATATCCCAATTAGTTCTGTTTATCCAGTTGGTCGCCTCGACCTCGACAGTGAAGGGCTTTTACTGTTAACAAACCATGGCCAACTACAGCATAAACTCAGCGACCCTAGCTTCCAGCACCCCCGCACCTATTGGGTACAGGTGGAAAATATACCCGATCCTGAGGCGATCTCAAAATTACAAACGGGCGTAGTTATTAAAGGCGGCTATAAAACCAAGCCAGCAAAAGTACAATTTTTACCTGCGTCCCCAAACTTGCCGCCACGCAATCCACCAATTCGCGATCGCGCGAATATTCCGACCGCATGGCTAGAAATAACCCTAACAGAGGGCAAAAATCGGCAAGTGCGCCGCATGACAGCTGCTGTGGGCTTCCCCACATTGAGATTAGTCAGAGTGGCGATCGCGCATTTACGTCTAGATAGTCTTATCCCAGGCCAGTGGCGCGATCTCACCGACGACGAGCTAGTTCTTTTATTAAGGATAACAGGTTTTTCGAGATAAATCTTGGCAACCATATAGATTTGCGATCACAAATCTGATAGAATTGAAAGTCGTTCGTTTGCTGGTGTAGCTCAGTGGTAGAGCAGCGGTTTTGTAAACCGCCGGTCGCAAGTTCAAATCTTGTCACCAGCTTTCCTTATATATCAAGCTTTTTAGTCCTGGAAGTGCTTTCAGGGCTTTATCGTATGAATTGGTATATTACCGATAATGCCGATGGAAGGGGTTAAAAACGATAGAACAGGTTGTAATTTAGTCCCCAAATTAGTCCTTAAAAACTGTGTCCGATAAACTTGTTAAGGCTGCAAATGCCAGGCTCAAAGCTGGCAAAACTGGCATAGCAATTGAGGTGAAAGGCGATCGCCTCACTTTAAGAGCAACGTTACCACCTAAACCCAACTCCGCCAAAACTAAACCCTATCAGCAGCGAATCTACCTAAGCTGGTATGCAAACCCAGCAGGAATTAAGCATGCGGAAGCAGAAGCACGACAGGTAAGCAGTGACTTAGCGCTAGACAGGTTTGATTGGACTCGTTTTCAAGATGTTGAGGCTCAAACCGAGGTAATGCCTAGAGTTGATAATCTAATTGGGCAATTTAAGGCTGATAAACTTTCACAAGGCATCAGCGATCGCACCTGGAAGGACGACTACACGGAAGTATTCGATAAATTACCCCAAGATGCTGAACTAAATCCGAACATAATTCTCGATCTGGTTCGTAATACCGAGCCAAATACACGTACCCGCCGCCGCTATTGTCTGGCGCTATCTGCGCTTGCCAAGTTTGCCAAACTCGACATTGACTTATCTCAATACATTGGTAACTATTCACCAAGCAAGGTGCAACCGCGAGATATTCCATCTGATGAGTCGATCCAGCAGTGGTACTCACAGATTCCTAACCCTGCTTGGCAGTGGGCATTTGGTATGCTGGCAACCTATGGTATTCGTCCTGGTGAATTGCTAACGCTCAATTTCGATGACCTGCCTATCCTCAATATCACGGGTGGGAAAACAGGCGATCGCCGCGTTTATCCTATTTACCCTGAGTGGTTCGATTATTTTTCTCTTGCCGATATCAAGCAACTGAATATCAGTAATAGCGACCAATGCTCTAAGCAGTTTCGACGCTATGAAGTGCCATTTAGCCCATACGATCTGCGTCATGCCTGGGCGATTCGTTCGATGGAGTTTGGTTTGCCGATCGAACGTGCTGCAGCACAAATGGGACATAGCATGGCCGTTCATTCCCAGACTTATCATCGCTGGATCAGCGATCGCCACCATGCTAGAGCTTATGAAACGATCATGCTGCGACCCGATAGACCGCGTCCACCACTGCAAAAAAGATGAAAAAGTTGGAAATTCTGCACTAAAAAGCTGAAAACTATTGTCATAAAACAAGACATAGCTTTATGATTGGCGTACAGTTTTCAATATTACCTTTTTATGAAAGTTGTAGCAATTTATAGAGCAAGTTGTTCGAGTAAGACGCGATTCCCTCTGTATATGTGCCCCGTCCCTGCGGGTTCCCCTTCCTCTGTTGAGGATTATATTGAGGATGAGATCGACTTGAACGATTTCATCAAGCATCCTGATAAGACATTTCTCCTGCATGTGGCTGGCGATTCGATGATTAATGCAGGCATCAATCATGGCGATATGCTGATGGTAGAGCGAACCACTGAGTTGATGGAGCTTGATATTGCGATCACTGTTGTCAATGGCGATCTCACCGTTAAGCAACTTAAGTGGGAGAATAATGGGATAGTACTGTTGGCGGCAAATCCTAACTACAAGCCTCTACGTGTCAGTCCAGATGACGACTTTCATGTTTGGGGAGTAGTCATCGGAATTGTGCGTGACTTGCCAAGAGGAACGAAGCTGCTTGGTCAGTCTTAAAATATGACTCAATCAAGTTAAAATGCCTGCAAAATATGCCGCTGCCTCCAGAAATATGGACTCATCAATGCTTTAGTAGCAGTAGATTCCCTATGGGCAACAGATATTTCTGTAACGTGATATCTGGGTGATATTCTGGTGCGATGACCACAGCCATCTATCACATTACATCTCTCAAAAACTTGGCATCGATCCTGCAGATGGGTGGGTTAATGTCCAAAAACAAGCTGTCACAGGAGCAGACTACCTATACCAATATTGCCTATGAGGGCATCCAGGACAGGCGAGCCAAAACGTCCGTTCCGTTGGGGAGGGGTGGCGTGCTACACGACTATGCGCCTTTCTACTTTGCACCGCGATCGCCTATGCTTTATGCCATCCATAAGAATCGAGTCGAAGGTTATCGCGAAGGGCAATCACCGATCTTGCATCTGGTAACGACAGCGGAAGCAATCGAAGCAACGGGCTTGGTATACGTCTTTACAGATGGTCACGCAACAGTGGCATACAGCGATTTTTATGACGATCTTGGGGATCTGGGCTGTGTGGACTGGGAGGTTATGGAGTCCAGGTTTTGGGCTGATACGGATGATGACCCCGATCGCAAACGCCGCCGCCAGGCAGAGTTTTTGGTGTATGACTTTGTACCTTGGCATTTAATTGTGGAAATCGGCGCGATCGACCGTACTATAGGGACGCAAGTCGAGCGAATGCTCCAAGGAGTGCAACATAGACCAAGGATCTCAGTACGTTCAAATTGGTATTATTAAAGTTAGAGTCTTTTCCTACCATGATTTATTTTAAGCAAGGCAATTTATTGGAGTCTAAAGCAGATGCCTTGGTCAACACGGTTAATTGTGTTGGCATCATGGGCAAGGGCATTGCTTTGCAATTTAAACAGGCATTTCCCAAAAATTTTAAGCAATACGAGCGTGCCTGTCGTGCGGGTGAGGTTCAGCTAGGCAAAATGTTTGTCGTTTCGACAGATAGCCTGTTACCGCCTCGCTATATTATCAATTTCCCCACAAAAGACCATTGGAAGAATAAATCGCGCCTAGAAAGCATCGAATCGGGATTGCAAGATCTGGTCGCTAAGGTTAGAGAGCTTGGCATTAAGTCGATCGCCATACCACCGCTTGGCTGTGGCAATGGTGGTTTAGATTGGGGGCAAGTTCGATCGGCGATCGAAGCAGCATTTGCTCAGTTGTCTGATGTTGAGGCGCTAGTATTCGAGCCGCAGGGTGCTCCTGCTGTTGACGAGATGGCAGTATCTGACCAAAAGCCAGCCCTTACTCATGCCCGTGCCATCTTGATCAAACTCATCGAAGGTTATCAGACGGTCTATAGGTTAACCAAGCTAGAGGTGCAGAAACTTGGTTACTTCGTGCAAGAGGCGGGGGAGCCGCTGAAACTCCAGTACATTAAGCACCAGTTTGGACCGTATGCCAATAACTTGAACCACTTATTACAGACTCTGGACAGTCACTACATTACTGGTTATGGCGATCGCAGTAAAGAGGCAAAGATGCACTTGCTTCCCCATGCCTCTGAGGAAGCTACTGAAATTCTGGCAAATACGCCTGAGGCGATCGCACGGGTCAATCGAGTTAGCGAACTGGTTGAAGGATTTGAAACTCCTTATGGCATGGAGCTACTGGCTACGACACACTGGGTTGTGACGAGAAGCGATTGCCTTGTTGGTATGGAAGAGGCGATCGCAGGCGTTCATGATTGGAGCGATCGCAAACATCAGTTATTTAAGCCTAAGCATATTCGCACTGCATGGCAACGTCTCTACGAACAGGGCTGGTTAGGGGACAATAGTTAAGAGTGTCACAAGCAACTAAACCTGATTCTCCACAAACTACCCAAAAAGAAGATCGCTTGTTGTGAGTCAAATAACAGTCATATAAAATCTATGCATCGATCGCTGGTGTTGGCGTCAAAGTGTCCCGCTCTCCTGAGCAATATCGTTTCCTTCTTTAAATGGTCGCTCGATGTCATTGGGATCGAGAAGCACCTCGTCGTCTTCCTCCATAGCTAAGCCTTCAGGAACTAAGCGATCGAAACTCTTTTTAGAAAGACTATACTTTTGCCACTATTTCACTAATACAAGTACCTCAGCAGGTGGGACATCGCGAATTTCAATAAAGGCAGGTTCTCCATTACTGAGTCCTTTTACGCGAACTTTTGAACCTACGGGATGCGAACCAGTGAATGCAACTCCTGTCGCTACTTGAGCGGTATTGGCAACTACTGTAAATTCTGTCCCTATCGGCCAGAGTTCTGCTGCGACAACAATGTCCCCACCTCGGGGTGCAGTCCCATTGGGATTAACAATGCATATTGCTTCCTGGTTACTAAGAATGCGAGACCAGGCTACAAGCTCGCCTGCTTTTGGCAACTCAAACCCAGTGCCTGGAAGACGGATCTGACGTTGGTATTGACGACCTGTTCTCAATGCTAGTGTTTCGGCACGAACTCGGCACAATGCGGCACAATGCGGCAATTCGCACGTATGATGGGCTGTCAGGATCGAAGCAGTGCTTTCCAGCCGTACCAAAAGCTCCAAAGCCTGGTAGTGAGGTGTCCTGACTGGTTAGTTGAGTACTTAAATCATTGGTGTAATCTGCTCGTGGATGGTCGGGGCCGAACATTGTCTCGCGTAAATAGCGATCGCCGTGGTTGTTTGGATCGCTCCATCCTTCATTTATTAAAAATTGAATTTGGGATTGCGCAGGACCAGCAAAAGCTTGTTCTGTACCTGAGTAAATACAAGGAATCCCTAGTGTGAACAACTGGAAAGCAGTGGCAGCAGCTACCTGATAGTCCTTCACAGGAGAATCATCGGGAATCTCTGTCGAAAACCGTACCTTTTTACCCGATACGTGATCGTGATCGTCCAAGATGGATACGTGCTGGTGGCCAAGACTGCGATGCGATCCGAAGTCGTCAGTATTCTCCTTAAACAGTTCGAGATAGGTTCTCCCTGGAACTAGACCCTTGCCGACATTTTGCAAAGCAATTCTTGCCACGTCTATGTCTAAGGCGGCACTGAGATTGCGCCGTAATATTGCCAAACGGTCGAGGTAATAATCGGCAGCACTATCACTTCCAGCAATCTCAGCGACCAGGAAGAAATTATGTTTGCCTATCGATTCCGCAAATTCTCCGATAGCTCCACAAAAGTTACGAGCTTCATCCACGGAAATATGCTTGAGAGTATCAATGCGGAAACCGTCGCAATCAGTGAGTGCTATCCAGTACTTATAACAATCAGTGAGAAATGCAAGCGTGTTTGGGGCACTGGTTCCGCCGCATGGGAAAGCTACAAGCATTGTCTACAATGAGTTAGATCGCATATCGCATCGTTAGTAATTGCGACCAAGATAACCCAGTCTCCAAAATTCCTAGCTTTACAGCAGGAACAACTTTAGTGGTGAAATG
>CALRKB020000055.1:0-36459 GCA_943367755.1 Rhizobium sp. Q54 | reverse complement strand
TTCAGGGCTCTGCCCACCAGTCTTCCTGGTGCCTATGGTGCGATGGACCCACTCTGACCCATCTCGAACTCAGTTGTGAAACGTCGTTACGGCCAAGATACTTCAGGGGTAGCTCTGCGGGAAAATAGCTCGGTGCCAGGTTAATCTTACAAGCAAAAGAGGGTTCTCACTTATAAATGGGAACCCTCTTTGTTCTGTAGCCTATCCATCGCTTAAATCTCTTCTTCCCTGAAACGTTCTCTAATGGGCTAAAGTAGCTCTAGGAAGTGTTAGGAAATATTAGATATATGGGTGGAGAGTTTGCTCAGCGTCGTCAGCAATTAATGGAGAAAATTGGTGCAGGAGTGGGCATATTTTGTAGTGCTCCCTCTGCTACTCATCATCGAGATGTTGAGCATCTCTATCGTCAAGATAGTGACTTTTATTATTTGACGGGATTTGTTGAACCTGATGCAGTAGCTGTGATCGCTCCTAATCATAAGGAACATAAATTTATTTTGTTTGTGCGCCCACGCGATCGCGAAAAAGAGACATGGTCGGGCTATCGAGTGGGCATTGAGGGTGCGCAGGAAAAGTATGGTGCTGATATTGCCTATCCGATTAATGAGCTGGATGAAAAGCTCATGCAATATATAGAACAAGCTGACCCTCTGTATTATTCCTTTGGTCGTGATCGGGATTTTAATCAAAAGATTCTGCATCATTACCAGACTTTGCTGTCTACCTACCACAAGCGAGGAACGGGACCAACTGCTATTGCTGATGCTAGCCTGCTAGTTGCACCAATGCGGTTGTGTAAGAGTGCGGATGAGATGGAATTGTTGCGGAAGGCGATCGCTATTTCTGTGGATGCTCATAACTTGGCTTTTCGGTCTGCTTGTCCTGGTATGTATGAATACGAAATTCAGGCGCAGATCGAAAATCACTTTCGTCGTAATGGTGCGTTAGGCCCTGCATATCCTTCAATTGTGGCTTCAGGCAAGAATTCGTGCATCTTGCACTATGTGGAAAATAATCAACAGCTACAGGCAGGTGATTTGCTGCTGATTGATGCTGGTTGTTCCTATGAATACTACAATGCCGATATTACGCGTACTTTTCCGATCAGTGGCAAATTTACGTCGGCACAAAAAACTATTTATGAATTAGTGCTAGAAGCGCAACTAGCTGCGATCGCCCAAGTTAAACCTGGCAACCAATATAATGCCATGCATGATGCTGCGGTTAAGGTAATTACGGAAGGACTAGTAGAGCTTGGGTTACTTACAGGGTCCTTGGAAGAGCTAATTAAAGAAGAAAAGTACAAGCCTTTTTTCATGCACCGGACCGGGCATTGGTTAGGCATAGATGTGCATGATGCCGGTGTGTATAAGTATGGGGAAAGTTGGCAAAGTCTAGATGTGGAAATGGTTGTAACCATTGAACCAGGTATTTATATTGCAACCGATGCTACTCCTGCGGAGGGGCAACCTGAAATTCCAGATATCTGGAAAGGAATTGGTATTCGGATCGAAGATGATGTGCGGGTTACCAATGACCCCACAGGTCATGAAGTCTTGACTAGCGATGTACCGAAATCACTTGCGGCGATGGAAAGGGTGTAGATCATATGGCAAGTCTAAAGTTTTTGCGGGATCTATCCAGCAATTTTTCTCGATCTCGTAGACTATGAGTTAGTATTTCTGCATGTCTAGCTGCATATCTGGTACTAAGCCTTATGGAAAACTGGGAGTTTTTGTTGCAAAAACAAGGTGACAAGTCCTGGTTACCCCTAGAGTCTCCGACTGTCGAAATTTTAGAGGGCCAATATCGTCTTGCCTCTAGAACTAAATTTGCCGATGTGTTAGTAGGGATTCAGTTACGCTATGTTCCTAGCCCAGAAAGTATACACAAGCCGAGCCAACAAAAAATAGCTAAGCGCGTCAATCCTGAAGGCCTGCTGATTGTGATGCCCTATACAAACTTTACGCCGGGTACATGGCGAATCGAATGTACGGAGCTAGATGAGCGAGAGTATAAGGAGCAACAGCATTCCCCCTGGTCGGTAGTTGTACAGATTGAAGTACAGGCAATATCAGCAGAACTAGCTAGCGATTGGCACTTAAATCTGCCGATACCTAATCTGGATGCCCAATTCGATTTGCAAGAACAAGGTCTTGAGATCATCTCCCCATCACCTGAAACTGATATTACTGTTGAAACAGACACCACTGAAATAGAGGCGATCGCAGAGCAGTCACAGCTAGCATTGACTGAATTTACTGCCCCACAGTTAGATTTGGACTTGACGGTTGAGCCTCAAAGCTTAACAAGTCTGAGCGAACTACCACCTGAACCTACTGAACCTGAAGTAACAGAGGCAATCACCGCACAATCCCCTGCGTTGCCATATCACTTGATCGCGCTTGATCGATCCCAATATTTGGTATCTGAAGGGCAGACACCGGTTTTGTCTGGAACATCCTATTTACCAGGGGAGTTGGAAGTTGTATTAAAGAATCCTCAGGATCTTGAGACGGTCATGCATGCTAGGTATGCGCTTGCAGCTTCTGGTAGTCTAGGCGAGCCAATTAACTTTAGCTTTGAACTATCTATTCCCGTGCAAACATCGCAAGTGATGATTGGTGAGGTGAGGTTACACCCGTCTGTTGATGTCGCAACACTAGATAGCCAACCACATATCTATTACCATGCGATCGCACTCACTTACCAATCCCACGATATTCTGGCTGAGGTAGCGCAGGAAATAGCCATTAATTCCACACCTCAATCAGCAGAGCCACGTCAACCTGACAAGTCTGAAGCAATACCAGCTAACCCCACAATTCAGTCAGAAAGGCTTCAGAATCTATCAAATCTAAAGCTCCCTCAACTTCCCCTCAAATCAGACCTGCGCCGATCGACAAATGAGGAAGAAAAAATATTAACTAAGCCCCTTAAGCTACCGGAGCTGCCTAGAATATCGCCTTTAGCGCAGACACAATGGCAACCTGAACAGAGCGACATAGTTATTTTAGACGATCTAGGGAATACGCTCGATCCACTCTCTGAGTCTGACGATCTTGTGGGGGCAGACCAGTCAGCTTTAGATCCCATGGTGGAAACAACACCAGAACTAGAATTGGGGTCTGAGGTTGAACGCGATCTGGAGCAAGAGGTCGATCTCCCTTTGCAAACGTTTCAAAACGATCCAGAACAAGCAGTAAACTCCAGCGTTACCCCACAATTTCCTCCAGTAAGCGATCGCTTCTTAGATAAGCTGCAAGCAATTTCTAGAGAATCAATTCATGAAAGCTCGATCGAGCAACAAGTCAGTGAATTCATTGATGCTGAGGTGGAAAAGCTAGAATCTGAAATTGACAAGTCTCTTGGTCTTGAAGATCTTGATAATGAGTTTGAGCAGATGTTGATGGCTGATGAGCTATTGGCAGGTTTAGATGCTGAAACAGAATCGGAGACAGTACCTATTGCTATTAGTGATGGCGAAGAAACAACGGATATTCCAGATGTAACGAATGCAACGGAAATTGAGAGCCCAGAAAGCTTGCCAAATGAAGATAATCCCGAGTCACAACATCCTTTCTCTGAGCCAGTTTATGAACCAGAAAGTAGCATAAGTGATGCCTTGAGCGATGCCTTGTATGAAGTGCTTGCTGCTAGCCAAGTAATCGATCGCTCCACAGCAAATACATCTAACCTTTGGCCGACTCTAGGTACTGATGAGCCAGTACCATTGCCCGTCCTGGAAATACCTGAAGGTGAAGCGATCTCTGGTGTAACCTTACCAATCCTGATCAAGTTACCTGTGGTTGAGTCAAAGCTGTTTGTCAAATTTTGGGTTAAAGACTGCCAAACCAGGAATATCATTGATGGGCCGCGCTGGTTGGTTGATTTTCAGCGGGAAAGTAATGCTGATTTTATGACTGTGCGAACACCCATTACCTTACCCCTAGGGTCTATGGAAGTAATATTTGAAGCGATCGCGGTCGAAATGCAAACTCAGAGGGAAAGTCGTAAAGCTAGCACGATCAGGTCTGTTACCCTGCCAAATTTAGTCCAGGATAACGATGTTGATTTCGATCCCCCTTAGTTATAGACATTGATGAGGGGCATAAACATTGCGTATGGGGCGGAACCATTGCACCACCGGAAACCCTAAAAAAGATTGCCATAAGCATAAATAAGCTGCTAAACCTGGGCAAAATCATGCTGTGGATAGTTGTATTCCGTGAGTTTGTAATAAAACTATACAATATTTGCCTCGTAACGTATACTACAAAAGGTTATACAAACCATTAGCCCAATATAGTTGCTCGCAGTCCCTAAGGCTGCTGAATTTAATATCATACGTTTTTTATCTGGTTACCAAGGAGTGTGTGCGATGCAGCAGACAGGGAAACCCCTGACTGTTCCACTGGATTTAATGGGCGCTCCCGGCGCATTTAATCCAACGTTAATTTTGTTTTTTGGCTCTATTGTCTTGGGGATCACCTCAACATTAGGTTATTGGGTGTGGGATTGGCCGCACTGGTGCGTATTTATCGCTAACTTTGTAGCGATGTACGTACTGGGTACAGTAATTCACGATGCTTCCCATGGAGTAGCTCATCGCAACCGTGCGCTTAATGCTGCGATCGGACATGTATCAGCTATTTTACAGGGGTTTGTCTATCCAGTATTTACGAGAGTGCACATGCAGCATCATGCGCATGTCAACGATCCAGAGAACGATCCAGACCATTTTGTCTCTACTGGGGGGCCTTTGTGGTTAATTCCTGTCCGCTTTTTCTACCATGAGGTCTTTTTCTTTCAGCGCCGACTGTGGCGTAATTTTGAATTGTTAGAGTGGGCGATCAGCCGATCGATCTTAGTGTTCTTATTGATTGCGGGCTATCAGTTTGGCTTTTTAAATTACATACTAGGCTACTGGTTTGTACCAGCAGGGATCATGGGTTTAGCATTGGGCTTATTCTTTGACTATCTGCCTCACCGCCCCTTTAAGGAAACTAGCCGTTGGCAGAATGCGAGGGTTTACCCTGGTTGGTTTCTAAATGTTCTTCTACTGGGTCAGAACTACCACCTTATCCATCATTTATGGCCTTCTATTCCTTGGTATAACTATCAAACTGCCTATTACCAGATGAAGCCACTTCTGGACGAAAAAGGTGCGCCTCAAACTCTTGGACTATTGCAGTTCCCTGATTTTGGTAGCTTTATCTACGACGTGTTTTTAGGCATCCGCTTTCACAAGCATACGAAGCCAGTTGCTCCCACAGAAGAACAATCTACTAAGAGTTAGGCTTCTTTATCCAAACTAGAGACTCCTGCAAGGCTGCGATCCAAATCCATACGAGTCTCCATTTGCTTGAGGAAATAACCAGTCATCATCGCCGAACCTAGCAATCCTGCTAGGTTTTCGCGATCTGTGGTGATTTGAACGCTAAAGCTTTGGGGTGGCAGCATTCCCACAATGTTTTGAATATTATGCGAAATAATCTGCTTTACTTCAGGACTCACAGACTGAGCCACTTTCGCTAGTGTTTCAGGTGACTGATCCTGTAGATAAGCGAGCAGAGCATTTTGGCTGGCATCAATGTTATCTAAGTCAAACATGCTTGTCACTCCTGATTTACTTTTAAATGCTTTGTGACTTAATCTATTCTTACACTTCTGTATCGTTTAATCGAAGAGAGGAAAACCGACATTCTCGATTGGGTATTCTGGATAACGGTTTAAGAATCTATGTCAATAGTATTACCGCCAATCGCCAGACTGTAACTTATGTCAAAATAGAAACGAGTTAAGTATTTTATGTAGTTGCAATGCCCACCACCACTCCGATCAAAGTACCCAAGCAAAAGCTAAAGAATCCGCCCTTGAAGGTACATAAGCTGGGCGATCGCGTTTTAAGGCAACCAGCTAAACGAGTCAGTAAAGTTAATGCTGAAATTCGCGCCCTGGCAGTGGAAATGCTACAGACGATGTACAGCAATGATGGGATCGGACTGGCGGCACCACAGGTGGGGGTGAATAAGCAGGTGATCGTGATTGATATTCATATCAAGGATGAGGATGTTCCACCTCTGGTGTTAATTAATCCAGAGCTGATCTCTTTGGGGGGATCGATAGTAGTAGGTGAAGAAGGTTGCCTGAGTGTGCCTGAGGTATTTCTTGATGTGCAGAGACCAGATGAGGTGACTGTTGTTTTTCGTGATGAGGATGGTAGACCACAAAAACTGACGACAAATGGTCTGCTAGCTAGAGTAATTCAGCACGAGCTAGATCACCTTAATGGTGTGATGTTTGTAGACCGAGTGCAGAATGCGATCGCTTTAAACAAGGAATTTGATAAGCACGGATTCTCAGTAAAGGATGTCCAATCAGTCAAAAACTAGCGGTTAGCCTGCGAACTTGACTTTTGCCGCGAAAATTTTAAGGTTTACTAGATTCTGGGAATTTAGCATTGATATATGCCGTCGTGCCCATAGTGTTGATTTGTGCCTGCTTCGCCAGAACTGAATTGGCTAGTTCTTGGCGATAGGCTTGCACTCGATTTAATAACTCCGGTTGAGATGTTGCTAAAATCTGTACCGCTAGCAACCCGGCATTTTCGGCGTTGCCGATCGCTACTGTTGCCACTGGAATCCCTTTAGGCATTTGCACGATTGAATAGAGCGAATCAACACCATTAAGTTGTTTGGTAGATACGGGTACGCCAATTACGGGTAGAGGTGTGAGGGCTGCTACCATACCTGGCAAGTGTGCTGCACCCCCTGCACCAGCGATAATGATGCGGATACCACGTTCGTGGGCATGTTTGGCAAATTCCACCATGCGATCGGGCGTGCGATGGGCGGAGACGATTAAAACTTCGTGGGGGACATTAAAGTGCTGGCAAATGGCGATCGCTGCTTGCATCGTAGGCAGATCGGAATCGCTGCCCATAATAATGCTGACCTGTGGTGCGTTATGGAGTGCATCAAGTTTGTCAGACATGAGGTAAAACCTCTTTTAATGCCGCAATCAGGCGATCGACGCTAGCTTTGTTACTGTTATAGCCCATTAGTCCGACGCGCCAAACCTTACCCGCGAGTTCTCCTAAACCACCACCGACTTCGATATGGTGTTCGAGCAATAACTGCCGCGCGATTGCTTTGCCATCGACTCCTTCAGGAATACATACGGTTGTTAATGTTGGTAGGCGAAACTCACGATCTACATGCAACTTCAGGCCGATCTGCTCTAAGCTTTGCCAAAGATATTCGACATTCTGTTGATGGCGTTGCCAGCAGTTTTCTAATCCTTCCTCGGCAATTAAACGCAGAGCTTCACGCAGGCCGTAGTAGAGGTTGATCGGAGCTGTGTGATGATAGACGCGATTGCTATCCCAATACTTACCCAATAGCGACATATCCAAATACCAGTTTGCTACCTTGGTTTGACGCTGCTGTAATTTGGCGATCGCGCGATCGCTCATCGTAAAGGGTGAAGCTCCAGGCGAGCAACCCAACCCCTTTTGACTGCAACTGTAGGCGAGATCGACGCCCCATTCATCCAAAAAGATGGGAACGCCACCCAGACTAGTAACTGTATCTAGCAAAAGCAGGCAACCAAATTCCCGACATAAACTACCAACTCCTTCCAGTGGTTGACGTGCGCCCGTTGAGGTTTCGGCATGAACCAGTGCCAGGATCGTCGGACGGTGGATTTCCATTGCCGAGCGTAGTTCTGCCAGGCTGAATACCTGCCCCCAAGGCTTAGTAATAGTCCGCACATCCGCCCCATATCTGCCTGCCATGTCAACCAGGCGATTGCCAAAATATCCAGCCACGCCAATCAAAACGATATCACCTGGTTCTACGGAATTAGCGATTGTGGCTTCCATGGCTGCCGTACCAGTACCGCTCACAGCGATCGTCAGAGAGTTTTCCGTTTGCCATGTATAGCGGATCAGCGACTGAATCTCATCCATTAGTTTCAGAAAGGCTGGATCGAGATGCCCCACAGGGGCTTTGCTCATGGCATCGAGAACAGCAGGATGGGCATTAGAAGGCCCCGGCCCTAGCAACAGTCGGGCAGGCATTTCAAGGGGTGCGAGTTGCAGCCGTTGACTATGGTTAATCGTGTGGTTAATCGCGCTTGCGTGTGTCATTACCAACTCGTTTTAAATAGCAAATATAAAAGGAATAAAAAAGAGATACCGAAATAGGTATCTCTAAGTATAGTTTTGAAAAGGAGTCAACTATATGAAATCACTGAGTATCAATTATCGATAATTAGACGCTTACGGTAACGCGCTTCTTAGGATTAGAGAGTTCGCCCTTAGCGTAGCGAGCAGCAAAAGTATCAAGATCCATAACTTTGATCTTGCTAGCTTTGCCAGCCGAATCAAATTGCACATAGCGATCGCTACATACCTTCTGCATGTATTTGATGGAAGGCTTGAGGAAGTGACGAGGATCGAACTCTGCTGGAGCCTTAAATAGAGCTTCACGCACAGCTGCTGTGATGGCTAAACGGCAGTCGGTGTCAATATTTACCTTACGCACGCCGCTCTTGATCCCCTTCTGAATTTCTTCTACTGGAACGCCGTAGGTTTCAGGGATTTTGCCACCAAACTGGTTGATCATCTCAAGCAAGTCTTCGGGAACTGAAGATGAACCGTGCATGACCAGGTGAGTATTGGGCAAACGGCGATGGATTTCGGCAATGCGATCCATAGCTAAAACTTCGCCAGTCGGCTTGCGAGTAAACTTGTAGGCACCGTGGCTGGTACCGATCGCTACGGCTAGCGCGTCAACTCCAGTTTGCTCAACAAAGTCAACTGCTTCATCGGGATCGGTCAAAAGCTGATCGTGGGAAAGCGTACCTTCGAAACCATGGCCATCTTCTTTGTCACCCTTACCAGTTTCCAGAGAGCCAAGACAGCCGAGTTCACCTTCAACACTGACGCCAACAGCGTGAGCTACTTCCACAACCTTGCGCGTAACTTCGACGTTGTACTCGTAGCTAGCAGGAGTTTTTGCATCTTCCTCTAGGGAGCCGTCCATCATGACGCTAGTAAAGCCGTGACGAATTGCAGAATAGCAGGTGGAAGGGCCATTACCATGATCCTGGTGCATGGCGATCGGAATATTTGGATAGGTTTCTACTGCTGCCAAGATCAGGTGCTTCAAGAAAGATTCACCGGCATACTTGCGAGCACCACGAGAAGCTTGCAAAATCACAGGGCTATCATTTTCTGCTGCTGCCTGCATAATCGCCTGGATTTGCTCCATGTTATTGACGTTATATGCGGGAATACCATAATCATGTTCAGCGGCGTGATCTAACAACAACCGCATAGGTACGAGTGCCATACAAAACTTCTCCTGTCTTAACGTGTAGTTCGGGTGATTTGGCTAAAAACAATCTTAAATCATTTTTAACAATTCTCGCATACTGCATATTTCTCTGGTAGTGATTTTTCTTGGCAGGTCAGACAGGGCAGACATATAGGTTTGCCTGTACAGATAAATCAATGAATACCGCTATATTTGGCTATGGTGTGGGTTGGAGATGAGGCTCTTGCTAGGAACTAAGATTAATGGGTTGCATTGCTTTTGGTATTTTCTATGGATATTTACGATCCACCATTTATTGGGACTGAGTGCCTTACAAGCACAAACTTTGGCTTGCCGACTGAGCGATCGGGAGATTATTAGGAAAGCGAATTTACTCCAGGCAGCTACAAGGGGCGATCGCACCGCACAAATACAGTACAACCAACTAGTGCAAATGCATGCCGAACGACTCAGGCAATGCCGCCAAAGCTATTGGCCCAGCACGCAAGCGGTCTGGCTGCGCGTTTACCCATGCGATCTCAAGCCAGGTCAGTTAGATCAAGTACTGGATAATATTGCCAACTTTGGTTACAACCGCATTTATCTGAGTACGTTTTACGATGGCCGGGTATTATTGCCCAAGCGTGATAACCCTACAGTTTGGCCATCCGTGGTGGAGAGTACTGCCAATAATAACGATCTATTGGCGCAGGCGATCGCCAAGTCGCACAGCAGAGGTATAGCAGTATACGCCTGGTTGTTTTCCATGAATTTTGGCCCTAGTTATGCCAAGCGAGCCGATCGTAAAGGTGCGATCGCCCGTAATGGCTATGGTGAGACTAATCTGCAAGATCCTGCTGGTATACCAGATGAGGGAAGGGCTGCACATATCTATGTCGATCCATATAGTACGCAAGCTAGAGCCGATCTGAGCTTGCTGGTGCAGCAGGTGGCACAACGGCGTCCCGATGGCATTGTTTTTGACTATATCCGCTATCCCCACCGCGCTGAATCAGTAGTCAGCGATGTGCGCGATTTGATGATTTATGGATCGTCTTCGGCCAGTACGCTTCTCACTAGAGCAATTAGTCAGCGCGGCCAGGATCTAATCTATCGATATATGCAAAAGGGGCAGGTGACAGCCCAGGCTAAAGATGCCGATCGACCACTGTGGTATCTACCCGACGAAGTCCAATCGCAACGCCAAGCAATTAAGCTGGGTAGTAACCTCAAAAGCATTAATCAAGAACTGTGGCGGTTGTCTGTAACGCATGCCCGTCGAGGTGTGATTGAGTTTCTCGACAGCGTCTCTATACCTGTGCGCCAGCTAGGCATTGCCACTGGAGCTGTATTTTTCCCCAGAGCTAACCTTAACTCTAGTCGGGGGGTAGACCCAAGATTACAGCCCTGGCACCAGTTTAAAAACGTATCGGAGTGGGCACCGATGACCTATGCCATTTGTGGTAGTGCCGATTGCCTGATTGACGAGCTAGCATTAGTTATGCAGCAAGCTCATGGCAGTCAAACAATTTGTCCAGTCATAGCTGGTTATTGGGGCAGAGGAGACTCAGGCAGACTGTCGCTAGAAGACCAAATGTATGCTTTGCGTGGAGCCTACCCTCAACTCAATTGCATCAGCCATTTTGCTTACGCCTGGTTCGATCTGAATGGCGATCGGCAACGACGTTCGTGTCGGCTTGATTAAATCGGGTATGGGGTATGGGCTCCCTACGCTCTACTCAAAAAAGTTTAGGCATGCAACCGGGAAAGCATTGCGGTGAGGGGATTTCGATTGGCAGGAAAGTTAATCAGGCCATCTAGGTAAAATAAGAGTTAAGATAAGTTAAAAGATAGGACACTGAAAGGGTGTTTTATGATATCGCAAACCCACCCAAAACTTAATTCCTTAGTGAATCTAAGTTTGCGACAGTTAATGGCATCTGTTGATGCTTCAAGCTGCCCTAATTTACTAAATTTTCATTTGCATACAGTCTTCTCCGATGGCAAACTGGAGCCTGAAGAGTTGATCGATCAAGCGATCGCACTGAATATGTCTCACTTGGCGATTACCGATCATCATACAGTAAGCGGTTACTATCATGCCGTCAGACGTCTAGAGAATTTTGCTAAGCGTACTTCCAGTCAAAAACTGCCGCGTCTATGGGTTGGGGTGGAGGTAAATGCTAGTTTACTATTTACCGAGGTGCATATTTTAGGCTATGGGTTTGACCCTTACCATGCAGCCATGTACCCATATTTACAGGGGAAGACTACCGCTGGACTTGATTACCAAGCTGTAAGTGCGATTAATGCCATCCATAGCGCTGGTGGCATTGCTGTGCTGGCTCACCCCGTCCGCTATCGTCGCAGTCCTGAGGAACTAATTCCTGCGGCGGCGGCTTTGCAGATTGATGGTGTGGAGACCTATTATGGTTACGAAAATAGTGACCCCTGGCAACCTAGCCCTCGGCAAACAAAATTAGTTCAGAGCCTAGCTGAGTCATATGGGTTACTCTGCACCTGCGGCACTGATTCACATGGATACAACATTACTAGACGTTTGTGAATTAGAGAGCTTGGGATCTGGCTGTACCAGTCTTATTAACTGTCGATCGAAGTACTGCTGGCGAAATCCTAATTCGTTAAGGGTGGTAATAAATTTTTGTACGGCAATCGCCGCTTCCCCATTTGCAGATGCGGGATCTATTAATTGCATTTGCATACGCTGCTCGTGAAGTATAATCTCCCAACCGCAAGCTGATAGAGCATCTAGACCAAATTGCAATATAGTGAAATCGTCAATATTCAGTTTTGCCTGTAGTTGTTTGATTGCGATCGCGCTACCAGTACGATTTAAATATTTGGCTATACCGACAAGTGTCTGCCAGGTACTCATGCCATCGATCTCTCCTGGTGGTGCGTATTTTAGAACTAGGGGTATTTGCATTACTGTGGCTTGAGTAATCCAGCGATCGCTCTCTTGCCAACTGGTAGGACAAACGTCGCAAATTATAGCTTCCGTTGGTAAAGGCAGCGATTTGCCCCGCGCATCAATTACTTCGATCGATTTAGCTGCTTGATCTGTGCCTAAAGCGATCGCTCTTTCATCAGGCGTTTGGCGGGATGTATTATCTGACTCGATGCCTAAATCGATAAAATCAATCAGGCGGACTTGGTAGGATTTTTTATAGGTGTTATCTACTAATTCCACGATCGCATCGCACTTGCCTTCAGGTAACTCATAACTGTAGTGCCCCCACCAGTCACCGCCAATTTCACCAGTGGCATCGACCAGGGTAAATCGCGATTTTATGTATTCCACCTTTTGCCCTTTGGCATTTTTGATATTGGCGTTAGTTTTATCCTCAAAGCGGCAATTTTGAATTAAGAAACGGGGGGCAGGATTACCCATGCCATAGGGTTCAAGTAACTTGATTTGCCGAAATAGGGTTTGTCCCAGGTCGGCAATCTGAAGCTTGAGATCGATCGCTGCTGCACGAGTTTGATTTTGGTGATACTGCTGCCAGAAGCGTTGATTGAGGGCTTCGCGGAGCAAAGGGATATTATTGGTGGGTAGGCTCAACCCTGCGGCTAAAGGATGACCGCCAAAACTTGCGAGCAGGCGTTCCTGCCCCTTGATGAGTTCATATAGATCGATGCCAATAGGCGATCGCGCACTGCCACGCGCCAATTCTTCTTCGCTGTTACACAGAATTGTTGGACGGTTATAGGTACTGGCAATCTGTCCAGCCACTAGACCTAAAATACCTACTGGCCACTGCGCATCATCAAGTACGAGAATGCCTGTGGTAGATAGATCGACCTGGCTAATTTTTTGCTCTACTTGACTTAATATGCGCTTTTGAATGGCTTTACGCTGGGTGTTAGCTAACTCGGCTAGCTGTGCCAATTCTCGGCAAACTGCATCATCTTTGCTGGTGAGTAACTCTACACATTTACGTACATCGCCCCAGATGCGGCTGATTGAGTTGAGGCGCGGTGCAATGCCAAAACTAATATCAATGGCGCGATCGCCAGCTTTTTTGCACTGTTCGAGTAGGTATTTGATGCCTGGGCGACGCTTTTGCCTGAGGATTTCAATACCCCGCTGTGCCAGGTAGCGACAGTCACCAACTAGCTGGACGAGATCGGCAACTAGACCGATCGCGACGAGATCGAGTAAATTCTCTAAAGGTTCAACTGGCTTATCATCTGGCATCATCTCATACAAAGCTTCTACCAACTTAAATGCCACTGCCACGCCCGATAAATTGTAGAGCGGGTGAGAGCTATCCAGGTAACGCGGATTCACGATCGCTACGACTGGTGGGCGCTGTTCCGGTAGAGCATGGTGATCGGTCACAATTACATCAATACCAAGAGAGTTAGCATAGACAATCTCTGCCGCACTGGTGCTACCCGTATCGCAGGTGACGATCAGCTTGCAATCGCTGATTAAATCGATTCCCTTCTGCGATAATCCATGGGATTCGGTTAGGCGATCGGGGATG
Organism: Rhizobium sp. Q54; assembly: GCA_943367755.1. Taxonomy (GTDB): domain Bacteria; phylum Cyanobacteriota; class Cyanobacteriia; order Pseudanabaenales; family Pseudanabaenaceae; genus PCC-6802. Next base: position 22,625 of record CALRKB020000055.1, on the reverse strand, counting down.
TAATAGACCAATCGCTGCTCCTGGGGAAAAAACTGTCCTAGTCCTTCCCACAGCACGGCTGTGGCGGTGATGCCGTCGGCATCAAAGTCACCCCAGATCGCAACTTTCTCACCTGCCTCAAAAGCTTGTTTAATGCGGGTAACGGCTTGAGACATTTCTGCACCAAAGGCAAAACCGCTTGTAGGCTCATATACCTCGCAATTCAGAAATGCTTCGATGCGATCGCGCGTTTGCCAGCCCCTCTGCCAAATTAACTGTGCGGCATAAATACCCGTGCGATCAACTAACCACTGCGGCGGTTTTACTGGTTCAATTAACTGCCATTTACTAGTGCTATTCACAGGAAGTTTTTGTTGACAAATTGCGATCGCGGGAATGACTCCTTCATATCCATCCTAAAGGTTTAGGGGGTAGGTGCGATCGACTACACTAGAAGACAATCTCAAGCATAAACCCATGGTCGCCAACGCTATTCGCTGGACAACCCGAGATCTCAATGCCATGCCTGATGATGGTGGTTGGAAGCGCTATGAAATCATCGATGGAGAACTTTTTGTGACCCGTGCCCCCCACATCCGCCACCAGGGTGCAGCCGGTAAACTGCATGTTCGTCTAGAAAACTGGTCAGAGATGACTGGGCTGGGAAGTACCTTCCAGGCTCCGGGTGTGATTTTTACCCCGACGGATGCGGTGATTCCCGATGTTGTTTGGATTAGCCGAGAACGCCTTGCCAATGGCATTGATGAGGCAGGGCACCTGATTGTTGCGCCTGAAATCGTTATCGAAGTGCTTTCCCCTGGAGATCTAAACGAGCAGCGGGATAAGGAAATTAAACTCAAGCTCTACTCATTGCATGGGGTTCAGGAGTATTGGATTGTTAATTGGCAACTAAAAACTTTAGAAATTTATCGCCGCACAGAAGCGCAATTGCACCTTGTGGCCACGCTGCTTGATGGAGATATGCTCACCTCACCCTTGCTGCCGGGATTCAGTACCGCGATCGCGCAGATATTTCTGTAGGTGTTGCGGGTTGGCTTACTCAGGTGGGTTTTGGCGATCGGAGCGCAAACCATCATCAAAGGGAGGGAGTTGTTTGGGAGGTGAGGTATCGTTAGCGAGATTAGACGGTCGCCTCGATCTCCTTGGCTTGCTAAAGGCACTCCAGCCTGCTTTGATGCCTGCGATCGCGCTGCGAGTAGCAATAGATGCTTTTTGTGCTTGGGTTTTAGCCCCCTTTATGCTTTCATTCACCTGCTTAACCGCCTCGCCGGCATTCTTAGCTCCTTGGTTCAGTTCATCGCTCAGCTCGCTGATCTCAAGGCCTGTGAGCCGAATTGCTTCAAGTGTAGGAGGGAGTTCGCGCGAGATTGTATCGGCTAGCTTTTGGATGCTGCGTCCAGCTCTAGCCAGTTCTTGAAAAGCTGGGATGGCGCTGACTAACAGTACTGTCAGACAGATAGCCACTAGAAAGAAAGACAATGCTAACCAGAATATTGGTTCTTTCATAGAGAGTCTTTATCTGGTCGATCGACCTCAGATGTGGTGGTGGAGAGATTGAGCTCCTGACGCAGTTTTTGGCTCGCTTCTTGGCCGATCTCGATCGCTTCGCGCAGTCTCTCCAAAGCTTCAGACATAGTTTTCTGAGCTGATTCTGTAAGGCGATCTCGCCTGTACTGCACGTTAGCAGTTAAACCTTCGGCAATCTCTGGTAAAACCTCAGCAGATTTACGTAGCAACCGCTTGGCCTGCTTGCGAGAACGCGGTGTTACCGACAGACTCACCAATACACCGACGGCACTACCAACTAAAAAGCCGCCCCAAAACTTACCTGCGTCGTTGGACATGCAGATTGCTCCTTCCTAACTTATTGGGTTGACCTTTTCTTCTTTGTCTGGGTTTCATATGCATACCCCTTATTAAAGATTGCACTCGCCCCAGAGTAAACAAGATCGTCTGAATTCTTTGGATCTGAGGTAAGAATGCCCAATATTTTTCTTTTAGAGATCCAGAGCCTTTCTGCACGACCAAAATGGCTGGTGGAGATACGGATAGACCTCTCTGGGAAGCTCTTGCCCAGCTGTCAATGCTATCAGCAGCTCCTGCTAAAGCAACGCGCAATTGCCAAATTTGCCAGGCAGACCACATTAATCCCAGACTCAATATCAAATTTATGGTAACAACAATCCAGACCATAGTTTTCGCAGGTAATAGGAATTCTTAGATCGGCGGGATGTCAGGTAAAAGGTTCAATCTGGGTATATTGACAACATAGTTGTGATATGCATAAAACCCTTGACTGACTTTTACAGTGATACAACAGATGTAACAAACTCTTTCCCTCATCTAGTAGTTTATGCGGAAGAAGGGGAGCAATTATTGCTCCTTACAGAATCTGAGTTTTGGACAATTGGTCGGGGGTATAACAATTCAATTGTCCTGCAAGATCGGTGGGTATCTCGCCATCATGCCACTATTCAAATTGTGGGACAGAGTACTGCTCGCAATCAAGGCAATCGGGTCAATCAAGCGATCGATGCAACTGAGCGACCGACCGATCGCTCAACTCAATCCACCACAACAGGAGAAAATTCTCAGCCCGAATCCGCTCAAAGGGCTGTTCGATCTGGTTTTGGCAGTTTCTATCTTGTCGATCTGGGTAGTTATAATGGCTCATTTGTGAATGGACGCTATGTGACAGTTCCTGTCACGCTCAAAAATGGCGATCGCCTCACAATTGGCAAGACAGAAATCATCTTTTACAAACCTCCTCAGCCTACAGAATCATCGGATTTGCTCGACCCGAATTTGCTCGACCCGCCAACTGTACCGGCTCAGCACTCCAATCTGACTCCATCGGAAGAAAAAGTATTTCGGCAGGTGGTGCAGGGCTTTACTAATAAGGAAATCGGCACGCGTTTGCAGATTAGCCCTCGCACAGTACAGACCCATCTGAGCAGTATTATGGCCAAGCTCGATCTGGACAATCGCTCCCAAATCGTGCGCTATGCGTTTGAGCATGGTTACCACTCATCAGATGCAGAGAGCCCATAAAATTTTTTTGCAGAATTTTGTTGCAAACTAGAAACAATTAACGGCGATCGCCCGTCAACTGATTTTGGAGTTGTCAAAGCTTGTTAGCTCGCGTCATAAAAATCTTTCGCGGGTTATAATGCCATTTGGATTATCTTCTGATATGATCCGTCGCAGCAAGGCTGACTACTTTTGCATTACAGAGTTTCGTATAGAGGAACAAGTCCGTGAGAAATTTGTTCAAGTTTATTTTTGGGATTGGACTGCTAGGCTGTACCTCAGTGATTGCGGCTGCACCGAGTCAAGCGCAGCCTGCCTATGGTAGCTACATCGGTGTTGGTGGCAGCTTTGGTCTGAGCGATGGTAATACCTCTGCCGGCGAAGGAAAAACGGTATCTGGGGTAGTTGCCCTGCGCTACAAGTTTTTGGAGATGCCGCTTTCTCTTAGGACGCAAGTATTAATTGGCAGCAGCACTGCGGTTGTCCCAACCGTCTCCTACGATCTTCCGCTCAATTTTGATACTGACCTCTACCTAGGTGTGGGTGCGGCATTGGCTAACTCTAATTCCGTTACACCCGTTGGCAACAAAAATAGTTTTGTACTGCAACCTGGAATTGACTACACGGTGCCTAATAGCAATCTGGTTATTTTTGGTAATGCGGTTATTGCCTTTGATGCTTACCGCAGTAATGGCGGTACGGCAACATCTGTTCAGACAGGGGTCGGTTTCCGCTTCTAGAATCACTAATCTACAATTGACTCTCCGCGTACTAACCGCAGAGATTGGGCAATATCCTGTACGTGCCCGATCGCTGCGGTTTAAATTTTGTCGAGCAGGGTAAACTTAACGTTAAATGGGTTTGGTAGTGGTTCAAAGATTATGCAGTCTCTGGTTCATACTTTAAGTGCGATCGTTGGACTAATTGCAATCCAACCTTGTATTGCTCAAATTAGTATTGCCCAAACTACATATCCAGTTAGCGACCAATCTGCTGCCTATTCTTTGACAACTCAAATCTCCCCCAGTCAAATTGCTGGTTTTTATCAGATATTTCAGTTTGGCAAATTTGACCCCAAAGCCGCGATCGCTCTGCGCTCAAAACTGCAACCCCTGGCTGATGCAAACGATCCTGTTGCGATTTATTGGTTGGCTAAAACCTATGATTGGGATGAATTTGGTATAGGTAAAGACGAGGATCGACCAATTGCCCTGAAATTGTATCGTCAAGCTGCCGATCTCAATTACCTCCCTGCTGCTTATTTTCTCTATCAAACCTACCGTTATGGGTTTATCGGTGTAGATAAAGACAAAGCCGCATCAATTAAATGGTTGCATAAAGCGCTGTCGCGAGCGGATGGCATGAGCAAAGCCCATATCTTAGTGGACTTTGCACGTTTTAGCGATCCTAATCAAAATAATCCTGATGAATCTTTCAGCGATATTCCTAAAAGCACCGCTAACCATTTAGCCTATCTCAAGCAAGCCTATGAAATTAATCCTCGCGATACATGGGTAGCAGATTATTACGGGAGTTCGCTATATGATACCAAGCGTTATGCTGAAGCACTAGCGGTAAGGCAAAATAGCAATAATCCTCACACTTGGCAAAAAATTGGTCAAATGTATGAAAAAGGAGAAGGTACATCGCCAAATATTGAGCAAGCATTGGTTTGGTATCAGAAAATGGCGATCGAGGGGAAGGAACACGAAAATGAACTTAATCCGATTACCTGGTATGGAAAGCGAGAGGTTTATCGCCTGGTCTGCCTGAAAAAAATTACGCCCCAACAGGCTACGCCGCCGTATACACCTGAGGATTATCAATTGATATCTGGTCGTTTGTTTGACGACAAATGTGAATTTAGCGCAGGCTAGATGCTTTGACTTTCGGTAACTATAACGTTGAGATGATTTCTGCAATATGGACTTGCAAAATTTAGTATCTACCTTCGAGCAACAGTTGGGAAATAAGGATCTTACGGCGGCTGCTAGCATTTTAAAGCAGTTACTCAAAGATCACCCCAATAAACCTGAGGTACAGATTGCTGCGGCTAGTTTCTATAAAGCTACAGGTAAGGCTGAGCAGGCGGAAGCAATTTATAGAGACATCTTGAAATCTAGCGCTCAGACTGGGTTGCTAACCCAAGCCAGAAAGGGACTACAAGAGATTGAGGATGAGAATTTGCGGCAGCATCAAGATGGGATTGCTCGTGCGATCGCCCAGGTTGGTGGGCAGGATCTAGGCTTCTTAGCAATTCACCCGATCGCGCTCGATCTCAAACTAGAGGTAGCAAAGCAACTGGAACGCATTTTTCGCATCGATACCTATACTGCCAAAACCCAGATTCCCAGCCGAAAACTTAAAGTCTTACGCATTGGACGCTTAGGTGAAATGCAGTTCTATGGGGAAAAACTAGTTGCGGCGGGGATTCCTGCTCTGTGGACGAGCTTGAAGGCAATCTCTGCTATTGACGTGCATACAGTGTCGTATTTCGAGCCAACTACTAATTCCAGCGAAATGGTTGCCGTATGCAGCGATCGCAGTGATGTGAAGCATAGCGATCGCGAGCCAAGCAAAAAGATATTGTTTAACTGGGGAGAAGTAAGTCAGCGCGTACACGGTCTCTTGCCGACGTTTGGCGAGATCGTGACTGTCGATGCCAAACATCAACTGACCAGGAAAGAGGATGTATTAGATCTAGTCCATATTTGCGATCTGCACTTACCAAAGCAAAACTGCATTTTAAGGTTCCACGACGATCTCTATCAGTTCGAGCGAGGTATGCAGCTAGAAGTGGCACAGTCATTAGAGCATATTGCTCCCAGTGTGCGCGAGCGCTGGTCGAGCTTGATTGACTGGTTGACTAAATCTACGCCTCAGGCTGCGGGCAAAGATGACTTTAATGCCTTTGCCGAAATGTTTTTGGCATATCCTGACTTTCTGAAGGAACTAGAACCTAAAGTTGATTTATTCCGAACCAAAGAAAGTCTGTGGGATAATTGCTTTCAACTCTACAGTGGCATGATTTTTAAATGTAACCTGTAGGATTGTTGGCCATAAACTATGGTGCAGTTTTTTATTCAGGCCGATAGCGAAACTTCCCCTTCTACCCAGCTCTACGATCAGCTGAGCTTTGCGATTACTACGCGCCAGTATCTCCCTGGTCATCAACTGCCCAGTACGCGCCAGCTAGCTCAATGGACGGGCTTGCATCGCAATACTATTAATAAGGTTTACCAACAGCTTAAGCATACCGGACTAGTCGAAGCTAGAGGTGGATCTGGCATTTATGTGAGGGAGCCTAACAATGATGTTTCTACTGCTGAACTACCCTTAAAGCTGCTGCGTGAGTGTCTGGACAAGATGCTCGGTGCTGGTTGTTCTTTATCAATGTCTAAGCAATTAATCGTGCAGGAAATTGACTGGCGACTGAGTTCTAACGCTCAATTGCTGGTTGTCTCTGGTCGTGAAGATCCAGGTATTGCCCAGATTATGGCGATGGAGTTAGGGCAAGCTTTGACTATACCCGTGCAGATTGTGGCGGTTGAGGATCTGCCGCAAGTCCTGGAACATACCAGCGCTGGCACTGTCGTCACCAATCGCTATTTTCTCGATATGACGCGTAAAGCGGTTGGTGATCGCAATATTCGGATCATTGCGATCGATATATATAGCTACAGCAAAGAGATTCAGCACATTCGCACTCTACCCTCTGGTAGCTATGTGGGACTGGTATCGATCAGTACAGGGGCGCTCAGACTAGCGGAGAGCTTAATTAATAGCTTGCGTGGCGATGATATTTTAGTCGTAACCGTACTGCCGCAGGACACTTACCGCTTGCAAACTATGGCTCGTAGTGCCAATTTAGTGATTACTGGTCATTCCGGTCGTGAGGAATTAGATGAGGCGATCGCCCTGACTAAACACGAACGCATTCGACCAATTGAGGTACTCTATTGCGATAATTACATTGCTAAAGAGTCAATTGAGCTACTTAAGCTAGAATTAGGCTTGACTTAAAGTTGCAGCCCCCCAAGCACATCCCTGATAGGTAGTTAAAAAATAATGTCAGATCTGAATATCACCCTACCAAGTATCCGCCACATCCACAGCATCATTAGGGAACACCAACAAGTCGAGCTTAAACTACTCACGGGTGATGTTGTGAAGGGGGAAGTGAAATGGATAGACGATCACTGTCTCGGTATGCTCGCTTCTGAAGGAGGCGATGCCCACACAATGTTGATCTGGCGACATGCGATCGCATTCATCAAAACCAAAGCCTAGTTGCTGAAATTTTTCTATGACATTCTATGACAGTAGTTGCGATCGATTTTGGTACTAGCAATACTGTAGTTTGTACCCAAGATCCAGTCACTCAAACCCCAAGAACGCTCAGATTTAAGCAGTTATCGCGCACCTTTGATGTCACCACCAATGTCAGCGCTAATGTCGACATAACGCAAGTTCATGTTATTCCCAGTTTGGTATATATCCAAAACGATCGTGACTATGTGTTGGGCGAACAGGTGCGATCGCAACGGTTAGGTTTCGCACAGCCACAACGTCTCTTTCAAGCATTTAAGCGCGATTTGACTGCCGACTATAGACCGCCATCACGTCAAATCGATGGGATGGGTTACGATGCCAAGCTCGTAGCCGAGATTTTTCTGAAATCAGTTTGGCAGAATGTCCTCGACCAGTTAGGCGATCTCGTGCCCGATCGAGTTATCTTCACTGTGCCAGTGGGTGCGTTTGCCTCTTACCTGGACTGGTTGCGCGAATTTGCGCTTTCGCTCGGCATTCCCAACGTGCAGTTAGTGGATGAATCTACGGCGGCGGCTTTGGGCTATGCGGTGCAGCGTCCCGGTGCGATCGTTCTAGTGATTGATTTTGGTGGGGGCACGTTAGATCTCAGCCTCGTGCGGACTGTGGCTCCTAATAATGCTCTGAAAGCCTTGAAAGCAAATGTGATCGCCAAGTCTGATGCCTATGTAGGTGGAATAGATATCGATACTTGGATTGTCGAACATTACTTAGAGCGCAGTGGATTATCTCGCGCTGAGGTAGGAGAAATTGCCTGGCTTAACCTCCTAGAAATAGCAGAGAAACTAAAAATTAAGTTGTCTAGTACGAATGAGGCTAAAGAGAGCTGGTTTGATGACGAGAATTTTGTTTCCTATGAGATCGCGATCGATCGCAACGAATTAGCGGAAATATTAGAAACGAGACAGTTACTGGAACAGTTGCGCTCAACACTGGATGAGGTATTGGCGATCGCGATCGCGAAGGGCTTCAGCAAGAGTGAGATCGAGCAGGTTTTGTTAGTGGGTGGTAGTTGCCAGATTCCGGCTGTACAGCAGTTAATCGTCTCTTACTTTGGGCGGCAGCGCGTCAGAATGAATAAACCATTTGAGGCGGTAGCGCATGGGGCCCTGTTTTTAGGCCAGGCTGTGACCGTGGATGACTACCTCAGACATGGTTATGCCATCCGCTTGTGGGAACCGCATACACGCACCTATTCCTATTTCCCGTTGTTTGATAAAGGGATGCGCTATCCCTGCCAGCGCCCTGAACTTTTGACTCTGCAAGTAGCTCTAGAGGGGCAAAAGGAAATTCGTCTAGATATTGGAGAAGTTGCGGAAATATCCCAGGCGGAAGTTACCTATGATGCTAGAGGTCGCATGACTAGTAGTCAGTTGCATAAACAATCAGATTTTAGGTCGCTAATCGATCCGCGTCACGTAGTTTCCCTGCAAAGCTCGCAGGTTTGTATTGCCCATCTCGAACCCGAGGGCAAACTCGGTATGGATCGCATTGAAGTCGCCTTTGAAGTTAACGAGCAACGCGTTTTGCTCGCTACAGTTAAGGATATCCAAACCCAGAAAATCCTGGTCAGACGCGGCGCGATCGCCAAGCTTGAGTAAATTTTTGCAGTATCCCCTCAGGAAAAATTAATAACATTTAATAAAAATGCCCTGAGATTCCCATTTCGACCCCAAGCCTACTAATCAAAAAGGCCGAGAACCATCACTGATAAAAGCTAAACATATGCTTGAAACCCTTGATTTCCATAGATTATAGTCTATTTGTATTTTGTCTTTATTTATATATAATTAAAAACACAAATTACATATAATCTGCTTTTTAGGTAACATGCTGAGTTTTGGTCGATTATTTGTTCATTTAGATCTATAAATCGACTAATTTATCCAATTTAAAACCTTAAATCATTTGAGGTAGTCTTTTAATTCAATCCAAGATCGTAAATAATGCTTGCAAGTGCATCCCAAAGTAGTTTTGGATTAATTGGAGAACATAAGCGTGAAATTAGCAGTTTACGGAAAGGGTGGTATTGGTAAGTCCACCACTAGTTGTAATATCTCAGTGGCTCTAGCCAAGCGCGGCAAAAAAGTTTTACAAATTGGCTGCGATCCAAAACACGACAGCACTTTTACCCTGACTGGTTACTTGATTCCCACGATCATTGATACCCTTGCCGAGAAGGACTATCACTATGAAGATGTGTGGCCAGAGGATGTAATCTACAAAGGCTACGGTGGCGTAGATTGCGTTGAAGCAGGTGGACCTCCTGCTGGAGCAGGCTGCGGTGGTTACGTTGTAGGCGAAACCGTAAAGCTACTCAAAGAACTAAATGCCTTTGATGAGTATGATGTCATCCTATTTGATGTACTGGGTGACGTAGTTTGTGGTGGGTTTGCCGCACCGCTCAACTATGCTGACTATTGCCTGATTGTGACTGACAATGGCTTTGATGCTCTCTTTGCTGCTAACCGGATCGCCGCTTCCGTGCGTGAAAAGTCTCGCACCCATGGCCTGCGTCTAGCTGGGTTGATTGGCAACCGCACCAGCAAGCGCGATCTGATTGAAAAGTACATCGATCATGTCTCCATGCCAATTTTGGAAATTCTGCCTCTGATTGAGGATATTCGCGTCTCCAGAGTTAAGGGTAAGACCTTATTTGAAATGGCGGAAAGCGATCCCGATCTCAGCTATGTTTGCGACTACTACCTCAACATTGCCGATCAACTATTGGCATTGCCAGAAGGTGTGATTCCGAATGAAGTCGCCGATCGCGATATCTTTAGCTTGCTATCTGACTTCTATCTCAATCCTGAAGGTGCTCCCAAAGCTGAACAAGAACTGGATTTGATGATGGTTTAAAAGCATTCAGCATTCAGCGGTCAGCTTTTTAGAATTAAGTGCTGATAGCTGATAGCTGATAGCTAAGCCCCTTAAGCAACTTAAAAATTTTAAGAAGAAACACATAACAATTATGACCCTTGCTGCTGAACCTCAAGCTTTGAGCTTTGAGTGCGAAACTGGTAATTATCACACTTTTTGTCCCATTAGCTGTGTAGCCTGGCTCTACCAAAAGATCGAAGACAGCTTCTTTTTAGTGATTGGGACTAAGACCTGCGGCTATTTCTTGCAAAATGCCATGGGCGTAATGATTTTCGCCGAACCTCGCTATGCGATGGCGGAGTTAGAAGAAGGTGATATCTCCGCACAGTTGAATGATTATGAGGAGCTAAAGCGTTTGTGTTTGCAAATCAAACGCGATCGCAATCCTAGCGTCATTGTTTGGATTGGCACCTGCACCACCGAAATCATCAAAATGGATCTAGAAGGTCTGGCTCCTAGACTAGAAGCCGAACTGGGTATTCCAATTGTGGTGGCTCGCGCTAATGGTCTGGACTATGCCTTTACCCAAGGAGAGGACACGGTTTTAGCGGCGATGGCGGCTCGCTGTCCTGATAAGCAGCCTGACGCGGAGAAGAAAGAACGCAATGCCCTTTCATCTCTACTCAACTTTGGTAAAAACAAAGAAGAAGTGGCAGCAGACGAAGAGGGATATGTCAAACATCCTCCTCTTGTCATGTTTGGCTCCCTGCCCGATCCTGTAGTCACCAATCTCACGCTCGAATTGAAGAAACAGGGAATTAAGGTGTCTGGTTGGTTACCTGCAAAGCGCTTTACAGAGTTGCCCGTACTTGAAGAGGGCTACTATGTTTGTGGCGTCAACCCATTCCTAAGCCGTACTGCCACCACGCTGATGCGTCGTCGCAAGTGCAAGCTGATTGGCGCTCCCTTCCCAATTGGCCCCGATGGTACGCGCGCCTGGATTGAGAAAATTTGCTCTGTGATGGGAGTCACACCCAAGGGACTCGAAGAGAGAGAGCAGCAGATTTGGGAAGGCATGGAAGATTACCTGAAGCTGATTCGCGGCAAGTCGGTATTCTTCATGGGTGATAACCTATTGGAAGTTTCTCTCGCCCGCTTTCTGGTGCGCTGCGGCATGACTGTGCTGGAAATCGGCATTCCGTACATGGATCAACGCTATCAAGCGGCAGAGTTGGAAATGTTGAAGCAAACCTGCATAGAAATGGGTTCCCCAATTCCAACAATTGTGGAGAAGCCCGACAACTACAATCAGTTGGAGCGTATCAACGCCTTGCATCCCGATCTAGTGATCACGGGGATGGCTCATGCCAACCCGCTCGAAGCACGCGGCATTAATACCAAGTGGTCTGTCGAATTCACGTTTGCTCAAATTCACGGCTTCTCCAATGCCCGTGACATTCTGGAGCTAGTCACCCGTCCTTTACGCCGCAACACCAACCTCAAAGATCTGGGTTGGGATAAGCTAGTGCGTGAAGAAGCCAAGGTTTAAGGGCGGCGATACGCATCCTGAAAGGAATCGCTCCTAAAATCTTCTATTCACTCACAGGGTAGGCATTCATGTCTGCCCTGTTTTATATTCAAATGAAAATCGCTATATTTTCTCTCTAATCGCCTTTTAACACCAATTTCAATTGAATAATCAACAGATCGAGATTTGAGTTCCGCGCGTAGCAAGGTCTTTCAAAAAAGCTGCTGCGCAGCAGCTTTGAAAATGGTATAAATTGACGCCTATCAGCAGTAGAATTACAATATTAAGTATAAATACTTGCTCTTGATTAGTACTGCAAATTTATGGATGACAATCGGGTCAGTTCTTGTGCCAGTCGATTAAGCGTCCCATCGCAGCAACAAATTTTTCATTGACTTACATACCATAGAACTACTAATGAATCTACTAACTACTTTGCACGTCGATGGCTATTTCCTCTAGTTTGCCAGATCTCCATACATCGCCTCAGCTAGTGAAACTAGGTCATCACCTGACAAGGCGGTTAGTTAGCAAAACTTTTTCCCTGTTTGGTATTACTACCATTGTGCTGTGCCAAATACCATCAGCAGAAGCCCAGCAAAATTTACTACAGTTCACCAGAACTAATGGTTTGAGCGATCGCATCGAGATCGCCAGGCTAGCATTCAGTAGCGTAGATAAACTTAGGACTGGAAACTACGATGGCGCGATCGCTGATTTCCGGCAGCTCAGTACTTCTGTCCCTAGGCGAGAAGGCATTTCCTATCTCTTTGCCTCCTACGAGCAGATCTCATTTCGCCGTCGCTCGATATATCAGCAAGCAAGCACCACTAAATCTACCCAACGAGAGCTGCAAAATCTCAAGACTCTGATGCTACTGGGACATACACTGAATGACTGGCAAAGGCGCAAATCAACCTAGCTCGATTGATTTAAGCTGCCACGGGTTTAGCGGGAGCTATTTCGCCTGTAATTGGAGCGGTCAAGGCTTCCTCCAATTCAGCCCGACCAAGGCGTTCTTCCAGGATATCCATCACTGTACGGCCAAAATCCTCACCATCATCGTTTCTCCATGCTTCTAGGCACACCTCACCAAAGAAAGAGCCTAGAGGTTCAGGATTCCACAGCAGTTTCTTTGCCGTCCAGGGCATCATACTCATGGGATCGTAATCTGGTTTGAGAAGATCATTTTTAAATGCATACTCCTCCAGATGCGTGTGAGGTTGCAAGCCAATAAAGAAAATGGCTGGCTCTACCTTATCTTTGCCAAATATATTTTCGAGCTCGCGATGGTAGGCGATCGTTTGGCGAATGGTATCGAAGGTTTCGTCGATCACGTTGAAAGAGTAATTTACCGAAACCAGATCGTTAAACCCCGCATGCTTTAAATCGCGACAGTTTTGTAATACAGTTCGCAAATTATATCCCATTCGCATCTTGCGGATCAGTTCTTGGGAACCACTGGTGATGCCAATTTCAAAGTAATTCATCCCCGTCTCTACCATCAGTTCGCACAACTCGGGTGTGAGGTTATCTGCACGGATATAGGCCGCCCAGTGGATATCTTTCATGCCTGCGGCGACAATCTTGCGCAATAACTCCACGGCATCATCTATATATTTCTTAGCGGGAATAAATTGTGCATCGGTAAACCAGAAGTTGCGAATGCCTCGGTCGTAAAGCTGCTGCATTTCCTTAACCACTTCATCGGCAGGGTTAATGCGTACTTGCTTACCTTCGATCACTGTATAAATGCAATAGCAACAGTTATGGGGACAACCTCGCTTGGTTTGTACGCCAATATAAAAGTCGCGATCGCGTAAGTAATAATTAAATTCTGGCCAGACTGATTCGATGTAGTTATAGTCGCAGGTGCTTTTTTCAATGGGAGCAGGTTGCTCGTGGATCAGGCGATCGCGCGGGTTGGTTTCACCCACCACATAGCAGCGATCGCTCTCAATCTCTCTGCCTTGCACCAGTCTTTCGATCAGAGACTCACCTTCACCCACCGAGACAATTGTGCCAGTTGGCAAATGTTTACCTAGTTGCTCGTAGAACACACTCACAGCACCACCGCCAACTACAACTCTGGCTTCGGGACGGTAGCGGCGAGCGCGACTGAGCCCACGACGAATCAACCGGACATTGCGCCATAGTTCCGTGTAATAGGATGTAAATAAGCGCAGTCCATGCAGTGCTCCGCGCAGCTTGATCAAAGGATTAATTGCGTAGTAAAACTCGAAGGCGTTTTGCAAGGGGTTGCCACCTCTGCCACCAACAGGCGCATAGATTTGAATATCACGCCAGGAAAATACCAATAGATTGGGCTGAAACTCGTCGATGCTTTGGTCTAAAGCGCGATAAAAATCTAAGGGTGGCACAGTACCAAGATCGAAAATGCGCTGCTCTGCCTGTGGTGCTACTTTGTGAATGTGATCCGCTAGATATACAACTCCAATCGGGAAAATGGGGTTGCACGGTAGGCGCACATATAGAATTTTGTCTAAAGTAGCCATAAATTTTAGTTAGTATAAGAGTAGCAATAAATCTTTATATATCTTAATTATATATAAGGTGCCTTAGTTGGGAAGGGAAGCTTGAACTAGAAATAACTATTGGTAGTAGCTTTTACAGTCAGGGTTATTTAGGGATGTTAGCCTAACTAAAGTATAGAAGCAGAGGTCAAGCTTTTGACCCTCAGGCTTTCCGAGATTGGCTCAGACTCTAGTTGTCCATTTTGAATTGGTGATTTTGTATCGTATTGCCGTGTTTAACGCATTACTTTATTATTTGGACGAATTTACAAGCGGGACAGTTTATGGCTTTGAGCACAGATGTGAGATCTATCGTCCAAAACATATTCCAAAATGAATATCTCTTTAGATAGAGGGGGCTAAGGTGGCATCACATTTATCAGCGTTCGTTTTTAAATTGCTCTTTCATTTTTAAACTGCTCCTTCATTTAATAAACTTATGGCTCAAATATTAGATTCAGTACCCGGAAACAATAGAAAAATAGTTTGCTGCTATGTCAACGCAACTAGCAAAATCCAGGTTGCTCGTATTACCAACATCTCTAACTGGTATTTCGAGAGGGTAGTATTTCCTGGGCAGCATCTGATTTTTGAGGCAGTCCCAACTGCTCAGTTAGAGATCCATACAGGTATGATGGCAAGCTCCATACTTTCAGATATGATTCCCTGTGTGCAGTTACAGGTGCAGGAATCAGTCCCAACCGTTCCCAGTTGGGTGCCAATGCATCTGGCTGTTAAACAAAAAACTAAACCCGAACTAATTGGTTGAGTATGGGATTTTTATCACCTGAATACAGTCTGTTCCTGGTCGGGCTAACTTTTCTTTATTGGTTCATACCGCATCTCCAAACTCGCCTGTTAGTGTTGCTAACGGCGAGTTTATGTTTTTATGCACTGATTCAGGTGCAGTTTGTTTGGTTACTAATCTTCAGTACCGTAATCAATTTTGGATTGGGATTAGCGATCGCCCGTAGTAGTGATCGCCTCAGAGGCTGGCTGCTGGGCGCAGGTATTTGCTTAAACTTGTCACTATTACTGGGGTTTAAGTATGTGCCATTTCTCGCCAATATTTTGAGTAGTACAACTGACTGGCCCACAGCTCAAGATTTTGCCACATGGGCTAGTCATAACATCGTGGCACCGATCTCAATTAGCTTTTTTTCCTTTGAGATGATTGCTTATCAGATTGATATCTATCGGGGTGTCACCCCAGCGCGTAATTTCCTCAATTTTGCTGTTTACAAAACCTTCTTTGCCAAATTATTAGCCGGTCCCATCGTGCGGTATCAGGAGTTTGCCCCACAGTTAACTTCGCGATCGCAACCTTTATTAGAGAACCTGGTCGAAGGGTTATGGTTAATTGCATGTGGTGCTGCTAAGAAAGCGATTCTGGCAGATAACCTGGGGCAACTAGTTGAGATCAGTTTTGTGAATATCGATCGCGCTGGCAGTACCGATCTATGGTTAGCTCTTTGTGCCTTTGCCTTGCAAATTTACTTTGATTTTAGCGGTTATGTGGATATGGGGCGGGGCAGTGCTTTGCTATTGGGCTTTAATTTGCCGCGTAATTTTGACTTTCCCTATTTTGCCAGCAGCATCAGTGATTTTTGGCGACGTTGGCACATGACCCTGGGTAGCTGGTTGCGAGATTATTTGTACATTCCCCTGGGGGGCTCGCGGCGGGGGCTAGCCAGAAACTGCGCCAATTTATTCATTGTGATGGTAGTGGCAGGGATCTGGCATGGTGCGAACTGGGGATTTGTAATTTGGGGGATCTGGCATGGCTTACTGTTAGTCGGGCATCGTCTTGCGGCGCTCTGTGCTAGTCGCTTTGCCTCCTTTGCCGCTATTTGGCAGTCCTTGCCAGGTCAAATTGGCGCGATCGCCATTACGCAGATCCTGGTCCTGATCGGTTGGATTCCATTTCGCCTACCCAACCTCTTCGATACTCAGATTGGGTTCGAGCATTTATGGGGTAAGGTGGCTGACCCGCAGTTTGCCTACAAGATTTATGTGGAATCTCTAGGTTTAACCGCAAATCAGATTGCCATCCTGTTAATCGCGATCGCGATCGGCATGTTTATCGCCTATCGCTGCGATCGTTCGCGTTGGCATCTCCACTGGCCGATCAAGTTATTTCTCGTCCCACTAAGTTTGTACCTCGTCGTATTATTCAGCCCCCAACGAGCTTTACCATTTATTTACTTTGATTTTTAGTGCCTTAGAATTTAAGGGTAGGCACTTGCAGCAACCATAAATATGCTCACTGCTACTCCAGCTACTCCGCAACTTCCAGAAACTGCCAGACCACCAGAAGCGCAGCAGCTAGTTTTACCTGGCTATTGCAGTTGGGAGCAGTTTGAAGCACTGGATCGCCTCTTGGAAGATGTCCCAGGTCTAAAAATAACCTACCTCGATGGCTGTGTTGAGTTTATGACTATTGGTGAAGACCATGAAGAAATTAAGAGCATGATCGCTCTACTGCTAGGACTGTATTTTCTGGAGTTAGGAATTGATTTTATCCCAGTGGGCAGTGCTACGCGCCGCAGTCGCGAGCAAAATGTCTCATTTGAGCCTGATGAATCTTATTACCTCGGGGAGAAAAAAGCGCATCCTGACTTAGCAATTGAAGTAACTTTTAGTAGTGGCGATCCTAGTAAGCTAGAGAAATACAGACGCTTGGGAATTGCCGAAGTTTGGTTTTGGCAAAAGGGTAAGATATCGGTCTATGGTTTAAGAGGCGAGGATTATGAACCTATCGCAAAAAGTGAGCTTTTGCCAGATTTAGATTTTGCACTCCTAGAGCGTTGCGTACTGATGCCAGCCAAGCGAGATGCGATGGCTGAGTTTTTAAAAATAATCCGCCCAAGTAAATAAAGATAATTGCTATGACCGTAATTGCTGTAATTGATTACGATATGGGTAACTTGCACTCAGCGTGTAAGGGACTCGAATTTGCTGGTGCTACGACTGTTATCACCGACGATCCGCAACAGATAGAAACTGCTGATGCGATCGTTTTGCCAGGCGTAGGAGCCTTTGACCCTGCCATGCAACATATTCGCGATCGCCGCCTGGAAAAACCAATAAAACAGGCGATCGCTTCAGGTAAGCCATTTTTAGGCATCTGCCTGGGCATGCAAATTCTCTTTGACGGTAGCGAAGAAGGTACGGAAACAGGCTTGGGAATTATTTCTGGCATAGTAAAGCGTTTTCAGCCAGAGCCAGGGATTGCGATCCCACACATGGGTTGGAACCAGCTAGAATTATCACAGCCCCACTGTCCGCTTTGGTCGGAACTGAGAGCTAGCCCGTGGGTGTATTTTGTCCATTCCTACTATGCGGCCCCAGACGATCCTATGGTTATAGCAGCTACAACCACTCATGGTAGTCAAAGGGCAACAGTGGCGATCGCGCAGGATAACCTCATGGCAGTTCAGTTTCATCCCGAAAAATCCGCAGATGACGGGCTACAAATTCTGACTAATTTCGTCAAATTAGTTAACTCGCGTCAAAAGAGCGCGTGTGAGGCTTAAAAAAATTATGCAAATGACTATGTTTAAGAGACTAGCTTTCTATTCCTGCTGTGCCGCGATCGTGCTTAGCTATGCCCCCGCACTGACACGGCCAGATACTGCCCAAGCCCAGCAAAATGCCGGGATTATCCTATGGGGTAGTGCCAAAGATAAAGCGCTGGACTATGTTTTAGATTATGGCCGCGCCAACCAAATTGACCGCTACTATCTGGAGATTCCTGCCCAGAAGTTCGCTGTTTCTGAGATCCTGGTCACATATCCAGAAAATTTTACTGGTGAGTTCGATCAAAGCAGCATCGATCTGCGCGTAAATAACAAAAATTTACCACTACAGTCAGCCAAGTGGAATAAAGAAGCCCGCGTGGTTGAGGTGGTCTTGCAGGAACCTGTCCCTGCCAACAAACCGATGAAACTGGTACTCTCTAACGTGCAAAACCCTACTTTTGGTGGCCTATTTCAATTTGACGCTAGAGTTAGGGGTAATACCGACTTACCCATGCTGCGTTACATTGGTTCTTGGGTAATTGGCCTTCAATAATTATTGGTGATAGTTACCAACAATAAGACTATACAAGTTGATGCAGATTAGTTACAGAGCTTGGTGATACCTCGTTAACACAAAGTTACAAACCTAGCCAACGTGACTGCTCAAGGTGTATTGTTAGAGCAATTGCGTTTTTATATATCTAAAGGAACATAAGTGTATGAGTTTATCAGAAACACAAGTCTTGATCGCTCTAGTAGTAGCTTTATTTCCTGCTCTTATGGCGGTCATGCTGGGTTCTGCTCTAGCTAATTCTTAGCGATCGTGCTAAATATCAAACGTTTAGCATAAAGAGGTGAGAAATGGTTGCCAGACGTGAACTTCAATTTACTCCTGATTCGCTGCGACCTAAGCAGGAAATACCTGTATTTGGGGCGGAGACAGAAGTTAGTGGGGGTAAAGTTCCAAGGACATCTGGCATACCATCCCCTCAATACGATCGGGTGGTAGATTTTCGCGATCGCGTCCCAGATGCGGTCACCCAAAAGCAGCGCCGACAAAGAGAACGACGGTTTAAAGCCAAAGGGATTGAGGCTTTGGGAGTAATTGCAGTCAGTACTGCCTTCTCAGTTGTGGCGGTAATGGCTCTGGCTAGACTTATTCCCTATCAAACTGCGCAGAGAGAACGCCTTGATGAAATCACGGCTGAAGTACAGGCAGTCGATCGTAGGGTAGAAGCATTACGCTATACGTTTCCCCAGATGTTTAACTCAGGGAAATCAAAGGATGCCTTGATTCGCCAATATGGTTTTGTCAAGCCCAATCAGATCCCAATTAAAATTCTGGATTCGACTGCTCCTCCTCCCAAACCGGATAATACTGATAGCACTGTACTACCAAATAACCAGCGCTAAATGGCTATTTTAGGCTGTCTTCAAGCAACATTTGGCCGAATTGCGCAGGCGGAAGGGGGGGGGAGATCAGATATCCTTGGATCTCGTCGCAATCATTCTGTACGAGAAATTGCAGCTCTGCAGGGGTTTCTACACCTTCTGCGATTACTTTTAGATCCATGTTGTGAGCCATTTGAATAATTGATTTAGTAATTGCTTGGTTTTTGGTATCAGTATCAATGTCTCGAATGAAGCAGCGATCGATTTTGAGAATGTCAAATGGTAGCTGCTTGAGAGCCGCAAATGAAGAATATCCCATGCCAAAGTCATCGATTGATATCTGGAGTCCCAGCAATTTTAGCGCCGATAGTTTGGCGATGCTTGACTCCACATCTCGCACGATCATGCTCTCGGTCAACTCTATTTCCAAGTACTGCGGTTCTAGATCTATCTCTTCCAGCACCTGTACTATTTTTGTGTTTAAATCGGGTTGCTGAAACTGCCGTCCTGACAGATTTACAGCTACCTTCATGCGCGGCAAGCCATCGGCAGAGCGATCCCTTAACATATCTTGCCAAAGCTTAGTATGTTGACAGGCAGTGGACATCACCCATTCACCAATTGACAAAATATCACCATTTTCTTCAGCTAGTGGAATAAACCTGTCCGGGGAAACCATGCCATGCTTAGGGTGTTGCCAGCGGAGCAAGGCTTCTGCGCCAACAATCTTACCTGTTTTGAGATCGACTTGGGGCTGGTAGTAAACCTGTAACTCATTGCGAGCTATCGCGTAATGGAGATCGGCCTGGAGTTCTATGTGCTGATAAAACCCTTTATCTATTTCTGGCAGGTAGAACTCATAGCAACTACCCCCTTGTTGCTTAGCATAGTTCATGGCGATATTGACATGTTTAATCAACGTGTCAATATCACTACCATCTTGCGGATAAGTAGCAATACCAATGCTGGAGGTAATGCAGATTTCTTGATCTGCAATCGCAAATGGCTGAGATAGGGCTTTTAGGATTGCGTTAGCTAATTTGCTAGCTTTTCCCTTGGAATCAGTGCCCACCAGGATAATTAAAAACTCATCCGCATTCAACCGCGAGACTATGTGGTCTCGATCGATGCAACCTAGTAAACGTTCCGCAACCGATCTGAGCAGGTGATCGCCAAATGTATTGCCAAATGTATCGTTTACGCGCTTAAACCGATCTAGATCGATCGTCATAATCGGGATGATTCCACCATGCAGATTGGCTGTCTCGATCATGATTTTATCTAGCTTCTCGCGCAAGGCCAGACGATTGGGTAATGCCGTTACCTGATCGTAGTAAAGTAAGTAGTCAATTCTGTCCTGCGTCGCCTGCGAAGTGTTGCTGTAATAATCTCTAAGCGTGGCACTCTTATCTAGTTGGGTCGCGACTGACTCTAATAACTCTACCTGCCCAACTGGCTTGACCAGGTAGTCGGACGCACCCAACTTCATGGCTTCACGCCGATCTTGCTTGCTAGATTTAGCTGTGAGGAAAATGAATGGGACAACCGCTACCTCTGGATCGTGCCTTAAAGTTGCAAGCACACTGTAACCATCCAGATTAGGCATCATGACATCACAAATGATTAGATCGGGCTTTTGTGTTTTTGCCAACTGGATACCCGCTAAGCCATCCTCAGCCCCAATTGCTTCAAAACCCGAGCAACTCAATATTTCTATGATGTCTTCTCTAATTGTTTCGTCGTCTTCGATTACCAGAATTTTTGTCACCCATCTACCCTCACATATTGTCTATAACATAATCAAAATAATGTTCTATTCGCATGGGGTAGATAAAACCCAATTTCAGAATATCTAATGAAAATGCTAAATTATCCCAGCCAGCAAAAATTTTATATTTGTTAGGATGTTACCCTCATTTTGCCCTTTAGATTACATTGACGATCGCAGGTGGAAGTTTGGTATAATGCCTATCCTCTTAAACAATACAATAAATTCTGGCAACGGCAAATACCGATCTGCCTACCAGTTATATAGGGTAAAACATGCGATTTGCCAAACGCCTCGATCGAATTCCTCCCTACCTATTTGTCGAAATCGATCGCAAAAGAGATGAATTAATTGCCCAAGGTGTAGATATTATCAACATGGGCATCGGCGATCCCGATCGTCCCACGCCTAACCATGCGATCGCCGCAACGATCGAGGCGATCCAAGATCCGCGCAATCATAATTATCCCCCCAATCAAGGCATTAAGGAATATCGCGAAGCGATTGCGGCACTGATGGCTCGGCGTTATGGCGTTGAGGGCTTAGATCCCAATACAGAAATAATTTCCTCAAATGGCTCTAAAGAAGCAATTCACAATACTTTTCTGGCATTTGTGGAAGCGGGCGATTATGTCTTGGTGCCAGATCCTGGTTATCCTGTTTATCGAACATCTACCATCTTTGCGGGTGGTGAGTATTACACAATGCCGTTGCTACCAGAGCGAGGATTTCTTCCCGATCTGAGTCAAATTCCTGCTGAAATTGCGCGTCAGAGTAAGCTGCTCTGGGTTAACTATCCCAACAATCCCACGGGCGCGATCGCGACTTTAGAGTTCTTCAAAGAATTGGTGGATTTCTGTCATCGCTACGAAATTCTACTTTGCCACGATCATGCTTATTCCGAGATGGCTTTTGATAGTTATAAGCCACCCAGTGTTTTGCAAGTGGATGGCGCAAGAGATATCGCAATTGAGTTCCACAGTTGCTCGAAGTCCTATAACATGACGGGCTGGCGGATTGGCTACGTGGTGGGATGTGCGCAGGGCATCAAGGGCCTGAGTCAGGTGAAGACGAATGTGGATTCGGGCGTATTTAAGGTTATCCAAAAAGCGGCGATCGCGGCGTTTAAAACTGATGAATCAGCACTTCAGGAGTTGATGTCTGTTTACCAACATCGGCGCGATCTGGTAATTGATGGTTTGCGATCGCTGGGCTGGCAAATTGAAGCACCTAAGGCGACTTTATATGTATGGGTACCAGTGCCTCAGGGTTATACCTCTCAGGAATTCGTGACGCTATTGCTAGAGAAGTGCGGCATTATCGTACCACCTGGTAATGGTTACGGCGATCGCGGCGAGGGATTTTTCCGTATTGCTTTAACTGTGGCAGATAGTCGCCTCAAAGAAGCGATCGAACGCATGCGATCGACTGGTATACGATTTAGCTAGCGATCTGGATTAAGCAGATTGTTTGCAACCACAAAGGGGCGATCGCCCTACGATATCGCCACGCTAAATTCAAAAAATCGCACGGATGTTTGTAGTGTGTTTCAATTGCTATCCATATGGAGTCAAATCGTAGAATGACTCTTTGCCTAAATGACGAGCGTAGTTTTTGACCAGTTCTTTTAGGTCTGTAGAGCTACCTAGCGAGATCCAATCATCGACTGAACCCCTAAAACACCACCGCTCAACTGCAAATTT
>CALRKB020000054.1:0-36715 GCA_943367755.1 Rhizobium sp. Q54 | reverse complement strand
TCCAATGCTTGGGTGGAGAGATGTAAAAGCTTGGTCAAGAACTTTGACAGAACTCTGGCTAATGCTGAGGCTAAACTCAATCTTTGCTTTATCCGGCTTATGCTTAAGCGCCTTGCGGCTGCTTCCTAAGATACCAAATGGGTTCTATATACAAGGACGAACTTTTCTACTCACAAAAGAAGTTTTGCTAAATCCAACTCCAAAACGTTGGTTCTCCTCCCATCGTCTAGGACTTCTAAACCGAAAGAAATCCAAACAAAAAATTGGAGACTCAGTTAAACAGACTACTGGCGCATTATAATTCCCGTTAGTGTTTGATTCTGGGATATTAGATTGTATCCAACCATGTTTTTCAGGTAAAGACACCCCACTACCTTGACCCTTCAGAATGGCATGAATTGCATTTTTCCCTGTCATATGGAATAGAAAAGGGGACATATCTGGCTTTTCTATTGGGCTAAGCTCAAAAGTTGGTGTATTAATCCTATTGTCCCGAAAATCTTGATCTGACATAATTTTATCTAACAGAAAATACAATAATATTATCAAACTGATCTTTATCAGGTTTTAACCTTTCACATCACTTTATCACTTCAACTATAGTGTTGAAAGAAGCTCTAAAAGCTATAGCTATAGAGGGGGTATCTGGATCAGCAATGTTTTGCCCAACCCCCTAATTTAGTTATGTCGAACTGTTACCTATTTCAATCGCTCAATTAACCGATCGCCTACTCTTAGAGCATTCGCAATAATTGTCAAAGCAGGGCTAACCGCAGCATTAGACGGAAAGAAACTACCATCGACCACATAGAGATTATCGAGATCGTGAGCGCGGCAATCGCGGTCTAAAACTGAAGTTTTGGGATCGTCACCAAAACGACAGGTTCCACATTGATTTGCCATCACTTGCAAGGGAACTTCTCCTCGCGGATGCATCACCCCACCATAAAATCCATCTAGAGATTTTTCGACATTTTTTAGTACATCTGTCCAACGATAAATCAGGCGATCATGGGCTTCGGTATTGTTGGGCGAGTAATCGATATGGATTTTGTTGTTTTCCACGCGCACGCGATTATTCGGATCTGGCAAATCTTCCGTTTGTGCCCACCATCCGATAGAATGCGTGGCTAGCTGCTTGAGCCCAAACCCCGGCATTAATTTGGCAACCACCGAAAAGATCGGCGGTGATTCGGCAAAAATGATATCGGTGAGCAGTCCTCCCGAATTCTGAATATGTCCCATGGGATAAGGGAAATCGGCATCGCCCCAATAGAAATCATTGACATAAATCGTTTTCTGGAAAGAGCCTGAGTTCGGTTTGGTACTGAGTTGTACCACCGTTGACAGCAGACTTTTCATTAAATTGCGCCCAACTTGATCGGAACTGTTGGCGAGTCCTTTGGGATGTAGATCGCTGGCGGATTTCAACAGCAATGCTGCTGAGTTGACCGCACCACAGGCAAGCACGACGATATCCCCTAAAAAGAGATAGGATTGTTCACCAACTTCCGCTTCTACTCCTTTGACGACCAAACCCGAAGGATTGGTATGTAAGCCGATGACCTTGGCTTGGGTTTTCAAGGTCACATTGTCATACTTCAAGGCAGGGACGATGCCGCTCACTTCTGAGTCATTGGTGGGGTCATCCTCTTCACGGGTCAAGCCCAAAGGGATAGTGGATGGATGCATTCCTTGTTGCGCGATCGCATCGAAAATCTTTTGAATATCAGGTTCGTGACTTACGGCGGGATAGGGATATTCGGAACTGTGAGTAGGTTCGGTTGTATCGCCATTCGTTGCCCCATGTACCTTATATAGGTTTTCTGCTTCGGTGTAGTAAGGTTCAAAGTCTGCGTATTTTAAACACCACTCTGGCGAAATTCCCGCTTGATGGGTGACTGACTCAAAGTCCTTCTCGCGCCGTCGCAGTAATGCCGCGCCATAGATTTTGGTGTTGCCGCCGATTGCATAATTCGTTTGTGGAGAAAACGGTTCGCCAAAAATGTCATACCACTGTTCAGGCGCGCGATAGCGATCGCGTTTAAAGATATCGATGTTACTGCGGTTCTGCTCTTCCAATGGCATGAAATCACCCCGTTCGAGAATGAGAATCTTTTTCCCCGTTGCGGCAAGTTTATAGGCAAGAGTTCCGCCGCCAGCGCCAGTGCCAATAATAATCACATCGTAATAATGGTCATCAATAATCATGGATTTTTTTTGGTAAGTTAGGAGATGAAATAATTTATACAGCCAAATAATTTGTCTATATAATTTGCTTTAACGTTATGAATGAAACAATTTCTCAGAAACCTTATTTTGCTAAACCATTAGCTTTGGTTTGCGGATACTAAAAATAGAATTATTGATGAAAGTTTCTGAATACCCTGGATGACCTATTCCCCTCTGAGAACTCATAGTTTCATAAGGATTAAAGAAACTATGACTGTTGCGAAACTCAGTACTCAAAGCTAAAAACAAGCCTGCAATAGCTAGTGTTACATTTTCAAGTGATGCACATGAAAAATTTACTTCTCGATTGTGTTTTACTTCATTGTATGCTTTGTACCATGCCAGAGGAGGCATATTAATACTCCATCCATCAAAAGGCTTTATATACTTTTTAGGCTGCCAAAACAAAAGACCTACTTCTATTTGCTCAATTTTCCAACTAGACTCTAATTGTTTGTAATCTTTTATATTAGGAGATCTGCCACTTAGTAAGAGGTTTCTTTCATCCAATGAATATTTACAACAGTTTTCAAACTCAGTTGCTGAACGCAGAAGCAACTCATATAAACGATGTGAATATGTCGCCAAGTTATTATCACATGGATTAATAAATTCTAATATGCAAAGAAAATCTTTAATAAGAAGTTGATAAGCGTTGCTAAGGGATATCTGTATTGTCATTTTTTTGTATTTATAAAGTTATAGCTTCGCTCAACTATTGACTTTGTTCTATCAGGTAGCGAGCGAAGTTGAACTCCTTATTGCCAAACGTAAATCAAGGTAAACAAAACAATCCAAATCACATCCACAAAGTGCCAGAACAGAGACGTAGACTCAACGCCATAAAACCCCTTGTCATAGTCATTGGGAATGAACGATCGCCCCAGCATAATTGACTGCAACAGCACACCCGTGAGTACGTGCAAGCCATGAAATCCTGTCAGCAGATAAAACGTACCGCCAAACACACCATCACCAAAGCCAAAGGGCAATCCACTCCATTCCACTGCTTGACCATAGAGGAAGTAACTCCCCATCGCGATCGTCAGCAACCAGAAAGCACGAAAGCCCCAGAGATTTTTATTATGGAGAAATTTTTCGGCGATATAGATTGTGAAACTGCTAGATACCAGTACCACCGTATTAATAGCAGGGTCTTTAATTTCTAGACCTGTCACGCCCATTGGCAACCAATCAAGGGAAGTGGTTTTGTAAACGATATAGCCAGCAAAAAAGCTTAAGAAGATTACGCTTTCTGAAAGCAGGAACACAACGAAACCAAACATGCGGTTGTCATGTTCATCATGGTGGTGTGTTGACCCATGAGAGATATCTGGCGAAGCGATCGCTGCCAGAGAGGTATCCAGAGAAGAATCAATTGGTTGCATGAGCTACCTCCAATGCGTCAGGGTTAGAAACTAAGGGTTCATCTTTGCCGTAGCCGTAGGGCTCGGAAATCACAATTGGCAATTCTTCAAAATTCTCATGTGATGGCGGCGAAGAAACTAACCACTCCAAACCAATCGCTCGCCAAGGATTTTTCGGTGCTTTCTCACCCTGAATCCAAGAGCCAACCATATTCAGAAGGAATGGTAGTGTAGACATGCCCAAGAGAAAGCCTCCTAAACTAGCGATCACATTCCAGAAGGCAAACTCAGGATCGTAAGAAGCAACGCGGCGCGGCATTCCTTGCAAGCCTAGAGGGTGCATCGGAAAAAAGCAGATGTTCGTTCCTATAAACGTAAGGACAAAGTGTAGTTTCCCTAAACCTTCGGAATACATCCGGCCTGTCATTTTTGGGAACCAATGATAGAGCGCTCCATACATGCCCATGACCACAGCACCATAGATCACGTAATGAAAGTGACCAACCACGAAGTAGGTATTGTTGACGTGAATATCGACAGGCACAGATGCCAACATGATCCCGGTGATGCCTGCAAATACGAACATGACTAAGCCGCCGAGGGCAAACAGCATTGCCGTCGTTAGCTTGATTTTGCCGCCCCAGATCGTGGCTACCCATGCAAACACCTTGATGCCCGTAGGCACAGAGATCATCATCGTGGTTGCCATAAAGATCAGCCTCATCCAGCTCGGCGTGCCGCTAGCATACATGTGATGCACCCAAACGATGCCGCTTAAACCTGTGATGATTAGCGATGAAACTGCGACAACTTTGTATCCAAATAGAGGTTTGCGGGAATAGACAGGGAAAATCTCGGAAAAAGCACCAAAGATCGGCAAGATAATCACATAAACAGCAGGGTGGGAATAGAACCAGAAAAAATGCTGGAACAAGACAGGATCGCCGCCCTTAGCAGGATCAAAAAAGCTCGTGCCAAAGGTTAAGTCAGACAATAGCATCACAGCACCTGCTGTTAGTGCAGGCAAACCAAATAATTGAATGATCTGCGCGGCAAGAACTGTCCAGACAAATACGGGCATTCGGAACCAAGTCATCCCGGGGGCGCGCATTCTAAAAATCGTGGTAACAAAGTTAATCCCACTCATAATCGAAGCTACACCAGAAATTGCCACGGCTAGCAACCACAGAAACTGACCGTTGATTAAATTGCCCGTAGGATTCTGAAGGCTCACAGGTGGATAAGCCCACCAACCAGATTGGGAAGGGCCTCCTGGCACGAAAAAGCTTGCCATCAGGATAATCCCAAATACAGGAACCAGCCAAAAAGCAACGGCATTTAAGCGCGGAAACGCCATATCGCGAGCGCCAATCATCAAAGGCACGAGATAGTTAGACAGCCCCAAAAGTGAGGGAAATGTCCAGAGAAATAGCATCACCGTGCCGTGCATGGTAAACATGGCGTTGAAAACCGCGCGATCGACCAGATCGGCTTCGGGAGTGATCAGTTCGCCGCGAATAATCATGGCGAAAATACCACCCACTAAAAAGAAAAAGAAGGAAGTGACCAAATACTGAATCCCAATCACCTTATGATCGGTACTGAAACTAAAGAAACGCTTCCAGTCCTCGGGTTGGTGGGGATGCGGCTGTTGGACATCAGCGATCGCGTCAACGGATATATTCGTCATAAAGCACTCGTTTGAGAATTAGAATTTGAGTAATTAACTACAGGGGGAGCCGCAGGTACGACGGTCTTCCAGCTATCGCTATTGTTCTTCTGCAAATCAGCATATTCCTCAAAGGCAGGATTATAGGCTGCCGTGGGAATCTGGACAGCCGCACTCGCCAACCATTTTTGATAGGCTTCAGGTGACTCCACCACCACATCCGTCTGCATAGAGGCAAAATAAGTGCCGCTATATTGCGAATCGCGCAGGCGATATTTCCCTTCGCGGATCGGTGTAAATTCAAAATCAATATCACGCCCAGGGATTACATCTTGCTTAACGCGAAAAGCAGGAATAAACAATCCATGCAGCACATCTTCAGAATGCAGTAATAGCTTGATCCGCCGATTATTCGGCAAATGCAATTCCGTGCTTGTCACATCGCCATAGCGAAATTCCCATGACCACTGCCGCGCCAAGACCTTAATATTTTCTGTTGTGTCTTTCTGGTCATTTCCCATCGGTGCAGCATGAGCAGATGCCATCATATGCACGTGTTCCATTGGCCCTAAAATCGACATCTGGTCGTAGATTTGGTAGCTATAGCCTGCAATCCAAATCACCAAAGCGATGGGAATCGCTGTCCAGACAATTTCTAATTTGATATTACCCTCTATAGGTGGGCCATCACTAGAATCGTATTTGCCTACCTGCTGAAATAAGACTGAATAGGTCAATGTGCCAACCACACCCAGAAAGATGAAAGTTCCCAGTGTGACCAGAAAGCTAAAGAGATTGTCAATCAAAATAGCCTCAGCCGATGCCTGAGGCGGGAACCATGTGTATGATTGCTGCCCCATCCACAAACTAATCAAAGCGATCGCGATCGCCACAATACCCAAGCTTAAAATCGTGCGAATTTTCATAGATCTCCTTATTTCAGTAGCAGATTGAGATCTTTGCCCATGCGTAACAAGCGATCGGCGCTGATATGAACGCCAAAATCAGAAGCAAGTTGTGCGCCCAAGGTCCCATGCACAAACATGATCGCAAAAATCCCCAATCCTGCTAGTAAATAGCTCCATTCCACCTGTCGCGACAGATCTTTGCGCCAGAGAAAACGTTGAAACCCACGCCATACAGTCATGGCAACAATCAGGGCTAGCAGAGCAACACCACCAACTCCATGCCAGAGCATGGTTTCCATCGCTTGTAAGCCCCAAGCACTTTTCACATTCTCATCAGGGGAAGCTAGCAAGATTTCGTAAAAACCCGCTCCTACTGTAAAGAAGGTGATGACTGCTGCCCCCACCATGTTGTACCAACCCACATCAAAAAAGTTGGAACGCGTGGCTGGGATCGCCAGAAATTTAAATACAGGTTTTTCTAGAGGGAATAAGGCTCCGACAATATCGAACCCGATCGCTACAATAAACAAGCCAAGAGTAATGTGGACAAGATTGGGATGAATTGGAATTGCGTAGGGTAAGCCATTCACACCCAATTGGCTACTCAATTGATCGATCAAAACTGCACTCATTGCAAACTACCCTCTCTAAATGCCTCTACGACTGGAACGGTGTGCAATCCATACACCCAGACCAGTAAATCACCGAGATAGACTTGAAAGAAAACCAATCCTGTTAATAATATTCCTACTCCAAGAAATGAGATCGGTAACTCTTTAGGATTGCGGATACGGAGCACATAACGCCATCCCGTAATCGCTGCCACAATGCCTGACAGCGACCAGCCGAGTATTGTGTGTAAGTTCAATGTTTTCTCCACAGCGGCATAGGGTTCTGCTAACCCTGCTTCAATCTGCCCAAAAATAATGGCGATAAAGATAGAAATGGTAGCAAAAAAAAGATTCCACCAGCTCACTTCATACAAACGAGGATTACGAGTAAAATAGCCGATCCCATCACATAGTACGGCAAACAATACCATCGCAATCACAAAATGAACTACGATTGGATGCAGCGTATCAGGATAGGGTAAGTTATGGTCATTTAACGGTGGAAGGTATTCCAGCATATTTTCAGTACTTAACAAGATTATTAGTTTTCTGATGGCGCTATTAGATAAACCCAATGGCGCTGTGCTCAGCCAAACACCCATCCAGACTTAGAACTGCCACTTAGACTTATCAGATTCATACATTTCTGCACTGGGAAAAATAATATCTGCTCTGAGCACACATTTAAAGTACAGATTGTAACAAAAGGGAAGCATTGATAACGATCGATCTCGTTTTGCAGAAAAGAGCACACTACCTTAAACACTATTACTAGGGGTGCTAATTTGAAGAATTTCATAGATCGCTAATTCTCTGATCTCTTCCCAAATCAGACAAGATATGACTTGACGAGCGCCAATATGCGCTCCGATGCTTTCCCATCACCAAAAGGATTCGCAATATGAGCCATCCGGCTGTATTCAGTACGATCTTGCAGAAGCCCACTAGCCGCAGTTACAATATCTTTCGTCACCGTACCTACCAGCCTTGCCGTACCAGCAGCGATCGCTTCGGGACGTTCCGTAGTTTCACGCAGCACCAGTACTGGTTTGCCCAGGCTAGGCGCTTCTTCTTGCAATCCACCAGAATCGGTCATGACTAGATAGCAGTGCTGCATTGCACCCACTAGTTGTCCATAGCTGAGCGGTTCCGTTAGAAAAATGCGCGGATGGTTACCCAAAATTGCCTGGAGTGGCTCTCGCACTACAGGGTTAAGGTGCAGAGGTAATAGTAATGCAACATCGGGGAACCGATCGAGAATCTGCAACCATGCCTTGGCAATATTTTCTAATGGCTGTCCCCAATTTTCACGGCGATGCACCGTCGAGAGGATGACGCGATGTGCCGACCAATCTAAGCCTGGGATATCGCAGGCAGGCTGACGTGCCGATACGTGAAGCAACGCATCAATCACCGTATTGCCAGTGTTGTGAATGCCGCTCTTGATGCCGGAGCGATGTAGGTTATCGACCGCTGCGATCGTAGGCGCAAAGTGGAGCTGGGCAATCTGGGAGATCAGGCGGCGGTTAGCTTCTTCCGGGTAAGGATTTAGCAGATCGTCCGTGCGCAATCCCGCTTCGACATGGCCGATCGGAATGCGGTGATAAAAAGCAGCCAGAGCCGAAGCAAATGCCGTGGTCGTATCTCCCTGCACTAAAATCATGTCCGGTTGTAGTTCCTGGAATAACTGCTCCAGGCCTACCAGGCTCCCACAGGTAATCTGGGTTAAAGACTGCTTGGGCTGCATGATCGCCAGATCGTAGTCTGCCTTGAGATTGAATAAATCCATGACTTGCTCCACCATCTCGCGGTGTTGGCCGGTCAAGACTAAAGTTGTTTGGAATGAAGCACTTTGCCTCAAGCTCAAGATGACGGGAGCCAGCTTAATTGCTTCAGGACGAGTGCCTAAAATCACGCAAATATGATGCATTTAACCTGAGTCCACCACTATTTTTTTGTAGATCTGCACTGAGTAAACCTTGGTAAAACTGAGCAAATCCGCAGGCTACATCCTAACTCCTAATCAGCTTCTAGAAATACACCCATCTTGCGGAACTTTTGATAGCGATGTTCCTGGCGATCGCTGGCACTCATCTGCCCAAGACGTTCCAGGTTTTTGAGCAATGCGGCTTTCAAGGTTGCCGCTGCTTGCAGGGGTAGGCGATGCGCCCCACCCTTCGGTTCCGCCAGCACCTGATCGATAATGCCCAATTGCTTGAGATCGGGTGCCGTGATCTTGAGTGCCTCAGCCGCTTTGGGCGCTTTAGCCGCATCCCGCCACAGAATTGCGGCACAGGCTTCGGGAGTCGCCACCGTATAGACAGAATGCTCGAACATCATCAGGTGATCGCCCACACCAATACCTAAAGCCCCACCAGAGCCACCTTCACCAATTACAGTGCAAATAATTGGCACTTTTAGACCAAAACTGGCGCGCAGGTTAGCGGCGATCGCTTCGCCTTGACCCTGTTCTTCAGCCGAAACACCTGGATAAGCACCGGGCGTATCAATTAGGGTAATAATCGGCAAACTAAAGCGATCGGCATGTTCCATCAAGCGCAATGCCTTGCGATAGCCACCTGGCGAAGCCATACCAAAATTACGCGCCACGTTATCTTTGGTGTCGCGACCCTTCTGGTGCCCCAAGATTAAGACGGAATAGTTATCGAGCTTCGCAATGCCCCCCACCATAGCGGGATCGTCATTACCTCGGCGATCGCCATGCAATTCCAGCCATTCATCGGCGATCGTCTGGATGTAATCAAGCGTACTGGGACGACGCGGGTGCCGTGCGATCTGCATCTTTTGCATCGGAGACAGGGTACTGAATATTTCCTGCCTGAGCTGGTCGGCACGTTGCTCCAGTTGATAGATCTGTTCATCAACATCTACACCATTGTCTTTGGCAAGGTTGCGAATCTGCTCGATGCGATTCTCTAGCTCTACCAATGGTTTCTCGAAATCAAGTAGTATTTGGCGATCGGACATTTTTCAAATTATGCTTTCGTAGGTCTTAGGCGCAAGATGCATGCGATATGTCATGACATAGTGCCTAGAGGGGGTTGATATTTCCTAAAATTAATTAAGCTTAGTTTTTAGCAATTTATAGTTTTACATCGATACTAATTGTAATCTTGAACAACCTTCTGCAAATACCCTAAATTATCAATATGCACACAATCGAATTAAAAATCTCGTCTATGGCTTGCTCTGCCTGTGCTGACACGATTACCAAAGCAGTCAATGCCCTCGATCCTACCGCCACAGTCAACGCCGATCTAAGCACCAAATTGGTGAGCATTACTACTTCGCAACCTGAAACTGCAATTAAAAGTGCGATCGCCACCGCAGGTTATACCGCAGAGTAACCTTTGAACTTGCCCTTGCAGCTACAACCACAGCATCAAGGAAAAGAAGAAAGGAAAGGAATCTCTGGTAAAGGAGATTTTGGGAGCAGAATATTGGAGAGTGAATTTGACAGAGCTTGATATTGTTGCGTTTGCTATTTATGAGATCTGGTGCGTTACTTTGTCACTAACGCGCCACACCAGCTTCTACGCCTTGTTATAACCAGCTAGGGTCGCCTAAAATTTAATTACATTAGAAATTGGCTAACCAAATCATGTCAGAAATTAAGTTTGCGATCGAAGGTGATGGCGCGATCGCTGCGACAGAAGAATTATTAGCAATGGAAGGAATTGAAGGTTCCTATGCGATAAATGAAGAGTTGGAGCGTGAAGCTTTATTAGCAACGATCGCTTCGATTGTTGGGATTGTGTCGGGGACTTTGGCTGTCGCTGAACAAATCCGCAAGTGGTATCAGGAATATAAACAGGGTAAGTCTGGTAAGAAGATCGCCAAGGTACTGATTGTGGGTCGTAATGGCGATCGCCTACTGCTGGAAAATGCTACAGTCGAACAAATCCGTAAGGTTTTAGAGAGTTAACTTTATGACTCAGACCACTGCTAAAGTTTCGCTCTACGATCGCGATCAATACCTATGGCTTGAAGAGGCGATCGCAAGTTTGAAGGTGAGCGATTTTCAGAGCTTAGATTTGGTTCATTTAATTGAGGAGTTGGAGATTTTGGCGGGGCGAGATCGGGCTGAAATTGAGAGTCGTTTGGGTGTGTTGTTGGCGCATTTATTGAAACGGTTATATGTCAAGAGTGATTATGACTTTCGCGGTTGGGAAATTACGATTCGCGAGCAACGCCGCCATCTGAGAATTGCTTTGCAACAGTCACCTAGTTTGAAACGTTTTTTTGTGGAGGCTTTCGATCGCGCTTGGTTGGATGCTCTAATAGAAGTGCGTGAAGATTATCCGCAAGTTTCGTTTCCCGATCGATGGCAGTTTAGCCAGGATATTGATATTTTGCTTACTCAAAAATTTTGGGAGTAGTTTGTGCAAATCCTGTATATCGAATTACATCCTAGCAATGAGACTAAGGTTGAGTTGCGGTATCAAAATCTGAATAGTCAGGGCTATGAAAAGCAGGACTTGCAGATTAGCGAGATTGCGGATTTGATTGGGTTGGCGGAACGGGATATTTATGTATCTATGCCCGATCCTGTGGCGATGGGGAAAAGGTTGTTTGCTTGGTTGGATGGGGATGGGCGGTGGTTGAGTCGAGCCTTGGCGGACTGTCAGGGGGATTTGTTGGTTTTGGCGATCGCAAACTTAGCCAAACTGCCGCATTTACCTTGGGAGGTGCTGCACGATCGCGAAGGATTTTTGATCGATCGCACTTATCCTAAGGTTGTGCCTGTGCGCTGGACTAAGGGAGAAGTGGCGGCAAGTGAACCAGCCGATCGTCCTTTGCGGGTGATGTTTATGGCGACCGATCCTGAAGGGGTGGAGCCGCGATTGGATTTTGAGAGGGAAGAGGGACGGATCTTGGATGCGACTCGTGGGGTGGCGCTGACCTTGCGGGTGGAGGAAAGTGGCTGTGTGAGTGAGTTAAAAAAGACTTGGCAGCGCTATGGACAGAATCATTTTGATGTGTTTCATTTGACGGGTCATGCTTCGATTGACGATAAAGGAGAGCCATTTTTTATTACGGAAACGGAGACGGGCGATCGCCATGATGCCAAAGCAGTTGAGATTGCCGATGCGTTGCGGTATCGGTTCCCACGTTTAGTATTTTTGTCGGGCTGTCGGACGGGTCAGGCTGGAGAGAAAGGTGCGACACCTTCGATGGCAGAGGCTTTGTTAAATTTGGGACTGGCGGCGGTGTTGGGTTGGGGTCGTCCGATTGGGGATGATACGGCGACTCTGGCGGCGGCTGGTTTGTATGAGTCTTTGGCGGCGGGTTTAAATTTGGTACAGGCGATCGCGGCGACCTATCAGAAATTGCGAGAGGAGAAAATTCCCAATTGGTATTTGTTGCGGTTGTATGGGCGAGGGGATTTGGCGGTGAGTTTGGGGGCGTTGGTGGAGCCGATGGGCGATCGCTTGCCGAATTTGGTTTCGGAAATTGAGCAGTTATTTCTCGATCCCAATGATGCGACTACGCCGAGGGTGGTGCGCCGTGAGGATTTTGTGGGGCGGCGGCGGATCTTGCAGACTTGTTTGCGAAGGTTGCAGGGTAGCGATCTGGGGGTGTTGCTGCATGGTATGGGTGGTTTGGGTAAGACAACGGTTGCTAAGCGGTTGTTGGAACGGATTGCCGATCCGCAAGCCTCGAACTATGACACGATTTTTATTTTTCAGCAGTTGGATGCGGATAAGTTGTTGCGGGAGTTGTCGAGGCAATGTACATCGGAGGCGGGGTTAGAGATTCTCAATGGCAAGTTGCCTCTGATGCAGCGTTTGACCAAGTTTCTCAAGGAGGGGATGAACGATAAGGATCGCCGTTTGCTGTTTGTGTTGGATGATTTTGAATGCAATTTGGAAGAAGATACAAATGGGGCTTGGGTGTTGAAGTCTGGGGTGGTAGAGCCGTTGCGGGATTTGGTGGAGGCGATCGCCCGATCGGGTCTGCCCCATAAGTTGATTGTGACCTGTCGCTATGATTTTAATTTGCCAGACTGTAGTTTGAATGCGCGGCTATTGCGTGTGCCGTTGTTCTCGTTGCGGGGTGTGGATCTCCGGAAGAAGTGCGATCGCCTTGGGGTGTTTGAGTTGCCAAGGTTGGCGTGGGATGTGTCGGCGGCGGAACGGGAGGATCGCGCAAGGTTGGTGTCGTTGCAATCACGGGCGATCGCAGTGGCGGATGGGAATCCGAGGTTGTTGGGGTGGTTGGCGGCGATTTTGCCGAACGATCTGTTGACGGAAGCACAAAAGCTAGAAGTTTTGGGGCGCATGGCTGCGGAGGAAACGCGGTTCCGCGAAAATATCATGGCGCAAGCGTTGCTAGATCAACAGTCCGAGGATCTGCGGCGGATGTTGGCGATGGGGTTGGTGTTCGATCTGCCTGTGCCTGAGTTGGCGTTTGCCAAGGTATGTGAGGGGATCGATAGTCTCAAGTCCCATCAAGATCGAGCCAAGGCGATCGGGCTATTAGAAGTTAATTCTCCCCCCTTGAAAAGGGGGGCTGGGGGGGATCTCTATCGCGTGCCGAAGATTTTGGTGGAGTTGTTAAATCCTGAGTTTACGCAGGAGATTTATGCAACAGCAGCAAGGGAACTCTATCGAGTTTGGTGGGAATCGGATTACAACATCAGCGAAGATGAATCATTAGAAATTCATCGGTTAGCTTTGTTGGGAATAGAAACAGAAATTATTGTTGAAATTACAAACTCTCTAGCAGGACAATGGAGAAATAAAAGTAGATTTCGAGAAGCAACCAAACTCTGTAATTCAACGCTAAATATCAAACGAGACTATCGCGTTCTTAATCAATTAGCTCGATGTGAATCAAATCTAGGAGAAGTAGAACAGGCAAAATCACATTATCAAGAAGCAATAGATCTATCTCCTGAAATCGATGATTCTGTTAAAGCAGCAATTATTCATAACTTAGCTGTTATCTATGCCCAACAGGGACAGGTAGACCAAGCGATCTCCCTCTATCAGCAGTCCTTGGAAATCAAAGAACGCATCGGTGACGCGCAGGGCGAAGCCGCCACATTGAGTGAAATGGCTAAGCTTTTGCGAAATCAAGGAAAGGTTGATGAAGCCCTTGCATTAAATCAGCAATCGTTGGAAATAGAAGAGTCTATAGGTAATATTGAAGGCAAAGCGACTTCTCTGCATCAAATAGCAGGAATATACGTTCAACAGGGACAAGTAGGAAAAGCATTAAATCTTTACCAACAGGCAATAGAAATTTACGAAAGCATTGGAAATATTGGGTATAAAGCCGCCACATTGCATCAAATGGCGGGTATCTATGCCCAACAGGGACAGGTAGACCAAGCGATCGCCCTCTATCAGCAGTCCATAGAAATCGAAGAACGCATCGGCAACGTGCAGGGCAAAGCCGCCACATTGCATCAAATGGCAGGAATCTATGCCCAACAGGGACAGGTAGACCAAGCGATCGCCCTCTATCAGCAGTCCTTGGAAATCAAAGAACGCATCGGGGACGTGCAGGGCAAAGCCGCCACATTGCATAACATGGCGTGGTTATTAGCGAACAATGGCGATTTTCAAACG
This sequence comes from Rhizobium sp. Q54, assembly GCA_943367755.1. Taxonomy (GTDB): domain Bacteria; phylum Cyanobacteriota; class Cyanobacteriia; order Pseudanabaenales; family Pseudanabaenaceae; genus PCC-6802. The sequence continues at coordinate 22,330 of CALRKB020000054.1, read as the reverse complement.
GCGATTTCCTATCTCCAAGAATCCCTCACGATCCTGCAACACCTCAAATCCCCCGACGCAGCCACGGTTCAGGGTTTGTTAGAACAAGTGAGGGCAATGGCGGGGTAAGGAAAAAGGAAAAATTTATCGATAAAATCCCTACAATTACCTATGCATTACCATAAATCTATGAGCATCACCGTCACCACAGCAAGGAGAAATAGCTATGTTACAAACAACGATCTTGCAAATTGAATGGAATGAAAGCTTGAATTTAGTCGAATTGGATTCATTACGAATAGAAATGCGATCGCCTTCTCAATAATGTTGACTGAGTAATCAATTTTCGCTAATAGATTGTAACGATGAGCTACCAGTTTCCTGAAGGATTTATGTGGGGGAGTGCTACAGCTGCCTACCAAATTGAGGGCGCGGTGACTGCCGATGGGCGCAACCCCAGTGTATGGGATACATTCAGTTCCCTGCCAGGACACATCCTAAATGCAGATACAGGGGCGATCGCCTGCGATCATTACCACCGCTATCGCGAAGATATTAAGTGGATGGCAGAACTGGGGATCAAGCATTATCGCTTTAGCATTGCCTGGTCGCGCATCATACCCGCTGGGCGAGGAGCAGTAAATGAACCGGGGATAGATTTCTACAAGCGCCTCGTGGACTGTCTGCGCGAGCATGGCATTACGCCCCACGCTACCCTGTTGCATTGGGATAGTCCCCAGGCACTAGAAGATCGCTACGGTTCCTGGCAGAGTCGCGAGATGGCACAGGATTTTGCCGAATATGCCACAGCAGTGGTGAGTCGATTGGGCGATCGCATCACTTCCTGGATGACGATTAATGAAATTGTCTGTTTCACGCATTTGGGTTATGGTGTCAATCAGGTGCCTGCCCATGCCCCAGGTACGGTTGTGGGTAGTCTCAAGCAAGTTTGGCAAACTTCTCACCATGCCTTGCTCGCACATGGATTGGGCTGTCAGGCGATTCGGGCGGCATCCCCTGTCTCCTGTACCGTGGCATTGGTCGATAACTTTGTGCCCACAGTTCCCCTCACCGAAACCGCCGCTGATATAGCTGCTGCCAAAACTGCTTTTCCCTTGATTGGCCTCCATGGCACTAATGGCGGGATTCTAATCCCAGCTTTGACTGGTGCCTATAGTGACACTCTGCTGGAGCATTTAGGTGAGAACGCCCCAGACATACGAGAAGGCGATCTCGACACCATACATCAGCCTCTAGATTGGTTGGGTCTGAATATCTATTTTGGCAATTATGTACGGGCTGTAAATAACGATCCAGGCTATGAGATTCTAGATTTCCCTAAGGGATATCCCAAATTGAATATGCCCTGGCTACATTTCTTGCCGGAGTGCATTTACTGGGGTATCCGTCATATTAGCGAAACCTTAGGACGGCCAGATCTGCCACTAGCAATCACAGAAAATGGTTGTGCCGTCGAAGATGAGTTAACTCCAATGGGAGAGATCCTGGACAGCGATCGCATTCTCTATTTACGTCAACATCTCAAATCTGCCCATCATGCGATACAGGAAGGTTATCCATTACGCGGTTATTTTATCTGGACATTACTGGATAATTTTGAATGGGCTTGGGGGCGCGATCGCCGCTTTGGATTGCTTTACACTGACTACGCTACTCAGCAACGTATTCCCAAAGCCAGTTTCCACTGGTATCGTGAGTGCATCCACCAAAATCGCGTGGTTTGAGCTTCTTGAAGTTATATTTAGAGAATTTGCTGCAAAATGGTAGGGTCTTGAATTTCTCGATCTTTTGCTAAGAGTAAAATCTTGGAAATCACTTCGGCGGTTTTAGGATCGTCATCGGCAAAGGGAAGGAATAACCTGCCGCGATGCTGGCTGTGAACCGGAATGATGCACAGTGCTCCACCGGGTTGACGATGTACGACACCGCTACCCAGATGCACGGAATAACTGCCCAGTTCTCCTTCGATCAGGGCATAGTTGTTTTGGAGGTTTACATTAGTGAGTTTCAACAGCCGATTTGTCTCGCGAATCAACACCGATCGCATTTCCACGGTTGAAGCGCTCGCTTCTGGATCGACGCCACCTTGATGGGCGACGCTCACCACCAGATCGAGATCGCGCATCACTTCGCTGAAAACCCTGGGCGGCACGTCATCAAGATTTAGGACTCGATCGCGACTACGGCGAGAGAAGCATACTTCATCAATAGTTAGACCTTCTACTTCAGCGGGTGTAGACCAACCGCTCTGAGTTGCTACGGCAACCGAAATATCTTCGTCGTAGAAAGTGCGATGGATTTCTGTATCGTAATCGTAGCCACCACCCGTCACCCAACCGCGCTGTCCAAATAAAGCTTTTGCCTGCCGTGGATTCACCTGATGTCCGGCATAGCGACGCGACCCTTTATGTTCAGTTTGCTCAGAAATTATGGGTACGTACAGTTCACGGAAGACTTGTTTGAAAGGCTGAGATCGCTCGCGATCGAAACATTCCTGCTGCCACAGATGCCATTCAGCCGTGACGGCGAGATCGGTGGGATGGGCAATTTGCACAGTTGTTGATTCGCCAACTTCCACACTCGTGCCATCATACTTTTGTAAAGCAGCACCATCGGATACAGGATAGCCGATCGCAGTTTCAGAAATAAAAATAAGCTTTTGCAACATTGGTCGCAGGATGGGATGGATGAGTAATTGCCGCAGTTCCGCACCTGTGAAGTGATCGCCTCGACACATTGCTTGCTCTAGGGATTGGCGCATCCGCGTTGCCTGTTGTGTCAACTTTTGCTTGCGCTCTTGCAGGGCAGCAATTTCGGGTTTCTTTTTGAGCGCTGCCGGAATGGTTTTCTGAGCTTTGCCTTTTTTCGTAATCGTTATGGCAGGAATGCCGCGATCGTCAAGCGATAGACTGATCGAAACTTCACCTTCAGTAAGCGTGACCGCACCTTTAGCGAGATCGGCAACGGCTTTCGCTTCCATCGCCCACTCCAGACGTTGTGGATCGGCATAACCTGCTGTGCGGGAGAGATTTTCCATGGCAATACGCGCAGCGAGCTTTTCGCTGGCCTGACGTTGGGAACCAAATTGCTTCGAGCCCCGCAGGAATTCTTGAATAACTTCGTAGCGCTCCAGAATGTCGGCTTCCCGCTTCTTGCCTTTGGTTAATGGAATCAATCCCAAGGCGCGAATGGAATCTTGATGGCGCTTAGTTTGAATGCGCTTGATCGAATCGACTTTCTGAATCTGTCCTAACATGGCATCGGCAAATAGGCGGGCGCGTTGATGTCCCTGACCACCGGAGGCAAATTTAGCTGCTTCATGAATGGCTTCCCACTGGGCAGGCTGCATAGCACGATACACTCTCCAGAACCAGGCCACATCTACAGCACCATCCAGTAAATCCTGACTGGTGAGCGGGGTATGCTCAGCTACCTGTGCTGTCCAACCTTCGCGAATCGATTGTTCGACTTCCCAATGGGAATCTTTAGTATGGGCGTGGAACCACCAGATAGCTTCAGCAAAAGCAGGCCAATTGAGTGCATGCTCGACATAGCGTGCCCATTGGGGTGCGTAAACAGCAAGTTAGATCGCACTGCGATCACTCATGCCAGCCGTACGCATTTGCTGCGCAAAATCTTCGGGGGTATCGGTGAGAGCAGGAAATGAGACGCGAATTAGATGGCTGAAAACGGAGGATTTGCTAGAACGATCGTAATGCCAGCCGCGTGTGAATTGTTCTTTGCCAAGATTTTGCATCAACTTGAGTACGGTTGGGATACCAAGCACGGACTGCAAACTCAGGGCCGCTTCTGTAGCAGGTGTGGGCAGATCGCCGCGATCTCTCTCAATTTCCAGAATACGATTACGGCAGCGATCGACCAATTCACGCAAAAAGGGATAGTCATTATCTTTAAGAAAGATATATTCTGGGCGAGTGCGATCGCGATCGCGCTGCGTCAAGGCACCAAGTTCAGAGAAATTGTTCCCAAATCGTTGCCCAATTAGACAATCAAGCACGTCTGCTTCTGTTGCAATCCCTAAAGCAAAAGTTTTCAAGACTTGTTCGAAATCTGGACGACAACGCTTTATATTTCCTTCAGTTTGATTGCCGATGGGAAGAATTTGATATCTCCCATACCCCTCGTTCTCAACCGGGCACCAGTGTGGTACTGTACCATGTGGCTCATCGTGCCAGCGCCATAAACGCCATAGACGACTAGCTTGAGCTTGTGTCCAGTTAATCGCACCCGATCGGTAATATTCGAAAGCGAGGGATAACCATGCCTTCAGTTGTTCATTCTCTCGCCAATCAAAGGTGCGATCAAACTGAGTATCAGAAAATCCATGCGGGGCGGTACGAGTCTCCCATGGAATCGCTCCCACTTGCATTGCCTGGGAAAGCATAGCTGCATCAATTCCCATGGCAGTAAGCTGACTGATCGTATCAGCTGGCAGCTCAAGTGCATTAAGTCGATCCGCTAAATCATTGCTATCATCTGTTAGAGGTGCAATGTCCGGTAATTCACTATCCAAATTTGATGCTGTTAATTTCTCCCCAATTGCTTCTCGGATCGCAGTCAGTGAAAACTGTGCAGCATCCAGAATAAAGTCGATCTCGTTAGTAGGAGGATACAAAAAAACAAGCCATCCTAACAGGGATTTTACCAGCATGGGATACTTAAGACCGTCGATATCAACAATCAATCTCTGAGTGAGATTCTTAATCCATGGTGGTACTTGTTCTCCAGAGAAACCAAAATAGTGCGAGTGGAAAGAATATCCATCCTCACCTGCGGCGAAAGCCACCTTTGCCCGCAATAATTCTAATCCATCAGGATCGCGCAATTCAGCGGAACGATGTTCGCACCAGTTTTGCCATACTTCCGCCAGAGGTAGATAGTCAGTGGCATTTGTTCGCGCACGGTATTGCAAGGGAGTGCCCAGCCAGTTTAGGTTGCCCAGCAGTTGTTCCTCTCCCTCGTTAGTATCCCAATTTCTGAGGGTGACAGGTGTAGCGCGATACTCATGGACTAGATCGTCGAGCGATCGCAGAATATTCCTAGCAGCATCTGTAACCAAAATGACTTCGCGATCGGGGAATTCGGGAGGGATAGCGGGTGTGCGCTGGGTAGGATCGAACAGACCCAAGCCATTTTCTAGCGTAGAGGTCTCCTGTGTTGCTGGCTCCGTAAATTTTTGCAATAGTTCCTCTTCGATATCGGTGCGTTTCGGACGCTGCTTGCGATAGACCTCTACCAATTGATAGCAATTATCCGACAACCGCTTGGCTCGAATCATTTCGTCCAATAGTTCCAAACCCGCCGAACGCTGTAAGGCATTACTACTGTGCAGCAACCGTTCGGCAGTAGCGATCGCGGATTCATTTTCTAGCTTGAGCAAGAGGTTCAATATGCCGCGCCTCAGATCGCTTCCTTTACGCGTCAGTAAACTCTCAAAGCGCTTGACGAATTCAGGTGGAAGAGAATACTGTTTCAATAAATTGAGAATTTGATCCCGACTATATGTAGAGCGATCGCTTACGGCATCGAACAGGATTTGTTGTATCTGCTCATCCCAAGGTTGTTCCTTCGCCAACAACTCAATCGTTTGAATCCGCCGCCAAAGATCCATCTCCGCCAGGTAGGGAATCAACCGCTTGGGTGAGCGATCACCCAATAGGCTAGAAAGCGATGCACTAACTCTCTCACGATGCAGGGTCAATTCCATCCACTCCCAAACTATTGGGGGTAATTGCTTAGTTTTGTGGGGAATACGAAGCAAAAATGCTTCCAAGCGTTCAAATAGATCGGTGTTTGCCAGACCAATGTTTGTATCGTAACTGATACTATGAAAAGCTTGGGCAGCAACCCGCAGATCTAGATCTTCCAGGACTGGAAGAAGTGCCTGTCTAGCGGGATTGAGTTGTATCTGATTGAGCAAAAAAGCTGCTGCAAAGCGAATTTCCACTTGTTGGTGCTTCAGCAATTCGATAGCGGGTGCGATCGCTGCCATTGCATCTTCAAATGCGATCGCCCACAGAGCGAGATAGACCTGTTGCGGATCTTCGCTGTGCATCGCAGATTCTCGCCTGTCAGGATCTTCGAGATATGCCAACACCTGCCGCAGCGATCGCTCTGCTACCTTCTTTTGTTCGACATCCCACCCAAAGCCAAACCACTGATCTGTGGCTCGTAATGTGGCACTAAAACGCAGAAGGTCATGTTCCAGAATCAATTTCACCATGCGTCGAAATGCTTCGGGATGTGCCTCGTCAATTGTTTCTAAGATCGCCTGTCGCAGACCTTCCTGTCGCTGCGCGGCAAGTAGTAAATTCTCGATAAATGTCCATCCCTCTGGTCGAGAGGCTACCAGTAGCGATCTCGTCACATGCTTACCCATCGCACCGATTTCGTGCTCGCCGCGCGCGCAGGTCAGTAGCGTATTGAAAACTCGATCTGACCGACTATCGCTGCATTCAATTGCCGCAGCAAGCAAAATGCCCAGCACATCTTGCTGCCAAATATGAGCTGCCCATACTGCATACCATTCAATATCCTGTTCGTATTCCTGGGTAATACTCAGAATTGCTTGCACCCATTGTATACGTGCTTCCGTGCTTGCTTCCGATCGCGTGCGAAATGGTTTGCCATAACTCTGATAGGGAAGTCGTTGGTGCAATTGCCAACCGAGTTCGACATAGGAAGCAATGCGGGGGAAAAGGGCGGTGAAAATCTGCGATCGCCCCGTTTCACTAACTTCTGCTATGCGATTAATGACTTGTGAGATTGAATCTCTAAAATCCCAGTTGACAATTTGTCCGTTAGCATTTCTACCAAGTAATGCCCAGGCGATTTCTCTCAGTGTATCTGGCAGTTGGGAAATTGCTGTCTGATGACGCTCAAGCCAGATATCTGCAGTTCGGAATCCTTTTAGTGCCTCGTATGCCTTTTCTCGCTTCAACATCTCAACCTCCTGCTAGCGCCACCAAGCGCAAAAACAACACCTGACTTTGCGGCTGTAAGCGTACTACCACATCTAAAGATTCGTACTGAACATCATCGATGAATACGTAATATAACCCATCAGTAAAAGCCTGAATCGCTGCCGCAATTGACACTTGTGGGTCTATAGTTTGCGGCTCAAATTCTCTGTCTCCCATAGTCACTTTCCCTTGGGCTAGTCCCCAGGAGATCGCTTGTTTTGTCAGTACCTGTGGCAAACGTTGTTGTTCCTGGCGCTCATAAAAAGCCTCCACTTCAGCAAGCACAATATCGGTTAGTAAGTCGCGTAGGGTTAACATATGGCGATCGCGCGTAATGGCAACAGTCCAACCATTAAATAGTGGTTGCCTGCGCCCAACGATTTTGGCGGCAACGGTAACGGTTTGCATGATGGATTTGAATTTCGTACTAAAATTATAGTACCTGATACGGAAATCTTAATAATCATTATTTATATTGTTTTAAGGTGGATTTTATAGCTATATGACATAGCCTTAAATTTGGTAGGGGATCGCACCCTTTCAGGTAAACAATATGTTCTGAGTGTTTTCATCCTGGAGACTATGGCAAGACCCGCTAAACAAAAATGTCAGCTATGTGCCATGATGCCTGCGGTTCAAGCTAAACGAGTGCATGGTGATACTGGCGATGGATGTTGGGATGCACGGCTATGTGCAGGGCGGCGAGCTTTTTATCGCCGTCGCGCTAAGCAACTCCAGGCATCAGATGGTGTGCCAGTTGTCCCTGTAACAGCGCCAAAAGCGACATTCGCACTTCTATTTCTCTATCGTGCCACCGAATCCAGCCCTCTCCATGCGCTTGGTGCAGAATTATGGGATGGACAAAAAGCGATCGCCCGCATTGAGCCAATTCACTGTTTTGGTTATACGGCAAGCCAGGTTGTAGCATTTTCTCAGGAAGTGCTCAAAGCTTTTTCGGAGCAGTACGACCTCGATCTCCGACAGTTTAAAGACCAAATCCGTTTGACACCAGATGCCTGTCCAATCCGTCCCTGTCCCCTCTATCCTCAGATATCTTATGGGAGCGATCGCTAATTCATGGCATTTAATCAAGAAGTCAAACGGGAAGTTAAACAACTAGAATTAGATCTTTGGCAGGCGATCGCCACCGCACAACACCTCCCCTATACATTAAATTTATCGGATCTATTGCAAGATCTAGACCGGACAATCCTCGATCTTCCTCTAGAACGGCAGCTAGAAATTGGCTCCCAGGCGATCGCTTCCATTGCCTCAATTATCCAAACAAGGTCTCGGTATCTCCTGGAAGACTGGAATGGCGGCACCGCCCTTTTGCTACCCGAAGATGCCTTCTCAGGCTTGGTCAGACAATCTCTACATTTAGATTTAAGTCAGCTTTTAGAATCGCCCACTGAACCTGCGATCGAACAGCAGAAACATGGTAAGCAAGGGGAAATGATTAGCTCGACTGCACAAGTAGTAGATAAACAAGAGATTCTGCAAATGCTAGAAGCAGAAGTTGCACAGGAGCGATTGATAATTGCCTACGATGAATCCATAGCTCAATGGGATGCCGCGATCGCCACATGCGTGCAAACCACAACCAATGGTTTATCAATTCAGTCTTTAGCGTGCGAACTGAACCTGACATTAGGCGAAGTTTGGCTCACTTTATTGCTAAGCGATCGCCATTACAAACTAGAACCAATGTGCGCAGCAGCTTACTGCCCTGCCGATCGTCTATTTGTAAAACAGCCTGAATATCTATAAAGCCCATTCCAACACAAAGCCAACGCGGGTATCATTGCGAATGGGCGATCGCCGCCACTGAATATTGCTACCTAAGCGCCAATTACGTGTAATCGCATAGCTGGCAGATATAGCTGTTGTGCTGGTTTCGTTATTTCCACCAGGAGCAGTAAAGGTATGGGAGAGCTTCAGATCGGCGCTGCGCGGTGATAACACTAAAATACCTTGCAGTCCTAAGTCAAGGCCAGATGTAGTTGGTTGGTTATAGAGATTAAGCTGACGGTATCCCACCTGCGGTGCCACATTGTAATAGGAACCCAGTGGCAACATGTAATAACGTAAATTAGCATCCCAGCTACTTTCTCTACCACTAAACTCCTGCTGATAGCTGCCACTGACTGCTAATGGAGTTTTACCGATAAACGCATCTTCAACGCCGACATCTACACCCAGAGAGTGATCGCGCGATGTTATTCCCAGTCGTAGTTTAGTATTAAAACTAGGCGTATTGTATATGTCATACAAAACATCAGGGGGATCGGCCAGCCAGCGTTGCAATACCGGACTACTTTCGATCAATTCGCGATCGAGCGTTAAATCTTCCGAAGCAACTGGTAATGCAAGAGGTTCCGCTATAGCTGTGCCAGAAATGCTCAAGCATAATAGTAAGTAGACAGCGCCGGATTGAACAAACTGCCTAGCATATGCAAATGTGGAAAAGCAGAGAAAATTAGCCATGGCGCGTCTAGCAGGTACAAGGGTTATTCTAAGATCAAACACAGTAATGATGCATCGGTTTTTCTGGATAGTCGGCAGCATAGCGATCGGCATGGCTAGCGTGCCCAGCGTTCTGGCTCTAGAGCACTCCGTAGACGAGCAGGGGATAAATGCCCGCAGACTGCAAGCACCACCCTACAACCTGACTGGCAAAAATATTTTTATTGGCCAAGTTGAGCTTAGTCGCCCCAGCAAATTTGGTATCGACAAATCCGTAAATCGCTTACTGCGCCTTGATCGCGTCTTTGTACAGCCATTTAGCGTATTTTTTCGCGACAATAAGCCTTCCGCAAATCGCAATACGGATAATCACTCGCAACAGGTAGCGGCGGTGATGATTAGCCATAATAAACAGCATAGAGGCGTAGCACCAAATGCCAGCCTATTGTCCACTGCTTACTCCATGCGGCAACGCGATGGTCAGCCGGAAGCAGCGATCTCCGCGCAGCACATCGCTCGGCAAAATAATGGCGATGTTAGGGCGATCAACTTTAGCTTTGGCGAACCTTTAGATGAAGATCCGCGCCCGCAGGCAAAGCTAGATGGTAAAGCTTTGTTGACACTGTGCGTTGATTGGCTGGCGGTAACCTATAACACTCTTCCCGTGATTGCTGGCAACCAGGGCAAGGGAGGCATTCCGATTCCCACGGATCAATACAATGGCATTACGGTGGGATTTTCGCGCAGCGTACACGATATTTATCGGCAATTAGATCGCGGTAATTTCATCGACGAGCCCTACATCGATCGCAATGGTAATGGTAGATACGATGAGGGCGAATACTATACCGATATCAATAAAGATAAGCGCTGGACTGAGGGGGTCGAAAGTCCTACGGGCGGACGGAGATCGCTGTCTCTCTTAGCTCCGGGCAACGACATTATGCTTCCCGATCTCAGAGGTAAATTCACCTTAGTCAGCGGTAGTAGTTTTGCGGCTCCCCATGTGGTAGGCACAATTGCGCTGTTGCAGGAGTATGCCGATCGCCAAATTACTAGTAAAAAATGGCAAATGGATGCGCGTCGCCATGAAGTTACTAAGGCAGTACTGCTCAACTCCGCTGACAAGATTGCCGATTTAGGTGATGGTCAAGCTTTGGGCATGAGTAAAACAATTTTGGACGCTCAGGGAAATACGTGGCTAGATTCAGAAGCCTATACGAGCAAAGAGATTCCGCTCAGTTTGCGTATGGGAGCTGGACAATTGAATGCATTCCGCGCCTTGCAACAATTCCAAGCTGGACAGCAGGCTCCAGGGCAGATCAAAGCATTAGGTTGGGACTTCAATTTTGTCAATCAAGGACAATCTAAGGAGTATATATTTACCGACCGACTGCAAGCAGATAGCTTTGTGGCGATCACTCTCACCTGGGATCGCTTAGTAGTTCTCAACGATAAAAATGACAATCGCAAATATGACTTTGGTGAAAGTTTCCGCGATCGCGGCATCAATAATCTCGATATCTATTTAATGCGATCGCAGGATGAAGACACTGCCAAAAGCGTCTGGTCATCGGTCAGCAAAGTTGACAACACCGAACATATTTTCATCAAAGTACCTGCTGCTGGCAAATACAAACTGCGCGTCGTGTTTAAATCTCCCGCCGTCAATGAGTCTCTCCAGCGCTATGGCCTTGCCTGGTGGACTACTGCGGCTAAGTAATATCCAATCTAGTCAAACTCAAACAGTGGCCAATATGGAATTATTGGGGTTAGCTGCTTGTTTTTTGGTTTTAGTTGCTTTCGTAGCAGTTAGAGGTAGAGATGCATCGGGAAATTGTCCTGTCGGTTTAACTCTGATAGGAGCAACAAAACGTGCATTGGAATTATTGGGTTTAGCTGCTTGTTTTTTTGCTTTAGTTGCTTTCGCAGCAATTAGAGGTAGAGATTCATCGGGACTCAATTGTCCTGTCGGTTTAAAAACTCTGATAGGAGCAACAGGTCTCTTAAGCAGAGCTTCAATATGTTCCAGTTGGGAACGTGCATTTAGAACTTGACGCTCATATTTCGTCGCAAGATCGTTGTAGTAACAGCGCAACTCAATTAAAGCTTCAAGCTCAATAGTTAAACTTCCCATCAGAGGGTTTTGATTGCCTAGTTTTAGAATACCCATGTCAATGCCTTTCCACTCCTTCAGAAGTTGGGTAATGTCTTCAGGAGTTTTAAAGTTTCCAGTGAAAAATTCAAACTCATTGGGGTGGCGATCGAGTTGCAGGAAAAACCCTAGAATACTGGCTTGATCTTTTACTCCAAATGGAAATCCTTGAATTTTCCAGTTGTCTGCGCTCGCTGCGTAGTGTCTTAATGCACTAAATGCTCTTTTGACTTCGGGTAGACGATCGGAAATCAACTGCATAAGCATTAATGGTTCTCGTCCAATTTCACAGAAAATTGTTAATGCTTCATAAACTAGACTTGAGGGACTAGATTTTACATTTTCAAGAGAATTGCACATATCCAGAGCTTGCGCAAATTTCCGTGTAAATTTATTCATCTAGTTTTAACCTCCTTTCTTTTTCTCTACTTTCCATGAGTCTTTCACTCCAAGGATAGCGCTTTTGCGCTACTTTGTGTGCTGCTACTTGCGCCATACCTTTGCTGACTACAAGGTCTGACTCTAGAATTTCATGCATCAACAAAATTTTGTCAATATTATTTCCCTGCCCCAATGATAACCTTTCCCAAGCTTCAGCGATATCAACATCGGGGTAAAAGCCATACTTAGCACAACTAGCAAAGGCATAATTCTTAGCCCGTTTAACATCTTCAATAATTAAGCCATAGTTTTCAGCAATGTTTTTAGCATCACCTCGGCGTTTAATAATTATTTCGTATTTATCAATTGCATCTCTGCCATACTTCAGTTCTAGATCGCTAAGATACGACCATCTCTTCTGTGGTGTCACTTATCATTCTGTGCTGGTTTCTTAAAAATCGACCCCGCGCTTGAGGTCTACTCCTTTTTCAGCATAGTGTTTATGGCAAACCATTTCGCTGTGCACGCTAGCCAGGTCGAAATAGGCAGGCTGGTTGAGGCAGCGCCCCGTAATAATCACTTCAGTATCCTTCGGTTTGCGCAATAGGGCTTGGCAGATTGGATCTACGGGTAAAAGCTCTAGATCGACGGTGGGATTCAATTCGTCCAGAATTACGGTTTTATATAAGCCAGAAGTAATCGCTGCTTCAGCAATCTCCCAACCACGTTGGGCTTCAATAAAATCCATCTCTTGTTGTTGACCGCGCCAGACGATCGCATCGCGACCACAGCGCTGATGATCGACGACGTGGGGATAACTGCGACTGAGGGCAGCGATCGCCGCATCTTCGGTGTAGCCCGTGCCACCTTTGAGCCATTGCACGATCAAAACGCGGTGTGACTGATCGCGGCTGATACCCGTACCGATGGCTTTGAGCGATCTGCCCAGCGCCGCTGTGCTTTTGCCCTTACCCGCTCCGGTATAAATCTCGATACCTGAAACACCATAGGCTTCTGCGTTGGGATGCTCGTGGGGGCGCATCTCGGAGTGCAGGTCGGCAATATCCAATAATGCCTGGGGCGCACCCCGTCCCGTGGCAATCACTTCCAGATGTTCGGGTTTGCGCTTGAGGTCTTTAACTATTTTCTCCACTGACAACAGACCCAGATCCAGAACTGGATTGATCTCATCTAAAACAATCACGGAATACAAACCAGAGGCGATCGCCCCCTTAGCCACATCCCAGCCCCGTTCCGCTTCAGCGCGATCGAATGACGTAATCTGCTCGGCATCAAAGTAATCGGCTCTGCCCGTGCGCACCTGGTCGATTAGATGAGGGAATCCCTGTTGCAACGCGGCGATCGCGGCATCTTCGGCATATTCGCGGCCTGGCCCCTTCAGAAAGCGCAGCAGTAAAATCCTGGTATCTGTAGGGTGAGAAGCCTCCGTTGCTGCCATACCTAGACCGAGCGATCGCAATACCACGCCCAAAGCTGCCTGGGATTTGCCTTTACCCAAGCCATCGTAGACCTGGATTTGCCCCACAGCTCGCTCGGCTCGTACCTGAGCTGTCATGATGCCTATAGCTGCCATACGCTTACTCTACCTCGCCAAATTTTTGTATTGCCGCACAGGGAATCTAGAAGCTATAAGTTAACAAACAATTAATCAAGACCTGTGCAACGCCAGCTATTATTACACTACATTTAGTGTTTCCACAACTATACTATCAGTTTTAAGACACTACCTGTAAAATTGGCATGGTGCAACACATTTACAGGCAAAGGATCGTGATGGTGTGTTTTACACGCCCAAATACCTTGCGCTTTATGCATAACAAAATCAGGATATGAAGATCAGAATCCCTTTCCAGATTCAGCAAGTGAGTAACTATAAGCAAATCCTGTGGTTAATTGGAGATTTTATATTGGGTGTGCTAATTGGATATGGACTTGGGTTAGTTCGACTTCACGAAACAATTACACAAGGTTGGCAAATTATAAAATTGAAAGAGTGGTGGATGCAGGTTTCATCATTCTTCACCCAAACTATCTGGAAGCCTTTAGCAAGTTGGTTCATCACCTTCTCACCTAGCATCGGTTTCACCTCTGATGTGATTGCTTACCAGGCAGCGATTATTGCGATCGCAATTCCCGTTAGTCTAGAAATAATTTCTCGAATCTCCGAACGCTACCAGTCAGGCGTAATTACTAAAGAGTTCAACCGTCAGTGGCAGTTTAAAGCACTGCTTTCCTTAGTGATTGCTGAAGCACTGTTGGGAATCACCTTGAAATTTTTTGTGGACGCGAAGATCGATGGATACTGGAAAGTTCTAGCTTGGGGTATATTCTTGCTTTTTTTTGCAACTAATTTCGCATTGTTAGCCTTCTTTAACAATCTCCGACAGTATACAAGCAACACTAAGTTCTTATTGGATAGACTGTTTGATGATTTGACTCATGTTTTACAAAGGATTACTGCTAAGCGACAAATTAGCGATAAGAACCTGAAAGAAGAGCAAGAGAAATTCATCAATGCCTTGGAAGGAATCGGGGATATCTTGTTGTTTGAGACCAAAAACCGTAAAAGCAGCCAATATATCATTGCCAGCCTGAGTAAAATCCAAAACATGTCTCAGGAGTTTTTTGCCTTACAACAAAGTCAGCCTGAGCGATTTTCAAAATTGCGTTACTCCGCTGAACTGCTTCAACTAGGTAAAGCAAATCAGTTTGAAACGCCAGCAAGGTCGTTACCATTGACAAATGACTATTTGCCTGCATTTATGGCAATAGTAAACCAGTTTGTTCGACTGTATGAGACTGCACTGGAAGTTCAAAATCTTGAGATTGCTCGCGAGGTAATATACAACTTGAACTTTTTATTGAAGTATCTATCTCTATCAACGAATTATAATTCGTTAAATTATAATTCGTTGATAGAGAACTTATTGCAAGTTCTAGCTAAACTTCGCTACTCAAATCGAAACAGTCAAGATGACTTAGCTTACATCCTATCTGTCAGTTGGTACATCATTGTATTTGAAGATACATTTAATCTTGAATACCTGGAATCGTTCGATCTTTACTTTGTTCCCTGCATCCATGAAATTATTTCGAGTGGCAAGACTCAATTGTTCGATAGATTAGTTAAGACATTACATGATGCTAGTCATCTCAAACGATACAGTAATTCTTCTGTTGAAAGACTTCAAGATTATCTACAGATAGCGTATCAAGCTAATCAAACCGATCAACTCGATCAACTCGATCAAAAACTGCACAAGCTAAAAAGTTTTGTGGGACGGCTGCAAACACAAAAACAATTGCATCAGTGTTTAGATTTATTTGACCAAGTAGAAGAGATCGTTCATCATCACTTTAATGCTATCAACCAAGAGGCAGTTCAGAAGGAATTAGAAAAGATACGCGATAAGTTTGAATTTCGATTCAAGTTTAATCATTTAATCGATCTGATGTTTGATTTAGGTGCTTATTGCATTTTTAAACAATGCTATGACTATCTGGATAAGATGTGGAAATACCGACAGCCTGATGATGCAGATGCCAATTGGCTAGGACACGACATTACACCAGCATCTTTACCAGTATTATTTAACTTCTATTTCCAAACTTCTTTAGCTGAGCGTGGGTTTCCCATCGTCTGGGACGATCATCATGGCAGCAGTCGATATTACGGCCAATATTTCCTGATCCTGCTGTTGCGTGAATTCTTGAATCCAAGGGTTAAAACCAAACAAGATAGACAAAATTTGATTGATGAATTTCAGTTGCCAGATGATCTCGATTCCTATCACATAAAAAACATCTCTCATGACGTAGATCTCCTTATTCCTCTAGTAAATGAATTATTTCATAGCCAATTAGACTCATTAGAGATATTAGGCTTTGATGAAAATCTATTATATGATGCAACATACTATGGCATAGTCCCGTTTCTTGAAAGCCTGAAACCTAAAGCTGATAAACAACTAGAAATATTAGTTCGCAGTCAAAGAATTAGCCGTACAAAGGTTGAAAAATTCAAAACAGAATTTCTGGAAGGCTATCACAAATTAGTATCTGTAAGAGAGCTATTTAAGTTTCTCATGCTATATGAAGACAGAACTAATGAGACTGGAAATGACAATCTCGATAGATTTGGTTTCGGTGAGGTTGATGAAAAAACAATGTTCTTTGAGGAATGGTATGTGGACTATGGACATCCAGGATCTATTTATGGACAGAACTATGCAAGAGATGAAGACTCACACTTGATAGTTAGAATGATAAAAGAATGCAATATAAATGAAAGTCAGAGTTTAGAGAATTTCTTAGATACTTTTGAAGAAAATTTAGATAACCTAATCATCATTGGAGCTAATCCTCAATTCTACTATCTCTATAATAATCCCGATAAATTTATGCCAAAAGGAGTCGAAGGAGGATTAGAGATAGATCTGCCAGGGTTTATTGGTTCATATGTCTATACACAGCACAAGATTCCTGTCTTTGAATACTATTGCCAAATACCAACTGACATAGGTATCCCAGATGAGTCTATTCTGATTCTCGATAAAACCCACCTAGCTAAGTTCGTTCAATATGCTCCAGCTACAGTAGAAGAGCCTTATCAGAAAGAGAACCATTTTGCGTTCCGCATTCAGTCATTTGCCGAAGACGAAGCTCTGATGACTGAATTCCTCCAAAAACCTCCAGATTGGTTGCTGCAGGAAGGAGATGAAGCGCAACAAAGAGTCTTCTTGGAAAGTCAGGTGTTAATACAGATTCAAGAAAAATTCGATCTAGAAATCGATCCTGAATTTGTAGGATTCATGATCCCTGAATCTAATGTTTCCTCTAAAGCAAGAAAGCAACAAACTATCTAGGATTTGCTAGCAGACCTATAACACTTTGCAGTCCTCGACTATTTACGGAAATTACTATTCTCTCTGAAAAGCAGAAAGCGTTCAAATAACACAATCTTCAGGCTATACTGGAGAGAAAATCGATGCTATAGCTATTTCAAAATGTTACTCCTTCCTGCCAAGGATAAGCCAGCACGATACGCTTCTTGGCTGATGAGAACTCGAACAACCAAATTATCCGTGGAATTCTACGTCGAAATCCTAATGTTGATATTGTCCGCGTTCAGGATATTGGTCTATCTGAGGCAGACGACCCAACTGTTTTAGAATGGCCTGTACAGAATGGATGTTAAGATCTATGCTTCCAGGCGATCTATTCTGTGCTGTCTAAATCCAGACTGTCAATCTCCTTTGCCAGGATGCCCTCTACAGGATGAAATTGCTGCAAAAGCAATAATGTAGGAGGTCTCTATGACAACTCAAACGCTGCCTTGCTGTCTCACCACCGACTGCCTTAGTGTGCATGGCAGAGCTAATCGCCACATCAACCAGATTCCCAATCCCATTACCTAAACTACCCATGAAAACTAAACTCCCCTTTCTAACTGGCTAAGAATAACCTCAATCATCGCTATTGGATTAATCACCAATGTTCCCACAGTTGAATCGCAGCTATCAAATTCTACTGTCTCAAAAAGCTTCAAGCATCCCACAGCAGAAAAGCAGAAAACAAATGAGAAAAATGATGGCAGAGACAAGCAAAGGGTAAAAGATTTGCTAGATCTAGAGCAGCTTTTCACCAAATGGATCGAACGCAATCCTAATAACGCTGAAGCCTACTTCAGTCGGGGCAATATTCGCAGTGACTTGGGCGATAAAAAGGGAGCGCTCTCAGATTACAACAAAGCACGAGAACTAACGCCTGAAGATTCCCTTGTCTAAAACAATCGGAGTGTTACTCGTTCTAATTTATTAACCTGGCAATTTTACCTCTGCCAACGCATTCTCTTTAATTGCCAGGTTAATAGAAAATTCTGAGATTGCCTTAGCTATCTATGCAGAGCACTTGCAACAGCAATGGTGGAACCTGCAACGCCATCCCGACTTATGGATAGTATCTTCGCAGATCGTCAGGCAGTCAAGCCCGGTAGATTGCAAGGCAAAGCAAGGCTCCCAGTTGCATCAGCAAGGTGGTCGGGCAAGCCTCGCCTGCGAGTTATTTCGTCCGTTTTTCTGCGAGCGTCTGCCGCAAGTCTCTAACCTCTGAAGGAGCTTGACCGCCAGTTTGAGCTTGTATTTCGATATAGAAGTATTTTAAAAGTACGTCGTTTTTTATGTATGTTCGCTTCCTGATCAGAAAACTCTATAAAACCGATAAACCCTGACTGCGCTTTCATCCCGCCGCTCAATGGAGTACCATTAGAGCGCGGGGCTTCCCGCGCAGATAGCTAAAAAGGTTGGTCTCCTATGTCCTACACCCTATCCAAAACGCTGACTTTTGAAGAATTCCTGCTTCAACACCTTAACAACCCTAGCTATGAACTGGCAGACGGAGAACTGATCGATATGGAACCAACTGGCCCCCATGAAACCGTCAGCGGTAAACTCGCAACCCAACTAGGCAGTGCCATCACTGCTGCCCAACTGCCGTGGTTTATCCCTCGTACCTGCCTGATCCGACCTTTTGCCGAAACTGCCACCGCACGTCGTCCTGACATTGTGGTCTTGGATGAGACGATGCTTTGCCATGAACCTTTTTGGGAAAGGGAACCCATCATTACGCTGGGGCGATCGCTCAAGCTGGTGGTCGAAGTTGTTAGCCCTAACTGGGAAACCGATTATGCTCGCAAAGTTGAGGAATATGCGCTGCTGGGAATTCCTGAATATTGGATTGTGGATTATCGAGGTCTAGGTGGCATTGCCTTTATCGGCAAACCAAAACAACCCACATTTACTGTCTGTCAACTGATCGGTGAAGATTACAGCCAACAACAATACCGTCTGGGGCAATCCATTACCTCACCTCTTTTGCCCTCTCTAAAACTTTGCCTGGATGATATTCTGCCTTGTTGATTGTTACTGTGGGCAACTAAATTGGTGCAGCTTACAACTCAGGACAAAATCCAGCTAGCCTGCTGGTATATGCCCTCTCGAAAGCGTGCTGTGATCATCGTGCTGCATGGAGAAGGTGGGAATCGCCTTGCGATGCTGCCTCACATCAAGATGCTTGCGAAAGCAGGCTATGGTGTACTGACTTGTGATCGCCGCGCCCACGGGGCAAGCACAGGCAATAACCGCTCCTGGGGATGGCTTGAGGTTAGTGATGTGGGAACTATGCTTGCCTATGTTCGGGAACGACCTGATGTCGATCCTTTGCGGATTGGTATTTTTGGATTCTCGATGGGCGCACAGGTTGCGTTGCGATCAGCGGCACAGTTCAAGACGGTGCGTGTGATTGTTGCAGACGGTGCCACACCAGCAGTTACCGCAGATCTTTCCCCACCGCAAGATCTAAGCCAATGGCCGCGGTTTAGTATTGACTGGCTCAATAATTGGATGGTTGATAAATTCCTGGAACGCCATCTGCAAACTCCCTCACCTCCTCCTGTCGTAAGCGCACTGGTAAAACGCTCCAATCAGCCACTTCTATTGATCTCAACGAGGCAAACTGGTCGTGGGCGAGAACTCCGGCAAGTTGGCTGGTATTATGCTGTGGCGGTCGCCCCCAAACAATTATGGGAGATTCCTGATGTGGGGCATGGTGAGGGACTGGTAAAGCATCCTGCCGAATATACTCAGCGTGTGTTGAACTTTTTTGCGATCGCCCTCCTCCGCAAATAAATACTATGCTTAAGGCAATAGCCAAAATTTGTAGCCAGCACTCACTTATCGCGAACGCTAATGGTTCAAACCTCAATCAAACCTTTAAGCCTCGAAGAATTTCTTAAGCTGCCGGAAACTAAACCTGCCTCGGAATTTATTGACGGTCAGATTATCCAAAAACCTATGCCACAAGGGAAGCACAGCACTGTACAAAGCGATCTTACTTCTGCAATCAACATTATACTCAAACCCCAGCATATAGCCCGTGCTTATTCAGAGTTGCGTTGTACGTTTGGTGGCAGATCCGTCGTTCCAGATATTACGATTTTTACCTGGGAGCGCATTCCCCGCAATCGCGATGGTAAAGTTGCCAATACTTTTTCAATTTCGCCCGACTGGACAATTGAAATTCTTTCCCCTGCCCAAAGCCAAACAAAAGTCGTGCGGAATATCCTCCACTGCATTAAGTGTGGAACGCAAATGGGTTGGCTACTTGATCCAGCAGAGGAATTGGTGTTTGTTTATTTTGCCGATCGCACTTTAGCTGTGTTTGAGGAGAAAAGCGATCGTCTCCCCGTTCCAGCCTTTGCCGAATCCTTTAGCCTTACTGTTGGTCAACTGTTCAGTTGGTTAAACGAATAGTTCAATTTCCTTAGAGCAGCAAGTGGGGGCAACTATTAATTAAGCCCCATAGCTACTTATTGCTATTGACGATTACCCATATCTAGTGTTTAGATATGTGCAAGAGCACATTAAGCACGCTAATTATATGGTTGCCCAAATCAAAACCCCAAAAACCAGTTCCCCATCAGCCAGAATGACTCTACCAGTGACGCCGTCTAAAGGATTAATGCAAGTCGTGACATCGCCCGCACGGGGATTTTATGCGGATATCCTGGCGCAGGCGCTGCGGGTAGCGGGACAGGGTAAGCCGACATTAGTGGTGCAATTCTTACAAGGTGGTATCCGCCAGGGTGTTAGCTATCCCAGGCAGCTCGTGCAAAACCTCGACTGGCTACGCTGTAACATCGAGCGCAATATCGATCCACAATCCCCTAACTTAACCGATACTGAAACCCAAGCAATTCTGGAACTATGGCACTATGCTAAAGATGCGATCGCCACTGGCAAGTATGAAGTGTTTGTTCTGGATGAACTAAATTTAGTGATCGAGCTAGGTTTAGTTACAGAAGCCGAAGTGATGGAGGTTTTAAAAGCACGTCCGCATCAGGTTGAAATTATCCTCACGGGTGCGAATATGCCCACAAGTGCGATCGACAGCGCCGATCTTGTTACTCAACGCCGCAGTTAGATTGGGTTTTATTCTGCCTCATGCTCTGAAATATAGCCAAATTTTTAGTAAGCTATAATCACTTGTTTCAAAGTCAAAGCTATGAACTCATTTACGCTGCTAGCTGAAGTCGCTACCGATCCAGAACTACGCTACACCCCCGATAACCAGAATGCGATCGCCTCTTTCCTGGTGCAGTTTGCGGGGCCTAGAGCTGAGGATGCGCCTTCGCGGTTAAAGGTAATTGGCTGGAATAAGCTGGCTGATGAAATTATGGAGAAATATCACAAGGGCGATTTAGTTGCGATCGAGGGTCGCTTGAATATGAACCTGATCGATCGTGGTGGGTACAAAGAGAAACGGGCTGAAATGACTGCGGCGAGGATTCATGCCATTGGCAGCGCAGGTCAGTTTGACGCTTCTAGCGTTTCCAGCACTGCCAGTACTCCTACAGCCAGCACAGCAAGCAGCAAGGCTAAATCGTCTACAGCCTCCGTGCCTAAAGCCGCACCAGTAGAGGCTGAACCACAATATGACGATATTCCCTTTTAGTAAGGCCATCATATGGCACCAGCTACCCAATCAGCACTATACTCTGGAAGATGACACAGTTTTAAGATAGTGGAACATCTCTGGCACAGTGGCTAATTCTGGTTGTGAATGATAGTTCTGACTTCTTGTGTCGGCAACAGAGCCAGAACCACTGCAAGGTCTCGATACAACCGACATCGATATTGATAACGAGTCGATTCCGCTAAACCTTCCCAGCGTTTATGAAGCACAAAAGCTCTTAGTAACAACTTTTTCATCCTGCCAGAGAAAATATTGTCCCCTGCATCAATTCCATACTGACAATCTCTGAGTTGGTGGGCAAGACAAACTTGCCATTTGGTTGCTGGGTGCGTCTTTTGTGCACTAAACAAATCTGACACCCATATTTGCGGTCGATGCTCTCCCATCACCTCCTGTATTACATCCCCTCCCCTAGAAGGTCGAATTACATGGAAACATACTTGCTCATTCTGAAATACCCATTCCCACTGGTTTTTACCATTCACTCTTGCACTCGTCTCATCGCTGCATACCAGTCGAGAGCTTCTGAGTGTTTGTAGTATCCCTTCTACTTCTGAGTCTAGTTGACCTTTTACTCTCGATAATAGGTTAGCGATTGCTCCCTCCAACGCTGAAATGCAGCAAAATGGTAATACTGGAATAGGTTCCAATACTGTTCGGTTAAGCCAGGGAGTTGGTAAATTAGCTATTGTCGCGCTAATCTGCTTGCCAAGCTTATGCAACTAAAAGAGTTTACCTTGACCTCTGCCGAGATTGAACCAGGAGAGGTATTCCAAGCGCTCGAAACAGTTAT
>CALRKB020000053.1:0-36770 GCA_943367755.1 Rhizobium sp. Q54 | reverse complement strand
CGCCAAAGCAGAAGTAATCCCCGCGTAGTTAAAAAGCCAAGGTCGAAGTTCCCAGCCAGGAAGCGACTACACAGAGGCACCGGCACCAACTTAGAGAAACTAACCTTTACCATTCCCAGCACTGCCTAACGCTTATCCGAACAGTATTGCCACCTTTCCCAATTTGCCCATAACCGAATTAATCCCCCAATTGGTTCAAAAAGCGATCGCAGATGGTACGAGCAGGATGTTGCGTGCCCTCAAATCCCAATTGAAAGCGTGATGGAATAATTCATCATCAATCTAGCCAAACAACCCTTGGACGTACGCTTCCGTTTGCTTCTCAGCAGGAGCTTCAAAGATGGCTTTGGTTGTGTTGTACTCGACCAGCTCTCCCAGGTACATAAAGGCGGTGTAATCAGCGATACGCGATGCTTGCTGCATGTTATGGGTGACGATCAAAATTGTGACCTGTGATTTTAGCTCCATCGCTAATTCTTCAATGCTCTTTGTTGCGATCGGATCGAGAGCAGAAGTAGGCTCATCAAAGAGAATGATTTCTGGTTCCGTGGCTAAGGCTCTGGCAATGCACAAACGCTGCTGCTGACCACCTGACAAATTAAATGCCAGATCTTGCAGCCGATCTTTTACTTCATCCCACAGGGCAGATCGACGCAGCGCTTTCTCTACAGTTTCATCAATTAGACTACGCTGGGATATTCCTCTCACTCGTAGCCCATACGCTACATTCTCAAAAATCGATTTTGGGAAAGGATTAGGCTTTTGGAAAACCATACCAATCCGCATTCTGATCTCAATGGGATCGACTCTGCTACTAATGATATTCTGGCCATCCATCAAAATCTGTCCTTCGTAGCGATTGCCAGGATACAGATCGTGCATACGGTTAAAACAACGCAGCAAAGTCGTTTTACCGCATCCAGAAGGGCCAATCAAAGCCGTTACAGATTTTTCCACTACATCTAAATTGATGTTTTTGAGTGCCTGGGCGGAACCGTAGTAGAAGTTAAAATCTTCAACTTGAGCTTTGATATCGATCTTTGCTTGAGACACCATGCCAGTTCTTTAATATAAATATTTAGCAGCAAACCCCTACCATTTAACCCGCTTGCGAAAATAATAGCGTAAATAGATAGCAGTACTATTCATGAACAATGTCATCACCACAAGCACGATACCAGCGGCGGCAGCATTGATCTGAAAATCTTGATCTGGTCGGGATACCCAGTCAAACATTTGAATGGGCATAACGGTAAAAGGTGCTTTAAGCCATTCAAACGAGATAAACGGAAATTCCCCTTTGATGGGTGCATCAGGCAGGAAAGTGATGAAGGTTAGAGCGCCAATCGTAATCACTGGTGCAGTTTCACCGATCGCACGGGATAAACCCACAATAATCCCAGTTAAAATTCCGCCCATGGAATAGGGTAAAACATGATCCCAAACGGTCTGCCATTTTGACGATCCAAGTGCATAGGCGGCTTCGCGGATGCTGACTGGAATGGCTCTAATCGCCTCGCGGGTAGTTACAATCACTACAGGCAAAATCAATAGAGCTAAGGTTAAGCCCGCCGCAGCTACACTTTCACCAAGCTGAAACTGCCGCACAAATAGTCCTAAAGCTAGCAACCCATAGACAATGGATGGAACTCCTGCCAAGTTTGTAACGTTAATTTCAATTAGATCGGTGAACCAGTTTTTCCTTGCATATTCCTCTAGGTAAGTAGCCGCCGCAATCCCCAATGGAATTGCGGTAAATCCTGTGACCAACATGACAAGACTGCTGCCAACTAAAGCAGTAAGGATGCCAGCTTCATCAGCATTACGCGATTGCACTGAGGTAAAAAATTGCCAGTTAAGACGCGGTAGTCCTGTGATAAATAACTGCAAAACCAGTGCCAACAGCGTAACTACACCCACTAATAGAGACAGGAGTGCAAAAATAATAAAAATGTAATCCCACATTTTGCGACGGCTGACATTAGCATGCAGTTGCTGGCGAGATGTAATTAGAGATTCACCTTTTGGATTCGTCATGCTCAATAAATCTCCCGGAATCGCTTGATTAAGAGATGACCGATGATATTTAAAATTAGCGTCATTACCAGGAGTGTAAGACCAACAGCGAAAATTGTCTGGAACTCTGTGCTGCCATAGGGAAGATCTCCTAAGCTCACTTGCACGATATAGGCAGTCATCGTTGACGCTGCATCTAAGGGATTCCAGGTTAATATTGGTTGCAATCCCGCCGCGATCGCCACAATCATCGTCTCGCCCAATGCTCTGGAAATTCCCAGAATATAGGCTGCAGTAATACCGGAAAATGCGGCGGGGAAAACTACATTAATTGCAGTCTGAAGTCGGGTTGCACCCATGGCATAGGAACCTTCGCGCATTTGCACGGGTACGGCCCGCATGGCATCCTCGCTAATTGAGCTGATAAAAGGAATGATACTAATTCCCATCACCAGACCAGCACTGAGCATATTAGAGCCACCCAAGATAAAGTAGTCATACTCATCTCGTCCAGGGGAAATGAGCTTTTGCGTCTCCAAGATCGCCGATCGCAGCAGTGGTGACACGGCGAGATAGGCAAAATAGCCATAGACTACCGTGGGAATGCCGGCCAGGACTTCTAAAATCGGCTTGATAATCTCGCGCACTCGCCCGTTGGCAAATTCACTGAGATAAATTGCGATCGCCGTACCTAAGGGAATCGCCAGTGTGATCGCCACAAGCGTAGTGATTAGAGTTCCAGAAATTAGAGGTAAGATACCGTATTTGGGATTATCAAATAACGGTGTCCATTCTGTGCCCGTCAGGAATTCAATAATTGATACTTTTTGAAAGAAGCTAATCGTTTCAAATAGCAGCACTTCCAAAATGCCAAAGGTAATCAGCACGGAAGAAAATGCCGCTACAAATAACACAAACTCAATTGCATGTTCGCTAAAATTGCGCCATGCAGTTCGAGATCGCGATCGCAGCGGCACCCGTTCAACGGAACTATCGGTCATGGAGTTCTACTGGGATTCCTTAGAAATGAGCTCCTGGATTGTCAGTCCAACATCCTGCTGGCCACCAAACACCGTACCAACTTTACGCTTGTTAAAGTTAGCTAAAACTAGAGGGTAGGCATTTCCAGGTAACTGAGTGTACTTGGCATCTTTGGCAACGCGGGCACCATTTTGGATCCAGAAAGTCACAAATTTTTTGACTTCCGCTTTACCAGCAGATTTAGCATTTACGTAGATGAATAGAGGACGCGAAAGGGGCTGATACTTGCCAGTCCGCACGGTTTCATCGTTGGCGGCAACACCATTGACGGTGACAGCTTTAATCCTGCTTTTGTTTTCCTCTAAGTAGGATTTGCCAAAGTAGCCCAAACCGCCGCGATCGCGGGACACACCCTGCACTAGCACGTTGTCATCTTCGCTAGGTGTGTAGTCAGTACGGCTAGCCTTGGCCTTGCCAACAATTGCTTCCGTAAAATAATCAAATGTACCTGACTGAGGCCCTGGCCCAAATAATTTCAATGGTACATTGGGGAAGCCTTTGCGGACTTCACTCCAGTTCTTGACCTTAGAACCTGGTTCCCAAATTTTCTTCAGTTCGGCGGTAGTCAGATCCTTTGCCCAAGCGTTTTGAGGATTCACAACTACTACGATGCCGTCATAGGCAACGGGTAGTTCGATATAAGAAATCCCCTTAGACTTGCACGCATCGATTTCTTTCTTCAGAATGGGGCGAGAAGCATTGGAAATATCGGTATCACCATTGCAAAACTTCTTAAAACCGCCACCAGTTCCTGAAACACCTACTGTAACTTTCATACCAGCATTCGCTTTCTGGAAGAGCTCGGCAGCAGCTTCGGCAATTGGGAAAACCGTGCTCGAACCATCCAATTTAACAACGGATTGAGCTTGAACTGATGAAGGTATGACACCGAACATTAAGCCAGTTACCATACCAGTTGCAGCTACAGCAGTACTGAAAAGCCTTAATTGATTGAATTGCATAGCCATTTTTTAGGGGGGTATTTACGAGCAGTCACTAGAACCTCAACCTAAATATAGCTGTCTAAGGTTAAGGCTAGTTTGTCTTAGGTTAAGACCAGGTAAAAATCGGTATGCCTCGATCTCTGCAGTGGTACTCTAAAACCCTATTTTTTAAACCATGCCCCAGATGGCGAATTTGCTGGGCGGGTGGTGAGATAGCGGAAATGTGTTGTTAACAGTGTACTAACCCTTGTTGAGCAATCCAGTCTAGCACCCGATTCCATGCCCACCAGCGATCGCTATCCTGCATTCGTATCTGACATGCCTTGCTACTAAGATAACCGACATGCCCTCCTTGAGAGGTCAGAAGCAAGTCAATCTTGGGATTTGCAGCGCAAGCTGACTCTATTTCCTGTATCAAAGTGGGATCGAATAATGGATCGTTGGCAGCATAGAGAATCAGAACTGGTTTTTGGATTTGTGGCAACTGGTAAAGACCACTGGTAGCTGCATAGTAGGCATCTACTGAGTCAAACCCCAACTGGTGAATAACCAGTTCTTGGTCAAAGGATGAGATGCTACGTACCCGCTCAATTGCTTTAGGGTCGATTGCTTCTGGATGGTGTTGATAAATCTCTAGGGCTAGTTTTTTTAATTCCTGTGCAATCGCCTTTTCAAGCTTTTTACCAATAATACTCTTCCGCAAGTAATTGAGCGATCGCGTAGATTCCAGAGTTGGACAAATAACCGCTCCACCACCAATGTCAGTGTTATAAATGCCAAGATCTGCCCCCCATTGCGAAACCGTCTGAGCTGCATTCACCGCCCACAGAGCTAGCTGTCCCCCTAGGGAATAGGATGTAAACCAAAAAGGTGCTGGACACCTCATCTTCTTTGCAGTAGCGGCAATGCGTACAAAATCTTCACCTTCATAAAGCCCATCTGAGGTTAAAGTGGGGGATAAAGTAGCAGTCTTGCCGTGGCCACGCCAGTCAAACAGTATAATCGCGTATCCTTGAGCAAACGCTTTGCGTCCCAACACTTTAAGAATCCACTGATTCTCAAGGCTGCCCGTAATGCCATAAGTCGCCACAATTGTACTGTGAGCATTTTTGGGAATTGCCATCAGTCCGAAAATAGGAACCCCTTGAGCACCGACAAAAAGTTGTGGCTTGTATATTGGCTCTGCTTCAATGTGCTGTCCAACCAGATTCTCACCCCTAAACGCAGTAAAGAGTGTCATAGCCAGACCGTTTCTTAGACCGAATGGCGGTTCGTATGAAAAATCAGTCATCAAAAATAGCCCAACAAAACAGCATCTCCCCATTCTCGTATAGCTGAACTAACGCCGAGCCACTTTTTCATTCACTTCACCAGAGTTTGTGTCAAACGGTACGATCAGATTTGTGAGATCGGGCGCTTTCTTGCGTTCCCCGATCGCCTCTCCTGCAGCACGGCCTTTAGATTCTCCATCCTGCGTGGTGCCAGAATGATTACCCACGCGTTTAATGCCATGCCACCCCTGCACCATCGCGAACCGGGGCTATTGGGGCAAGCGCTGCTGGATCGTCGTGTTTGGTGTGGGGCGATCGCCGACGGCGTCCACGTCCATCCTCAGATGCTAGATATGTTGGTACGGCTAACCTCAGGAACTACCAATCGGCTCGTCCTAGTTAGTGATGCACTGGCACCATTGGGGTTACCAGATGGCGAATATCCCTGGGATACGAGGCGGATTACGGTCAAAGATGGTACAGCTAAACTAGCGAATGGTACGCTCTCTGGCACAACGCGATCGCTATTGGATTGCGTCAAAAATATGGTGCGTTGGGGCATTTGCACCCCACCACAGGCGATCGCCATGGCAACAGAGACTCCCCGCCAGGTACTCAATCTGACAGCAGGTGAATCTCCGCCCCTAGCTTGGTATTGGCAGTCTGAGCATGAATTGTCTTGGTATCGGCAATCAACGCTGGCTTAGAGTGCATGCGCACAATTGTCGCCAAAGTTTGTTTAAGCTGGGGACGCGGTATCACAGCATCGACGAAGCCGTGGGCTAAGAGGTACTCCGCAGATTGAAAATCATCGGGAATTTTTTGTTTGAGCGTTTGCTCGATCACCCGCTTACCCGTAAACGCAATCATGGCTTTGGGTTCCGCCAGGATAATATCACCAAGCATGGCAAAGCTAGCTGTTACCCCACCAGTCGTAGGATGGGTGAGTATGGGAATATACAATAATTCCGCCTGACGATGCCGCTCTAAAGCGCCGGAAATCTTTGCCATTTGCATCAAGCTTAAAATCCCCTCCTGCATTCTGGCTCCACCGGATGCACACACGATAAATGCCGGCAATCGCTTCTGG
This sequence comes from Rhizobium sp. Q54, assembly GCA_943367755.1. Lineage (GTDB taxonomy): Bacteria > Cyanobacteriota > Cyanobacteriia > Pseudanabaenales > Pseudanabaenaceae > PCC-6802. The sequence continues at coordinate 30,408 of CALRKB020000053.1, read as the reverse complement.
GTTGCCGTTTCGATCATGCGGGTCAACTTTTCCCCGACCACAGAACCCATACTGCCACCCATAAAGCGGAAGTCCATCACGCCAAGTGCAATACCAGAGCCTTCCAGATTACCAATTCCGGTGATGACGCTGTCGCTAAGACCGGTGCTTTCTTGGGTTTCCCGCAGGCGGGCACTGTAAGGTTTGCGATCGCGAAACTCTAGGGGATCGCAGGAACGCAACTGTCCATTAATTTCGACCCAACTACCAGGATCGATCAATTGCGCAATGCGTTCGCTGGAGTTTACTTGCATGTGATGGCCGCACTCAGGACAAACCATCAAATTAGTGCGCAAATCCTTGATATAGCTGAGTGCAGAGCAGGAGCTACATTTATGCCAAAGCCCATCAGGAATCTCTCGTTCTTGGTGTTGTTGACCTATAGGAGTTGCCTTGCGGCGATCGGCAAACCAATCGAACAACGACATAAATTTACTTTGGTATAGAAACGATATTAAAGTTGACGAACTCAGAAAGTTGAATTTAACTTTTAACTGAAGATTATGTCCACACTTTCGCAAATTTTAACATTTTGCCGCCCCACGAATTATGAATAAATGGCTGTCGGTGGTGGGAATTGGGGAGGATGGACTGTCAGGGCTTTCTCCTGTTGCCCGTTCCCTGCTCGATCTCGCCCAAGTAATCGTAGGCGGCGATCGCCATCTTGCCATGTTGCCAACCAACGATCTGCGAGAACAGCTCACCTGGTCTTCCCCCATAGCTACGACTGTGTCAGAAATTATGCGTCGCCGAGGACAAGCTGTTTGCGTGCTCGCCAGCGGCGATCCGATGTGTTATGGCATTGGTGTAACGCTGACGCGCCAGATTGCGATCGCTGAGATGACAATTGTGCCTGCTCCTTCTGCCTTTAGCCTTGTCTGTGCAAGGTTAGGATGGTCTTTAGCTGACGTAGAAACATTAAGCCTCTGTGGTCGCAATCCCGCCCTGATTCAGGTGGCTCTCTATCCAGGAGCGCGACTACTCGTACTCAGTTCCGATCGCCAGACTCCTGCGATCGTCGCAGACATCCTGGTAAAAAGAGGATTTGGGGATAGCCAGATTACAGTCCTGGAGCGAATGGGAGGTGATCGCGAACGGATGCTTGAGGGTACAGCCGCAGCATGGGGAGTAAGGGAATGCGCCGATCTAAATACCATTGCCATTCGCTGTATTTCCTCTCTCCCCTCCCCCCCTCTTCTGCATCTTTCGCGTCTCGCAGGGTTACCCGATGCAGCCTACTATCATGACGGTCAACTCACTAAACGGGAGATCCGTGCTGCTACGCTAGCAGCGCTTGCACCTTTGCCAGGACAATTACTTTGGGATGTGGGAGCAGGCTGTGGTTCGGTTGGGATTGAGTGGATGCGTAGTGATGCCAGGTGCGAGGCGATCGCGATCGAACAGCATCCCACACGACTGCAATTTATTGCTGACAATGCCGCGACTCTTGGCACCCCAAACCTGAGAATCATTGCCGGAGAAGCACCTGAAGCCCTCAAGGATCTCCCCACACCAGATACTATTTTTATCGGCGGTGGTCTGACTACAGAAAATCTGTTTGAAACCTGCTGGCAAGCATTGCGTTCTGGCGGTCGGATGGTTGTAAACGCTGTGACGGTTGAAGGCGAACAGAAGCTATTTGAATGGCGGAGGGAATGGGGAGGAGAACTCACCCGCATCGCTATTCAGCGAGCAGAAACTGTCGGCAGTTTTTTAGGCTGGAAGGCAATGGCTCCCGTAACACAGTGGACTGTAGTGAAATAGCTACTTAGCGTCTAAATAACTCAACAACCAGCTTAATACCTGCTCTATTGTTTCGACCTGTTCGCCTACTGGCATGGATGGTCGCTGTACCATAACGACTGGAATCTTTAACTCCCGCGCAGCAACGATCTTAGCGTAGGTGGCATCGCCACCACTGTTTTTTGTCACGATCGCCCCAATCTCATACTGCATCAATAGCGATCGCTCATCCGCCAGCGCAAAAGGCCCTCGTGACAATAACACTTTCCCCTGAGGCAATGGCGCATTGGGTTGTGGTGGATTGATCGCCCGCATCAGGAACCAGATATCTCGGACATGGGCAAACTTAGCAAGGTCTTGCTTGCCGATCGCCAGAAATACACGCTGTGCTAAACCTGATAGGGCGTCAGCCGCAGCCTCCATATTTACAACTTCAATCCAGCGATCGCCCCTAGTTTGCTCCCATGCTGGACGTATCAACATCAAATGGGGAATACCTACTTCTGCCACGGCAGTAGCTGCATGCCAGGAAATTTGCGCCGCAAACGGATGAGTAGCATCAATTAACAGGTCAATAGGGGAATTCCCAAGCGTATGCGTATCGCCGCGCAAGTAACTCACTAATCCCGCAACACCGCCAAATCCACCCACGCGCGTAGAGCTACTCAAAACCCAGCTGTTTTGAGTCCGTCCGGCTAGCGAAGTAATTACCTCCATGCCAGGCATCTGAGCGATCCTGGTTGCCAGAACAGTAGCATCACCCGTACCACCAAGAATCAGGACTCGTTTCATGGGTGGCAGAGCGTTAACTATTCCAAATCTATTCCAAAATATCTACATCTTTGCCCTTAATTCGCTCCACCTGGGAATATTTCTCGATCGCTTGCGTAATTTGGACAAGCGCATCTTGCAAGGGCTTTACCTTCTCTTGTAGCTCCTCAGTAGAAGTCTCTGCCTTTTCCACTACGACGCGCAGTTTCTCGATCGCTCGTTGAGTAGGTTCGCGCAAGCTCTGCGTAATCACAGTTGGGCCGTACTCGCGCAGAGATTCCTCTACGGTGCGGATCAAGTTAGATGCCTGGTTACGCATATCTGCCATGGCGCGGCGAGCAGTATCTTCTTCAGAATAGACCTCAGCCTCTATCCGCATGCGCTCAATTTCACTGGCACTCAAACCGCCACTATTAGAAATACTGATACTTTGTTCCACACCCGTATCCGCATCGCGGGCGGAAACCTTGAGAATGCCATTCGCATCAATATCAAAGGAAACCTCAATTTGTGGCACACCGCGTGGAGCAGGGCGAATACCTTCTAGTTCGAACTTACCAAGGCTTTTATTATCGTCAGCCATGGCTCGCTCACCCTGGAGGACGTGAATCTCCACAGATGATTGGTTATCGACAGCAGTGGAAAATATTTGCCCTTTGCTGGTCGGGATTGTCGTATTGCGATCAAGGATCTTTGTAAACACTCCGCCCTGGGTTTCCAAGCCGATCGACAGGGGAATTACATCCAGTAGCAGCAGATCTTTGACTTCGCCGCCCAAAATGCCTGCTTGCACGGCGGCACCGATTGCCACAGCTTCATCTGGGTTTACTGACTGCTCGGGTTTTTTGCCATCAAAGAATCTGCTAAGGGCTTCCTGGACGGCAGGGATGCGGGTAGAACCACCCACTAAAATAATTCTGTTTATTTCTTTTGGCACCATGCCTGCATCTTTAAGTGCCTGTGCAGTTGGATCTAGTGTGCTTTTGACGAGATGCGCGGTAACTTCGTCAAACTTGGCTCTGGTTAATTCCACATCAATATTTTTAGGACCAGATTCATCATTGGCGATAAAAGGTAGATTGATCTGGCTAACTGGTGAACTAGATAGCTCAATTTTGGACTTCTCGGCAGCTTCACGTAGGCGTTGTAAAGATGAGCGATCTTGGCTCAAGTCTATGTCTGTTTCTGCTTTAAACTCCGAGATCAACCAATTAACAACACAAGCATCAAAGTCGTCGCCGCCCAGGTGATTATTCCCAGAGGTTGCTTTGACCTCAAAAATACCATCGCCAAGCTGCAAGATCGAGACATCAAAAGTCCCCCCCCCTAGATCGAACACTAGAACAATCTGCTCTTCGTACTGTTTATCTAAACCGTAGGCTAGCGAGGCAGCAGTCGGTTCGTTGACAATCCGCAATACTTCTAGCCCAGCGATCATGCCCGCATCTTTGGTAGCCTGACGCTGTGAGTCAGTAAAGTAGGCAGGTACTGTGATCACGGCTTTCGTAATTGGTTCACCCAAATAGTTTTCGGCATCCTGCTTTAACTTTTGCAGAATCATCGCCGAGATCTCTTGAGACGTATACTGTTTATTACCGATTACAACATCGACGGTGTCGTCCTTGCCCTTCATAGTGGCATAGGATACGCGCTGCCGCTCATCTTCAGTTTCATCCCAACGCCTGCCGATAAAGCGCTTGATACTAAAAACAGTATTAGCCGGATTCGTAACCGCCTGACGCTTGGCTACTTGGCCAACTATCCGTTCGCTACCATCCTTGACGAAACCCACAATACTAGGTGTGGTTCTGCCACCCTCGGAGCTAGAGATTACTACGGGTTTGCCGCCTTCTAATACAGAAACGCAACTGTTTGTAGTTCCAAGGTCAATTCCAATTACTTTTGACATAACCAACAGTCCTGTTAAAGCCTAATACATCAACATAAGCTACCCATTTTTGCTCATCGTATGAGCTATATTTGACAGCTAACTTTCAACCGCAGCATTTGCATTACCGTTGTCGCGATCGCCTGATTCGCTAACTGTTGCCGTAGCGGGTGAATCATCGGCAGAGGCCACCGCTACCCGAACCATAGCATGACGGAGAACGCGTTCCCCCAAAAGATACCCTGGACGGACTTCATCCATAACTGCACCCTCTTCAAATTCACTGGTTGGCTCTTGGGCGATCGCCTCGTGAAAATTGGGATCGAACTCTTGACCTAGAGGGGTCATGCGGACGACACCCGCTTCTTTAAGACATTTGACGAGTTGCTTATAGATCGACTGATAGCTGTTGTGAATCACAGACTCACTATCGGTTTTGGGTTTGATCTGTGATTGGGCTCGGTCAAAGTCATCGATTACAGGTAAAAACTTTTTCAGGATTCTCGCACTAGCCATTTCTTCCTGTTCTTGTTTATCGCGTTCGGTACGCTTACGGAAGTTATCAAAATCGGCATATAGTCTGGTGTATTGACTGTTACGTTCGTCAAGTTGCTGTTTAAGCGCTGTTATCTCTGACAGCAGCTCCGTCGTGCTTGGAGTCTCCGCAACCGCTATACTTGGTTCCTGTGCAACCCCACTAGAGACTGTTTCGGTTTCCTTTAAGCCTGAGGCTGTTGATGCTTCAGCAATCCCTCGATCTGCTAATTCATTTAGAGATTCTTCGAGATCGAGATCCTCATCTACAAGTTCCTCAATTTCGGGGTTTTGCTTATCTTCTTCAATCATGTTTACCTATAGTCTTGCTCACAAACTTTTTTAGTGTCTCAGCATAGCAATTATTATAGAAACTGCGTGCAAAAACTAGCCGACCTATACCAATCTCTATGAATTGGCATAAAATGTAGTAACTAAGTATGTCACAGGACAGTATATCGATTCTGTGTTTGCATGGACATCCTGGTTCGGCAAATGCCATGTCCATATTTACGCAACACCTTAGTGGTAAGGGATTTAAAACTATTGCACCAAATTTACGCGGTTATGGGCGATCTCCATTTAATCGCCCTATTAAGCAACCCTTCACCATGTCGGATCATATAAGCGATCTAGTTAGCCTACTAGCCAGTAACGATATTGGTAAATGTATTGTGCTGGGGTGGTCGTTGGGCGGTATTTTAGCGATCGAGCTAGCTTTAAGACTCAACGAATTAGACCCAAACAAAATTGTCGGACTGATCCTGATCGCTGGCGCTGCCCATCCCCGCAGCAGTCATCCCGCTGTCCCTTGGTGGCAGGTAGTTAATACTGGCCTGGCAGTCTTGGCACATCACCTCTTGCCGCGTACAAATTTAGCTAAAGCCCTAGGGAAGCGATCGCTTCTGCAATATTTGATTCAGCAGCACACCACCTTTGCCTACGATCGCATTGCCAACGAGGGCGCAAGCGCATATCTCCAAACTTCTAAGTATGCAACCAAAGCGCTGTTTGATGCCATGCGCCAAGGTTACGATCGCCGTAAAGACCTGGAACGAATTCGGGTGCCTTGTTTAGCGATCGCGGGGGAGTGCGATCGGCACATCACCGCAACATCAAGCTATGAAACCGCTATGCTTTTGCCAAACTCGACCTGGATTTGCTACCCACAGGTAGCGCACCTATTGCCCTGGGAAATTCCCACCCAGTTGTTAGCAGATATTGATACGTGGCTGGAGAAAAATGACTTTAGCTTATAGTGAAATGCTCTAGATACTCTGTAAGTGTGACAAAGTCAACGCAAGTCATCTTCATTAACGAGCCGCAGAACGCTGTTGTACAAAGGTGCAGCAATCCAAAATCCAGCCTGATTAACTAAAGCATTCACCAATGGCTTTACCTCAGTAATTAGCCCTTGACTTTTTGCTTCAACCAAAATACCTAAAATTCCTGTATATCGAAGATTTAGTCTGCCCGCAACCAGGCGACCACGACGTTCATCAATTAATACCTGATCGGCTTTAGTCTCAAGTGCGAGAGCGATCGCCTCTGCTTCTCCAACATCCAGTTCGTTACTGAGTGTTTCAACTAGCGTGCGGTTGATAACTGATTGGGTTTGAATCCAATCAAAGGTTTGTACTTCAGTAGCACCAGCGACGGGAAATTTAGGATCGGTTAGTTCTCGATAAACGGCTTCAGGGATGAGAAGTGTCCCATAAAGCTGTTTTAGTAGCTGAAGTTGGTTAATTGCAGCAAGATTATTGATGGGCGAGGTATCACTGACGACGATCACAGTCTGCCCATCTCCCGCAAGTTCTTAATGTCCTGCTCAAAATCCTCTACATCGTAATGTACTGGAATTTGACGGCTTGCGAGTAAGTGTTGAAAAGCAATGCGATTTATACCTGCAAACCGACTCGCCTGAGCAAGGGTTAGCTTTTCTTTCTGAAACAGCATGACAGCAATTTCCTGACGCATTTCAGCCTCAGTCATGCGGGTTGTGGTTAACATTTCATCAGGGACGACAATGCTCATGACTATAATTCCTCTCTATCACCACTATTTTAAGCTCTTTACTCAGCTAGGCAGTCAATTGTACTGTCTAGCCATAATAGAAAATAGAGATTGGGGCTTTGTTCTATGACACCAAACCTAAACCAAATGACCAACGCTGAACTTAAGAAATATATTTCAGCCAACAGGAACAACGAGTGGGCATTCCGTGCGGTATTGGAAGTGCTAATAAGTCGTCGCGATCCAAATGCTCCCTATCAACCATATTCTTTCGCTCTTAACGATCCTGAAGGTGAAGTGCAAGCTATTTTCGCTGAGAAGCTTAGAAAAAACGAGTAGCTGCATCTAGACCACTGTAAATTATGCAAAGGACTTTAGCTTAGAGTGCATATGAGTAAATCTGATATCGACTCAGGCAGTGAACTGAACTCTGACCAATCGACGGGATGGGCAAAAAGTCCCTGGCTCAAGTTAGGCATAGGTTTAACTGTTGAGATTACTGTGGTTGCTGTTGTTTTCTTTACACCAGTGCGCAGTTGGCTGGGTCTGGATAACGCTAGCACGATTATGCATAACTTCCAGGGGTGGCGCGAAAGTCTAGGTCTATTTGCACCTGGGGCATACATTTTGACCTATATCATTGCTACGGTATTTGCCATTCCAGGTACAGTTCTTACCGTCACAGCGGGAGCATTATTCGGTGCAATAGAAGGCACAATTTGGACGGTAATTGGCGCAACCCTTGGCGCGACGGCTGCATTTTTAGTGTCGAGATTTATGTTGGGCAGCGCGATCGCTCAGCGGTTTAGTAAAGGCGATCGCCTCAGCAAACTAGTTCAAGGCTTAGAGGAGAATGGATTTTGGTTTGCCCTCTCAATTCGGCTGGCTCCGATTTTCCCGTTTAACGCTGTGAACTACCTATTTGGCTTAACGCCGATTCCCCTTAAAACTTATTTTCTAGCCACCTTAATCGGTATTTTACCTGGCACATTTGCATACTCCTGGCTGGGACATTCAGGCATGGATGCTCTCACAGGTAAGCCTCCCTGGCAGCTAATCGCGGCTTTATTTGCATTGGCGGCATTATCGGCGACACCTTTAATCATCAAGCAATTTAGTTCGTCCAAACTTGACAATACACATAGCTAAGGAGCCACAAACTATTCTTATTTCGATTGTTTTACCCTGCTTTAACGAGGTGCGGCATGGCTACCTAGAACGCATTTTGCTTAATTTGCAACATCAAGTAGGTAATAAGGAAATTATTTTTGCGATTAGTCCAGGGAGCGATCGCACGGAAGAAACTATTCATAACGCCCGCCCACAACTAGAGCAAACTAGCGTTGTAAAAATTTTGCAATCCGATGCCAAGAATCGTGCCCAAAGGCTCAATCATGGTATTGCTGCCAGCACGGGGGAAATTGTTTTACTCCATCACCCTGCTACCTTACTTCCAGAGGTACATGCTTTGGAGATGATCGAAACAGCTAGAGAATCGCAAAGTCTATGGGGAGGCTTTCACCACAGCTTTGATATGCAGCATTGGTTGCTAGGTTTTACATCCTGGTACTCCAATCAAATTCGAGCTAAGCGTAGGGGAATTGTTTATCTGGATCATTGCATTTTTTGCGATCGCCAGCTTCTAGAGAGCATCGGGAATGTCCCCGATATGGATATTTTTGAGGACACCGAACTCAGCAAGCGCCTTTGTGAGGTGGCTATGCCATCACTAGTTTCCGGTTGTGCGATCACATCGGCGCGGCGATTTCGGCAGAGAGGTGTTTACCAACAAGCCATGCTGAACCAGATGCTTAAAGTTGGCTATCATTTGGGGCTAGATCCCCAATCTATGAACAAACTTTACGAGCAAAAGGTGGCTATTAATAGTAATTACGATCGAAGTTGAGTAAATACACTTAAATCTGTACCGAATGGCTTAGTCAATTGTTACCAAAAAAATATTATCTTTTGTAAAGGTGATGATTCATTTAGTTTTGCGGATAGTTTGAGGAGTAAAGATGTACATTGTGCAAATCGCCTCTGAGTGCGCCCCTGTGATTAAAGCCGGAGGCTTGGGCGATGTGGTTTATGGACTGAGCCGGGAGTTAGAAAATCGCGGCCATACCGTCGAGATTATTCTGCCAAAGTATGACTGCATGCGCTACGACCACATTTGGGGCTTGCATGATGCCTATCAGAATTTAATCGTGCCCTGGTATGGTGCGGCGATTACCTGTACGGTTTATTGCGGTTGGGTGCATGGGCGGCAATGTTTCTTTATCGATCCGCATTCCGACGATCAATTCTTCAACCGTGGCTACTACTATGGCGGTAAAGACGACAATATGCGCTTTGCTTTCTTTAGTAAAGCTACCCTAGAATTTTTGCTCCAGACTGGCAAGCGTCCAGATATCATCCATTGCCATGACTGGCAAACGGGTTTGGTTCCAGTCATGCTCTACGAAATGTACAAATACTATGGCATGGATACCCAGCGCGTCTGCTATACCATCCATAACTTTAAGCACCAGGGCATCGCAGGTACAGATATTCTGTGGGCAACTGGACTGAATCGCGAACCCTATTACTTTGACCGCGATCGCCTGGGCGACAATTTCAATCCCTTTGTCTTGAACATGATGAAAGGTGGAATTGTCTACTCAAACTTTGTCAATACGGTTTCTCCCCATCATGCTTGGGAAGCTCGCTACTCAGAAGTAGGCTGTGGTTTATCTCATACATTGGACGTACATAATCATAAGTTTGGAGGTATTCTGAATGGCATTGACCACGACGTGTGGAATCCGGAAGTCGATCGCTACATTCCATACCACTACAGCAAGGATGACATAGCTGGCAAAGCTCAAAACAAAAAGGCGCTACGCGAGCGGCTGCTGATGGGTCATGGTGATAAACCAATTATTTGCTACATTGGTCGCCTGGACGATCAAAAGGGTATGCATCTTGTCCATCATGCGCTCTACTACGCGCTGCAAAGAGGAGCACAATTCGTCCTGTTAGGTTCGCCCACAGAACCAAGCATTAGTTCCTGGTTCTGGCATGAGAAATTTCACTTGAACGACAATCCTGATTGTCACTTGGAATTAGGATTTAATGAGGAACTTGCCCATCTGATCTATGCCGGTTCTGATGCGATCGTTGTGCCTAGTAATTACGAGCCCTGCGGTCTCACCCAGATGATTGGTTTGAAGTACGGTACTGTGCCAATTGTGAGGGGAGTTGGCGGCCTACTAAATACTGTCTTCGATCGCGACTACGACACCGAAAAGCTGCCAGAGCAACGCAATGGTTATGTGTTTTATCAGACCGACTACAGCGCTTTAGAATCAGCTATGGATAGAGCGATCGGGCTGTGGTTTGAGTATCCCAAGGAGTTCCAAGAGCTAATGACTCAGGGTATGGAATATGACTATTCTTGGAACCACCCAGGCAAGCAATATGTGGGTATCTATGACTACGTCCGGCATAAATAGATAATTACATCAATGACGTGCTGGTGGGTATGTGCTGTGCCACGCGGTACATACTCATTTTTTGAGGTTATGAAATTTTTTTTGTAATTTTGCCAGATTGCGGTATTATCATAAAAGTCTGAAATTAATCCTCAGTAGCTCAGTGGTAGAGCGATCGACTGTTAATCGATTGGTCGCAAGTTCGAATCTTGCCTGGGGAGTTGTTTACAACCTTATAACCTTACTTGTCTCTTTATATTTAGGTAAAGATCCGCAGGCTTTGCCATCTTTGGTCGAGCGCGAAAGATTCGTGACATTAACATAAAATTAGTTCTTAATATGGCTGGATCGAATTATGACAGCACTTACTTTGAACTTGAGTCCTACTGTTGAACTAACTGATGAGCAATTCTACGAGATTTGCCAGAATAACCGTGACTTGAAGTTTGAGCGCAATGCTAATGGAGAACTAATCATTATGGCTCCAATTGGAGGTGAAAGCGGCAGACATGAGGCCGATCTGATCGCCGATCTGAACATCTGGAACCGTCATACAAATTTAGGAGTAGTGCTGAGTTCTTCTACAGGTTTTAAGTTACCCAATGGTGCCGATCGCTCTCCTGATGTAGCATGGGTTCAGTTAGAACGATGGGAAAGCCTTACACCTGAGCAACGGCGCAAATATCCTCCCCTTTGTCCTGACTTTGTGATTGAGTTAAGGTCTGAAACCGATAGCCTGTCAGTCTTGCAAAAGAAGATGCAAGAATATATCGACAATGGTGCAAGGCTAGGTTGGCTGATCGATCCTAGAAATCGTAGAGTTGAGATTTATCGTCCCCACCAAGCAGTAGAGATACTAGAGTCGCCAGCTAGTTTGTCTGGTGAGGATGTTCTGCCTGGATTTATGTTGCAGCTAGCCCGAATCTTTGACTAAATCTACCTATAAGCCGAGTGAAATTTGAGAGGACTTTTCTATCTAGGTAGAGATTCGCAGGCTTTGCCATCTTTGTCGCGATCCAGCCTGTAGGGATCGCTAGGATCGGCATCCAAAACTGCCTGGGCCTCCCGCTGAGTTCTAAAGTCCTTGCAGTCATAATCATGCTTGCTTGGTTTCGCTGTGCTCGGTCGAGCATTAGGTCTTGGAGTAGTTGTGGTTGAGGGTTGCCCCGATCGCTGTGCTTGCCGAAAATTCCATGGCATCTGAGGATTAGCCTGACTCCATAAGCCTAAATGTTGTTGAAGCGCGATCGCCTCTGCCTGTAAATATCTGTCCTTAGTAATGGCACAATTATGCAGGTATTTTCTGTAGGTAACCGCTACTCCTTCACTAACCATTTGTAGATTGACCGAGGTAGAATTGCCCGCGAATACTTCAGCCACAGTTCTGCCGTAGCGATCGCGTTCGATTTGTCTAATTTGAACTGCTTGACCTGGCGGCAAGAGTTGTTGTAATCTTTCCGTTGCTGCTTTCCCCCAAGGTTGGGAAGTCTCTGGTGCATCAATACACGCTAGTCGGATCGTCATTGGTCGATCTTGCTGCATCACTCTAATCGTATCCCCATCGCCAACACTAATCACAGTAGCTGGCTCAACTGTCTGAGCTTTAGCAAAATTGGGACAAACGATTCCTTCCAGAATGCTTGCCGCCGCACCTAAACTGCAAAGTATTAGACTAATTGAGATAGATTTCATTGTGCCCCCGATTTAGTATTTCACCTTGCTAAGCATACCCATACATTGGAGTGACCTCATCATCTATGAACGATAAGGAACATGTAAAAGCTGCCTGGCAGCGGATAGAAAAATGGCTGAGTGAGAACTTTGCTCCCGCTTTAGAAAACCTCCGAGATCCGGCTACAGATGAAGCGATCGCCTCTGTAGAATCGCAGATCCAGATGATGCTGCCGCAAGCAGTAAAAGAGAGTTTCAAAATACATAATGGTGAGGAGCACAACTATCTCCCTGGAGTATTGGCAGATGGATTTTGGTTGATGCCTTTAGAGCATGCCTGCGAAACCTGGAAACAGCTTAAGGATTTAGCAGCGGAGATATTTGGAACTGAAGATAATCCTACCCAATGGCGATCGCAGGTGGAAGGTGGCATTATTTTTATTAAGGGTGCGGTCAAACCGCTGATTGGATCGCCCAAGTGGTTCCCGATCGCAGATATGAACGGCAACATTATCCGATTTCTGGATTTCGATCCGCCAGATGGTGGTACGTTGGGACAAGTAATTGAGATTGATGCCGAAGCCTGCCAATTTCAAGTAATTGCAGCATCATTCCTGGAGTATTTAGAACAATATGCAGCCGATCTTGAAGCAGGTCTGTATGCGATCGAGGATGGATGTTTGCAATCGCGTGATCGCCTTAGTTTTGAGGATCTCCAGAGCTGGGGAGTACCAGAGTATCTCAAAAAGGTGGATTGCGATTCTTAGATTCCAGTCGCTAGGTTCCAGCCATCTTGGGCCACTCCGGGCATGTTCTGCGGAACTGTGGCTCAGGAAGGCTCACGCAATCAGTACACCAGGAGATGCTTGCTTGGGTAAGACTTTAACAAGATCGATTTTAGCACAATAGGCGATGTCTGCTTTACAGTTAAGTCGCAATAAACGCTGGCCGTGACTAGCCGCACAGAACAGCTCCTCTAAGCGATCGCTCCATTGTCGATATAGGGATGCCGCCGCGATCGCCTCATCATTGCCCCACTCACACATACCATCTAGACCGCTAGCAATGGCACCAGCACAGGCAGTATCTTCTAAAGAGTAGCTACCTTCCCAACCAGAACCAACAATCCAAACCGTTTCGGGTTGTGCTTGTTTCAAATAATCTAACACCGCACCAAGATTAATCATGGCCGCAGCTAAAACCGTAGGGGCAGCTTTCACTCGTTGCAAGGAACGCGTTCCATTTGTCGTACTCATAAAAATTCGCTTACCTTTCACCACCTCTGCCGTGTAGTCAAACGGAGAGTTGCCAAGATCGAATCCTTCTACTGTGCCACCACCACGTTCTGCTGACCTCAGTCTTAGATGAGCGGGATGTGATTCGCTAGTTGCTATTAATTCATCTAGATCGGCAAACACCTGCACGGCTTCAGCACCAGCGGCTAGAGCAGTAGTAATTGTAGTGGTGGCACGCAGGATATCAACCGCGATCGCACACTCCGGCGTTTCATTTTCTGGGGTTAGTTCGGGTGTGTGGTAAACAAATAGCTTCATTAGTTAGTGATTAGTGAGTAGTTTTGGATCTTAGTACCAAGGAAAGCCTGAGGTAAAAACAACTAAGTTTTAATACTTAGTTAATATAACTTTATCGTTGAATTTATTCTCAATAGACTATTAATTATTACCACTCGTCGTCATTTTCTGTATTCCTGCTGGCAATTTGCATGCTCTGCTGTACCTCTTGCCAATTGACTGCCTGTATAGTTTGCGATCGCGCTACACCTCCTCTATGCAACTGCACTAGATCGCTGCACCAGTCTGCCACTAGTTCTAGTTGATGGTTCACCATAATTACTGTCATCGGTTGGGCGAGTGGTGTGGTTGTTAATTCCTGCAAAATATCTAGTAATAGATTTGCCCTACCTTGGTCGAGGGCAGAAGTTGGTTCGTCGAGCAATAAAATCTGTGGCTCTGTGGCCAGAGCACGCGCGATCACCACCCACTGCCGCTGTCCTACCGATAGTTGCAATTCCGATCGCTGCATCAGTTTCGAGTCAATCTGTAGTTTCTCTGACCATAAACTCACCCGTGACTGAATTTGGCTAATCGGCATACCGCTGAGTCGCAAGGGATAGGCGATCGCCTCGGCGACATTCATGCCTAACAAGCTAGATTCCTGCGGGACTAGCATTACCTGGCGGCGCAGCTTCCCAATAGGTAATTTTTGCATATCCTTACCCCAGACATAAATTTTGCCCGACGTCGGATCGATCAGCCGATTTAGCAACCGCAGCAGCGTAGTTTTACCAGACCCTGAGGCCCCCACGATTGCTGTCTTGCTGCCGTTCGAGATCGAGACAGAAATATTACTTAATATGTTTTTGAATGAAACCTGTTGCAATTGCAAAGCAGGCTGGGTTCGATCCGATATGTTGTCCAACGCACTAACCATTAATTACTGGAATCTGGCAACCTAGAACGGCTTATTTGGCAGGCTAGCTTTTACCTGGTTAATCACCGCTGTGGAAATTTCCCCTACCAATTTACGCATAAACTCACTCAAAATTACGCCCTGTGCGTTATCCGATCCTATGTCTTTAAGCTCAATCGTGGGAACTTGAATGCTGGTGTCGGCGATCTTTTGCCCCAAAGCCGAAATTTTTATATTTGCCCTTACATTTTTGATGGAAACATAACCAGCCTTAACTTTTTTCTCGCCGCGATCGCCTTGCTTGGCTTCTTCACCGCGCCGTTGTTGCAATTTTTCGCCTACGGTCAAAATATTACTGCTAGCAAATGTTTGTTCGACATTAATTTCTAGACCATCAAGTTCTATTCTCTGTATTTCTACGGTTTCACCGATCAGGCTCATGGGCTTGAGCTTGACACTAAAAGAGTTGACTTTGAGCAGATAGGGAGTGTTAAAGCCATTAGGATTATCAATCGTTAGAGCGTCAATCCCCACTGTTCCTTCAGTCAGATTGAGATTCAGCTTTCCTATATGCGTGGGTACACCCAAAGCTGTGCTGGCATTTTGTTCGATGCCCCACTGCATGATGCGATCGAGACTAAACCAAGCTAAAGCCAGAGCGATCGCGACTCCAATCACAATGCCAATAGTTATTTGCTTTACTCGACGACCCATGCTGTTATCCTGTCGGCTTATGGAACAAAAATCTCTCTTTGGCGGACAATACGCCCAAACTCGAACTGCTGAAAGCCACAAATTCAACTCCAGATTATACGAATGTTGCCCCAAATAAAACTCAGATCCCAACTAGCGCAGCTAGATGTAGTTCGCGGAATTGCTATTTTAGCGGTGTTTCTTTTTCATATTTATGGAGCAACATTTGGTCTAGATAGCCTACCTTTTTCAGGCAGTTTCAGAGATTACAGCAAGGCTCCCAACCCAGCTTTTTTGTGTTTTGGCCTTACCAATATGGCAATCTCGGAGTAATTTTATTCTTCGTGCTTTCTGGCTTCTGCATACACTTATCTTTTCTAAAATATGTTTCTTCTTTAGAGAATCAGGGTTTGAGTTTTAACTTTAAAACTTACATTAAAGATTTTTTATTAGACGAATATTTAGAATTTATCCTGCATATTTAATAGCCTTGCTATTTTTTAGCTTTGCTTATCCACTTACTAGAATTGATATAGGAACAAGCAAAGGTAGTTTTCAATTTTTTAGTCATCTATTTCTAGTTCATAACTTCAGTAAGCTATCATTTTTTGGAATTAATCCAGCTTTCTGGAGTATTGCCGTAGAAGTACAACTTTACTGCATCTATCCTTTGTTTTTAATATTGAGAGAAAATCTTAAAATTGCTAAAGCAACATTGCTAGTTTTTGTATTTCAATTATCTTATGCTCAATTAGACTGGGATTTAGATAGGCAAATCAATGAAATAGGAAAAAATCTACATATTCCAATACTCGAAAGTTCGCAGATTTTTACTCAGCTACCTTTCAGTTTTTGGTCTACATGGATTATTGGGGCATGTTTAGCTGAAAAGATTTTTTTTGAGAACAAGAAAATGTTAAACCTCAGTCTTAAATACAAGTTGTTTTTTTTACTGTTATATCTTGTATCATCTCAGTATAAGACTTTTTATATAATTGGATATTATTCGATTATTTTATTGTTAGTTTCTTTCATAGAAGACTACATTTTTAATAGAAACCACTTAAATCCACTAGAGAATATGATTGCAACCATTGGACTTTGCTCGTATTCAATATATTTGTTCCATCAACCTTTACTCGGTTGGTTCGCAGCTTTTCCATTTGCAGCTTTTCCTAGTAAGTTTCTGAATCCTTACTTTATGTGTACTTTGGGAGCAATCTTGATATTTATGCCAGTCTTTATGATTAGCTGGTTAAGCTACAAATACTTAGAAATCCCCCCCCATAATATTGGTAGAAGAATTACCCAAAACCTCTCATTAAAAGAGTTAAAAAAAGCGTTGAAAACGTAACTAAACTAGTGGCTAATTAAGTGTTTAAGTTTCTACACCCCCTCATTAATCGTGGATTGCAAGAAGCAGAAGGCTTGAAATAGGCGAACTAATCGCGCAAACTAGAGCTGTAAGCTTGACGCCATAGTTGCTAGTCTTAGACAAGATATCTGAACTGACGTTATATCTAAAGGACATGAGGAATGACATCCGTCTCTGCAAATAAAACTTGGCATACTCTAAAACCACAGGAAGCCTTAAATAGCTTAGACACCAACCAAACAGAGGGGCTGAGTACTCAGCAGGTGGACGAGCGCCAGGCTAGTTACGGTCGCAATGAGTTAGAAACTAAATCAGGCCGTAGCAAGCTCAGTATATTCATCGATCAGTTCACTAACATCATGTTGTTGATGCTAATGGGTGTGGCCGTGGTTTCAGCCGGTATTGCCATTTCTAAGTCGGTATTCCCCAAAGATGCGATCGCTATTGCTGCGATCGTTTTACTCAATGGCATATTGGGTTATGTGCAGGAAAGTCGGGCAGAAGAGGCTCTAGCAGCGCTGAAAAAGCTATCATCACCAATTGTCCGCGTAGTCCGCAATGGGGCGATCGAGGAAATCCCCTCCGTAGAATTGGTACCTGGAGATATTGCCTTTATCGAAGCAGGCGTGCAGATCTCCGCCGATGGACGGTTGCTAGAGGCGGTCAACCTCAAAATACGCGAGGCCGCTCTGACGGGCGAAGCTCAAGCTGTCAACAAAATTGCCGATGTCGTAGTCAGCGAAGATGAAGCTGTAGCCGATCGCCAAAATATGGTATTTCAGGGTACAGAAGTAATTCAGGGGCGTGGCACAGTCCTGATTACATCAATCGGCATGTCTACCGAGCTAGGGCGAGTAGCCTCCATGCTGCAAAATGTGGAAAGCGACCCCACCCCCTTGCAGCAGCGCATGAGTCAGTTGGGTAATGTGTTAGTCACAGGCTCGCTCGTACTGGTGGCTTTTGTAGTAGCGATCGGCCTTTTACGCGGGGGGCAATTTTTAGATCTACTCGAAACTTCTTTGAGCATGGCCGTGGCCGTAGTCCCAGAAGGTTTGCCCGCCGTAATTACCGTTACCCTGGCTCTAGGTACGCAGCGCATGGTGCGGCGGCATGCCCTAATTCGTAAATTGCCTGCCGTAGAAACCCTTGGTTCGGTCACGACAATTTGTTCCGATAAAACCGGTACCCTCACCCAAAACAAAATGGTGGTAGAAGAGGTGTATACCACAGAGCTGATCGCTAACATTAGCGGTACTGGTTACGAGCCTGTGGGGGATTTTACGATCTTTCGCAATACCGACGATCGCACCCATATTTCAGATATAACCCTTAGCAATGCTCCAGAGATCGGTGCTTTGCTCACAGCTTGCGTCGTCTGTAACGATGCCCACCTCCAGCAAGATGAGGGGGAGTGGGTAGTAATGGGTGACCCCACAGAGGGAGCATTACTGACGCTGGCAGCTAAGGCTGGCATCGAACAGCACCAACTCAGTGTGACGCTGCCCAGAGTTGCAGAAGTCCCCTTCTCCTCAGAACGCAAGCGCATGAGCGTAATTTGTGCTTCCCCCGAGCAATTACCCACCTACACTTTATTCACAAAAGGTTCGCCCGAATTCGTGCTGGCTTGCTGCGATCGCGTGCAAGTTGACGGTATCGCCATCCCAATTACGGAGGAGCATCGGGTGGCTATCCTGGCTCAGAACGATCTGATGGCTGCACACGGCATTCGCGTGCTTGGCTTTGGGCATAGTCAGATCGTGGCTCTGCCTGCCACCGAAGCAGATATGGAGGCGGTAGAGAAAAATCTGATCTGGCTGGGTCTAGTCGGCATGCGCGATGCACCGCGCGGCGAGGTTGCCGATGCCGTAGCAATTTGCCGTCAGGCAGGCATTCGCCCGGTGATGATTACGGGCGATCATCAGCTCACGGCCAAAGCGATCGCTGTAGATCTGGGGATTACCGACGAGCAAGCCAGGGTGGTAACCGGGCAAGAACTAGAGAAAATGAGCAATCGTGACCTTGATGACATTGTTGGCACAACCAGCGTTTATGCCAGAGTTGCCCCAGAGCACAAATTACGCATCGTGCAGTCATTACAACGGCAAGGTGAATTTGTCGCCATGACTGGGGATGGCGTGAATGATGCTCCGGCACTAAAACAGTCTGACATTGGGATTGCCATGGGCATTACCGGCACAGACGTATCGAAGGAAGCAAGCGATATGGTGTTGCTAGATGACAACTTTGCCACCATAGTTGCCGCCACTGAAGAAGGGCGTGTAGTTTATACCAACATTAGACGCTTTATTAAGTACATTCTGGGCAGCAATATCGGAGAGGTACTCACGATTGGCGCTGCGCCCATTCTAGGCTTGCCAGATGTGCCCATGACACCCTTGCAAATCCTGTGGATGAACCTGGTCACCGACGGATTACCAGCCCTGGCTCTAGCCGTAGAGCCAGCTGAGGCTGACATCATGCAGCAACCACCGTTTAGCCCCAAAGATAGTATCTTTGCGCGAGGGTTGGGTTCTTATATGATCAGAATCGGCGTGATCTTCGCTTTCCTCACGATTGTGCTGATGGAAATCTCCTACAACGCAACTGACGGCACCTGGCGCGAGCATTGGAAATCAATTGTGTTTACAACTTTATGCTTAGCTCAAATGGGGCATGCCTTAGCCGTACGTTCGGATTATAAATTGTTAATTCAGCTCAATCCCTTCTCTAATCCATTTTTGCTAGGCGCGGTAGTTGTGACTACTCTGCTGCAATTGGCATTACTTTATGTACCTGTTTTGAGTAATTTCTTTGGCACAACACCACTATCCCTCGATGAGCTAGGTGTTTGCTTTGGGTTTAGTGCCCTCATGTTGGTCTGGATCGAAGCAGAAAAACTATTTATTCGCTGGTATTCCATATTCCAAAATACTCGCAAGACGTAACACAAAAACAGAAAGCCTACCATAAAGTAGGCTTCAGGGATTTGTATGACTCATAACAGCTCTGTTGACTATTACACTCAACTTATCTGAATTTCGCTTGAATTAAAATAAGCTGAGAGAGAAATTTAGAATTTGCTTACTTACTGCGCAATGCAGCCTGTTTTGGGATCACGGTCACAGACTTGGTGTTTTTGTCCATATTCCGGGAAGGATTGATGCTAACAACTGTATAAGTTTTAGCATTACCAGCCTCCAGAACATCTCCTACAGCTAGTTTGGCTTGGCTCAAGGTGCCAATAAAGCGTTGATGAATGTCCATCATTAAGTACTGCATTCGTAACTCCTCTTTGATTGTAGATGTAGTAAGATAACTCGTCTGTTGGTTGAGTCTAGCGATACTTTGAAGTATCTTGTGCAGACCCCTTCAGTTACCCTCTTATATATCACCGTTTTCCAAATATGTATGTAAAGTTCTGTTTTTTCTTGTTTTAATTTAAATCTGTAGCGATCTTGTTTGGATTTGAATGGGGTGTTGGAGATAAAAGACTCCACACCACTTAATTCACGAACTATTTGCGATCGCTATATAAACTAAATAATGCCTCGATCTACGTTGTGAACTGCCGATGCTGAACCCCGATCGTTGTCTCAGTGCTTATGAATATGAATTGCCCAGCGATCGCGTCGCTCAGAGTCCCGCAGTACCGAGAGATCGTTCGCGCTTATTAGTCGTAGACCCTGACAAAAGCCATAGCCACAAATATTTTTATCAACTCCCGCAATTATTGCGGCCCGGCGATCTCCTGATTTTCAATGATACTCGTGTGATCCCAGCCCGGATGTACGGTCATAAGCTTTCCGGCGTACCAGTCGAAATTTTGCTAATGGAGCCGCTTGCTACAAATCGTTGGCTCGCCCTAGTTAAGCCTGGCAAACGCCTACCAGTCGGCAGTACGATTGTATTCACGCCAGACATTAAGGCTCAAGTAGTCGGTACTGACCAGGAAACTAGGGGTAGGGAACTACTGTTCCACATCCCCGAAGGTCAAACACTTATAGAAATCATCAATGAGCTAGGGCATGTCCCTTTCCCGCCATATATCAGCGCACCACAAGCCGAACCCGAGCAATATCAAACCGTTTACGCCAAAAAACCTGGGGCGATCGCCGCACCAACCGCAGGTCTGCACTTCACCGAACGTCTCATGGATGAACTGCAGGAAATGGGGGTATCGCAAACCTATATCACGCTGCATGTGGGGTTAGGAACTTTTCGGCCTGTGGAAGTCGAAGATATTACAACCCACAAAATGCATAGCGAGTCGTTAGAGGTGTCAGAGGAAACGATCGCCCAAATTAAAACAACGAAAGCTAATGGTGGCAGAGTAATTGCGGTTGGGACAACAGCAGTACGCGCCATCGAGTCTAGTAACCTTGAGGCATTTAAAGGCAAGACAGATTTGATGATCTATCCTGGCTATGAGTGGAAGGTGCTAGATGGCTTAATTACCAATTTTCATCTCCCCAAATCAACTTTGATGATGATGGTGTCATCCTTCCTCGGCGAAAACGGTCGTGAGAAATTATTACAACTTTATCAAGAAGCGATCGCCCAGGAATACCGTTTTTATTCCTTCGGAGATGCCATGCTAATCTGGAGATAATAATTTAGCTTTTAGTGTCTCCTAGCAAACCATGATTTCTACTGCTGATATTGAGTCCCTCCTTATTCAGGCTCTACCTGGTGCCAAGGTAGAAGTGCAGGATCCTAATCATGATGGCCAGCATTTTGGTGCGATCGTGATTGCCGAACAATTTACTGGCTTAACCACAATCAAACAGCACAGGCTAGTTAACGACGCACTCAAAGCATACCTTGATAGCGGTGCAATTCACGCGCTCCAGCTCAAAACCTACAGTCCCGAGCAGTGGCAAAATGTCTCTGTGCAACTGAATTAAGGTAGTGGTGACAGGTTGGGCCAATCGTTTCGGTCAATCAATTAGTACCGCTTGTCATTTGATGAATCCATCCCATATGATGCGGTTGCACGCGCTCGAATCCAGCTTGGCTCATCCAATCCCCTATGCACCCAACCGCATAAATTTTGGAATGCCGATACAGCATCATAGGTTATTGCTGCAACGGGATTGAGGTAGCCTTTCTCAATCCCATGAAAATTCTGACTAGCGTAATAATGGGGTAAACCAAGTCTGGTTGTCGGAGGCGATCGCACTCTTTTTGCCAATTGATTCCATCGTATAACTCCTGGTTCTCTTTGCCAATCAGGATACGAAACACCGATCTGAGCAAAAACTGCCCGACCTGGTTCTGCGCGATCGCTACCATAAACTAAATGCCTTATTTGAGCGATCATATCATTTCTCAACTATAACCAGAGTAAGCTCAAACCGCATGAAGCCAAAACTCTTTAACTCAATCAAATGGATATCTACTATTCTCATTTCTGGTGCGATTGGATTGGAGATATGGAATCTTTATGTGGAATTCGCTGGCAGCAAGATATCGAATCTTCTCAATCCAGTTTTTTGGCTCGGACGAATTGCGATCTCAATTCATTTCATCGAGGGACTGCTTGCTTCTATTTATGCACCTTCTAAGCAAAAGCAGCCTATACAATACGGTATCTACACTTTTTTTGTTGGCACAGTGGGGCTGGCAGAACTATTCAATCTGGGTGAAGCAGCGATCGAGTCGAGGAGTAAATGATTTTGAAATCGTAGCGATTGCATCCTAAATATCAACAACCTCCACAAGTGGTAAGCAGACTTTAATATTTGGTGCGATGACTCTTATAGGGGGTAGTTTAGAGTTTGGAGTCCCATATTAAACAAACACTGCGTAAAGGAAGAGGGAAAGAGCATGAGGTTAAAAAGTTATTTTTGGCTTGGGTTGGTGGCGATCGCCTTCTTAATTTGTTTGTTGCCCGTCTATTCGCAGCAGATCGGTCAACGTCATTCAGTGTTTCAGGTTTCTACCCTAGGGGCGTTAAATACTGGGGTATATGAAGGAGCCACAACCTTTGCTGAAATCAAACAGCATGGCAACTTCGGTTTGGGCACTTTTGATGGTTTAGAGGGCGAACTGGTTGCTCTCGATAATAAGTTCTATCAAATTACAGCGGATGGGGTCGCCCATGCCGTAATGGATGAGATGAAGTCACCGTTTGTCGCTGTTACGTTTTTCCAAAAAGAGCGATCGCTACGCATACCAGGTCAATTGACTTATCAGACATTACAACAAGGAATCGACAGACAGTTATCTACTCAAAATTTACCCTATGCGATTCGCATTCAAGGTCTGTTTCCCTATATCAAAGTGAGGAGCGTGCCCAAACAAACGCTTCCTTATCAGGCTTTAAGTGAAGTAGTCAAGCATCAGCAGACGATCTTCGAACTGCGGAATGTGAGGGGTGCATTAGTGGGATTTCGGATGCCGCAATATCTCAAAAGCGTCAATGTGGCAGGCTATCACTTTCATTTCATTACGAGCGATCGCAAAACAGGGGGGCATCTGTTAGAAGGGGAATTTCTCAACCCCATTGCGGATGTAGAGACTTTGCACGATTGGCAAATGATTTTGCCAGATCTTACGGCGTTTGAGCGTGCAGTACTTGATTGATTTTGACGAATTGAGAGGCTTAAACAACTTGCCAGAGAGCTTTAGCGCCCTGCTCCTTGTAAGATCGGCTATTTAAAAAGATAATTCTTGAAATAACTCCACCAATGGAAGACTAAAGTTGGGAACAACATCTTCTCCATCAAGGCTATCTTCTAATTGCAGAAGTTTAGATGGCTTGGGTTTGTGGTAAACCAATACACAGTCCTCATCAGGAAGAATTACCCATGCTAGGCGAGTACCGTTCTCAAAGTACTCTACCAACTTGTTATGGATTTCCTCGAAAGTATTATTGGGCGAAATAATTTCTACAGCTAAATCAGGGGCACCGTCAAAAAAACCTTTGGGTAATCGCTTCAGACCTTGCAAACGTTCTTTGGCAATAAATGAAATATCAGGCGATCTCTTGTTGCCTGTTTGCATCTTAAAAGCAGTACTAGAATCGCAGGTTACGCCAAGCTTATGAGAACGCACAAATCCTGTCAAAAAATATCCTAGGGTAAGGGCTAAATAGCCATGCTCCACACCTGAATTTGCCAAAATAACTAGCTCTCCATCCACGAACTCGTAAAGATTGCCATCTTCAGGCAATGCCATAAACTGCTCATCAGTCCAAACCTTTTGATTAACTGGGGGCTGAACTAATTCTAGATCGGCAGATAAGGCTGTCGTTGAGATCGCTTTAGTCATTAGATTTAAGTCCACAGATTAAACTAATGTGATTCCTATAGCTAGGATTTATATTGCTGAATATATCATTTAAAAAATATTTCGTTCTATGACTCGAAATATTGAGATGGGTTTATTAAGCGATCGCGATATAATTCAATCTCTTAGTAGCATGGGCTTATGCTATTTAACGTTCAACAAAGTAAAGCTTATCTTCGGCAAAAACTGTCGAAAAAGTTATCGTTACGACTGATCCTGATCGTGCCATTTTTGCTGCAGATCTGCCTTGCTGTAGGCTTAACTGGTTGGCTTTCGCTTAAAAACGGGCAAAAAGCGGTTAAAGATGTAGCTAAGCAACTCAGTAGCGAAGTGACAGAGCGGATTGCCCAGAACCTCATTACATTTCTCGACACTCCACATCAAATTAACCAGGTAAATGCGGCTGCGATCCGGCAAGGACAATTGAATATTCGCAATTTAGAGCAGTTGCAACGACAATTTTGGGAGCAAATTCACATATTTAAGACCGCTGCTGCGATTACGATTGGTAACGAACAAAATGAGTTTCTTGGTGTGGAAAACCGCGATCGCCGCGAATTGGTTATTATGCGCTCAGATCTCTCAACGGACTATAGTCTGCTCACTTATTCTGTCGGTACAAGTGGCGATCTCCTCGATCTGCGTGCTATAGATCGCAACTATGACCCGCGCATGAGACCTTGGTACAGAGCTGCTGCACAGTCAGGAAGACCAACCTGGAGTCAAATATTTCCCCAATTTACAACGCAAGACTTGACTATTGCAGCTGTGCAGCCTTTCTACAACAAAGACGGCAAGCTAGAGGCAGTCCTCAGTACGAGCCTTTATCTGTTGCAGGTAGGAGAGTTTTTGCGATCGCTCAAGATCGGACAAACTGGGCAGAGTTTTATCATCGAACCCAATGGGTTTATGGTTGCTACTTCCACTGAAGAGAAACCATTTCTCATCGATCTGAGAACGATCGACCGCCTCCAAGCTTCTAATAGCAGTAATCCCCTTACACGCTCGACGGCACGGTTCCTCGCGCATAATTTCACAGATCTTGGTGGCATTCGAGCCTCTGAGAGCTTAGTATTTGATTTTGATGGCAAGGCTCAGTACGTGCAGGTGCAGCCACTACGAGATAGTAAGGGGTTGGATTGGCTGATTGTTGTGGTGCTACCAGAAGATGACTTTATGGAGCAAATCCATACCAATACACGCACAACGATTCTCCTATGCCTGTGTGCCCTTGCGATCGCGATTGTTTTAGGAATAATCACTTCTCATTGGATTACCCAACCAATCTTCGGCTTAATTGCGGCCTCTGAGCAGCTAGCCAAGCAATTTGAAGCAGATATTAAAGATACTAATGACCTTGAGTTAGCTAGGGAAATCGAGCGACAACAAAATCCCCATCATGCCCTAATTGAAGTAGATTGTGTCAGTGAATTTGGCGTGCTAGCCCAATCATTTAATCAGATGGCAGGTCAACTGCAAGCTTCTTTCACTACTCTAGAGAAACGCAATGCCGAGCTAGAACATAGGGTACTGGAACGCACTGCAAAGATTGGCGCAGCTAATAATAAGTTACTTTTAGAAATTCAAAGTCGCGAACGGGCAGAAGTGGCATTGCGAGAGAGTGAAGAACGCTATCGCAGTATTGTAGAGAATGCCAACGATTTGATTGCGACCATATCACTTGACAGTAAATATCTATATGTATCGCCAAATACTCCTCGTATGATTGGCTATACCCCTGCAGATCTGATTGGTCAAACATGGGAGCCACTCGTTCATCCAGAAGATCTAAAAATTCTCTTGGATTCTTCACAAAAAGCGTTCGAAAACGGTGAAAAACTAACTACAGTCCCCTATCGCTTTAAGCATAAAGATGGGAGCTGGTATTGGCTTGTCTCCACTGTCTCTCCGGTTAAAGATAGCAATGGTCAACCTCTCTATTCAGTAGTAATTAGTCGCGATGTGACAAAACGCAAACAGGCTGAATTAGCGGTACAGGAGAGCGAAGCACGATTTCGTGGTACCTTCGATCAAGCGGCAGTGGGAATCGCTCATGTTGATACTGATGGCAAGTGGCTAAAAGTTAATCAAAGGTATTGCGATATTTTGGGCTATGCCGAAGCGGAGTTACTGCAAATGACTTTTCGTGAGGTCACACACCCTGAAGATCTTGACTATAATGCCGAATGCTATCGGCGGCTACGGGCTAGAGAAATCACAAATTATGCGATTGAAAAGCGCTACATCCGCAAAGATGGCGGATTGGTTTGGGTCGCCCTCACTGTTTCGCCTGTGCTAGATCCTATGGGTGAAACGCAGTATTACACAGCTGTAGTGGTAGATATCAGCGATCGCAAAAGCGCCGAAGTAGAACTTACAAAAGCCAAAGAAGAAGCAGAAGCGGCCAATCGTACCAAAAGTGAGTTTCTGGCTAACATCAGCCATGAATTACGCACACCTCTAAATGGCATCCTTGGTTACGCGCAAATCCTCCAGCGTTCAGATTGCATGACGCAGCAACAGCAAGATGGCATAGATATTATTCAGCAATGTGGCGCTCATCTACTCACGCTGATCGATGATATTTTAGACCTCTCGAAAATCGAGGCTTGGAAAATGGAACTCCATCCCAGCGAGTTCTATCTCCGTAACTTTCTTGCCAGTATTATCAAGATATTTCATCTGCGTGCTGAACAAAAAGGGATTGAATTTATCTACAGTTACCCCGATGAATTACCAGCTTGTGTTAAGGGAGATGAACAAAGACTGAGACAAATATTGATCAATTTGCTCGGTAATGCGATTAAGTTTACGAACCAAGGCAGTGTCACTTTTCAAGTAGAGTTAATCGAGCATCATTCCTCCGCAACCAGCGATCGGCAAGAAAGTGATCGCATAGAAAGCAAAAAGCCTGAAGAATACGGTCTGAACAAAAGCTATATACGCTTTCAGGTAAAAGACACGGGTGTTGGAATTGCCCCAGAACAGATAGAGGAGATCTTTTTACCATTCCAGCAAGCTAGAAATCACACCCGTACGCTTGAGGGGACTGGTTTAGGACTATCAATTAGTAAAAAACTCGCAGAGATTATGGGTAGCGAGTTGAAGGTAAGCAGCATTCAGGGTGAAGGTAGCGTCTTTTGGCTTGACCTCGATCTGCCCACTGTTCATTGTGCGGCGGAGTTAACAGCATTTCCAGAATACTATGCGATCGGCTATGTTGGGGCGAAGCGCAAAATTCTGATCGCAGATGATAACCAGGTTAACCGTCTTGTTCTGGTTAACTTACTTACCCCTTTAGGGTTTGATATTGTCGAAGCCGTGGATGGACGCGATTGCTTGCACAAGACGGCAGAGTTTAACCCCGATGCTATTTTTATCGATCTAGCAATGCCTGTGATGGATGGGCTTGAAGCTATTCGTCAGTTGCGGCAATCTTCAGATTATTCGCATATAGCAATTATTGTTACTTCCGCCAGTGCATTTGAGCAGGATAATCAAGCTAGTCTTGCTGCCGGTGCCAACGGCTTTGTGCCAAAACCAGTGCATAGCGAAGCAATTTTAGCGAGTTTGCAGGCTCATCTTGGCGTGCAATGGATATACGCATCGGATCGCAGACCAGCACCATCTAATGGCAAGCCCATGTCAGATCAGCCACTAGAGAGCTTTTCACATATCCAGGATGTACCACCGCTAGCAAGCATATCAGAACTGTACGATCT
Source organism: Rhizobium sp. Q54 (assembly GCA_943367755.1). Classification (GTDB taxonomy): domain Bacteria; phylum Cyanobacteriota; class Cyanobacteriia; order Pseudanabaenales; family Pseudanabaenaceae; genus PCC-6802. The sequence goes on along the minus strand of CALRKB020000053.1, from coordinate 2,766 downwards.
GACTAAGATTGGTGACATCAAAGGCATACTTGATTGGATTGCCAGTTTAGAACAATCGGATGTTAAATTCAAACCATTCACTACTCAAATCCGGCAGTTAGTTAAAGGCTTTCAAGTCAAACAGATCCAAAAACTCGTTAGCAGATATATTTCTTTAGATACGCAGATACATAATGAGCAGCGATGAGCACCGAAATCATACCTGAAGCATCAGCCACAGTTTTGGTTGTTGATGATAACCCCACTAATCTCAGCCTGCTGTTTGACCTGTTGAGTCATGAGGGTTTTAAGGTGTTGGTTGCCCCGGATGGAGAAGGTGCGATCGCTCAATTAGGTTATGTCAAGCCCGATCTACTACTGCTAGATGTGATGATGCCAGGCATTGATGGGTTTGAGACTTGCCGTCGTCTCAAAGCTAACGATCTAACCCAGGATATTCCAATCATTTTTATGACCGCATTATCGGCGATCTCGGATAAGGTAAAAGGCTTTGATGTCGGGGCTGTCGACTACATTACTAAGCCCATCGATCGCGAGGAATTACTAGCTCGCCTCAAAACCCACCTGACGATTCGCAGATTGCAAAAGACCTTGCAGACCCAAAACCTCGCGCTCCAAAAAGAAATTAGCGATCGCATTGCGGCGGAATCAGCACTGCGCATGTTCCTCCATGCCGTCTCCCATGACCTGCGCAATCCTGTCACCGCGATGCTGATGTTGCTGCGACATCTTTTGCGGGGAGTCACTTCAGCTCATTTAGATCGGCCTAATCATCCATCAACTGAGCAGAAAGAGTATGCAAGTGCTGCAGAACGAGCGATCGTTCCCAAGTCAACCCTAGAAAAAATGGAACAGAGTACTGAACGACAACTTAACCTGATTAATTCTCTGTTAGAATCCCATGCTAATGATATTAAAGGTATAGTTTTGCATCGACAGCCCCAGGCAATCGGTCAGCTTGTGGAAGGCGTGATTGTCGATCTAGAGCCTTTGTTACTTGAGAATAGAGCGACGACCTCTATTTCAATCGCATCCAATCTACCACTTGTTTCGATCGATCCTACGCAGATATGTCGGGTATGGCAAAATCTGATTAGTAATGCGCTTAAGCATAATCTACCAGGTCTTCATCTCACCATCGATGCCACGATTAAGACCACGATCGATCCTCCTGACAGTGAAAATGCTGATAGTTTATCGCGGCCGGAGGCATCCGCTTCGGAATCGCCACTTACCCCCATGCTTCTGTGCCGGATTGCTGATAACGGCATTGGCATGACACCGGAGCAGTGCCGAAACCTATTCGACCTATATACTCAAGGCAACCAGCCGCAGCAAACTTTAGGTCTTGGGCTAGGACTCTACATCTGTCGTCAGATTATTACGGCTCATGGTGGAGAAATTTGGGTAGACAGCAAACCAAATGTCGGCTCGCAGTTCTGGTTTACCCTACCGATTGCTTGAGCTAGTATAGCGATGCTATTTGGTTCAAGAAGCCCGAAAAATCACAAACGATCTTAGGATTGCTATAGAACAAATTCTGTTAAAGGAGTAGCTATGAGTCGACCAATCAAAATTCTGCTGCAAACAACTATTCCCACAACAGAGGACGACTGGAGTATTGCGCGGTTTTCGATGCTGAGTAGTTATTTAGCATCGCTGCTGGATCAAGATAGTAAACCGCTATGTGAGGTAACTGCCCGCGATCGCACAGCTGATGCTCAAGGTAACGATCCAATTTTAAGTACGCTTGACGAGTCAGATTTCGATCAGCTATGGCTGTTTGCCGTGGATGTGGGTGATGGTTTGACGTCAAAAGATCGAGAAGGCATTCAGGCATTTTATGAGCGCGGTGGCGGTATCATGGCCACTCGCGATCATCAAGATCTCGGCTGTTCGATCGAGAACTTAGGTTGTATTGGTGCATTTCATTACTTCCATAGCAAAAATCCCGATCCAGACACCTCAAGGCATTGCTGCGACGATACTGCAACTACGACAATTTTATGGCCTAACTACCATTCCGGTGCCAACGGCAACTTTCAGCGCATCATGCCGCTTGAACCCATTCACGAGTTGCTGCGCAACCCCGCATCACCAACTGGCCTGATCGAATTCTTCCCCTCCCATCCCCATGAGGGTGCTGTAGGTGTACCCGCAGGCGATCGCCATGCTCGTGTAATTGCGATGGGTAAGAGTTTGTCAACTGAGCGATCATTTAACCTGGCTGTAGTATTAGATCGTCCTGAAGATGAGCATGGTAAGCGGGTTGGTAGGGTGGTAGCCGAATCAACCTTTCATCATTTTTGTGACTACAATTGGGATGCGAAGATGGGCGCGCCAAGCTTTGTCGATGAGCCCCCTGGTGATGGTATGACCAAGGAGCCCCGCGCCCTTGCCGACATTCACACCTACGTGCGCAACATCGCAATTTGGTTAGCTAGAAGGTAGGTAAGGCGATCGAAGCGATTAAATGATCGATCCATCAGGAATGGTAGCGCCCTTGCAGATCACAACAATGCCACCACAAATGCAATAGCCTGCCTCCTCCCGATTCACGTCCTGGACACCATCCTTGTTGATAATCTGCACGTTTTTGCCAATCCGCACGTTCTTATCCACGATCGCGCGCCGGATCGTCGTATTCTCACCGATACCGATTGGTATTTTACCCGAACGCAAATCGGCAGCGCGATCCTCATCAGTCTGGTAAAAGTCACTGCCCATCAGCAACGAGTCCTCGATAATGCAACCCGCACTCACTTT
>CALRKB020000052.1:0-37320 GCA_943367755.1 Rhizobium sp. Q54 | reverse complement strand
AATAATGTTTGGAACTGCGATCGGGTTATTGTTGGCTCCGATTGGGGCGCTCTATGGCGATGTTTCTAGAGCGCTGACATTAATTATTACGCCTTGGCTGCTGTTGACGCCGGTGATTTATCCTGTGCCGAAAAGCGGCTGGTTTGGGGTGATCGTCAATTTGAACCCGGTGACGCCTTTGCTCGTCACAACCCGAGAATTAGCAACCACCGGGATTGTCTCGGATCCGGTTGGGTTTTGGGTGGCGAGTGCGATCGCGGTGGTTGGTTTGCTGGTGGCCTGGGTGATGTATCGGCTGGCGATGCCATTTATTGTAGAGCGGATGAGTTCGTAAAAGGGTTCCTTCCATCTTTGAACCACGATTCCTACTCCCCACTCCCTCTAGAAGACTTGAGGGCACAATATTCACTCCTCTATTGACTCTAAATCCCCTATGAAATTAACCGTGCCAGAGCAAAGCATGCATAAGCCGTCTGATGATCGCGACGTATTAGTCAGGGTTGAGAATGTGTCTAAGAAATTCTGCCGCAGTTTGAAGAAGTCTCTGTGGTATGGCTTGCAAGATATTGCGACGGAATTCACGGGACGAAAAACGGAGCATGCGCTGCGGCCAGATGAGTTTTGGGCGGTAAATGACGTGTCGTTTGAACTGCGGCGGGGGGAATGCCTGGGGCTGATTGGGCGCAATGGGGCAGGTAAATCGACTTTACTAAGGATGCTCAATGGTTTAATTAAGCCGGATCGGGGCTACATTGAGCTGAATGGTCAAGTCGGCGGATTGATTGCGCTGGGTGCCGGGTTTAATCCGATCCTGACAGGACGGGAAAACGTTTATGTGAATGGGGCAATTTTGGGACTGAGTAAGAAGGAAGCTGACGACCGATTTGATGAAATTGTTGCCTTTTCTGAACTGGAGGAGTTTATTGATGCCCCGGTGCAAGGCTACAGTTCGGGGATGAGTGTGCGGCTGGGCTTTGCAGTGGCGGCAATTTTGTTGAAGCCGGATATACTACTACTGGATGAGGTGCTGGCAGTGGGGGATATTGGGTTTACGATTAAGTGTTTGAATGCGGTTCGCACATTGACTGCAAACTCCTCGGTAATATTTGTATCCCACAGTATGCAGTTTGTGTCACAATTCTGCTCTGAGATCATGGTAATGCAGAAAGGATTATCTTTCTTGCATACGAAAGAAGTGCATGAAGGAATTGAAGCCTATCTCTCACTTTTTCCAATTGAATCTAATATTGCTGGCACTGGGGGGGCTTTAATCTCAAAAGCTTATCTGGTTTCCCCCGATATTTTGTCTGATGCCTTAGCTGAAGAGCCTATTATTCCTCAAGGTTCACAAGTCTACTTAGAACTTGAAATTATTAATCATTGTGCTTTACAAGCTAGTTTAGCGATCTATATCATGGATAATTCCATATCTCCAGTGATTTGCTATTATGCATCCAGTCAAACTTCACATCCGTTAAATAAAATATCTAAAGGTCTTACAAAACTAAGAGTAAATTTAGGATCGCTTGAGTTAAATGCCGGTCGATATTCATTTGTACTCACTGTTACAGATCCTCTTGCCAGACAATCACTAACTCGCGTTCAGGGAATTTGCCCATTTAGAATTCGAGCTAATGACGTACAGTGGGGTCAATTTGTACGTATTCCTGACGTTGTGCTTGTCTAAGTACAATCAAGTCTCACTCACACAAGTTTTTTGGTATAGGGAAATGCAAAAATTTGGTACGGAACTGCTTGCTATTATGTTTAGTTCTCAATTCGTAGAATACGATGACAACTACGATTTTTTCCGTTTTGGACCAGAAGAAAGGTTGGGATTTCGCAAAAAGCTTGACGCTCAAATTGGTAAAATTCTCAGGAAGTTCAAACTTCATGCTCGGCGATATCTTAACATACCCAACTATTCTTTAGGGCAGTGGCTCGATCTTCTTCCTCATCTTGACTGGCTGTACTCAAAACTTGAAGATTCAGAGTCAAAGGAACTCTTAGTGAAGATTATTGCTTACCGCATAATGGGATTTAAAGCTGTTAAATTACCATTAAATACTCAAGAGTACTGGCAAAAGCTTGACCATTTCAGAGAAATACAGCAATACTCTGATAGTGTTGATATCGGATTCATGGGATGGAAGCTTTATCTTACGGATTTGAATGCAATTGGTCTTCCTTTGCAAATTTACACTATGCCTTTAGCAGTTATGATGCTTGAGTTGCAGCAATATGCATGTCCAAGAGCAAATATTCAACTAAACCAAGATAATATAGTTCTCGATTGTGGTGGTTGTTACGGAGAAGTCGCTCTAGATTTTGCCTGTCAAGTAGGTAAGGGAGGCAAAGTTTATACCTTCGAATTTGTGGAATCTAATCTAAAAGTTTTGCGCAAAAATATTGTTATAAATCCTACTTTGGCCGAACGCATTGAAATTATTCAACATCCACTTTGGAGCTCTTCGGATCTTACTATGTTTATTGATGAAAACGGGCCTGCCAGTAGAATTGGTTTTGATCCTTTTGATGGCAATAATTCCTCCTCCATTTCAACGATTTCTATTGATGACTTTGCCGATCAAAAGGAACTCAAGCATGTTGATTTAATCAAAATGGATATTGAGGGGGCAGAATTTGAAGCTTTGAAGGGAGCCGAGAAAACGATTTGCAAATACAAACCTAATCTTGCCATTTCAATTTATCATCGTCCTGATCACTTTTTTCAGATAGCTCAATTTATTGATGGCTTAAATCTTGGGTATCGTTTCTATCTAGGGCATTTCACTATTCACCAAGAAGAAACAGTTCTTTTCGCAAAAGCCGCATAATGAATCCTTAAATTGATTGGTTAATATAAAAATGCTAAGTCAACTTTCTGAACTCGCATATTTTGGTGGTGAACCTAAGTTTAAGGAAAAGCTGTATGTAGGTCGACCAAATATTGGGAATAGGGATCGCCTTTTGTCCCGTATCAACGAAATGCTCGATCGCCGTTGGCTGTCTAATAATGGAGCTTTTGTTCAAGAGTTTGAGAGCAGGATTGCTGACTATTTAGGAGTTAAGCACTGTATTGCAGTCTGTAATGGTACGATCGCCTTAGAACTAGTCATTCGTGCTTTGGAGTTGAAGGGGGAAGTAATTATTCCTTCTTTTACATTTATTGCTACAGCCCACGCCTTACAATGGCAGGAAATTACCCCTGTTTTTTGCGATATTGACCCAAAAACTCATACACTGAATCCTTGGCAGGTGGAGTCGTTGATTACGCCGCGCACGTCGGGAATTATGGGAGTGCATGTGTGGGGGCAACCCTGTGATGTGGAATCTTTAACCGAGATTGCTGAGAAGAACCAACTCAAGCTCATGTTTGATGCTTCCCATGCCTTTGGTTGTTCTCAGCAAGGAAAGATGATTGGTAATTTTGGTAGTGCGGAGGTATTTAGCTTTCATGCAACTAAGTTTATCAATTCGTTTGAAGGGGGAGCGATCGCTACCAATGACGATGAGCTAAACAAAAAGCTTCGTTTAATGAAGAATTTTGGCTTTGTAAACTACGACCAGGTAATTTACCTGGGCACTAATGGCAAGATGTCTGAGGTTTCGGCTGCAATGGGGTTGACGTCTTTGGAAAGTCTAGAGGATTTTATTGAGGTCAATCGCCGCAATTACCGCTATTATCAGGAAGGCTTAGCAGGTATTTCTGGGGTGTCGTTATTTCCTATCAACGAAGCTGAGAAATGTAACTATCAGTATATTGTGTTGGAGATAGATGAGCAGCAAACCCAAGTTAGCCGAGATTTGTTAATCGAGATTCTTCATGCTGAGAATGTGATGGCTCGTCGTTATTTTTATCCGGGCTGTCATCGGATGGAACCCTATCGGTCGTATTTTCCCCATGCGGGGCTTCTGCTATCTGAGACAGAGAAGCTCTCTCAGAGGGTTTTGATTTTGCCGACTGGGACAGCGGTTTCGGAGGATGATGTTAGGAAAATTTGCCAAATTATTCAATGCGTAATTGTTAGCTCCCTCAGCAATGAAGAAATTGTTACGGTGAATATGAGAAGTGGCAATCAGGTCATTGGATAAAAAATGGGTTGCTATCAAAACTATATTTCTTAAAATTAACATCATGCGCTTGGCAATTATGCAACCTTATTTTTTGCCCTACATTGGCTATTTTCAGCTCATTGCCGCAGTGGATATATTTATTGTGTACGACAATATCAAATATACAAAAAAAGGCTGGATAAATCGTAACCGAATATTGCATAACGGAACGGATAAGTTGTTCTCCCTTCCGTTGAAGAAGGATTCAGATTTCCTTGATGTTGTGGAAAGGGAAATTTCTGAAGATTTCAACCCTGACAAGCTGCTTAACCAATTCAAGGGAGCCTATGCCCGTGCGCCGTATTTCGCACATGTTTTCTCCCTTCTGGATCGGATTGTGCGTTACGGAGATCGCAATCTGTTTAGGTTTATTCACCACTCCTTAGTCAGGACTTGCGAGCATCTAGGTATTGTCACTGAGATTCGTGTTTCCTCAGATATCGCCATCGATCGCGAACTGAAGAACCAGGACAAGGTCATCGCCTTGTGCCAAGCGCTCGGCGCGGACACCTATATCAATGCTATCGGCGGCATGGAACTGTATGCGAAGGACAAGTTTAAAGCAAGTGGCATCGAACTGAAGTTCATTAAATCGCAGCCGTTTGAATATGCGCAGTTTGGCAACGATTTTGTGCCCTGGCTTTCCATTGTCGATGTGATGATGTTCACCCCGTTCGACACCATCCGCGAGTGCATCTCGAATAACTATGAATTGATCTGAACCATGTTCTATTGGAAGAAACTGGGTAAAGCATTCACGCCGCAGGAAGTGGAAGGCCGTAACTGGCTGAAGGAATTTTCACAGGCACCAGCAACCTTGGTGCTTGATGATGTCGTGCGCGTATACTTCTCCTGCCGGCCTCTGGCGGATGGCAACGGGCAATATGTAAGCTATTCCGCCTATGTCGATCTAGACCGCGCCGACTTGTTCAAGGTGCGCCATGTCGCCGACCAGCCCATTCTCAGTCTGGGCGGACTCGGCGAATTCGATGAGTTCGGGACCTACCCGGTGTCGGCGATCCGCGACGGCCAGGAAGTGCGTGCCTATTACGCCGGATGGACGCGCTGTGAATCGGTTCCATTCAATGTTGCCATCGGCTGTGCGGTTAGTAGAGATGGCGGCAAAACATTCACAAAGCTCGGTACCGGTCCGGTGCTGACTTATTCGCAAGACGAACCATTCGTGCTGAGCGGGCCGAAGATCCGCCGCTACAAAGGTCTCTGGTATCTCTTTTACATTGCCGGACGCAAATGGAAGGTAGTGGACGGGCGTGCCGAGCCGGTGTACAAGATCCGCATGGCGACCTCGCATGATGGCATCCATTGGAACAAGCTCAACAAAGACCTGATTGAGAGCCGCATCGAAGAAGACGAAGCACAGGCCAGCCCGGACGTATTCTATGCCAACGGCAAGTACCATATGTTCTTTTGCTACCGTTACAGCAGTCACTATCGCAGCAAGCAGAATGGCTACCGCATCGGCTACGCCTCCAGTACCAACCTGACCAAATGGGTACGCGATGACAGCAAAGCGGGCATCAATGTCTCAGAGGAAGGCTGGGATGCCGAGATGATCAGTTATCCGCATGTGTTCGATCTGGACGGCAAGACTTACCTGGCGTACCTCGGCGACCAAGTTGGCCGTTTTGGATTTGGACTAGCGGTGTTGGAAGGCAGCTTGGAGTAGGCTATGAAATGGCATAAGCTTGGCAAGATATTCGATCCCACTCAGCACACACTGCCGAATGGCTGTGTACAATTTGCCCAATCGCCTCAGGTGCTGGTGTTCGATGACTTTGTGCGCATCTATTTCTCCACCCGTGCATTGGACAAGAACGGCAAGTTTCTGAGCCATATCGCCTACGTCGATATGCGCAAGAACCTGCGAGACATCATTCGCGTGGCAGACAAGACAGTGATCCCGCTTGGTGGACTGGGCAGTTTCGACGAGCACGGCATCTTCCCCATGAACGTGCTGCGCCACGGCGATTTAGTGTACGGTTACACATGCGGCTGGAATCGACGTGTCTCGGTCTCCGTAGATACCGCCATCGGCCTTGCCATTAGTCGCGATGACGGACTTACCTTCCAGCGCATTGGCGATGGTCCGGTGCTTGCGGCATCGTTGCACGAACCTTACCTGGTTGGTGATGGCTTCGTGAAGATCGTCGGCGATACGTTCCACATGTGGTACATCTTCGGCACCGCCTGGGAAAAATATGCATTCGATGCGCCACCTGATCGCACCTACAAGATTGGTCATGCCGTTTCTGAAGACGGCATCGAATGGTTGAAAGAGGAGGCGCGGCAGATCGTACCGGATAAGCTGGGTGCGGACGAGAGTCAAGCGCTACCGACCGCGATCGAAATCGCTGGGCGGTATCACATGTTCTTCTGCTATCGCCAGTCATTCGATTTCCGCAAAAACAAGAATAGGGGCTACCGCATCGGGCATGCCTGGTCAGACGATTTGCTAAGCTGGACACGGGATGACGACAATCCACGAATTGAGGGCACACCAGGCGAATGGGATAGCGATATGCAGTGCTATCCGCATGCGTTTGAGTGCGACGGCAAGGTTTACCTACTTTATAACGGCAATGAATTCGGGCGCAATGGCTTTGGTCTAGCGGAACTGGAGATATGAATGGAGGTATGAATGGCTCGCTCGAATTCTGTGTGAATCGGGCAAGCGCATTGCAGATCGCGGAGCATCTGAGGGCCTGCGATTCCACTTTCACGCCGCCCTTGAGCGAGCGGGTTGGCATCGACGATTACACACGCAAGATCGCCGTCTGGGCGGTGCGCTTTGAGGCGTGGGCAAAAGGCGACTTGGTCGGGCTGGTGGCAGCGTATTGCAATGACCGGGAAAAACGCATCGCCTACATTACCAGCCTCAGTGTCTTGTCAAGATGGCAGGGGCAGGGCGTAGCTTCGCAACTCGTTGCGAACTGCATCAGCCATGCAACCGCGAACGGCTTCGCGTGTATCGAACTTGAAGTAGACCGACGGAACTTCGCTGCGGTCAGTTTGTATGAAAAGCATGGCTTCTCGATCGGCAAAACAGACAGCCAGTCGACGATCATGCATTTATTAATTTTGTAGGGGAGAGTAGATGAACAAGCAACGCGACTACAATGCTGAGATCCAAGATGCGACCGATCGCCAATACGCCTACAGTTTTGATTTCGACGTGATGCACCCCTACATGATCCGCTCATTCGAGCCGTTCTTCAGGAAGGGCAGCCTGCTGGAGTTGGGCAGTTTCAAGGGCGATTTCACCAAACGATTCCTCGACTATTTCGACGACATCACTTGCGTGGAGGCTTCCGACGTAGCGATTGAGGAAGCAAAACGGAAGCTCGGCGACAAGGTGAAATTCGTCAATTCGCTCTTCGAAACCGTTACCCTGCCTAAGCGCTACGACAACATTGTATTAACCCATGTGCTGGAGCATCTCGACGATCCTATTCTGGTGCTGAGACGCATCAACGACGAATGGCTCACCGAGGGCGGGCAACTCTTCTTGGTGTGCCCCAATGCCAATGCACCATCACGTCAGATTGCCGTAAAGATGGGCTTGATCTCTCATAATGCCGCAGTCACTTCCGCTGAAGCAGAGCATGGCCACCGCTGCACCTATTCTCTAGATACCTTGGAGCGCGATGCCGTGGCCGCAGGCTTAAACGTAGTACATCGTTCAGGGATTTTCTTTAAGGTACTTGCAAATTTTCAGTGGGATAGACTTCTCCAAACAGATATTATCTCCAAGGAATACCTGGAGGGATGCTATAAATTAGGACATGTTTATCCGGATCTATGCTCTAGTATATTTCTGCTGTGTGAATCAACACGAGAATAAGGAGGACATCATAGTGCTTATCGACAACGCGACCGCCTTCTGGCGGCTAGGTGATTCCATTTCGTCGAACAAGCTGGTCGACGCTTTGGGACGGGGAAACGATCTGACTCCGTACCTGCGGCCCGCGCCAGTCACGCTCGACTTTCGAATGGGATCGAACAACACGCCAACTCAGCAACACGCTCAGCAACTCTATGGCTCACTCGCCAAGTGGGGAAAGTGGAACCGGCTCCTCACCGACCCCGAGAAGAGCGCGCTGAAAGGAGGGGAAGCATGGCCCTTTGACGTTACCACCAGCCTCAGGGGCGCTGTTGTCTATTTCCTGCTTAACGAGGCAAGCGGTTCTAGTGCTTACGCCGACGCGACTGGTCGCGGAAACACTCTCACATCACGCGGTGCGACGGTACAAACCAGTGGGCCATTGGGAACTGACAAGGCAACTCAGTTTACCACCGGGGTGTCATTGTCGAGATCCTGCACTGCTGACTTGCAGACTGGCAACTACGCTTGGACGATCTGCGGATGGGTCAACGTGCAGATCAACCAAACAGGTCTGCTCCCTCAGCAGATATTCTGGGGCCAATGGGACATCTCGGTCACGACTTCTGGTACGAACGCGTATTACGTGTCTGGCACGAACTTGTATTACGAGCCTGATGGCGGAACGTTCGCGCTAGATGGGGGATGTCCTCAGCAGCTTGCACAGAATCCAGCGATAACGAATATCACCTTGAAACCCGTCCTGATCCCGAAATGGTACTTCGTATTGGCGGAATACGATCCAAGCTCGAACACCCTATCCCATACGATCAACAACGACAGCACCAAGCGAGTTTCGCTCAGCCCGATACAACAACCGACCCCTGTGCCTGGAAAGATAGGGAATGGGAGCAAATTTCAACTCAATCCGCAGCTCGAATTCGGCACCAGGTCGGGCTGGGATTTTCCACCGACTGTGGACGGCAGTTGCCATGCCTACCTCCAGCGAAATTCCGACGTATCTTTTGGAAACAATCCGTTCACAGTTTGGGGGTGGTTCAAGTCTGCCAATCCGCAGCCGTGGTTGCCCCAAACGCTTTTGGGTCTATTCGATCCAACCACCGGGGAGTGCGAGTGGATTGTTCAGATTAGGGATAACTTCCTGTATTGGTCGATCGGTAACGGCGGGATCGACATTACGTCCAACAATATCGTCGCGGTCCCCAACGACATGAATTGGCATCTTTTCGTGTGCTGGTACGACAAGGCCGCAAACAAGCTTTGGGCGGTAGTCGACAACTGCATGCCCGCCTCAGTCCCTCTCACGGTCACACCAGGAACGTTGTTAGGAAACAGACGCTTCACCGTTGGCGCGGCATCCAGGTCAGCCGGCTTTAACGGGCAACAATTCCAGGGGGCTCTGAACGCCATCGGGATCGCACGGGGGAATCCGACCACTGGTCCTGGTGGCGACTTGGACATGTTGTGGAATGGTGGGAAGGGGATCGTGCTCGGCAATTCCCGCCGGAGGCGGGCAACCGATACTGGCCCTTACGCTTAGTCGCAGGGTTTTTCTTTGGATTGAACTTAGACCTCTTCCCCTACCTTTGCTTTGTCCTACTATACGCTTCCACCCAAAATTCATAGGCTCTTTTTTAACTCATTTGCTCCCTTAAATATTTCTGAGAGTGCTTTGCCAAAACCCGGACTTAATGCTTTTCTTATCCATAAGGCTTGGTTGTCCAATTCCTCGTCTCCTAGCTACCCATCTGACGAGTTTACGATGTTTAAATCAAACTTCTCTCATATGAATCAAAAAGATACTTTGCTTCAAGCCAAGCAATTAATTGATACCCATGTACATGAAACTTACGGATCTGAATTATGTGACGATCCAATGGTCAGCGTAGTCATTTTCACTTTTAATGATAAAGACTTTATTCGAGAATCTATTGATAGTGTTATCGCCCAAAAAACAAATTTCTCCTACGAGGTTATCATCGGAGACGATTGCTCCACCGATGGCACAACTGATATTATTCGCGAGTATCAATGTTTATACCCTGATAAAATTCGCCTTCTGATTGCTGACCGTAATCTTTGGAATCCCTTGCCAGGGATAGTTGGACTGACTCCATTAGCTGCTCTCAAAACCCCTCGAGGGAAATACATAGCCCTGCATCATGGCGATGATTACTGGACAGATCCACTAAAACTGCAAAAACAGGTAGATTTTCTTGAAGCAAACCCCGACTATTCGCTAGTGTTCTGCAACGTAAAAGTCATTTATCAAAACAAAACGCATAAAACACACTTGGGCTATAGCGATCAGGCTAAGCCTGCTGAGGATGGATACCTTCAAATCATTAAACATCCTAAACAGACTACAAGCTTGAATGACTTAGTTTACGGCAATTATATTCACACCCCAGGTGTTTTATTTCGTAACTGGATTTTAGTTGATGGAATTCCCAAGTATATGGTGAAAGTGTCAATTGGAGATTGGCCTCTTCATCTGTACTCTGCCAAACAAGGGAATTTGTTCTATATGGATGAAGTACTCGCAGCATATAGAGTTCATGACAAAGGGAGCTGGTCGCAAAAAACTCAATTTCAACAATTAAAGCTTGTTATTTTACAATACCCTCCGTTGCTTAACTCTGGACTCTTTGGCAAAGAGATAGAACAGCAGTTGAGAAAAAACACTCTTAGGATTTTTGAAGAACTTCTCTCTCAAAAAGAGAGTAAAGGTAGATTCCGTGATATTTCTGACATAGCTATTCAAATTTCGCTTACCTGGAGAATATTTCCAATTTACTTGGTCGTCAATATTATTCGTAGAAAGATCGCAGTCAATAGACTGATTAATCCGTTGCGCCGCGCAAAAAAATATCTCAACTTTTCTCGTAGTTAAAATATCAATGGAATGGCGTAAAGGTGCCGATCTATTCATTCAACTGGCTCGCACCGTTCGCCACACGAATCCAGAAGCACCCATTTACTTCCTGTGGCTTGGTGGTGACGAAAAGCAAGATAGTCTCCGTTTTTATGAACTCCGGCACGATCTCAAAAAACTGAACTTGGAACGCACCGCGATCTTTCTGAGCAATCAACCCAACCCCTTAGACTATTTTGCAGCATTCGACGTATTTGCATTACTGTCCAGAGAAGACCCTTATCCCCTGGTATGTCTTGAAGCAGCGGCGCTAGAAAAGCCGATTCTCTGTTTCGGCGCTGGTGGAGAACGAGAATTTGTCGAAGATGACGCTGGTTTCGTCGTTCCCTATCTGGATATTGAAGCAATGGCTGCCAAAGTTTATCTGTTGTTCGAATCACCCGAATTACGGGCAACGCTCGGGCAACGAGCCGCCCAAAAAGTTAAGGGAAACCACGATATTTCAGCTTCAGCATCTCAAATCTTGCAAATTATTCAAAGATTTTTATAACCAACTGCTGCAACTTCCATTTTCCGGTTCTCTGAGTTTTATCAACTTTCTTGACTCTGTAGACTACAATGCATTGATTTATGGTTCCAGAACTAAAACACAGCCGCTCAGTCGAACCAAGTAGGGAAAGTCTGTTCGCTTTCCATGTACTTCAATACCACTCTACCCAAAACCCCTAACTCAAATCCTTCGAGGAATTTTCAGATGGAAGTCGATTTTAAGGAAACTAGAAACAATTTCAAGACACATGAAGATACCATTGACTCTCTTAAACAACAGAATGAAATATTAAAGAAGAAGCTTTATCAAGCTAAATTGCAATATCAAGGTCTTCATGCTGAATCTGAGGCAAAAAAAGACGATTTGCCAAGTGTTATCTACATCAAAAGAAGCAGGGTTGGAAGTTTTATTCTGAGAATATATGACATCTATGTGAGATTAAAAGACCGATTTTTAAAATATAAGCGGACTCTTCTGTTTGAACGTGTTGAATATGATTCTTTCAAAAAGTCGCTCCAACATATTAACTTTAAACCATATGAAATAAAACCTCATGCCTACCCTTTAATGGCTGAAAGACCGAAGATATTACATGCGATTGGTAATTTTAATACGGGTGGTTCTTCTCAATTGGTAATTGATTTAATCGAGAACTTAGGTCATCAGTTTGAGCAGAGAGTCATAACTAGAGATCTACCTAATCCCCCAGACTATATTGGATTGAATATATCTGCTTGTCCAGTCAGCTATGATGTAATATTTTCACATTTAAAGGAGTTTAGACCTGATATCCTACATGTCCATTATTGGGGGTGGAATGACTGGATTTGGTATCATCAGGTGTTTCAGGCAGCTCAAGAATATAATAATAGTTGTAGGGTAATTATAAATGTGAACGTTCCTGTGGATCCGTATTTAAGTGATGCAATTAACTATTATGTTTATGTCAGCAACTATGTTAGGCATGAGTTTGGATTATCAGGCGATAAAGAAGTAACAATATATCCAGGTTCAGATTTTTCCCTCTTTTCTAGAGAAGATAATTCCGAAATGCCTGATGACTGTATTGGCATGGTCTATCGCCTCGATCGAGACAAGCTGAATGAAGCTTCAATAGATGTTTTTATAAAAGTAGTGCAACGCCGCAAACAAACAAAGGTTCTGATTGTGGGGGGAGGTTTTTATTTCGATCGATATCGGGAGGCTGTTCAAAAAGCAGGAGTAAGTGAGGCATTTGAGTTTACCGGTTTTGTTACCTATCATCAACTTCCTCAAATGTATGAGAGGCTCAGCCTCTTTGTTGCACCTGTCTGGCAGGAAAGCTTTGGTCAAGTCAGTCCTTTTGCTATGAATATGGGACTTCCAGTTGTTGGCTATAACATCGGTGCACTTAAGGAAATTATCAATGACGATCGCTTGCTTGCGCCTCCTGAGGATAGCGATCGCTTAGCGGATATCATTATTCAATTGCTCGATCATCGCGAACAACGTCTCGAAATAGGAAGGAAGAATAGCCAAAGAGCCAAACAATTTTTTTCAGTAGAAACTATGATCGAGAGTTATCAAGAACTGTACACTATGTTATTAGCTAATGAAGTTGTTGTGACATCTCAATAATATATTTATGATTCTTTTAGGCTTTGTTGCATAAATAAACCCAGTAAAATCAAGGGTTTCAGACAATGAAGACTGACAAAAAAGCTCATTTGGAGGGATCTTGAAGTCTGAAACCCTTATATAGCAACAATCTTTCATGCAACAAAGCCATTCTTTTAATAAAAAGTAATGTTCGCAGATTACTGAAACGCTTGCGACGTATCATTCCATGAATAATCTAGACTTGTCACATCTCCAACACAAAAAGATTGCGTTCTCTCATTACAGTGCCAAGAATGATATTAGCGGCGTAACAACCTGGCTTCAACGTTTGCTCCTGCGGTTGCACCATGATGACATTCCCGTCTCACTACTCCTTCATCACCTTGACAACAATATTCAAGAATCAAGTCTATTACAGCCACTCTTAGAAGCTGGAATTCACGTCAAAATCGAACCGCAACCACCCTATAGCGAAGAGGGAGTGCGTAGCACTTTAGCATTCCTTAATCGACACCAACCTCAAGCTTTCTTTCCTCAATGCCTCGCAGCCATGTACTACACAGCAGGCATAGCAGGTCGAGCAGGCTTACCCTGGGCTATGACCATCCACTCAGACGATCCAGTTTATTGGGCGATCGCCGAAACAACTACTCCCGAAGCCAATGGTGGAATGATAGTTGGTGTCTCAGATTATATCTGCCAATTAGCTGTTGAAAAGCGTTTAGCTAATCTCCCACAAGCTATTCCCTGTGGAGTTCCTGTACCTCAGCAAACAGCAACCTTTGCTGACTCGCATTTTCGGGTAGCTTTTAGTGGACGGGTAGTGGAACTACAAAAGCGAATCTCGCTAGTCTTAGAAGCCATGAGCCAAGCTTGTTGCCTGGACTCACGTATCGAATGTTTGATTATTGGGGATGGACCTGATCTGGCATCTTCGCGACAATGGATTGTTGATAGGAATCTAGGTGATCGCATTCGCTTTTTGGGGCGCTTGTCACCTGCCGAAGTTGGAGTTGAGTTAGCCAAATGCCAAGCCATACTATTGATGTCGGACTACGAAGGCTTACCCGTAGCTTTGCTCGAAGCCATGGCGGTTGGTGTAGTGCCTATTGTACGAGCTATTCCCAGTGGAATTCCTGAACTCGTTAGAGATTGTGAAACGGGATTGCTGGTTAACGATACACCTGAACAAGCTGCACAAGCAATTGTTCGGTTAGCCAATAATCTATCACTCTGGTTACAATGCTCTACTGCATCAAAGGTGCTGGTTGCTCGAAACTATAGTGAAGATGTTTGTTACCAACGTTGGCTATCAGCAATCGATCTACTTAGCGATCGCTGCAGCGTTCGTTATCCCATTCCAATCCCAAGGAAGGTTCTCTTACCTCCACCACACCCACTATTGATAGGTCGCGATCAGCGAAAACCATCTTTAGCCAATCGCGCTAAGGCAAAATTGAGTAGGATAAAAGACAAGGTTAAACGCCTTGCTATTAAATAATATAACTAGTTTGATTACCCAATTCAGCCTACTTACTAAAAACATGTTACGGGAGCACTGTTTTGCAACCAAGGAATACTAGTTCAGTATGAGATTTCTATCATTATTTCCTTCTGAAATTCGTGGTGGCGCTGAAGAATATGCCCTAACCATTGCTACTGCTAGTGCTAAACGTGGCTGGGATGTCCACGCTGCGTTTCCAAAAACTGACAAAACTACTTCGCTAATTAGTGAATTTTCCGCAAACAATATTCGTTACCACTCCCTAAAAATAGCTGAGTCTAATAACTGCAATTTAAAAACTAAGGAAAGAGAAGCTTTGCGGTTTGCTCGAACGCTTACATTGTTACTCAAACTCAGACCTGATGTTGCAAGTATTACCCTACCTTGGCCAAATTACGGTTTAGGAAGCATCCTTGCCTGTGGACTATTAAAGATGCCAACCGTTGTTGTATTTCAACTAGCTCCCTATAAATTCTCTTTTAGCAAAAACATTTTAAAAGCCTATGCCTGGGCAAGAGCTAGAAATCAACAGTGGGTAGCTGTTTCCGAGTTTAATCGACAAGTTGTTTGTGAATCCTTTCAAGCTCAGCGGAGTGAGGTAATTACCATTTACAATGGGACTAAAGTGTTATCTAATTTAGATGAAGATAGTAATGCTGAAGATATAGACATTTTACGCCACCAAATCCGTGAGGAACTAGGAATATCTGTAACCAGTAGAATAGCTTTGACAGTTGGCCGCCTCAATCACCAAAAAGGCTATGCTGATATCGTCCCGGCTATTTCCTCAATTACTCAAGAATTTCCAGATGTAAGATTTCTGTGGGTAGGAGAAGGTGAAGAAAAAGAGAACCTAGTTAGGAAGATAAAAGAGTATAGCGTCGAAGATAAGGTATTGTTTTTGGGATATCGTTCTGATGTGCCAAGGCTGCTAAAAGCTGCCGATCTATTTGTTTTCCCAAGCCATTTTGAAGGTCTACCATTTGCACCGATTGAAGCAATGGTAAATGGGTTGCCGATTATTGCATCAGATGCTACTAGCATTCCAGAGATTATTGAAAATAAAGTACACGGCCTCCTATTTAGTACGGGTGATAGTTGTGAATTGCTAGAAACACTTCGTTGGGCACTGAGACACCCAGAGGAGATGCAGGAAATGGCTGGGAATGCTAAATTGCACGTCCAGGATTTCTCTGAAGAGAAAATGGTGAATGAGACTCTGCGAGTGCTTGAGAATTTAGCTTAAATTATTAGATAGCAATCATAATTACGGGAACTTTCTTACATTCTCAAACAGGCTCTTAGTATGAAAACCACGATATTGTCGGCTCTGCGTCTTGGCAGATCTATTCGAAAGTATTTGTCAGTAGTGAAGTTGCCCAGTTCATTATTGATGTTGCGTATTTCATTGTGGTGCGCATCCAGATTTTCAGGTAATTCACCATTCGCTGTCGTTGTTGCCATGCCATTTGGGGCGCATATGGCTGATCTGGCTTTGGAGAGAGTTCCAGTTGGCTACTCCAAGCTCTGCATACTGAATGGTCAGCATAAAAAGGAACGAGCCTTTCTCCGTCGCGGTCATTCCCAAACTCTTTTTATACATGTGCCTTGGACGCTCGATCATCATGATGTAATTGACGCTCTGATTTCATGTTTAGATTCGCCTTTCTGGTTGGTGGATCATGATTGTTTAATTCTTGATTCTAATTGTTTGAGAAGGGCGGAGCATCTTTCCGCCGGTCGGATTGGTGCGGTGTATTTTGCCGAGCGTAATCCAGTAAACGGTTTTCTTAAGCCTCATACATTTCTGATGTTACTTCGGCCAAAGATTGCCCGAGAAGTCTTTAGACGCTACCGGATTAGCTCTTCCCCAGTCACATGGCAAGAGCTTGATTCTGAGGCGCAGAAAATATGCAGTTCACTTGGCTTTTCGCCTTCTCTTCTTCCCGAAACCTACAAAGGCTATTTCGATACTTTGTGCCTTGCTGCCGTAATAGCAGAGGCTGAACAGATTGGCTTTTACGCAATCAGATCTTACGGTGGGAAATTTTCACCTCATCCAGAGGCTATTCATGTCGGAGCTACTAGTAATCCCCGCTTCACTCCCGAGTGGGAATATGTCGCATTCGGAGCATACTTTTGGAGCTTGGTTCTCCAACGAGAGGCCGCTGCCTGCCTCCGTACATCTTATCTCCAAAAATATCCAACCTTAGCCGATTCCAAGGCGATGCGTCAAGTATTGCTCGATACTGGTGTCTCTGACGATGCGCTCACCTTTTTGGATAGATTAGTCACAGATTAGCCAGGAATCTCGCCAATTGGCGAGTATTGGTTATTCTATAAGATCTCAATTTTGCCAGCCGCGATTTTAGGCAATTCAAAGCAATATTGATTCAAATTGCGGAAGTTAATTATTGAGAGTGATAGAAATCGAATGCTACGGTAAATACTATATTTACAATGTATAACTACTCAAGCTGCGACAATTTTTTGATACTGAACTTTATTTGTCTCTGCTGTTTTTCTGCAAATGAGATGAGGTAGAAGTATAAAAATTCTTTTTCTTTCTCATGGATCGACTCTTGAAGGTGCTGAAAGAAGTTTGCTCGAAGCGGCGCAGATGCTTGTTAATAGTGGAGAAAAAGTACACGTTGTAGTTCCTTCAGAGGGGCGACTGGTTCAAAAGCTACGAGACGTAAATGCAACTATACACTTTATTTCCACTCCCTGGTGGGTAGAAGAATTTAATGGGCATTCAAGTATTATCAAAAGATTATACGAGTACATCAAAGCAGTCTCGAAACTCTCAGTGATACTAAGAGAGTTGAGACCAGATGTCGTAATTACAAATACAATAGTGATTCCATGCGGTGCTTTTGCCTCTAGGTTTGTTGGAATACCTCATGTTTGGTATATCCGCGAGTTTCTTGAAGAAGATCATGGATGGCACTTCGAGTTTGGTAGACAGTTTAGTATTTTTTACATTAATGCTTTATCGCAAAGAGTTATTGCTAATTCAGAAACTGTCCGTAAAAGATTTAGTGATCGCATTCTACCCTCAAAAATCTCGGTAGTATATAATGCGGTAAATATTGAAAAAGAATTTACACCAAACCCCCAAATCCAAAAACAGGATAAGACATTTTATATTGCGTTGATTGGGCGAAAAACTCCTGCTAAAGGGCAAAAAGATGTGATCGAAGCCATCGAAATTTTGTTAAAAGCGCAACAAAAAGCCCACCTTTGGCTAATTGGGGATGAGTTCGAAAATTATGCAAAACAGTTAAAAGCCTATGTCAAAAACTTAGGACTTAATGAAAGAATCACTTTCATTCCATTTGTCGAAAACCCTATGCAATTTATGCTAGCTTCTGATGTTGTACTTGTTTGTTCCCGAAATGAAGCGTTTGGGCGTGTCACCATTGAAGCTATGAAACTTGGCAAGGTAGTTATTGGTTCTAACAGTGGCTCAATGCCGGAATTGATCGTAGATGGCTGGAATGGATTGCTTTACGATCCATTTTCTCCTCAGTCACTAGCTGAGAAAATCTGGATGCTTTCAACAAACCCAGATCTTAGGAAAGAAATAGAAATAAATGCATATCAATGGGCTAATAGTAAATTTACACTCAAACATTATTCTTCAGATTTAATGAATATTATTAAAGAAGTAATACGAGGGTAAAAGTCTAGATTCCTGATAGCAAAAAAATAGATAGATTGACATTTGAAAAATAGAAAAAAGTGGCTGTAGAGAAAAGGAATATTAGCAAAAACTTAATCACTGAAAATGAGATAATTAAGAAAGCACGCTTGATCGCCTTCTATCTACCCCAATATCATCCTATTCCTGAAAATGATGAATGGTGGGAGAAGGGATTTACGGAATGGACAAATGTTACGAAGGCAAAGCCTTTCTTTCCTGGTCATCATCAACCAAATCTTCCTGCTGACCTAGGCTTTTACGATCTAAGAGTGCCGGAAACCCGCATTGCTCAGGCGGAACTTGCTCGCGAACATGGTGTTGAAGGCTTTTGTTACTGGCACTACTGGTTTGGCAATGGAAAGCGTATTCTTGAAAGACCATTTAATGAAGTATTAAGATCAGGAGAGCCTGATTTTCCATTCTGCTTGGGGTGGGCAAATCATACCTGGCCAGGATCTTGGGATAGAAATACCGAACGAGTCCTTGCTCAGCAAACCTATCCAGGTAAACAAGACTATAAAACTCATTTTGATGTAGTCGCTGAAGCATTTGCTGATAACCGATATATGAAAGTTTATGGTAAGCCAATATTTGTAGTTTTTCTGCCAGGAGAACTACCCAATTCAATTGAGTTCACTGATTATTGGCGTGAATTGGCTGATAAGGCAGGGTTCCCAGGGCTTCATCTCATTGGATTGTCCAGTGATGCTTCCTGGAATCCCCAACAACATGGCTTTGATGCCTTTACATCTCATCCCCCTAAAGATGTTCTTGATCGCATTCCCAATACTTTAGCAGATCGATTGCTTCTTAAAATCTACAAAAGGAACTTAAGACAGACTATGAAGGAGCTATTTTCCATCCCAAGTATATATAAATACGATCAAGCCATTGATTATATGATTCCAAATGTCATATTTGAAGACCTCTTTTATCCATGTATTATTCCAAATTGGGATAATACACCGCGCAATGGAATTAATGGTATTGTGATTCAGGGACATCACCCTGAGCTTTTTAGGAAGCATTTAAAAGCAGGAATCAACTATGTTAAAGATCGAGAACCAGAGAAGAAAATCATCTTTGTTAAATCTTGGAATGAGTGGGCAGAAGGGAATTATCTTGAGCCAGATCGGAGATTTGGGAAAGCATTTCTTGAGGTCGTGCGCAATGAAATTATAGAATAGTCACCAACACATACTTTTGAATGATACTTCCAAATTTATTAGAATAATATGAAGGTGCTTGTTTTCTATCCACACAACCCCTTTCCTCCAAAAACAGGCTCTCATAGACGTTTTACAGGAATATGCATGGGCTTGAAGTCTATTGGATTTAAAGTATGTTTTCTTAGCTCAACCCTTAATACGGATACGAAGTGGAACTTCCCCATAGATAACGATTCGATCGCTAAGATAGCAGATCAGTTATTTGTTTATACCCCCAATTTATTAGATCGTCAGTATCTAAAATTTGCCTATCGCTATTACGGCTACTTGAAGAAAAAGCCTGCACTAAGTTCAGATCTATTTTGTCCTCCTGGAATGCGGTGTTGGTTTTACAATATTTTAGATCGAGTTAGCCCCGAATTCATTCTCATGAACTATGCCTACTGGGATAGGCTGATCGATCATCAAAAGCTGGCTAGTATACCACGCTTAATAGAAACACACGATCTAGTGACGCTAAACTCTAAAATGCAAAAAGAATTGACTCCACACTTTTCTAGCTCTAACACAGATTTTATGAAGCTTTCCCAAATAAGCAATGAAATTTTGCAGGAAGACTTTTTCGAGACATTGGATCTAGTAGCTGAAAGGGAAGAGTTTGATATATATAGTCGTTACACCACTACTATTGCGATTACTCCAAGCGAGGCTGATATTATACGGAAACATACCTCAAACACCAATGTTGTATCAATTCCGATGATGCAAAAGCCAACATTGATTCAAAATTCTTACTCTGGCTCTGCCATTTTCCCTCTCGGGCCCAATCTCTTTAATTTACAGGGATATTTCTACTTCCTGAAGAAAGTTTTACCTAACGTTATTCAACATGTTCCGTCTTTTGAACTACAAGTTACGGGTTCTCTTTGGAATAATATTTCGCTTGAGGAAATTGATGGTGTTGTTTTTAGTGGTTTTGTCCCAGACTTAGCAGCAACTTACGCACAATCAAGATTTATGATTTGCCCGGTTTTTGGTGGTACAGGTCAACAAGTAAAGATCGTGGAAGCAATGGCACACGGTCTACCCGTTGTTGCTCTAAAAAATGCCGCAAAGCGCTCTCCTTTGAGGCATCAGATTAATGGATTGGTTGCAGAAAACGCCGAAGAATTTAGTGAATACGTAATTCGATTATGGGAAGATCAAAATTTGTGCCGTCAACTGGGTTATGCTGCCAGGGATACCATTGCAGCTCAATATTCGGAAGACTTCCTTTGTAAATCTTTAGCTCATGTCTTTCAGTAGAGATTAATTAAATATTCCTCACGCATAAGTAGATAAGGTGTTTAATGCGGATTCTTTATGATGGACAGATTTATTCATGGCAAGCTGCTGGTGGAATCAATCGATATTTTGCTAACCTGATTAATCGGTTGCCACAGGACTTTTATCCTAGTCTTACTAATTGCGAGTTGCGAAATGTTAACTTTCCGGATCATCCTAACCTCAATATATACTTCTATCAAAGGTTTAACTTTCGACCAGGGCGCGTCTCCCTACAAGTAGAAAAATACTATTTTAGAACGATTAGCGCTTGGAACAAGTTTGACTTAGTTCATCCAACCTTTTACGAGTCACTGACTGGTCAAGATTTTCAGAAATTTCGCTCCCCAGTCGTTTTAACAGTTCACGATATGATTCATGAATTGTTTTCGAGCCAGATGGACCCTATGGGCACTCATGCTGAGATGAAGAAAAAAGCGATCGCTTCAGCGCAAGCAATAATTTGTATTTCCGAAAATACTAAAAAAGATTTGCTTAAGTATCATTCCATATCGGAAGATCGAATAACCATAATCCCTCATGCTTCTGAAATAGATATTAGGCTATCCTATGGTGATGAGGTGGTACCAGAACAACCTTACTTTTTGTACGTTGGGAGTCGTGCTATTTATAAAAACTTTGATCGCCTCCTTAAATCATTTGCAAGTATAGTAACTACCACTCCAGACTTAAAGTTGTGTATTGTCGGTTCACCCTTCAATACTGAAGAAGTGTGCCTAATTACTGATTTGAAACTAGGTTTGAACCTTCAGCATTATGGATGCTTAAGCGATCACCATCTTGCGAAACTTTATCGCTGTAGTCTTGCATTTGTCTACCCTTCACTTTATGAAGGTTTTGGCATTCCTCCATTGGAGGCAATGTCCTGTGGCACACCAGTCATTGTTTCCAATACATCTAGTCTGCCTGAGGTAGTTGCTGATGCTGGCTTGCTTTTTAATCCTAACTCTACTGATGAATTGGTTGATTGTCTGAGATTTGTCCTTGATAATCCTATAGAGCGCGATCGGCTTGTACAAAAAGGACTTGAACGGGCTCAGCAATTCAGTTGGGACAAAACAGTTGCCCAGACGCTAGACGTTTATCGTGATGTAGTACCGTGAAAATCAGTATCAACTGGTATTACACAAGCTAAATTAAAGCGTGAATGAAATGAGTTACCCATAGCACCTTTAGCTTTTCAGTTTAGTTTGTGTGAAGCGATCACACTGCAAGAATATCCTCTAGAACTACAAGTAGAGCGGTACGTAGAGCTATACCAAAAGGTGTTATATACTAATCTTGACTCTCTATCCTGAGAATGCTTCTTCACACATCAGTATAATGTTCTAACTAATGACTACTTATACCCATACATGAGATATCCTACTTTAAGCGAACTGCCTCTACCTCCTTCTGAGAAAACAGGGTGGCCTTGGACTGAGGAAAGTCCCCGGTTAGAGGATACCATGCCAGATGGTTCGGAGTGGCCATGCATTAGCATTGTGACACCAAATTATAATTATGGTCATTTTCTTGAGGAGACGATTAGATCGGTGTTGCTCCAGGGATATCCAAATTTGGAATATATTGTCATTGATGGTGGCAGTACAGATAATTCAGTTGAGATTATTAAAAAATATGAACCTTGGCTAACTTACTGGATCAGTGAAAAAGATAATGGTCAAACAAATGCAATTAATAAAGGTATTGCAAAATGTAATTGTGATATTTTTAATTGGATTAACTCTGACGATCAACTTTATTCTAGATCCTTAGAAAAGGTTGCTAATTGCTGGCGCGTAAATCGACCAGATATTCTTATAGGAAATGCTATAGGTATAGACATTAGTAATTCTCATCTTCTCCAAACTTGGAAACCCTGTAAGCCCATAGGGGCATTAGATTGGATTCGGAAAGGACAACTTGGGCTAAAGATTAGCCAGCCTTCAACTTTTCTAAGTTATCGCTTGATGAAACAAGTAGGTTTTATAAGGGAAGATCTTAACTATGCTTTCGATTGGGCTTTGTATTTCAACATTTGGCTCTCATTTCCAGATGTAAAAATCAGTATTATTCCAGATACACTTTCTACCTTCCTTATTCATCCAGCCGCTAAAACATCTAACATGAAAATCTTCCGAATAGAAGAAATGAAGGTCTTACAGGAATCATATCCAGGACTTAGCCCCACTGAAAAGTTGTTTTCTAGCTTGTATATCTCTCGAGTGAGATCTGTGTTCTTGATTGATAAGGTGAGAAAAAATAGCAAAGAACCGCTCAAAATATTAACCTGGTTAATAATTAGAAGACCATATCTTGTATTTTATCGTTTCTTTTGGGGAGCTTATAGAAGAGAGATCGTTAGTTTTTTCCTTCAAGGACTCACTTCGATGTTCAATTCAAAAGTTTAAATGAAAATCATTCAAGTTCCCTACTGCTTTTATCCAGACCCGATCGGCGGCACAGAAATCTACGTTGAAGCCCTATCCCATTACCTCCAATCCCAAGGACTGGATATCCTCATCGCCGCACCAGGAGCTATTGATCGAACCTATCAACACCAACAACTATCCGTCCATCGCTTTGCACCCTCCCCCAAAATTAGCGATATCCGCAACCTCTACAACGAAGGTGACACTCAAGCTTCCCTAGAATTTATTCGCATCCTAGATCGTGAAAAACCGGATCTGGTTCATCTCCATGCCCTTACCTCTGGTGTTTCCCTGCGACTAGTACGAGCTGCCAAGCAACTCCAAATTCCTGTTGTCTTCACATATCACACACCCACTGTGAGTTGCCAGCGGGGAACTATGATGCAATGGGGAACTGAAATATGTGATGGTAAAGTAGATTTGCATGCTTGTGCTCGGTGTACCTTACAAGGATTGGGGTTAGATCGAACTAGTGCTAAGACAATTGGTAGTCTGCCACCCCAGATAGGACAATGGCTAGGCAGCTTGAATTTACAAGGGGGAGCTTGGACAGCCCTACGAATGACAGAATTAATTAGCCTTCGCCATGCGGCTCTCAAGGCTTTACTGTCTGAGGTCGATCGCATAGTGGCAGTGTGTAACTGGGTGGAAGATGTATTGCTAATCAACCACGTTTCGCCTGACAAAATTACCGTTATCCGTCAGGGGCTTTGTCATAACCTACCAGAAAAAACCAACTCTAGCGAAAGACCTGCTACAAATAACCTAAAAATTGCTTTCTTAGGTCGGCTTCACCCCACTAAGGGAATCCATATTCTGATCGGAGCGTTACGCGCATTACCTCAGCTACCTATCAGCTTAGATATCTATGGCATTTCCAATGCGAATGATGCCTACTTGCAGGAATTGCAGGCTATGGCAGCAAAAGACCCCCGCATTACTTTCAAACCTTCAGTTCCATCTGAAAATGTGATATCGACTCTAAAAGGTTATGACTTTTTAGCTGTTCCTTCTCAGTGGTTAGAGACTGGACCATTGGTAGTACTGGAAGCCTTTGCTGCTGGAGTTCCCGTGATTGGTTCTAACCTAGGTGGCATTGCCGAACTGGTTCGGCACGAAGTCAACGGCATTCTTGTAGAACCTTCTTCTGTTGCAGAGTGGAGCCAAGCTTTCCAAAAAGTATGCGAAGACAGGGATCTGCAGATGCGGCTTAGCGCTGGCATCGAGATTCCTCAGGGAATGGAAGCAGTAGCAAATCAAATGTTATCAATTTATCGCGCAGTGTTAAAAGCACAGGTTACTGCCCAGACAACTGGGATTTGCGATACGAATTATCAGGCTTGTGATTGAACGACAAACCATTACTTTAAGCCCAGCTATTTTTGCAATACCTATATGCTAATGACACGTTTAGCTTATTTTGTTTCTCATCCAATTCAGTATCAGGCTCCTTTGTTGCGACTAATTGCCGCAGATCCGGACATCGATCTGAAAGTTTTTTTTTACAGTGATTTTTCTTTGAAGCCGTATAAAGATGCAGGCTTTGGAAGATTAATCGAATGGGATGTGCCGCTAACCGAGGGTTACGACTACCACTTTTTAGACTGCTGGGGTAGCAAGCAGTGGCAAAGTTGGTTGCTACAACCGATCGCTAAAGATATTTCTAAACAGTTACAACAAGGGAAATTCGATGTGGTATGTGTGCATGGATGGTTTTGGCTTTGTAGCATACAAGCAGTTCTGGCAGCAAATCAATTGGGCATTCCAGTTTTGCTACGGGGAGAGTCTAACAGCTTAAGCGAACCATCCCATCCTCTGAAAAAAAGGGTGAAAAGAATTTTTCTGGACTGGCTGTTTGAGAAAATTGCTGGGTTTCTCTACATCGGGACTTTTAACCGTCAGTTTTACAGGAGTTATGGAATTGAAGAAAAACGACTGTTTTGCGTGCCCTATGCCGTTGATAACGATCGCTTTCAAAAGCAAGCGATGCTATCTCATGCCAATCGTGAGGAACTGCGGCGATCGCTCAACTTAGATCCAGGCAAGCCAATTATCCTCTTCGCTGCCAAAGCGATCGATGTCAAGCGTCCCCAGGATTTACTCGCAGCTTATAAATTGCTCTCATCTGGTGGCGTGCAAGAACCAGAACCATACCTGTTATTCGTAGGTGATGGAGTGTTGCGCCCAGTTCTGGAAACTCAAGCCAAGGAAACGGGTTGGCAGTCGATTCGCTTTCTCGGCTTTCGGAATCAGTTGGAAATGTCAGCAATCTACGATCTGTGCGATGTATTTGTCTTACCATCTGGTTTTGAACCTTGGGGATTGGCAATTAATGAAGTGATGAATGCAGGCAAAGCAGTAGTCGTAAGCGACCAGGTGGGTTGCGCGCCCGATCTGGTGATAGAGGGACAAAATGGACGGATTTATCCTGTAGGAGATGTTGCGGCTTTGGCTGAAGCGATCCGTTGGGCAATTTCCCATCGCCGTTCAGCCGGAGAATTCAGCCTCAAGCAAATTCAAAAGTGGAGCTATCAGGAAGATATCAATGGACTCAAACAAGCTATCAATTATTTGCAGGTGAAAGTATAAATGAAAAAAGTCTTGATAGTTGGAGATACACTGGAGTTAGGTCGTACCGAGGAAGTCTACGGGCGTGGGTTTTCTTCGTTCGGCTGTGAAGTAAAGCATTTCACTTGGAAAGAGGCTAAACCCAGCTTACTTCCCGGTTCGTTACTAGATAGAGTGGCTTGGCGGACTGCATGGAAGCCGCTAGCAAAATTGGCAAATCAGAAGTTAATGGAGATGGCAAATCAATTTCAGCCCGATCTGACTTTGGTAATTTCACCACTTTTGCTTCACCCCGATAGCATTCTGGCGATTAAACAACATGGGCTAGTCTTTGTGTTTTTTACAGATAATCCCGTAGATGTCCATCATACTCACACTAATTCCTGGGTGCAACGCGGATTTTCCTTATGGGATGCTGCTTTCATTTGGAGTCGGGAACTGGTTGATCGCTTATTAGACAATGGCGTTAAAAAGGCTTTGTTTCATCCCTTTTGTAGCGATATCGAATATCACTTTCCCAAACGTCAGACTAACCCAGTCTATGATGTGGCGTTTATCGGTAACTGGGATGCTAGCCGCAAGCGAGAGCAGTATTTAAAAGCGATCTCAAACTACCGATTAGGACTTTGGGGCTCTAATTACTGGAATACCCATTGTCAAGAACCTGCGCTAAAAGGCTTATGCCAGGGAATGTGTAGTTATCAAGAAATTCCGGCAATTCTAGGCTCAGCAAAAATGGGACTCAATATTCTCCGTCCTCAGAATGAAGAAGGACACAATATTAGAACCTATGAAATTCCTGCAACAGGAACACTGATGTTGAGCGAACGGAGTAGTGAGTTACTTAACCTGTTTGAAGAAGATAAAGAAGCCGTTTATTTTTCTAGTCCTACTGAGTTACAGCAAAAAGTCGAGTATCTTTTACAGAATCCTGCTTTAATTACTTCTATTGCGGAGTCAGGATATAAAAAAGTGTTAGAAAATACAATTGCTGATAGAGTAAGGGGAATTTCTGATCTTTATCAGGAACTCAGGCAGTCCCCGCACAGTTATTCCCCGTTTTAGCGAGGGTAAAGGATATAGAACTCAGGACATCCATGCAAGTCACTATTTCAGTTTGGGGCCGATTTCATGCATTTAATCTAGCTCAACAATTACAAAAGAGAGGTTATTTATACAAATTAATATCTACATATCCAACTTTTGCCATTAAAAAGTATGGTATTGACGCTAAGTTAATTCTCTCCATATGGCATTTGGAAGTTTTATCTCGCAGTTGGAATCGCTTACCAAGTTGGATGAGGAGCGATCGCAATTTACAGCTTTGGTTCGCAGAGCAATTTGACCGCGCTGCAACAAACTATTTGTCGCCAGGATTTGACTTGTTTGTAGGGTGGTCTGGATTCAACTTCTGGTCTCTACATCGGGCCAAAGAACTGGGCGCTAAAACAGTAATTGAGCGCGGCAGTAGCCATATGTATTACCAAACCGAAATCCTCAAAGAAGAATATGAAAAATGGGGATTAAAATTTACTGGAACACATCCCGGAATTTATGAAAGAGAAATAAAATCCTATGATGCTGCTGACCGAATTGCCATTCCCAGCCTATTCGTAAAGCGTACTTTTTTAGAACAGGGAATATCCGAAAGCAAACTCATTCATGTTCCCTATGGAACTTCTCTAGCAGAGTTTTATCCAGTTCCTAAGGAAGATAATATTTTTCGGGTTGTACACTGCGGAGCGCTCTCCCTGCGTAAAGGCGTGCAGTATTTATTACAAGCTTTTTACGAGCTAAATTTACCTGATGCTGAACTGTGGCTTGTGGGTTCAATCGCTCCAGAGATAGAGCCTTTTTTAGCTAAATATCAGAGCGATCGCATTATTACAAAAGGCACATACCCTCAAAAACAACTACATTTACTATACTCTCAGTGTTCGGTGTTTTGCTTAGCTTCAATTGAAGATGGTTTTGGTATGGTGATTCCTCAAGCAATGGCGTGTGGTCTGCCCGTAATTCATACAACCAATACTGGTGGTAAGGATATTGTGCGAGATAGGATTGATGGTTTTTGCGTACCAATTCGGGATGTAGAAGCTTTGAAAGAAAAAATACTTTTTTTCTATGAAAACCCAGATAAGAGAGATGAGATGGGAAGAAATGCATTAGAACAAGCACGTAAATCTCTGTCTTGGGATGACTATGGTGAAAAGATAGCCAATGCTTATCTACAGATTTTTCAGTAAGTATATATTCTTGAAAAAGTAGCAAATATAATATTTAGGAGATCGCAATGATTTTATCTAGATTTTTACCAATAAAAAGATATTTAGAGTTATTTGAGGGAAAAGTACAATCATTGTTCTATCTTGTATCAGCTTGTGATGGAAAATTCAGCAAATTTAAGTTAAGTATTATATTAATTTTAAGTTCATTTCTTTTTAGAGCTTTTTTTGAAAAGATATCATATTCACCAGAAATTAGATTTAAAAACTTTCGAATAAAATTTAGAACTGCTACCGGCGAGCTAACTCCGTATAAGGAAATTCAAGAAGTAGTATTACTAGACATATTCCCACAATCTGATATTAGTAACTGGACTGTCATTGACTGTGGAGCTAACATAGGTTTATTTTCACTTTTTCTTGGGAAAGCAAAAAAAATAATTGCGGTTGAGCCCAACACTGATTGTTGTTTGAGATTATCTCATAACTTTAAAGTCAATCAAATTAATGGTTCAATAATCAATTGTGCTGTTACCTCTCAAGAAGGTGAAATCAAAATGAGTATCGGCAAAAGTAGCGTACTGGCTCAAATTGAAGAGACTGGAAATATTACTGTTAAAGCGACAACTATAGATAGAATTATTAGTGATAATAGCCTATTGAGCGTAGATTTACTTAAGTTAGACTTGGAAGGGCATGAAATAGAAGCTCTATTGGGTGCAAAAACAGCATTATCTCATAGAATAATAAAGAGAATTTATGCTGAGTTTAATAGTCAGCAAGCTTTAGACAAGCTGGACGATTATCTTCAATCCCTGAATTACCATAGAAAATTTACTAGTGGCTACAATGCTTTGTATGAGTTAGAGTTATGACAACTAATATCTAAAGGGCAACTCCATTAATTGCTTTATTTCTAGTAATATGGGACTATACTCCCTGTTTCTTCGTTGTCATTCTCAATAATTCTGAATTTTTAGAGGTGCCTAGAGATGCTCTTTAGTCGATTCAGCACAACCACAAGATTTTAGGGATGTAAGATCTGCTTGTGGTTTATTTGTCTTTGAAAAAACTGCCAAGCCATGCATAAAAGACATGATTTTCTAGTTTATCCCCAATTACCTAGATCAGGACTGGGCAATATGCTTTTGGTTTGGGCAAGGGCTATTCTATTCGCCCATATTAACAGCCTTCCTGTTGTCGCACCTGCCTGGGGCCAGATGGCAATTGGACCTTATTTAAGAGGTGAACGAGATAAAAGGTACTATGGCAATCTGTTTTTTAATAAAGATTATGTATCTAAGTTTGATTATTTTCTTGCCAGTTTGAAGAAAAAGCAGCTTCACTATAATCCTGTCATTTCTAGGATTGAACTATCCAATTTGGAATCAGAAGAAGTAGATTGTCATTTATTTGTTTTTGATCGATTGCCACATTGGAGTGACTTCTTTGTAGATTTAAAAGAACATCAAGCGATCATCAAAGATAGATTACTCTCAAGTATCCGTCCATCTGTTTTGACAGATATTTCTAGCCGTTCCACACCCCATATTGGTCTTCATATTAGAATGGGTGATTTTAGAATACTTAAATCTGGGGATGATTTTACTAAATTAGGGGGTGTTCGTACTCCTTTTAGCTGGTTCATTAGGATTATTGAATCCATCCGGGAAATTGCTGGTTATGATGTGCCAGTAACCATATTTTCAGATGGTTACGATTATGAGCTTGGTGATTTGTTAAAACTTCCCCAAGTTTTCCGTGCTTCTGCTGCCTCTGCCCTATCCGATATGCTTACTTTATCAAGAAGTAAACTTTTGATTGCTTCTAGTGGAAGTACATTTAGTAGCTGGGCTTCATATTTGGGACAATGCCTGACTATATGGCATCCAGCACACTTCTATGCAGGAGTTTTTCCTCGCGATCTCAGTCAAAACGTATTTGAAGGTGGCTTCGATCCTGAATCTATGCAACCCCCAGACTTACTAACTCATAATATCAAATTAGCGTTTGAGGGCTCCTATGTTTGATACACCTCTTGTCACCACAGCTCGTTCTATTAAAGCCTTTTTAGAAAGATTAGGAGCTGATAATTTAATTGAGATTGGTCGTAAGTTTTACTATTCAGTATTTCTTAAAGATACTGGTAACAACTTTATTCGCAAACTTGTAAATGGGGAAATATATAAATTGGTTCCCAATTTAGCTTTATCTGCGGATACATATGAGCCTCATCTCATAGCTTGGTTGAAAGAATATTTGAAGCCGGGAGATACTTTTTGGGATATCGGAGCTAATTGGGGTTTTATCTCACTACCAGCAGCTAGAATAGTTGGCACAAGTGGAGAAGTGATTGCAGTTGAGCCAAGTTCAGCTAATCTTGCTTGGTTAAAACGGCATATTATCTTGAACCAGTGTGAAAAGATTGTGACAGTTATGGAGGCAGCAGTTTGCGAAAGTAATAGTGGATTAGTAAGTTTAAACCTGCTAGATGATGGTAGCTCTCCTAGTAATTCACTGATGTTTTCTGGATCGGTAAATGGGGAAATCCCACAGGTAAGTCGACAAATTAACGTTCCAGCCATTAGCTTAGACGGTTTATTAGCTGACCAAGGGCGATCGCCCAAATTAGTGAAAATAGATGTTGAAGGAGCTGAACTCAAAGTACTCCGAGGAGCAACTCAACTGCTTTGCAGTAAAGCAGCTCCGATTATAATTTTGGCAGTTCATCCTTTCTGGCAGGCTGCACCAGAAGATTGTCAGGAAATCGTCAGTATTTTGATGAATGCTGGGTATCAAATCCTAAACCATTCTGGCTCTTGCGTAGAAACCTTGGAGTATGATGAATATCTCTGCTTACCTCCAGCTCTTCAATAACATCAAAAATCATTAAACTAATTTAAAAAAGTCTAGAAATGGCGAAAAAAAGTATCGGAATGCTTATCTATGCCAATCCCGACCACTATCCTCCAACATTCAGCGCTGTTCATTTATTATCGGAACATTTTGATGTGGTTTTGATTGGCCGTAATCAAGATATTCCCGATCGCGAATATCCTCCCAATGTTAAAATCCATCGACTAGGAGAATACACAACAGTAGGAGAACGGGAGAAAGCATCTGTTTGGGCTAAAGTTGGAGAGTATATTAACTTTGTTGCTCAAGCGCAACGTCTTCTCAAAGAAGTATCTCTCATTTATGCTTATGATGCTTTTGGCTACGTTGCAGCTTATGTTTGCCAATTTCTATTATGCCTTAAAGTTCCTCTAGTCTACCACTGCCATGAAATTAGCGAATATCTACCTCCTCTAGCCTCCTTGTCAGGATGGATCCACCGAGCTGAGCGAATCTGGATACATAAAGCTGCTGTTACTGTTTTTCCTGATAAAGATAGGGCGGCATTTTTCCGGAAAGTAACTAATCTTGAAAAGGAGTCGCTAATTGTTCCTAATTTTCCCTTAAAAGATTATTTTAAATTTTCAGAAGATTGGAATTTGCTCGCCAAAAAGCGTTGGGAAAATGTCACTCTCTTCTACAGAGGGTCTATCTCAGATGGCAGTGCCATGCAGGAAAGCATAACTGCTGCTTCCCTTTTAGATATGAATGTTAATATTAAATTTGTGGGATTCCTTACCACTTCTAATGCTGAAAAGCTTACCAGTTGGGTAGAACATATGAAAATGTCAACTAGTTTTTCTTATTTAGGCACCCTACCTTATAAAGATTTACAAGCTCATACATTGGCCGCAACTATAGGCTTCGCTCTCTATAAGAATACTAGCTTCGATCGGGTAGCTTGTGTAACTGCTTGCAATAAGATATATGAGTATGCTGCTTGCGGGTTACCTGCGATCGTCAGCGATTTTCCGAATTATCGGGAATATCTTGGTAGTGAGGCTTGGGTGCGCTTCGCCGATCCCGACGACCCTTACTCTATTGCCTCTGCTGTTCGGGATATCCTGAGCGACTTTGGGAATTATCAAGCCATGTGTTTAGCCGCTCGACAGGCTTTTGAAGACAAATATAATTACGAGTCTGCCTTTTCTCCCTTGCTTGCAAAAATACAAGAATTAATTAATTGCAGTAAAGCAGCAAAACTTTAGGTAAGCAAATAGTTCATGAGGATTAACTATAGATTATGTCAACTTTGAGTAAAATTACCTCTAAAAACCCTTACCTATCATCTATCGATCCAGCCAACCGAGATGCTTTAATACAGTTTCAGCATCGCATGTCTGAGTATTACTTAACATCTCCTTACCATAGTAACTGGATCAAAGGTTTAAATGTGCATTGGCAGAACGGAGCACACGATGCCCAACTATCTATGTGTAAGCTAATACCAGATGGAGCTTCTGTATTAGAAGTTGGTTGTGGCGATGGTAGTGCTGCCCAAGAGATAAGTACTCGTGTAAAAGAAGTTCAGTATACAGGTGTTGATTTAAGTGCTGACATGTGGGAGGGACGACAAGATTTTAATTTTATTGTTTCTCAAGCAGAGAAACTACCATTTTCATCAGGATCGTTTGATGTTGTTCTTTCTATGTTTGTCATAGAACATCTTGTCTTCCCTAGTAATTTCTTGGATGAAGCATGGAGAGTTTTAAAACCGGGAGGAAGTTTTATTACCAT
Organism: Rhizobium sp. Q54; assembly: GCA_943367755.1. Taxonomy (GTDB): domain Bacteria; phylum Cyanobacteriota; class Cyanobacteriia; order Pseudanabaenales; family Pseudanabaenaceae; genus PCC-6802. The sequence continues at coordinate 4,756 of CALRKB020000052.1, read as the reverse complement.
AGCACCAGATTTTGATTCTAACGGCATGCCTTCTGAAAAAACAGGTTTTGGTTATGGTAACGGAAGAAACAAATTAGCACAAGGCAAGTTCTTTGATGCACTTATGGCTTTATACGATAGTCGCATACGTTTACCCCTAATGCGTTCAAAACGTAGAAAGCAATTACAAGCCGGCTCGTTCTTTTTTCCTGTACTGATTGAACCACGGTGTTTGCAATTTTCCGAATTTGTAACAGACTGTGATGCTGTTTATCCTGTATGCTCCCAAGAGATTGTCAATTATCTGCGGCAGAATAGTGATTATAAAGACGGAGTAGTATTTTATCGGGATCGCTCAACCTTTGGTCTGCTCGTTACAAAGTGTTAGTCAATATATTGGAATGAAAATGACAAATATAGCTATTCTAATTCCAACTTTTAACAGTGAAGCTACTATCAGCGAGACGCTGGAATCTATCCAATCTCAGAATGAGTGGCTCGCTAAAATTTCTACTGTCTATATCGCTGATGATTATTCGAGCGATCGCACAATAGCTGTAGCAGAGGCAAATTGGAAAGGAACGATGCCATTACAAATCCTAAAAGGAGATAAGAATCTCGGCGAACGAGGAAATGTTAACCGAGCTGTGGCAGTGCTGAAAGATTCTATAGACTGGATATTGATATTGCATTCTGATGACATAGCCAAGCCGAATTGGCTAGAGATGATGGTTTCAAGGATAGAAGCTTGCTCGGACAAGGTAGGTAGTATTTGCTCGAGCTGGGATAATTTAATGCCTGATGGTTCTATAGGGTCAGGAGAAGATAACCCTAGCAGACAAATTGAAGTAAGAGAAGGTAATGATGAATCTGTTAGAAAAACCTTATTAATAGGCTGTTGGTGGCATATATCGGGCTGCGCTATTCGGGTTAAAACTTTTGAAGATTGTGGAGGCTTTTCTCCTAATCTTCCACAGTTAGGTGATTGGGAGTGGTTATTACGCTGTCTTCATAGTGGATGGTCTGTAGAATACATACCTAGAACATTAATTTTGTATAGGCAGTCTACAGTAAGCGTGTCTTCTAAATCATTTCAGATGCATCGAGATATTACAGAATTTTTAGAGATTATTCCTCAATACATTAATTTATTAGAACCTGCTGAGCTACGTCATCTCTATGCGCAAAGAGTTTATTTTCTTTTAAGGCGTGTATTTAGATCGTTAATTACGTTAAATATCACAAGATTTATGCTAGCTTTGCAGGTTTCATTTATGTTATTGCTTAGCTGGAGAGAATGCCAAAAACAAAAGATTGTTTCTACCAACTCATGAGTAAGCAAATAACTTTACCGCCACAGCTTATTTAAGCTGCTTGAACAAATATCTGTTAGATCACTTGCCATGGTCTAAGTATTGCCAATGCGCAAATTGTGTGGAGAGTTAACGACGACTGTCAAACTGTGAATTGGGCAGTTATAATCACCAACTTTGTGAAAGTTTTAATTTACTGAATTATTAAGATTATTAAGCTGTGATAAATAAGGTTTTGGAAGAGAAAGAATGGTTAACTTTTTTGTTATTCATTTGGGTTGTAGTTGTTGGTTTAGTAATCCGCGGTCAGTGGAACAGGAAATTACCCAGCGTCGGTCTGCCAATGGTCTATTTGTTCCAACTATCCATGCTACATTGGTTCGCAGCTATGATCCATGCCTTCCCGTGGTATACTACCAAAAGTGCCTATATAATTAGCCAAAAAATTTCGCTAACTAATACGGCTATCGGTTTTACCCAAACTGTCTATGGTGTCATAGGATTTGGATTTGGCAGTATTATCCTCGCTCCTTTGATTGGGAGAATTTTCAAACCTTCCAGGCTGGACTATATACCGAGACAGCCCAACTTAAAAGCTCCTAAAAATTACGTTTTGTTGGGAATGCTCTTTTATTTTGTTCTGGGACCGATCCTTAGTCGGATTCCTAGCATCAGTGTCTTGGCAGGCTCAGGTTTTGTGCTCTTGTCCACGGGGATATGTTTGGCTTGTTGGAAAGCTTGGTGCATGCGCGACAAATACGCCTTGATCGGGTGGATGCTGTTTAGCGGTTGTATACCCTTCTTTAGTATATTGAGTGCCGGATTTGCAGGCTTTGGCGTTATGGCAGTTATTCCTGTGCTGACATTCGTCTTCAATTTTTACCGACCACGTTGGAAGGGTATTATCATTTTAATACTGTTTCTAGCATTGGGCTTATCTTTCTATGTTAACTACTTCCGCGATCGCGACCTAATTCGCGCTCAAGTTTGGGGTGGAAAAGGTATTGAGTCGCGGATTGAGCGACTGCAGAAAACAGCAAGTAACTTAGAATTTTTCAATCCGTGGAATCAAAAACATTTAGAAATGATCGACGGTCGTCTAAATACAAATGCTGGAGTTGGTGCTGGTGTCAAATACATTTCTAGTGGCGCAATTGATTATGCTGAAGGTGAAACTTTGGCACAGGCTGCAATCGCAATCGTTCCTCGAATCCTGTGGCCAGATAAGCCAGTAGTTGCAGGCAGTGGAGATCTTGTGACCAAATACACAGGTCTGGGAAGAGCTGAAGGAACCAGTATAGGAATAGGAAATGTTTTAGAGTTCTATATCAACTTTGGTACAGAAGGAGTAGTTCTAGGATTTACCGTTCTGGGAACTGTGCTGCGAGTCATAGATATCGTAGCCGGGAAAAAATTAATCTCTGGCGATTGGGAGGGGTTTACTTACTGGTTTATACCCGGACTAGCGTTAATTAATCCCGGCGGTTCGTTAGTAGAAATCGTAATGTCTGTAGGAGGCTCGGTGGTTCTGGTTTATCTAATCGATAAGTTTTATCTGCAAAAAGCAAGTCGGTCAAGGGCTTTACCGACTGCTTCTTAAGTGGTTCATACAGACTCGTGCTAAACTTTCGAAAATGTGCAACTTTACTTTTCCAGAGAGGCAATTTAATGATCGAAACAAAAGTTGGCAGGTACATTCGATTAATCAAACGAGGGATTACAGATTATAGATGGCTTTTATTCTACATTCAAAGGATGGATTACAATCCAAATCATCGCAAGTTTGTATCGTCCATAATAGCAAAATTTCTCCCAAAGACTCCAGATCTTCAACTTTCTGCGGAATCAAAAGAACTAAGTAAAGTTCTAAAGGAAGATGGGTATGTTGTACTGGAAAACTTTGTAAGCAAGGTTCAAGTTGAAGAAATGAGAGCGTACATTGCTGAGAAATCGTGCTCCGATCCCGATCATCCTGAGAGGGGAAGATTTAGCTCGCCCGATCTTGCACCCAAACCCTCTGTTCATGCTTATTATACACCTGAAGATGCTGTTAATATTCCCTATATATGGGAATTGGCAAACGATCCAAAGATTTTAAGCATAATCGAGGATAAATTTGGTGCAAAACCGACAATTTCTTTCCTCTGTGTTTGGTGGCTATTGTATGGTTTTGATGCAGAAGCAAATCCCGATCATTGGTATATTAAAAGTCCAGGAGAATTTCATAGGGATATAGATGATTGGTCCCAAATTAGACTATATATTTGCTTGACTGGTGTAGATGAAAATACCGGCCCCCATGCTTTTATAAGATCGTCACATAAATGGTTTTTGCCACCTAAAACGAGAGCAATTGACCTCGATCATCCCGATTTTCCTATGCAGGATAATTTAGTCAAGCTGACTGGCGAAGCTGGGATGGCTTGGCTTGGGGATACCTATGTATTGCACCGAGGTACGATCCCAACAAAAAAACATCGGTTGATGCTCACCGTTACCTACACGTTCTCCCCATTACCTTTTGCCCCTAAAGTTCCCTTATTACCTTGTCCAGATCGAAATCGATTCGATCCCTACATCAATAGAGTTTATATGGAATATAACTAGCTAGATCGAAAACTCTACCTGGGGGGGTAGCCATCAGAGTCAATTGGTTATATGGTCGCAACTGTGTTTTACCTATTAACCTGGCAATAATTGAGCGTGCATTTTTTAGGTGGCGACCCTTGAAACAACTGTATCTCCTTTAATATCTCAGGTTGCCGGGTTAGTAATTAGCGCGGGAGTCTAATGTCCCACTGATGATAGGGGGGTGTAATTCCTCTTGATTTGCTTTATACTAATGTTTAGGTTTTTACTAGGGGGAAGTAAACCTCAACAATTATGGAAAATTGGAAAAGCAATCTTGCCCGGTATATCAGATTAATCAAACGGGGAATTACGGATTACAGGTGGTTATTATACTACATCCAAAGGATGAATTATAATCCAAATCACCGCAGATTTATATCATCTCTAATAGCAAGATTCCTGCCAAAAACTCCAGATCTTCAACTTTCTACTGAAGCAAAAAAATTAAGTAAAAATCTGAAGAAAGACGGAGCAGTCGTACTGGAAAACTTCGTCAGCAAGACTCAAGTTGAAGTAATGAGATCGTACATTGCTTCAAAGTTATGTTCCGATCCTCATCACCCTGAGAAGGGGAAATTTAGTTCTCCCAATCTTGCTGCCAAAGCCTCTTTTCATGCCTATTATGCGCCTGAAGACGCTGTTGGCATCCCATATCTATGGGAATTAGCAAACGATCCAAAGATTTTCGCTCATCTAGGTAAATAGGTGGAAGGAGGCATAAGAAGACGACGGAGGAAGTCAAAATCAATCCAACGCAGATTGTATGACCACTCGAACATGCCTACATATAAGTGCAAATACTTTTTATGAATACCTCGAAACGGACGCAGGAA
>CALRKB020000051.1:0-38519 GCA_943367755.1 Rhizobium sp. Q54 | reverse complement strand
GTCTTCTCGCCTCGAATAGCTTCCAGGGCGACTTTTGCTTTGAATTTGGGATTGTACTGCTTGCGTTTGTTACTCATGAACTACTCCTATCATTATTTCGAGTGGTTCAGAGCTTAACCCCCTGTCCAGTTTTTGGGGTCCACCTCAGTCTGCTGTCATAATTCCATGGCACGCATCGATACTTCATTGTAAACAATCTTGTAAACCTGTGCTAGCTTGCATGGCGAAGCCAATCGCCCCTTAATTTTGTCACTGCTGTAGGGCGTTGTGGCTGAACATGAGTACGCAGTTTAACAACGCTTGAAAGAATTGGGCTAAATAGTTATATTCTGTTTTTAGCGCGTGCACTTTGATGTTGCGATAGCCAACGCAGTAATACCTGCTCCAAAGTATTGTTATCCCGATGGATGCCTTGTTTGAGCCACTGTGCGATCGCGTCGATGGGAGTAAAACTGGAACCCGTTTGCCAGTTGAAATCTACACCCATGGAAGTGAGATGTGTACCAGGTAAAGCCTGCACCTTGATGGAATTATCGAATTTGCGTTTGAGCAGTTTTGCTAAAGTAGGAATCTCATCAATGTCATCATTAAAGAATTTTATCAATAGATTATGCGATACTTGATAGTCTCGCTCGACCAGATCGAGCGTGGCTTGGGGTGAAGGCTCAAACTCCATCGCGGACATCTCAGGTATGGTACTGGATAGTTCTTTGAAAAATGGGATGGATTGATTCGCACTATAGTTGTTATAGGCAATAAAGATATTACCGCTGCGTTCTGGCTTAAATAGAGAATTGATTAGCAAATGCACTTTACATCCCATACTGTGTCCAATTCCAAATACGGGAAAGTAATCGAGAAATAATTTGCTGCGCACATTTTGGAATGAGCGATGGACATCGATCGCGATCTGTCTGTGATCAAATGTATTCACAAATGGAGTAGCTACGATCACATAGCCATGATTAGCCAGCTTCTCTAGTAACCTAGCATAGCTAAGTTGGGGTGCTGCTGCAAAAAATGCGCCGCCCAAAAAATGCACCACACCCTTGGGCTGTGGTGGTGTTAATATCCAATTCTGCTCGGCCTGCTTCCATTCCATAGTTTGCATTTACGATTAGGACTTTAAGGGGATAGGAGGTTGTCTAAAGCTTCCTGCATTTCTGCGGTGTTAGTCGTTGTCGTACCAAACTGCCTCACCACTATGCTAGCAGCCAGATTGCCAAGCACGGCGGCTTGCCAGTAGGTTCCTCCTCCCGCTAGAGCCAGGGTAAGTGCGGCCACGACGGTGTCTCCCGCCCCCGTGACGTCAAAAACTTGCGTGCGGTTAAACGCCGGAATGTGCGATGACATACCATCTTGTCCAAACAGGCTCATACCATCTTCGCCCTGTGTAATTAAAACCTGCTTTGCCCCCGTAAGATTTAGTAAGTCCCTCGCTCCAGCATCAAGGCGATTAGCTGGGCTATGCGTACCGCCGCCAATGCTATACCCCAGTGCCAATTCTGCTTCAGGGAGATTAGGCGTAAATATGGTGGCACCATGATAGCGAGACAAGTCCTTCTGAGCATCAACAATTGTCAAGTGATGGTTTAAAGCCGCCGCGATCGCGCTCTTCGTCATGACGCCTTCACTGTAGTCAGAACATACCACCGCATCCACCTCGCCAAGATGTGCCTGGATGAAATCTGCGATCTGTGCCTGCATGGTATCGCTTGGTAAAGCGTCTGACTTGCGATCGACGCGCACGATCTGCTGCGTGACGGACTGACGGGCATGGGCAGAGATGCGGGTTTTCGTAACGGTAGGACGATTAGGATCGACAATAACTCCGGCTGTATCGATCCCAGCCTTAGTGAAAATCTGCTTCAGAACTTCACCCTGGGCATCATTGCCTACTAAACCTACAGAGATTACCTGTGCGCCAAGCTTGACAAAATTATATGCGGCATTAGCGGCACCACCTGGCACCTGAAGCGTTTCTTCATGGCGAATAATCGGCACAGGGGCTTCACGGGAGATGCGCTCAACCTGACCGGTCAGAAATTCATCTAGGGTTAAATCTCCCACCACTAAGATGCGATGCTGGCTAAATTTCTGAATTAGCTGGCTTAAATCAGGTTCAGCTTTGACAAGTTCAGATTGAAATGCAGGGTCAAGCATGGAGGATAATAAAAGAAAGGCAATTACTATTTTCTGTTACGCAAAAAACAAAAGTAGTATAACTTTAAGTAAATATTAAATAGACCTATAAGCGTGCTATCAACTAGTCTCGATCGCTATCCTGCTTGTTCATTTCCCCACGGCTGGCCAGGGCTAATTTGCCGATATGCCGACTATTTACCGGTGTCCGACCAAACGCCAATTATTACGCTGCATGAGGGTAACACGCCTCTAATTCCCGCATTTTCACTGAGCGAGCGCCTTGGGCGTGGCATCAAAGTCCTGGTTAAATATGACGGGCTTAACCCCACAGGCAGCTTTAAAGATCGGGGCATGACGATGGCGATCTCTAAGGCGAAGGAAGAGGGTGCGGAAGCGGTGATTTGCGCTAGTACTGGCAATACATCTGCCGCTGCCGCTGCCTATGCTAAACGGGGCGGCATGAAGGCATTTGTGCTGATCCCTGACGGCAACATTGCGTTGGGCAAGTTGGCACAGGCTTTAATGTATGGCGCAGAGGTAATTGCGATCCAGGGGAATTTTGACAAGGCACTGGAGATCGTGCGGGAGATGGCAGATAAATATCCAATTACCTTGGTAAATTCTGTGAACCCTTATCGGTTAGAGGGACAGAAAACTGCTGCGTTTGAGATCGTAGAAGCTTTGGGTGAAGCTCCTGATTGGCTGTGCATTCCGACAGGTAATGCTGGCAATATCACCGCCTATTGGATGGGCTTCAACCAGTACTATGCCCTTGGCAAATCTAAAAAACTACCACGCATGATGGGGTTTCAGGCGGCTGGCGCTGCTCCATTAGTAACTGGGCAAATCGTAGAGCATCCAGAGACGGTTGCATCGGCAATTCGCATCGGTAATCCTGCCAACTGGGCCAAGGCAGTTAAGGTGCAAGCTGAAAGTGGCGGCGAATTTAATAGCGTTACAGATGAAGAAATAGTTGACGCGTATAGTTTGTTGGCAGGGGAAGAAGGTATCTTTTGCGAACCAGCCAGTGCCGCATCAGTGGCTGGCATGCTCAAAGTTAGCGCGCAGATCCCTAATGGGGCCACGGTGGTTTGCGTGCTCACGGGTAATGGTTTAAAAGATCCTGACACGGCGGTGAAAAGTGCCAAGGCGAAGTTTCACCAGGGTGTTACTCCAGAACTAAGCAACGTTGCTAAGATCATGGGATTTTAGGCGATCGCGGGTTCCGTATTTAGCACAAAGAGGGGCAGACAGAACAGACAGGGCAGACCTATGTGTCTGCCCGTACGCAAGTAAAGAAGTGAGTCCGTACAATCAGCCGTTGAGAGGAGCGAGTCTTTTAGAAGAGTCAGCTAAGATTGAGATGCAAAACTACATAAACTATCTAGTTCAAGCATTCCTATGAACGCTACCGACCTGACCAAGTTACTCCAAAGGGGTTTTTACATTACCCTGGGTGCTACAGCTAGCTTACTGGAAACTCTCCAGGACCCAACCAAGAGAGAGCAAAATCTCAATTCTCTGCGCCAGGACATTGATACCCTATCGCAAGAATTAGCCGAAAAGGGTGCAGTCACGGAAGCTGAGGCGCGTAACTTCGTCGATACGCTGATATCACGCAAAATTAACCAACCAACATCTAACCCATCGGAACCTGGTATTACGACTGTAACTACTACGGCGACGAGTGTTGCTGACAAAGATGTGCCAGCCGATCTCAAAGAATTAACTCAGCAGATTGCCGATCTCAGAGCAGAGTTAGAAAGCTTACGCCAAAAAGATAGCTGATGCGCATTGATGTTGTTACTCTATTCCCTGAATTTTTTGCGACACCCTTATCTACAAGTCTGCTAGGCAAGGCGATCGCACGCGGTATTGCCACAGTTTGCCTGACCAATCCGCGCGACTTTACCACAGATAAGCATCATCGGGTTGATGATGAACCCTACGGCGGTGGGGTGGGGATGCTGATGAAGCCGGAACCATTATTTGCCGCCGTGGAGTCGTTACCTGTTTTACCCAGGCGTGAAGCGATCATGCTGACGCCCCAAGGCGAGCCACTCAAGCAAAATCTGCTCAAGGAATTAGCCACTTACGATCAGCTAGTCCTGATCTGCGGCAGCTATGAGGGCGTAGACGAGCGGGTATGTCAGCATCTTGTCACGCGAGAAATCTCTCTGGGAGATTTTGTTTTGACCTGCGGAGAGATTCCCGCCCTGGCAATTATTAATGGAGTAGTTCGCCTTTTGCCCGGTACGGTTGGTAAGTCCGAGTCGCTGAAACTAGAGAGCTTTGAAGCGGGTTTGCTAGATTATCCGCAATATACCCGTCCCCAGAATTTTCGCGGTTGGCAAGTACCAGAGGTACTCCTCTCCGGTAACCACGCCGAAATTGATGCCTGGCGACAGGCACAGCAACTCCAGCGCACTAGCGATCGCCGCCCGGATTTACTCCGCCAAGATGAATGAGACTATGGCAACTTAGTTTGAGATAAACTGTGACGCAGCAATTAGTGTCACAGAACTACCAACAAATTCTGGTGTAGACTGCGATATTGAAACTTGTCCTAGAAAATTCCCACCTTTAAATCGCGATGCCTATTTCTCTCGATCGGGTGCAGCCAACTATGGCATACCTCCATCCCAATCTCCAAAAAAGGGTGATGTTGGTGGTGCGCTTTCTCTTGCCTTACTGGTTGCGCTACAGATCTGGGATTGCCAAAATCGAAACCCGTCACATCGATCGCCTGGTGCAATTAATGCAGCAGTTTCAAGCGGGGGAAGTCAAGTACATCCTAGCGTTTCGCCACCCTACAATTGACGATCAGTTCGCCATGCTGCACCTCCTATCGAGGGATGTGCCCCGTGCGGCTGCGCAGATGGGAATCAAACTCAAACAGCCGGTACATAGCTATTTTGTCTACGATCGCGGTATCCCTTTATGGGCAGGTAAGATTGCCACCTGGTTATATCCGCGTGTGGGTGGCTTACCGATCTATCGCGGCAAGCTAGACCGTCAGGGTTTAGCAACCATCCGCCAGCATTTATTAGAAGCGGAATATCCTGTGGCTATTTCGCCCGAAGGTGGAACCAATGGACACAACGAGCTGGTCAGTACCATCGAACCAGGTACTGCTCAGATTGGCTTCTGGTGTGCGGAAGATTTAGAAAAAGCTGGTCGCTTGGAAAGGGTGGTAATTTTGCCTGTGGGCATTCAGTACCAATATCTTGGGGCTCCCTGGGCAAAAATTGATCGGATGCTGATGCAGCTAGAGAAAGACTGTGGTCTTTCAAAACCAGCAATCCAGTCTTCACAGTTATCCCAGCAATCGCAAGAACGCTATGAGAGGTTATTTGCTTTAGGGGAATATCTGATCGAATCCGTCAGCGATCACTACAAAAAGTTTTATTCTCATGCAGCGGTATTACCGCCTGAGACGGAGTCATTGCATGCAAGATTGCAGGCTTTATTAGAGCAAATACTGCAAGTATCTGAGTCTCATTTTGATATCAACCCTAAAGGTAGTCTGGTAGATCGCTGCCGCCGTCTGGAACAATCAATTTTCGACCAGATTTTTCGTGCAGACATAAAGGATATTAATTCTCTGTCGGTGCTAGAGCAGGGCTTAGCTAATCAGTTAGCCAAAGAAGCACATACAAGTGAATGGCACATGCGTATTGCGGAAAGTCTTACGGCTGTTACTGGTACCTACGTCAAAGAGAATCCTAGCCCTACCCGTTTTGCTGATACTTTACTCCTGATTTGGCGAGCTCTCAGTCGTGTGAAATCCGAACTATTTGGCAGACCCCCTTATATCGGCGATCGCAAGGTGATTCTTGCCATCGGCGCACCAATCTCGGTGAGCGATCGCTATGCTGCGTACAAATCTAGTCGAGCATCGGCAAAAGAGTGCACTAGCCAATTGACAAAAGACTTACAGCTAGCATTAGAATCGCTGATCGAACCTTCGCCATTTGAAGTTAGCTAAGCTGGGATCAAGCTATTAATTGTATTTTGCAAATCAGCCACTAACTGCTGTTGTTCTTGATCGGTTTGTGTAGAGCGCAGTTCATTTGCCATAGCTTCAAGGCTAACTCGCAACGCATCAATAGTATCTTGTACAGGACGTAGAATATCTTCTTGGGCGGCGATCTTCCCAGTGAGCTCAGCCGTAACACGTACTTTTTCTTGTAGCTGTGCCTCCAAAGTCTGAATCTCCTGGTAATTCTGCTGATGCTCGGCCTTGAGGCGACTAATGAGATTCTCTTGCTGATGAAATATGTCTTTAGCCGCTGCAACCTGGCTTTCTAGCTGATTAAGTTCCTGCTCGTACTGCTGTTTATTAGTTTCTATCTGCGCAACCAATGGGACAAGACTCTGTGCCGGATTATCAGGTGCATCAACTGCCTGCCGTTTTTCTAAAATCGATCTCTGTTGGCGCAAAATGGCTTGTCGTTCCTGGATGCCCCGCCGTTGGCCAGCTAAGGTCTCTTCTAACATTTTGTATTGCTCTTCGGCAAATTCTTTGTTGCTTTCCAACTCTATACTGCCAAAATCACTCGATCGATCAATCTGGCTTTGCAACTCGGCAATTTCTCCCTCCAAAGAAGCTAGCTCGTCCTCCTGTGCTCCAACATAGTTGGACATTTTCTCTAGTTCTTTTTGCCAACCCTCTACTGCTGCTTCTAATTGTTCCAGCGACATGGCTTCCAGCTCTTTTACTTCTTCTGGAGACAGCACATTAGCCGCACCACCACAGCTCTCGATAATTTGGTTGGCTTGTTGTAATAGTTCGCGCTGCGACTCAACTTTCGATCGCATCATCGCCGCATGATGTTCTTGCACCTTCATAATTTCTGTCTGTGCCTTCAGTTCCCCTTGCGCATCGGCCAGAGTTGTTTGTACTTGTTGCCATTGTTGCTTGCGATTGTTGAAGTCCTCGCTAAATCTATGCAGATCGGTTTGGAGATTTTCGATCTGGGCACGATGCGCTTCTAGTTGCTGCCAAGACTGCGTTAGCACTTCCTGGCTGCCATAAATCCGATCTAAACAAGAGCTAACTTGCAATTCCAGAGAATTGGGATTACCAAAACTGAGTGCAATCCTCTGTGCTATATCTCTCAAAGCAGAAGCCTGATCTTGGTTTAGTGAAGCGGCCTGAGCTTCAAAATTACTCTGGGCGATTTCAAACTGCTGACGCCACTGCTCAAACTCGTCGCGATCGCGCTTGAGCTCCTCTTGCAAAGCATCAACTTCTTGTCTTCTGGCATCGACCTGCTCCAGATCTTGCTCTCTTTGCTCTAGCTCCATCTCGCGGCGATGCAATTCTTGACTCTGGTAGTTTAAAGACTGCTTCCATTGCTCAATGTCTTCTTCAGACTGCTTAAACTTTTCCTGGGCGCGGGTAAATGTTTGCAAGGTTAAAACAATTCTTTTCGCAGCATCCTGCAACCCCTGCACCTGTTTATTGATATTTATCTCAGCTAAGACCAGTTGGCCATCTTTGAGATCTTTTGCTTGATTGGCATCTTGAACCTGGAGAATTTCATCATTTCCCAAGGCTTGCCAGTTGTTTTCAGAGGTATTACGCGCAAGCAGTCGAATTTCAACTTTGCCACTACCGAGCATTGCTTGAATTTTTCTGACTTCGGCTAGGTACTGCACGCTACTTATTCTCCTATTTATCAAACTTTAGTTAATCTTTCCAAATATTGGCTCAGACTTAACCAGCCTAAATACTTATTTTTCGCTCTCGATCTAGCAATGCGGAATAGCTCGATGCTTTCGATCGTTGCTGAGCAATCACATACGGGCAATATACACTATAGCCTTATCCGAATGAACCCAACGTCTCAAGTTTCAATGCCTCAAGTTCCTAGGATCGAGCGCATCTCGCAACCCATCCCCTAGTAGATTGTAAGAAAGCACAGTCAAGATAATCAACAGGGAAGGTGACCAGATCAGCCAAGGTTGAAGCACGATCACAGAGGCATTAGTCGCTAAGGACAGCATATTGCCCCATGATGGGTCTGGTTGCTGAATCCCCAACCCAATCAGACTCAGGACTGATTCCGCAATAATAAAACTGGGGATAGCTAGGGTGGCAGAAATAATAATATAGCTGGCTGTTTGTGGCAGAACATGCTTCAAGATTATTCTCAATGGTTTGGCACCCGTGGCTTTTGCAGCAGTAATAAATGTGGCTTCTTTAATTGAAAGCACCTGCCCACGCACCACGCGTGCTAATCCAGCCCACTGGACAAATGAGACAATAAAGATAATCAGGGCAAATCTTTGGGCATTAGTCAGTTGATCGGGCAAGATGGCCGCCAGGGCTATGAGTAAATAGATCGAAGGAACTGACATTAAAACTTCGACCAAACGCATAATAACTGCATCCAGCCAGCCCCCAAAGTAGCCAGAAATGCCACCAACCAAACAACCAATAAAGAATGATATGACTGTTCCTATTATGCCAATAGAAAGGCTAACTCTGCCACCGTGCAGCAGTCGCGTCAGTTGATCTCTGCCCTGGTCGTCTGTACCCAGCAAATTCAGTCTACCTTGCCCACTGGTGCTGAAAAGATGGCCATCACTAAATAGTCGAATCATTGACGGCTTAGAGCGATCGACAATTAAGGCGCGATCGCCGGTAGCAAAGTCAACCGCACCTTGAATCGTAGGGTAAACATGCGGTCCAATCGACTCACCCTGTTCGTTTGTCCAGTAGATCTGAGTTGGGGGTAATAGGGCGCTATTTTTCGGCGTATCGTAAACGCCGTAGGGAGTGATGAAGTCCGCGCACAAAACCGCCGCATAAAAAACAATTAAAATTACTGCACCTATACGGGCTAGGGGGTTAGCTCTCAGTCTTTTCCACCAGTTCATAGAGTTTTGTATCTACTGCTTACTAGATGTGTCGGCTGTATATCTCTATATACGTCTTAAAATTCTGGAAAGATCTATTCTTTAAGGGCTTTAGTGAAATTCCGACGATAATTGGCATTAAAAATTAAGGCTGGCCATAACAACGCTAGCACTACTTTATTACTTGTAAAGTTAGTTTTATCAAAGCCAGACAGAAAGCGCCAGACCCCTGCAATGTATACAGCTCCCAAAATAAAACCTATTAGCCCAGTCATGATTGTCCATCTCCACAATATAAATTTCAGTCGCTACCAAGATCCAATCATATGTTAATATGTTATTCCACAGTTGGGCGGATGGCGGAACTGGTAGACGCACCAGACTCAAAATCTGGCGAAGAAATTCGTGAGAGTTCGACCCTCTCTCTGCCCATTGTTAGCAAAATAAATCATACCTATCAGCCTGGAAACTTTCAGGCTGTTGTTTTGTGTGGTAGGATTAGCCCATGAAGGGGAGTAGCTAAACATGCGGCTCATTACCAAAATGTACGCCTAAATCGACATACTGGCATCCTTTGTAGAATTACGTAAAAGTGCCCGGTTCAGGCGACAGATGTTCAAATCTTTTTGCGTATCTGGCAGCGAGACCTTCACTAGGTTCACAATCTGTTGTGAGCTTGGTGAAGCGTGTCTAAGCTCTCATCAAGTTCACTCGGTAGGTTTATGAGTAACTTGAGAGAGACACAAAATGCTAACAGGCTTTACAGCGAGTTTATTACTGATTACATTTTCTGAACTGGGCGATAAGTCTTTTTTTATCGCTGTTATTTTGGCAATGCGTCACCCTAAGTCATTAGTATTCTGGGGTACGATCTCTGCCCTGGCAGTGATGACTGTTATTTCTGTGTTGCTAGGTAAGACTGCCAACTTCCTTCCTCCAACCTACGTTCACTATGCGGAAGTAGCTATTCTATTTGCTTTTGGAGTATCGTTAATCTGGAAAGCGCAGTGGATACCCAAGCATGCCTGCATGAATGAGTTGCAGTCAGCCGAAGATGAGATAAAGTCAGATCGAATCAATTTCAGTAAATATGGCAGTAATCTGGGGGTCTTGATCAAAGCCTTCACGCTGACTTTTCTGGGAGAGTGGGGCGATCGCACGCAATTCGCTACGATTACGCTAGCCGCCGGTAACGATGCCCTGGGTGTAACCCTGGGATCGATCTTGGGGCATGCTATATGTACGGCGATCGCCATAACTAGTGGTTGCTTGCTTGCAGAAAGAATTTCCGAGCGAACGCTCGCTTATATTGGTGGCGGTCTATTTATCTTATTTGGGGCGATAGCCTGGTTCAATTAAATTTTCATTTTTTAAGTATTAACTAAGAAAAAACTTAGTAATTTGCAGATTTAAGGTGTGGTTAAGAATACACTTTAATGGTGACTAGATTGCTATGTTCATAGAGGTGGTAGAATACCGCTCGGAAATATAGCAAATTTGCTAAGAGTTTTGTGTGAGGAGAAATTTATAAATGTGTAACACCTGGTTTCGTTATTTGGTGAGTATTCCATCCAGTTTGTTGGGTGCTAGTTTATTCATGCTTGCGGCTGGAGCAAATGCTGAGGTTGTCAGCAATGCGGAGGCTAATCAGACCGCCCAGCCCGTCCTAGAAAGTTCTACGCTTGTGCCAGCAACTAAACAAGCGACTAAAACTGAGGTAGCGATCGCACCAGTCGCGATTTCT
The DNA here is from genome assembly GCA_943367755.1 of Rhizobium sp. Q54. Taxonomy (GTDB): domain Bacteria; phylum Cyanobacteriota; class Cyanobacteriia; order Pseudanabaenales; family Pseudanabaenaceae; genus PCC-6802. Next base: position 27,763 of record CALRKB020000051.1, on the reverse strand, counting down.
ACACGTACATCTGGTACATCTACAAATACAGCTGCTACACCTGTTGTAGCTCAAGCTGACGCGCAGACTTTACAGCAGATTAGCCAGACTAGTAATGAGGCACAAGTCAATCAGACAGCTCAGGTGACATCTGTATCTCAGTTAAGTGATGTTAAGCCTACTGATTGGGCGTTTACCGCATTGCAGTCTCTGGTTGAGCGTTATGGTTGCATCGCTGGCTATCCCGATAAAACCTACAGGGGACAACGGGCCATGACTCGTTTTGAGTTTGCCGCTGGCGTCAACGCTTGCCTTGACAAGATCAATGAAATCATCACCGCTGGTTTGGCTGATAAGGTGAGCAAGGAGGATTTTGCCGCCGTTCAGAAACTGCAAGAGGAATTTGCCGCAGAGTTGGCAGCCCTCAAGGGTCGCACTGATGCCTTAGAAGCCAAAACTGCCCAGTTAGAAGCCCAACAGTTCTCTACCACTACCAAACTCACTGGTCTAGCTGTATTTAACGTTACCGGAGCTAGCGGTGACAACGTCAAGCGGGAAACCGGACGTCGTGTTGGTGGCGTGCCTGAGGTTGTCACGGTCACGAACAAGCCAAACCTTACCTTCAGCGGTTTAGTATGGTTGAACCTGAATACATCCTTTACGGGTAAAGACTCGCTGGTCACTCAGCTTGCCGCAGGTAACGGTCTTTCGCCTGCCAACACTTATGTTTCAGCAGGTCAATTCAACAACACTGGCGTACCTTATTTCGATCAAACCTCTGGTGCTACTGCGAATTCATTCATCCTTCGGGAATTGTCCTACAGTTTCCCTATTTTCGGTGATAAGACCCGCTTGGTCGTCGGCCCACGTTTGAACTTCTACAAGTACTTTGACGATAACCGCTTCACCAGCATTTTTGATGGTGGTTCGTTTAACTCCACGTCCAGCACCTTCCTGAGTGGGGTCAATCGCGGTGCTGGTGCAGTGCTAACGCATTCCTTCAGCGATAACCTTGACTTCGCTCTGGGTTATCTGGCTGAAAGTAATGAATTCTTCACCAACAACGACGCATCCAACCCCAATCGCGGGTTGTTTGGCGGTACAAATATCCTTTCTGCTGAGTTAACATACAAGCCCACGAAGGATATCAACTTGCGATTCCTGTACTCCCGTTACAACCTCCAGGATGATATTCTGGCTGCCATTGGCGGCGAGCCACTGTTGGGAATCCTTGATGATGGTTTTGGTGGCAGGCTGAACAACGCTCAGTCGAATATCTATGCCTTCAACTTTGATTGGCTGGTTGCGAAGGGATTTGGTCTATTTGGCCGCTATGCGTTTAACGATACCAATGTTAATGCGGCGATCGCTTCGCGCAGTGGGAATATTAATGCCCAAACCTTCCAAGTTGGTCTAGCTTTCCCTGATTTGTTCAAAGAAGGAGCAAAAGCAACCATCTCATTTGTGATGCCTAACAGCATTACCTCAGGCAAGAGATTCTTTGTGTCTGGTGCAGGTGATGGTGGTACTCAATACGATCTGGAGTTGTCCTATTACTTACCGCTCACCAAGAACATTTCGATCGTGCCGAACTTCTACTACATCTTTAATGCCAACAACTTCAGTGGTAACAACTTCTGGGTTGGCAACGTCAGTACTAGATTTAGCTTCTAGATAGCGGCTCGCTGTCAACTTTCAGTTTGGTCAATAGGCTTTTAGCTTTCCCCCCTTTTATCGCTCATGATGGAAGGGGGATTATTTTTGCGTAGGGTTTTCTAAGGTTGGGAGGGAGTTAGCAAAGATCGCCGCCTGGGTGCGATCGCGCAGATCGAGACGACTCAAAATATTAGTAACGTGGTTCTTGACTGTGCCTTCAGAAATGTAGAGTTGCTGGGCAATCTCGCGGTTACTCGCACCTGTGGCAATCAGGCTCAGGACTTCCCTCTCTCTGGCGGTGAGTTCGGCAAAGCCAGAGGGTAGAGTGTAAGTGGAAACGGGTGGGGAAGTGGATACTTTTGCGGCAAGTTTTGGGAGAATGCCAGGGCCAAATTGGGCATAGCCTTTGTGGATAGCCCGAATTGCTGCTGCTAGTTCTTCCGAAGGAGTATCTTTGAGTAAGTAACCAGTAGCTCCCACTTTCAATGCTTCTGTGACGTATGCATCATCGTCAAACGTTGTTAACACTAACACTTTGATATCATGATACTTTTGGCAAATCAGGTGAGTTGCCGCCACACCATCCATGATTGGCATGCGAATATCCATCAGTACCACATCCGGTAGAGAAGATTGACTTTGGTATATTTCTAATGCTTGCAGGGCCGATCTACCGTGATCAAATTCGCCAATAATCTCTAGATCGCTTTCCAATTCTAATAGTGCCTTCAATCCTTGACGAATTAGACTCTGATCGTCGACTAGCATAATCCGAATTTTAGGATTAGATTCTGACTGATTCATATTCTCAAGTTATGCTTAGTAAGGGAATTTGTACGGAGATTTTACAGCCTGTGCCCAGTGCACTGCGTATATGAAATTGACCGCCCAGAGCCATAGTACGTTCGCGCATTCCCTGCAAGCCAAATCCCATTCTGTTTTGGTCTAGCTGGAAACCTCTACCATTATCTTGCACGGTTAGGGATAGGATTGATGGTGTGGTATCAAGTAAAATTCTCACCTGTAGTGCAATATTACTCTCAGAAGCGATCGCATATTTACAGATGTTTGTGAGTGCTTCTTGTACGATGCGATAGATAGCAATATTGATTTCTGTTGGTAGGCTGTGCGGTAAATTTATGCTGCATTCTGGTTCTATGCCTGTAGAACGTTGAAATCCCTCGGCAAGTGAGGTGATCGCGGCTTTTAGGGGTTGCCCTTTCAGGGGATCGGCACGCAATGCACTCACCGATTGCCTGACTTCCTGTAACGCAGTTGAGCCAAGTCGCTTAGCTTCCACCAAAAAATTCTGGGCTCGTTCAGGATAATTTTGACCAAGTTTTAGCGCAGTTTCCAACTGGATATTCAAGGCGGTCAGGGCATGGCCGAGAGAATCGTGGATGTCCCGTGCGATGCGATTGCGTTCTTGCAGCATAGCTTGATCTTCAATGCGGATGGCATAGGATCTGAGTTGTGCGTTGGCGATCGCTAGACGATCTCGACTCTGACGCTCTGCCAGTAAAGCATTCACTAAGAGTAAAACAAATACCAAACTCAGCATGAACAAAAGCGTAAAGCTGACCTGCATGATCGTGAGTAGGCCTGGTAGATTCGGTAAGTTAGGTACTGCAATATTCTGAAAACGTTGGACTAGCCCGAGCAAATATAACCCCAATGTCAGAAAGGCAATTAGTAGCCGCCCTTTTAACTCAAATCTCACGCAACTGCGCATTACTAAAACGAGGCAAAGAAATGGAAATAGCCTAATCCCACCAATCAAAATCGCCAGTAAGATTAAGGCGATTTCAATCGCTATATAGATAAACTTTAGAAACTTTGGCGATCTAGGGATCGTGAAGCCAAACGGCACAAGACCAACTGTACAGATAATGGCGATTGGTAAAGAGCGAGGTAGTTTATACAGTGGTGCAGGCAGAAATTCTGCAATAATTGAGATCGATAGAAGCACCCACTCCAAATGCAGTAGTAATGGTAAAGGATGCGCTTGATGCTGGGGGCTAGACTGGTTCACGACTGACTTGTCAAACATGTTCTAAGCTAAAATACCGCTTAACTTTATGGGTTCACCGAGTTCACTGAGACACAAGGTTGCCCATAGATACAGTAGCGATTGCGCCCTTCCTCCTTTGCCTGGTAAAGAGCTTTGTCGGCGATCGAGATCGCCAACTTGGGTTCAATATCCCGATGGGGTACGGTGCAAGAGATACCTAAACTCAAGGTAATGCGATCGCTGACCGATGATTGGAGATTCTGGATGTTAAGGTTGTGAATTATAGCGGCGATCGCTTGTGTAACCTGGCGCGCACCTTCAAGGGGGGTATTAGGTAGAATGACCGCAAACTCTTCACCGCCATAACGGGCTGCTAAATCTGTTGGTCGACGCAGAACCTGGCTTATAGCTTGGGCAACTTTTTGCAGGCATTCATCACCAGCTTGATGCCCATAGCGATCGTTATAGCTCTTGAAGCAGTCTATATCGAGTAAAATTAGGGATAATGGTTGCTGCCGATCCGTCAAAAGCTGCCACTGTTGCAACCAATAATTATCGAAGCAACGACGGTTAGCAACCCCTGTCAATCCATCCTGATTTGCCAGTAGATAAAGTTCTCTATTCGCTTTTTCTAAGGCGATCGTGCGTTCTGCAACCTTCATCTCAAGCGTATAGGCATATTCTCCAAGCTGCTTCTGGGTTTGTTGTAAGCGCTTTAGGGCATGCATAAGTTCGCTTTTTTGCTGTGCAATTGTCATAATGTCTCGATAGGAACGCAGTGCGGCGATCGCAGTAGTAATCACTCTTTGCCGAGTCAGCTCTACTTTAAGCCTGTAGTCGTTGATATCGTAGTTGAGAATCACAGATTCTTCAGGGGCTTCACCGGGATGTCCTGTACGCAGCACAATGCGCACTTGCTGATTTTTTAGTTCTTCCCGAATGTACCGCACTACTTGCAGTCCAGCATCATGTGTCTCCATGACCACATCAAGCAAGATCAAAGCTGCATCGGCTTGCTCGAAGGCAATTAATTGCTTCGCTTCCTCAGCGGAATAGGCAGAGAAAAATACTAGTGGCTTACCGGCAAACTGAAAATTATTCAGGGCAAGTTGGGTAGCACGGTGAACGGCAAGATCGTCATCGACAATTACGATCTTCCATGCCTCTGTACTCCCTGTTCCTAAAGCCTCTGAGGATTCTAGTGAGATCTGCTCAACCTCATCACAGAAATAGATAGAATCATCATCATCTAAATCTATAGTAGTGATGTTATCCCTGTCTTCATCACGATTGAATGTAGACTGCGATCTAGGGGTGGGCAAGGTCATCGGTTCACTGCTATATATGGTAATCCTTACTTTCTCTTAGCATAGCTTATGCAAGCAAGCTAAAAGTGCTGAGCAGGCAGCTATGCTAATCTCAATTAACCACTCACAGTCAGGGGAATTACGATCTTGAACTGCGTCCCTTTCCCTACTTCGCTTTGTACGTCTATTCTACCCTGTAGCTTTTGGGTGACTAAGTTATAAACAATATTCAACCCTAACCCTGTACCACCTTTACCACGAGCTGTGCTAAAGAATGGCTCAAATATTTTACCCAAAACCTCTGGGGCAATACCACAGCCATCATCACTATATTCGATAACCGCATATTCATTTTCCTGAGTCACTGCAAAGGAGAGATGACCGCTTTCGTCACTTAAGTAGGCATGAGCAAGTGAGTTTGTTACCAGATTGGTTGCAATTTGGGCGATCGCTCCGGGATAGCTGTGAATCGAAATTTCATCATCTCCTTTCACCGTTACACGATGTGAGGTATATCGAAACTGGGGGGAAAGACTGGTGATTACTTCCTCTAAGTAATGTTTGACTCTAAAAGTCCGCTGTTCCAAAATCGATTGATCGACTGCCACTTGTTTAAAGCTTTGGACTAATTCTCCGGCGCGATTTAAATTACTCAATAGTAAACTCGTACTTTCCTGCGCAATTTCCAAGTAATTATTCAGGAGCGATCGCCTTAGTTGTCCTGCACCAACTGCTGCAAGCAACAATTGAGTTTCATCCGCCAGGGTTGAGGCCAGGGTGATACTGGTACCTACAGGTGTATTGATCTCATGGGCTATACCTGCGACAAGACTGCCTAAAGCAGCCATCTTTTTGGCTTCAACTAGCTTGTCCTGCATCATGTGTAGTTCGTTAAAGGCCCGTTCTAGATCGATGCTCTTTTTCTCTAGGGTGCCTTGATACTCCTGTAGCTCGCAGATCACCTTTTTGAGCAGCGATTCCCGATTCTGATTAGTATCTTCCAGCCTGGTGCTATCCGTTTCTGCACGCTCCAACTTCTTTTTGAGAACTCGGATTTCTTTCTCCAGTTTTTTAATCGTAGTTTCGTAGTCCTCAGGTGTCATTTTGTCTTATCGACTCCCTACTAACAAAGTGGCAAAGGTTGTGTTGTGAAAGAATGTCTGTCCACTTTCTCGCAATGGTGCGATTTCCCCATAGGTGTAAAAACCACAGCTTGGTAAGGGTTGTTTAAGATAAGTAGCGATCGCCTTATACTCCTGGTTTGTTCGCGAGCCCAATATCCAGCGCCGCCAAGCGCAGGAGAAAAATATCGCCGCAGTAGGTTCCTCTCCAGGATAGTTTTCCCAAGCATCACTAAATGATGACCGAGAAGCTGTGAGAATATCTTCCTGGGATGCTTCGGCAATTTGCACAGTCGAGCCCTCTGGTACCCCACCAGAAGTCGTAAGGCTTCCTAATTCTGGATCGTAACTGGTCACACCTCGAAGAAAAAATTTGTCTTCACCGGGAGGAAATACGGCTAGCGGGTGAGCAGCATCGGGAGTAAAGTGCTCGAAATAATAACTATAAAATTCTAAGGCTGGCTTGGCATCAATTTCGTAGACGATATTGCCATCTGATTTTGTCACAATACCGCGTTTCCCAATCGGATGCCATCCACTGGCGACACCATGGGAAAACATGATATTACCTGCAAATAACAGAACTGGCACTGAGTCGCTTAAAACTTCAGTTTTAAAAAATTGATAGTCGCGTTTTGCATCTCTGCGATCCGCAGTGGCTCCACCAAAAACAGGAGTGGAACCTAGTGCTAACTTTAAGCCTTGCACAATAGAAGATGAATTCGTGGTTATACTCTCTGGAGTTGTGATACAGAATTTGACGGGTGTGGTAAAAGCTTGCTTTGCGCTCTCAACTGCCTGATGCGCGATCGCGATCGGATTCTCATGCACATCGCGACCAACAGCAGCACGAATTTCAATGTCATCAGCACTGAAAACCATCAGGGTCAATGAATCTTGCTGAAATTCTAAAACCGATGACATTTCTCCATCCGTAGTACCGCCAATCAGTTCAATGCCAGGGAAAGCCTGATTAATGCGATTGAGGATTAAACTATGATCGAAGTCAACTGCGGCAAATAAAAGGCCCGCCTGCGGCCTTTCTCCAGCTAGGGATTTTTGACACTGTTCGAGCACCTCTTGCACTGCTTCAGCAGAATTAGGATCGTTGCTGTGTCCGACTGCTACCTTTAACATTTTGGGTTACTTTAGTTACCTATACGCGCATAGCAATGACTCCAGATTGCTATGCATATATTACCCAAAGTATGAGATTGTATATACTGCCGTTATTACAAAAACGGGTAGTCCGCAAATTATTATCCTGATTGGCTGAAAAAACTGTTTAAATCTGCATTTTGTCGTAGGGGCAGGTTTTGCTGAAAGCTTGACTGAGAAACAATAACAGATTTACTAAACCTGCCCTTACAGAGTTATATCAGTTAACCAAATGATCATCACTTTGATACTACCAAAAAGCGCTATAACTTAGGACAGATTTTAACGAGCAGTGCATGCATGGAAAGTTTCGATCGACCCAGTGGAGAGCCGATCTCCCAAAAGCTTAAGTTAAAAACCAAAATTGCCTATGGTGCTGGCGATCTAGGTGCAGCAATTACGGCAAATCTTCTGTCAGTCTTTTTACTTTTCTTTTTTACCAATGTTGCGGGGCTAGATGCAGGATTAGCTGGCAGTATCTTGCTAATCAGCAAGGTGTGGGATGCCGTTAACGATCCGATTGTGGGTGTGTTAAGCGATCGCACCAAGTCGCGCTTGGGGCGGCGGCTACCGTGGATGCTTTATGGAGCCATCCCCTTTGGTGTTTTTTTCCTGTTGCAAGGGCTGGTACCAACTACGGATAAATGGGGATTATTCTGGTACTACATTATTATTGCTATTCTATTTAATTCTTTCTATACGGCGGTTAATTTACCTTATACGGCACTTACCGCCGAGCTAACCCAAGATTACAACGAGCGCACTAGTCTCAGTGGGTTTCGCTTTACGTTCTCCATCGGTGGCAGCATTCTCTCTTTGATCCTGGCACAAATTATTTTTGCTCTATTTAAGGCAAATACCAATGCATCGGGTAGTTGTAATGCTAATAGTCTGCAATATCTCATACTGGGTGGTATCTGTGCAGTTATCTCAGTTTTATCGCTCTACTGGTGTATCTGGGGAGTACGCGATCGCGTCTTAGTCGTGGAAAACCATCGCTTGCAAAATCAAATATTAGATGTAGTTGAAGAGCTTAATTTTTGGCAACAGTTGCGCATTGTCTTTCACAATCGTCCATTTGTATATGTAATTGGCATTTATTTTTTCTCCTGGTTAGCCGTACAGATCACCGCTTCGATTATTCCCTACTTTGTTGTGAATTACATGAAGTTAGCCGAAGCAGATTTTATTTCGGTCACGATTGCCGTGCAGGGGACGGCACTAGCAATGCTATTTGTCTGGAGTGCCATTAGTAAGCAATTTGGCAAGAAAGCTGTCTACTTTATGGGTATGGGCTTGTGGATTGTCGCGCAGGCAGGATTATTCTTTCTCAAACCTGGCCAAGTTGGTTTAATGTACGTTCTGGCAGTCATGGCTGGGTTTGGCGTTTCTACTGCCTATCTAATTCCCTGGTCGATGGTGCCGGATGTGATCGAACTGGATGAGTTGGAAACCGGTCAACGACGTGAGGGAATATTCTACGCATTTATGGTATTTCTTCAGAAGGTTGGTTTAGCAGCAGGACTATTTCTCTTGGGTATTGCTCTTTCTTGGTCGGGATTTAAGGAAAGAGTTCCATGCCAACCTGCTCCCTCACAACCCGAATCAGCCCTACTGGCAATTCAGATTGCGATTGGTCCTTTGCCAACCGTTGCTTTGGTTTGTGGACTAGTACTGGCTTACTTCTATCCTATTACCCGTGAGTATCATGCTGAGATTGTCTATCGCCTGAATCAGCGTCGCAATAACGATAGTTGAGATTAATAATCGATCGCATGTTCTCTCTGGCGTTTAGCTTCGTAAAGGATGAGGGATGCAGCGATCGCGACATTCAGAGATTCTACCTCATTACTTAAAGGAATTCTCACTGCCACATCCGCCACTTCGATCGAGCTTTTTGATAAGCCATTTCCTTCATTACCCAACAAAATTAAGCTGGGTTGTCTAAAATCAAAATCCCAATAGGTGAGCTTGGCATCCGCTAGAGTAGCGATCGCTACCCCTCCTGTTTGTTGCCAAGCCTTAATTGCTGCATGTAGATCTTCAACCGTTTGCCTGGGACAGCGAAACCATTGACCCGCTGTAGCACGGATAATTTTAGGGTTAGTCGCATCGACACAATCTTTGCTGAGCAATAATCCATCTGCGCCTACAGCAGCGCTAGTGCGAATGATGCTACCCATATTGCCAGGATCTTGGATTGATTCCAGCGCTAAACCCAATGTTTCAATCTGGATAGGGGCATTTTCGGGCAGCGGTACCGCCGCAACTACACCATCGGGATTAACAGTGGTAGCGATCGCTCCTAGTACTTGCAGACTCACAAACTCTACGCGATGCGCGATCGCCTGACACTGAGCAAAGATTTGTGCATGGGAGTCTGCCCATGTTTCCGTACAACAGACAATCTCTAGGGGATATTGGGTAGCGATCACCTCTATCAGTGCGTGCGTACCTTCAACGAGAAACAGGTTCTGTTCGCGCCGATCTTTTGCACTCTGCCCGAGTTGGCGCAGTTGTTTGATCAGGGGATTGTTAGAACTAGTAAGCGATCGCAAACTTTAAATCCTTTGCCTAAGCCAGATTACTTGCTTCAAAAGGATATCATTTCCGTACCAATGACTGTTTGTTCATCCTCAAGGAGTATTTCTATCACTTCACAAAGATTAAATTCATCCAGAGTTTCACCTTGAGAATGTGCTCTAGGGACCCCAGGAACATAACCAACTTAGAGATTGGTATCAAGGTCTTTTGCCAGAGATTCAAAAACGAATCCGGGCAATGCTATCGATTAATTAAATAGGTAAACTAAATGTTGGTCAGCTTACCATTTGCATTCAGGCCGTGACCCACACTTATTTAGCGATCGCTACAAGCCACCTGCTTCAGTCGGCTCATAATGCTACTCAAGTGTTTAGCTGTAATTACTGGCTCTCTCGGGGCGATCGCCTCCAGATTTGGGTAACAGCCAAGATCGTTGCAGGGACAAATCTGAGCTGCTTGTGGCCCCATCCCAATAGGTATAGGCATCTCACAACGCGCACAGGAGACCACTTCCCACTTTGGCGAAAGCAATTCCTGAATACTTTCATCGGTACCGTCAAGGTATACATCGCCGGATCTAGGGTCAGATATCTCAGCCCAAAGTTGCTCAAATTCGTTAGTATATGACTCGCCTCTAACAACGCAATTCACTCCAACAAGCTTGTTTTGGCTCTGAATAAAAACTTTCTTGCCCATCTGCAACCACTGAGCAAAATATTTTTTGACTGCGTCATAATTAGACATATTAGCCATTAGTCACCCGTTAGTCGCTTGAAATAAGTGCTTGCACACAACTAATATAAGTCAACAATTACTTGACAAATCTTGATTAATTCTGCTGATTAATATTACTCGCAGATAAATTGACTACCCCAAATTAATTACGCATTGCCTGATAAAGCTAGAGGTTGAGGAAGTATGGAATCCATTTCGGTAGAACAGCCCACAACTCAGATAAATACCATTACCAAGCCATCTGTCCAAATACGCAGCCTTGATTTCTTTTATGGGGAGGGAGATCTACGCAAGCAGACGCTATTTGATATAAATTTAGATCTTTATCCTGGGCAAATTGCGATTATGACGGGGCCATCTGGTTCAGGTAAAACGACATTGCTTACCCTGATTGGGGCATTGCGCAGTGCCAGAGAAGGTACCCTCAATGTGTTAGGGCGGGAAATTATTGGGTTGCATAAAAATCAACTGGTGGAAGTGCGTAAAAATATTGGCTTTATTTTCCAGTCACATAATTTATTTGGTTCTCTGAGCGCCAGACAGAACGTCCAAATGGCAGTCGATCTGTTACGCTCCGACCAAAGCCCAAGAGAAAGAGCAGCTAGCATTTTAGGACAAGTGGGTCTGGCCGATCGCGTTGACTATAAACCTAAAGCGCTTTCAGGCGGACAAAAGCAAAGAGTGGCGATCGCCCGTGCCCTGGTAAATAAGCCGCAGCTCATTCTCGCCGATGAGCCAACCGCCGCATTAGACAAAAAATCAGGTCGAGATGTTGTCAACCTGATGCAGAAACTAGCTAGAGATGAAGGGCTAACCATATTGATGGTGACGCACGACAACCGCATTCTTGATGTTGCCGATCGCGTGATCAATATGGTGGATGGTCGCCTGGAATCGGATAGCAATCTGAAAGACTTTGTGGCATCGCGTGATGCCATTACGCCTGATGGCCGCATGTTTATGTTGTAAACCAACAATTACTTAGATGCGGATTAGATTGGATCGGCAAGACCTAATTTCTTGCGAAAATCTTTACTATATGCCGCATATTCCCAGTTTCTTGCGGCTTTAACCTGTTCAGGTGTGAGGTTTAGGGCATCGCTCAAGTTGGCGTCCATTAGATCGGCATTGCTAAAGTTAGCATTTCTCACATTGGTTTTATTGAAGCTGGCATCTGTCAGCACGGTATTGCTGAAGTTAGCATTACTAAAGTCAGCCATGCCCAAGTTGGCACGAAACAGGTTGGCACCACTTAAATTTGCACCACTTAAATCTGCATCCCACATATCAGCATTGCTCAAATTGGCATCTGTAATTGATATGCCCCTAAGGTCAGCATTACTCATATTGGCGTCGATCAAGTAGGAGCCATTCATATTGGCCTTAGTCATATTCGCAACTCTAAAATTACAGCCGCGCAAATTGGCAAAACTGAGGTTAACGTTGCTGAGGTTAGTACCTCTAAGGTCAGCACTCCTGAGTCTGATCCCCTGGAAGTTTTCGCCTGAGAAATTTCTTTCCCCTGAAGTATAGCGAGCTAGCAACTTTTTGGCTGCATTAGCTAATTCGTCTGTTTTGATCGTGATAGAAGTACTGAACATGAGAACCATCCTAATTATTAAACTCTGCGTCCAAAATTTAAGTTATACCAATTCTCTAAAGTAAATTAACAGATTGCTGGAGGGGCGAACGGCCGTTCGCCCTTACATTTTGAAGAATTGGTTATATGACTGCTTTAGTAATGATAAGCCGTCAGGCTTGGTTTTCAATCACCGACTGGTGGCAGTGGGCATTCCTAAAATGTCTTCAATGCGGGGCATTTCTTCTAAAGGCACGATCCGTCCTTCATCGGCAAAACCTGCAACCTGATCGAAATTAAGATAGCGATACAAGTCTCCTGCAAAAGGATCGATTTTATTCGCCATAATATCCTTGTATTCCTGGACAGTGGGAATGCGGCCTAAAAGAGCGCAGACGGCTGACAACTCCGCAGAACCGAGATATACACGCGCATCCTTGCCCATGCGGTTGTTGAAGTTACGGGTAGAAGTAGAAAATACCGTTGTGCCATCGCCAACACGCGCCTGATTGCCCATACACAGGCTACAACCAGGCACTTCAGTTCTGGCTCCCGCTTGACCAAACACACTATAGACACCTTCTTCCTTGAGCTGATGCTCGTCCATCCGGGTTGGTGGGCATACCCATAGACGCACCTTGACGGGTGGTTCTTTTTCCAGCACTTTAGCCGCAGCGCGGTAGTGGCCAATATTGGTCATGCATGAACCAATAAACACCTCATCGATGCGATCGCCTGTTACTTCAGATAGCAACTTGACGTTATCGGGATCGTTGGGAGCCGCTACAATGGGTTCCTTAATTTCGTTCAGGTCAATCTCGATGATTTCGGCATATTCAGCGTCGGCATCGGCTGACATTAGCACGGGATTAGCCAACCACTCCTCCATCTTGGCTACGCGCCGCATAATCGTGCGGGCATCTTGATAGCCGCGTGCCACCATATTTGTGAGCAGGGCAATATTGGAGCGCAAGTACTCGGAAACTGTCTCAACACTGAGCTTGATCGTGCAACCAGCACAAGAGCGCTCGGCAGAGGCATCGGTCAGTTCAAAGGCTTGCTCTACTTTCAAGTCTGGCAGACCCTCAATTTCCATGATGCGGCCAGAGAAGATGTTTTTCTTGTTTTGCTTCTCCACCGTGAGCAAGCCTTTTTGCATCGCCACATAGGGAATGGCGTTGACAACATCACGCAAGGTAACTCCAGGCTGCAACTCGCCCTTGAAGCGCACCAGAACTGATTCGGGCATATTCAGCGGCATCACGCCTAGAGCTGCGGCAAAAGCGACTAAACCAGAACCCGCTGGGAAGGAAATCCCCAAGGGAAAACGCGTGTGCGAGTCGCCGCCCGTACCAACCGTATCTGGCATCAGCATGCGATTCAGCCAGGAGTGAATAATGCCGTCGCCGACATGCAAAGCCACCCCACCCCGCGTTGAGAAAAAGTCAGGTAATTCATGGTGAGTTTTGATGTCCGTAGGCTTGGGATAGGCAGCGGTATGGCAAAAGCTCTGCATTACCAGGTCGGCACTAAAGCCCAAACAGGCCAGCTCCTGCAATTCATCACGGGTCATAGGCCCGGTGGTGTCTTGAGAGCCAACGGTCGTCATCATTGGTTCGCAGGCAGTACCAGGACGCACACCAGGTAGTCCGCAGGCTTTGCCGACCATTTTTTGAGCTAGTGTAAAGCCTTTACCTGTGTCAGCAGGGTCTTGAGGGCGGTTAAATAGTTCGCTAACGCTTAGACCCAGGGCATGACGCACTTTGTCAGTTAATCCGCGCCCGATAATCAGGGGGATGCGTCCACCTGCTTGCACTTCATCAGCAATAGTCGTCGGTGTGAGTGAGAATGTGGCCAGAGTTTCACCCGTGGCATGGTTGGTAATTTTGCCTTCGCGAGTATGAATGGTAATCAACATACCAGTTTCCAGCTTACTGACATCGCACTGGATCGGCAAGGCACCAGCATCCTCAGCGGTATTGAAGAAGATTGGCGCGATCGCACCGCCTAGAATTACGCCACCTGATCGCTTGTTGGGAATGTAAGGAATATCTTGGCCAATGTGCCATAGCACCGAATTAATCGCGGATTTGCGCGATGAGCCTGTACCAACCACATCACCAACATAGGCAATGGGATAACCGTTTTGCTTGAGTTGTTGAATCGTATCGAGCGATCCGGGCAACTTTGACTCCAACATGCTCAGCGCGTGCAGGGGAATATCGGGGCGGGAGAACGCTTGAGATGCGGGTGAGAGATCGTCCGTGTTGGTTTCGCCAGGCACTTTGAACACAGTTACGGTAATAGTCTCAGCCAAAGGTGGACGGCTGGTAAACCATTCTGCTTTTGCCCAGGCATCGATGACTTGCTTGGCATAGTGATTGGTCGCAGCTAATTCCAGGACCTGGTGCCAGGCATCAAAAACCAGGAGTGTTTTACTCAATGCATGAGCAGCCTCGCTTCCAAGGCTTGTATCAGAGAGTAGATCCACCAGCGTTTGCACGTTGTAGCCACCCACCATCGTGCCTAGCAGTTGTACTGCCATTACAGGTGAAACTAAAGGGGAATGAATAGTACCCTGCGCGATCGCGGTTAAAAAGCCAGCTTTAACATAGGCAGCACGATCCACGCCAGGTGGAATGCGATCGCGTAATAATTCCAGCAAAAAATCCTCTTCGCCACTGGGGGGCTGTTTTAGCAGCTCGCAGAGGTCAGAGGCTTGCTGGGCGTCAAGCGGTAGTGGTGGGATACCAAGTTGAGCACGCTCAGAAGCGCGATCGCGATAGGCTGACAGCATATTTGACATGATTCTGTGTAACTCAGCAAATTGGCTAGAGACGGCTAGAGATTATGTATATTCGACCATTATTCGGTCAGTGTTAGTCGCAAAAAGAAGGACTAAATAACCAAAACCTGACAAATTACCAATTAGCTCTATTATCGGATACTATTATCTACAAAGTTTTAGCTCGTGCGGAACAAAAACTATTTTTAGCAAATAGTAATTTGAATTACAAATTCTCATTCCTATAAATACAAAAAAGGTTCAAATGGCAATGGAGGAGTTAACTTGAAAAAGGTTGAGGCAATTATTCGTCCCTTCAAACTTGATGAAGTCAAAATTGCTCTAGTGAATGCTGGAGTAGTTGGCATGACAGTATCAGAAGTACGAGGCTTTGGTCGCCAGAAAGGGCAAACAGAGCGCTATCGTGGTTCGGAATATACCGTTGAGTTTTTACAGAAGCTGAAAGTCGAAATTGTTGTAGAGGACGATCAGGTGGAAATGGTAGTGGAGAAGGTGATATCCGCCGCTCGTACAGGGGAGATCGGTGACGGCAAAATCTTTGTCAGCCCTGTAGAGCGTATTTATCGTATCCGGACAGGTGAGAAGGATTTAGAGGCAGTCTAGTCCTTTAAACTAAAGGTTAAAATTCATGTAAGCACTATGCTCTTCTTGCTGCTAGGCAGAAGAGTTTTTTATATGACTACCATTTTGCCTCAAGGCTTCCTCATCCAGATATCCCCCACAACAGGCAGCAAGCAGGAAGAAATCCCTCTCCCTGACGATCGCGTTATCGTTATTGGCCGCGATCCTCGATGCGATATCGTGCTCGATCCCGAGCTATATGGCTCTGTATCTAGGCGTCATGCCGAGATCAGGGCTAACTTTAACTTTGGCGTGTGTCGCTGGGAAATTTGCGATCTAGACAGCGCCAACGGTACATTTGTTAATGGTCAGCGGTTATCTGGATGTCAGGTGCTGCAAAGAGGCGATCGCCTCACGCTTAGTCAAAAAGGGCCAATATTTGAGTTTGAATTAGAAGAGCAGAATTCTGTCACCCGCCTGGAATCGCAGTTAGATAACCCACCACCTACCACCCTGACTCTGACGCAGCTAGTACCAATTATTTCTACGGGTGGGGAATTAATCCAAAAAGCCTATCTCGTGCCAGCGATCGTCACGATCGTGTCTGTAGTGGCACTATTTGCTTCTCTAGGCAACCGCAACCAGTTTAATCTGGTGCTATCGATTTATATCATTGCTGCGGCTTATTACTTTGTCTATCAACTTTGCCAGAAACCCAAACCCTGGTGGGTTCTGCTTGGCAGTATGTTTGCGACAATCCTAATTTTACGCAGTCCGATTCTAGATTTATTCATCTGGTTCTTTCGTCAGGTGCTTCCTGGCAGAATAGCCTCGGGTCAGACTAACTTTTTTAGCGTATTGATCGGCACGTTCTTCGGAGCGGGCTTAATGGAAGAGCTACTGAAGGCGCTACCTGTACTGGCAGCATGGCGGATTGGCATGGAACTTAAGTATCCTTGGCGCGATCGCATCGGTGTATTTGAACCCCTAGACGGCATTCTGCTTGGCACAGCCTCCGCTGTCGGTTTTACGTTGATAGAGACTTTGGGGCAGTACGTGCCGCTAGTGACGCAGCAATCTGGTGGGGAAGCGGCTTTGCAATTACTTATCCCGCGAGTGCTGGGGTCTGTGGCTGGCCATATGGCCTATAGTGGCTATTTGGGGTACTTTATTGGCCTGAGCGTGCTTAAGCCATCCAAACGGTGGCAAATTCTTGCCGTGGGTTATTTCAGTGCCTCTCTATTGCACGCCCTCTGGAATACCTTTGGCACAATCGGCAATCCCGATCAAAGCTTCTGGCTGTTAGTGTCTGTCGGCATCTTATCCTATACTTTCCTTGCTGCCGCCATTCTCAAAGCTCGAACCTTCTCTTCTAAGCATAAATCCTCAAGCGATCGCGGACGCAGGAAAAGATTGAGAGAGGATACTATTGCTAAAACTGACTCTAAAACTAACTCTTAACAGCCAATATCAAGTTGTCGGGAAACCCTACGAATTTATCCTCTAATTTTTTTGGATGTACGGGCAGACACATAGGTCTGCCCTGCCTGCATCGATATGAACCCCGTGATAACAACTATTGGAGTAAGCTGCGCAACATCCAGGCTGTTTTTTCGTGGACTTGCATCCTTTGCGTTAGTAAATCAGCACTTGGCTCATCACTAACTTTATCGACAATGGGGAAAATGGAACGAGCGGTACGCACAACTGCTTCCTGACCCTCTACTAAAAGGCGAATCATATCCTCAGCATTGGGTACGCCCTCGGTTTCCTCGATCGAAGCAAGCTTAGCGTAAGCCGAGTAGGAGCCAGGTGCAGGAAAGCCAAGCGATCTGATACGTTCGGCGATTAGATCGACAGCGAGAGCTAATTCGGTATATTGCCCCTCAAACATGAGGTGCAACGTATTAAACATTGGCCCAGTAACGTTCCAGTGGAAATTGTGGGTCTTGAGGTACAACGTATAAGTATCTGCTAATAAACGAGATAACCCCTCCGCGATCTCTTTTCTATCTTTCTCATCGATCCCCAGATTAATTTCCAAGGTTCCTTTCGCTTTATCTTTACCCATTTGGGTTTCTCCTAAATTCAATTAATTTTACTGAATGCACCTACTATATGCACCTATGACTGACTTAGTTTTCTCAGTCTAAAGGTATGTGGTTAGTTATGCAGCATTGACAACTACCTAAGAAACTTACTTGGAACTAATTTACTAGCTAAATCATACTCGTTATGAGTATGGGTTGTCAATTGCTATGGAAATTATAGATTGGGCGATCGCTTTAGCTTGAGTAGCGGAGCCAATCACAAACCCAATACGATCCGTGTCACAAACTTAATGATTTTGCGTAGCGTATCCTATTGAAAAGGCTTAAACTATCTACCATTCAGGCATAAGTTTGGCATAAACTAATTTGATTTAGCGGCAAGATAGGCAATATAAAGCATGGTTTTTAACTGGTTCCGGCGACAATACGACGAAGAAAACCCACAAGAAGAAGAGCAAGAAGCTCCCGTAGCAGAAACACCTGTGGGAGAGACTCCTGTTGAGGCTAAAGTAGAAAGTCATGAGCCAGAAGCCACAGCCCAGTCTCAAGAATTGCTCAACTGGGCTAAATCTGCCTATGCCAACATTCAAAAACAGCAGATCCCCGTTGCTACTGCCGATGTCACTACCAGTATTGAGTCACCTCTAACAGACAATCGTGCGCCAGCCAGAACAGAAACCCCTACACCTGAAACTATTACTGAGGTAGTTGCCCAAGAGCCTGAGACAGCAGAAGACCTAGTACCAGAAACTTTGCCTCTCACCTCGACAGAGCCTGAAGTTTCTGGCGTAGTTCCAGAATCAATTGCCGAAGTTCCGCCACCAGAAACATCAGAGGCGCTACCTTTTTGGGCGCAATCGGCAAGCGATCGCCAGGCACGGATTGACGCACTAGCGGCTAGTGCGATCGCCGAAGCAGAAGCCACCGCCCCAGAGCAACCCGCCACTCCGACCTCGATTCAACCCAAAGAGGTGAGATCCACACCCGTGGAAATAGAGTCAGCGATCGCCTTTGATGAAGGCTTCCTCTGGTCCTCTGAAGTGCTAGCAGCCCAAGGACGAAGGCCAGAAGACATTTCGTTCGAAGAAATCACCTGGTTAAAACAGCTACGTCAAGGCTTAAACAAGACCAGATTGGGTCTGGTCAACCAACTAAAATCATTGGTGGGGCAGGGGCCGCTCAATGCCGATGCCGTTGATGAAATTGAGGCTTTGCTCCTACAGGCCGACGTAGGAGTTACAGCCACAGATCGCATTATCGAAGCCCTCCAAAACAAGCTAAAAACAGATGTTTTACCACCCGAAGCCGGAATAGCTTTCCTCAAAAAAATTCTGCGTCAGATGCTTGATGCCCCCCTTCAAGATCGTGGCAACCAGAAATTTAACTTGGCATTTGTACCGCAGAAGAACCAGCTCAATATTTGGTTGATGACAGGCGTGAATGGGGCTGGCAAAACCACAACCATCGGTAAAATTGCGCATATTGCCCAAAAATCTGGTTATAGAACCCTGATTGCAGCAGCAGACACATTTAGGGCGGCAGCCGTACAGCAAGTCAAGGTTTGGGGCGATCGCGCCCAAGTGGAAGTGATTGCCAATATTGGCCAAAATACTGATCCTGCAGCCGTGGTATTTGATGCTATTATTGCTGCGCAAGCGCGAGGTACCGAACTACTATTAGTTGATACCGCTGGTAGGCTACAAAACAAAAAGAACCTAATGGATGAACTCCACAAAATTCGCCGTATTGTTGACAAAAAAGCATCTGGTGCTACTGTGGAATCCTTGCTAGTTTTGGATGCAACATTAGGCCAAAACGGGCTGCGTCAAGCAGAAGTCTTTGCCCAAGCAGCAGGCGTTAGTGGCGTAGTTCTAACTAAATTAGATGGTACTGCCAAAGGAGGAGTCGCACTAGCTGTTGTCCAACAGCTTGGTCTTCCCATTCGCTTTATTGGAGCTGGAGAAGGCATTGAGGATCTCAGACCATTTTCTAGCTATGAGTTTGTTGAGGCTCTTTTAAGCAATTGAAGTTCATAAAAGCAGTTAGTGATTAGTTTCTTCTATGTCTATATCACCCGCACGCCGAAGGTCGCCGCAAGCCAAGGAACCAGAAACTGGTTCAACAATTTTAGTGCTTGACGATCTGAAAGAATTGGTAGCGCGGCTGAGTCGGGAACAGGCGAAAATTCAAGAACTGCTTAGCTTTCTGGGGTTTGCATTAAGGAGTTTTACAAATCTCAATCAATTTTTAGAGCTAATTCCATTAATTGCCAGCCGCGTTACGGATACCGATGGCGGGGCACTGATCTTATTCAAGGCCAGCGGGCAGATGCGATTGGAATCACTACACTGCCCAGAGAATAGCTCAAATGGTATGAAGTGTCGTCAGGTACGGTCGGCGATCGAACGCGCGATTCAGCAAGTCATCTCAGGTTCTAACACCGCTGTAGACGATATGGTACGCAGCTACCTCGGCTCAGATGTGAAGCTGTTTGGTACATCTGTCCTAGTCAAAAATGCGGTGCGGGGGCGACTATATGTATTTAGCCGCGATCCTGAGTATGTCTGGAACGAGCCGCGTCAAAAGTTAATGCGTCTGGTGGCGGATCAGGCCGCTGTTGGCATTGAGAATAATACATTAACCGCTGAATTACTGAAAAAGGAAAGGCAAGATCGAGAACTGGAGATTGGTGCCGAAATTCAGCATCAACTACTACCGCGCAATTGCCCTGTAATTGAAGGGGTGGAAGTAGCGGCTAAATGTCTCACTGCTAATCGTGTGGGCGGAGATTACTATGACTTCATTCCCATTAATAAGGGCGAACGGTGGGGTATGGTAATTGGTGATGTTATGGGTAAGGGCGTGCCCGCAGGGCTAATTATGACCATGACCCGTGGCATGCTGCGTGCTGAAGTCCTGAATCGGCATACCCCAGGCAAGATTTTGGAACATCTCAACGAAATTATGTATGACGACCTGGAGCGATCGCATCGGTTTGTCACGATGTTTTATTCAGAGTTAGATCCTAAAACCAAAATTTTATCCTTCAGTAACGCCGCTCATACTCCTGCTCTGTGGTGGCGATCGCAATCCAATACAATTCATGCCCTTGATACGATGGGTGCGATCATTGGACTGGAGTCGGGGGCAAAATATGAGGAAGCAGAAGTAAAGCTACAGCCAGGGGACGTTGTCCTTTATTACACGGATGGCATTACTGAAGCAGCTAATCCAATGGGCGATCGCTTTGATGAGGAAAACTTGTATCAGGCATTAAAGTGGGCGTGCAAAAACTGCATCCCAAAATCCCCTAATATCACTCGTCCTCAGGCTATACTCGACTACATTTTCGAGCAGGTGCAAAACTTTGTTGGTAGTGGACGTAGTTATAGCGATGACATCACGTTAATTGTCATGGAAATGCAGCCCCACGCTAAACCAGATTTAGCTAAACCAGACTCTGCCAAATCAAAAATATAACCAATCTAACTAAGTAGAAGACATGATTGATATAGTTCACAGCCTTACCATTAACTTTGCCAGTAGCGTCAGCAGCATTGATATCGCCACTATGCATCCAGGTCACCTGCACCTTGGCTATCTCGATCTAGATTGGGATTTTTTGTTGGCTCAAGCTCAAAAAAGCGGCGAGTTTAAACAGGATGTGGTTGCTGATATGACTAAGGGGTGGAACAATTTTGTGAAGACAGGGCAAATATGGGCACTCTTAATCGGTATAACATTGGGATACTTATTTAGAAGCGTGACTTCTTCATAAGGAGCTGCCAAGTACAAGTAATGGCTAAACTAAAAAGCAAGGATACACGTACCCTTGCTTTTTAAATTTGTCTAGTAAATGGCGGGGGATGGATTTGAACCACCGACCTTCGGGTTATGAGCCCGACGAGCTACCAGACTGCTCTACCCCGCGTTAGCTTTGCAAGTATAGCACAAGTTTTATAGTTAATGCAGCAAAATTTTCAGATATGCCCGTTACGCAAGATCTATCCTTTTTCAGGAACTATGCCATATTGGCAAGATGGATACAATCAAATCGTCTGGAATACAATACTCTTATAGATAGATATTTTAGGTAGTCCTAAAGAAGTGAGGTTATGCTATTTATGGTGCGGCACATCCTCACCAAGAAATCATTTTGAGTGTGGTTTAGATCGATGAGAGTAGTTTTTTCGTTTTTATTCGTAACCAGTCTGTTGGTCGGGGGAACTAGAACTTCAGCAGGAGAAGCTCAATCGGCGCGATCGCCTCAAGGTCTATCAGTGTTTGCTCAAGTTCGGTCGCAACTAGAGATGGGTATAGGATCTCTCTGGGGAGATTTGCAGGAGGGGGAAAGGGCGGCGGTACGCATACCGCAGGGAATCGCTAATGCTCCCCCTAGAAAAACCATTCCAACATCATCTGGAAAAGCCATAGTATTTGAAGTGTGTAGTACTTCTCCCGTATGGGTACGCCCAGCGAGCAAGGCACAAATGCATCAGCTCCAGTCTACGGGGAGATATCCTGATGCTAAAACCAATCAGGAAGTTCAAAATTTAATTAAGCAATTTTGGACTCGTGATGTTATCTTGTTTACGAATTATGGGATCAGCGCTAGAGTCGATCCAATCTATCTAAGCGGATTGTGGACAATACCAAATACGATCGATAGCATCAGTAATAAATGCTATGAGTCAATGCAGCGGATCGTGGATCTAAATTCTGGGAAAACGGCAGAAGTTTGGCTTCTACTACATAAAGTTAGAAGTGTTAGATGGCTTGATAACCGTTATGTCATGGTGGTGCAACCAGCACGCCAAGGCGTTCAGTTTATTCAATTTGCGCGAGTAGAGCAACAAACTACACCTTCGCTACAAGTAATTTCAGAAGATGGTAGAGAGTTAGAAGTAATTAATTGGGGTGCGCCCCCTAAAAGCTAAGCATTCCTCCAAACTTGCTGAGAAATGTTACTGTTTTGATCGATTTTGAAATAGCACTGACCGCAACAAAATAGAATGTATAAGTTCAATTCGAGGTAAACAATATGCAACTGTGGGTGTTGCTATTTAGTACCGATCCAGATAACCAGGGAATTTATGCTCGCTGGGAAGGTGGTAAGAATATCGTCCTCGCCTTTACGGATGAGGATGATGCCACTCGCTATGGACTCATGCTAGAAGCCCAAGACTTTCTTTGCCCAACGCCAGAGCCAATCGATGAGCAGGAATTAAAAGCATTCTGCCAGGAGGCCGGCTATGAGCTAAATATTATATCGGATAGCGATCTGGCCCTACCACCCGAACAAAACCTGGCGGAAACAGACTGGCAACCGGATACTCAGCCAGGAGATGTACAAACGGAGCCAGCCAATCCAGCTAAGGAAATTGATGAACTTGATGAACTTGAAATTATGCGCCGCAGACTAGAGGGACTCCTATAGGCTATGGTGGAAATCCTCTCCGCATCTTCCTACGATGGCTGGTTTCATTTCCCTGTCCGCGTTCACCCCCATCATACTGACTATGCCGGTGTAGTCTGGCATGGTTCCTACCTAACCTGGATGGAAGCAGCACGGGTAGAGTGCTTGCGAGCTGAGGGCATTAGTTTTGCCGATCTAGTAGCAGAGGGTATCGACTTACCAGTTGTGAATATGTCGCTGCGCTATCACCAGGTTGTAAAAATGGGCGAAGTAGCTAATGTGATGGTGAGAATAGCACCACCGGATCGCCTGCGTCTAAACTGGGAGTATGAAATTAGGACAGATCAACAACTCTGCGTTACCGCAATGGTTAGCTTAGTAGCAGTCGATCGCTCTAGAGGTAAAGTCTTACGTGCAATGCCATCAGTTGTGCAGGAGGCGATCGCCCGCATTGTGCGATCGCAATCTCCATAATTGCCAAAGTTCTATCACCGTTATAGGGTAAAAAACTTATGTTTGGTAGCTCATCCTCTAAATTGCAACAGGACAAAGATCGCATCCCCCCAGGACAGCATCTCACTAATGGCTTCCCAGTACTAACCTACGGCCCGACACCAGCGATCAAGATCGATACTTGGCAGTTCCGTGTCTGGGGACTGGCCAAAGAACGTACGTTTACCTGGGCGGACTTCATGTCTATGCCACAGCACGAATTTACGGCTGACTTTCACTGCGTCACCCGCTGGTCTAAACTCGATGTGCAGTGGAAGGGTATTAAAGTTACTGATTTCATGAAGCAGGTCGAACTCGATCCTAATGCTTTACACGTGATGCAGCATTGTTATGGTGGCTATACTACCAACCTTGCCATTGATGAATTCCTGCGTGAAGAAAATTTCTTTGCCCATACTTTAGCTGGTGAACCACTACCTGCCGACCATGGTGGGCCTATGCGACTTGTAGTACCTCACCTCTATGCTTGGAAAAGCGCCAAGTGGATTAATGGCCTGGAATTTTCTGAGCGGGAGGATTTGGGATTTTGGGAAAGGAATGGCTATCACAGTCGGGGCGAACCATGGGTAGAAGAGCGATATAGTCTGTAGCTACTTATCGCTCCTTATGCCGCCACCGCCACTAGTCAGAACAACCCGTGCGGCTTTTAACTACCCACCCAGGGATAGGAGCGCTGATTTGCAACCAGCCTTTTTGCTCGCCTATAACTGTGAGCTGAGTACCGTTAGGCACTTGACCGGCGATCGCAAACTCAGTTCCAGCACCACTACGTACGTTCAGCGGTGATGTAGGATCGCGGCTAAATCTAATTGGTGCGGTATAGCATGGGTTTTGGGCTTGATGTTGTGCCAAGTTGTTTTGATAAGCCAAAATAAATTGCGCATTTTGCTTTTCTATTTCTGAGAGCAGGTTATCGGGAAATGCATCGGGGGCATAGACGGGGCGATACCAACTCTGGCGATCGAAATAGGTTTGCAACTCAGCATCTTTAAACCTGCGCCCATGGCGGGCAAATATGGCATTACGCGCCAAGTCCAGCTCGATCTCGCTCAGACCTTCTAAATCTTTTTCGGTAATAGTTTGACTAGAAAGAAAATCAAAGTCGGGTTCTGATGTTTGAAGAGGATTGGTTTTAGAAATAGTCTCAGAAGTTTGGAGCGTTTCAGGAGAAGTAGGGACGCTAGGGGTTGGGATTGGCGTGGGAATATCGGGCTTATTGTTACTGTGATTTGGATTGGTAGGAGTATTTACGTTTGGATCTTTAACGACCTGTGCGAGTTGAGGGGACTTGGGCAGGTTGAGCATTACCACTGGTATAGCTGCGGCGATCGCCACAATGCTACCTATACCCAATGTCATTTTCCAGGGGAAGCGGGATTGGTTGCTGTTTGACTGGCTGTTGAAACCATAGTGGGATTGGTTTGGTGGCGCGATCGCTACGGTTGGCAGGGTAGGTTGAGACGGATAGTTGGGATTGCTGCGATTGGGATGGGATGATACTTCTGTTGCAGCGATCGGTTGTGAAATTGGCTTACCGAGATACTCTAGTGCTTCTAGCACCTCTTTGGCTGATTGATAACGCGTCCGAAAATCGTAGCGCACCATTCGATCGATTACTGCAGTTAAACCAGGGCTAACAGGTGCAAGCTGATGCCAGACGATTTCTCCTGTCGCTGGATCGTCGGCCAAACGTTCTGGGGGTAAACCTGTGAGTGCTTGAATGGCGATCGCGCCGAGGGCATAGATGTCGCTGCAAGGACGGGGTTTACCGCTAGACTGCTCGCTGGGCATATAACCAGGCGTACCGATCGCTACGGTGACATTAGAAGCAATATTTGTGGCATCTGGAGTAGATAGTTGATTGCGGATTTGTTTTACGGCTCCAAAATCAATCAAAACCAGCTTGCCGTCCTGGTGGCGACAGATCAGATTCGCAGGTTTGAGGTCGCGATGAATCACATTTTGCTGATGCACGAATTCGAGAATTGGCAATATATCCAACAGCAGCTCCAGCACATATGATTCTGGCATAGGCTGAGTAAGTTCTTCTGCCAAGCTATTGCCCACAATTAGCTCTTGGACGAGATAGAACTCTTGATTTTCTTCAAAGTGCGCCAGCAATTGAGGAATCTGGCTATGCTTGCCCAACATGTGTAGTACTTTTGCTTCGGTCTCAAATAGACGGCGAGCTGTCTGCAACACAAACGGGTCGTTAGATTGGGGTTGGAGTCGTTTGACAACACAGTGCATGCGATCGGGCAGTTGCAGATCTTCAGCAACAAATGTTTCGCCAAAGCCACCGCCGCCAAGCGTGCGAATAATTTTATAGCGTCCGCCAATCGTTGTGTCGATCATCATTTAAACCAAAGCCACACACCACATCATAGTGACATATTGCGGTTTTTACTCGATATATTGTACGGGTTGTATGAGTGCAGACCTATGCACCAGCCATCCGCACCGATCGGGAGAATTTGACTAAGGTTTGCGTTCCCAACGAAACTTGCGCTCTGATTCCTGAATGGGTACATCGTTAATACTGGCTTCCCGTCGCTGCATTAATCCATTTGCAGCAAATTCCCACTGCTCGTTACCATAGGCGCGATACCACTGACCGGAATCAGTGTGATACTCATACTCAAATTTTACTGAGATGCGGTTGTCGGTAAAACTCCATAGCTCCTTTCTCAAGCGATAGTCCATTTCGATGTTCCACTTGCGGGTGAGAAATTCTCGAATCTTCTCCCGTCCGGCGAAGAACTCTGACCGATTTCGCCAAACAGAATCTTCTGTGTAAGCTAGAGCAACTCGCTCCGGATCGCGAGTGTTCCAGGCATCTTCCGCCGCCTGCACTTTGGCTTTAGCGGTTTGCAGGGTAAATGGGGGTAAGGGAGTTCTATTTTCCATTTTCGCTCTTGTGACTGTGCTCACGATCGTGTGCGCTTAATTGTTGTTCCAACTCTAAAATGCGAGCCGTTAGAGGTGCGATCGCTGCTACCATTTCTGCTTCCGAATAGCGAATTGGAATATGCTGGGGACAGTTCTCGCTAAAAGCTTCGACCTCAAAGAGAATCGCTCGTTCAATTGTGGCCGGATAATCCGGTATCCGAAGCTGCTCTATTAGATCTGTATCTCCTTCCACATATCGGGCCTGACCCCATACCTTGATGCGCTTCCGATGGCGATAATCCATTAAAAACAGAAAGGCTTTTGCTTCTCCTGCCAGGTTTCCTACAGTGATGTATTGTACATTCCCTGAAAAATCCGCAAATCCAAGGGTTTTGGCATCCAGCACCTTCAAAAAACCAGGAGGCCCTCCCCGAAACTGAATGTATGGATAGCCATTGGAACTCACTGTTCCCAAATAAAAGCCATCTAGTTGGGCAATAAATTCTGCCAATTTCGAGTTGATCGCATCATTGGTAGCCCCATTGGCGATATAGCGTTCGTAGGTTTGTCGCGATCCGCGTTGTGTTTGAGCAGCTTTAACTTCAGGCGTAAAGGCAATTTCTCCAAACTTGCGTGGCATGATAGCCTCCTAATCTAATGTCTAAGCACCGATACTTCTATGGGATAAGATTCCTGGCATTCCCACAAAATTGGGAAGTTGTTCGATCCGAGCGATCCAGTCGAGAACTTGAGGGTAGGGGTTGAGGTCGATTTTGCCGTCTGGAGCAAGCGCCACATAGGGGAAAACTGCAACATCGGCAATAGTTAAACGCTCTAATTCTAACCAGTTGCGATCGCTAAGATGTTGATTCAGTTGGGTCAGGATAAACTCCGATTTCTGGTTAGCCCGATCGATATTAATGATGGTGGCATTAAACAGGTAATACAAACGAGCTGACTCTGGCCCCTGACGGACTTCACCGGCAGTTGTAGAAAGCCAACGGATTACTTGCGCTAGGGGTAAAGGTTCTAGGGGTAGCCAGCGATCGCCGCCATATTGCCGTGCTAAATACACCAGAATTGCCTGTGCGTCTGCCAAGACAACTTCTCCATCCATTAGTAAGGGAACTTGCCCGAAGGGATTGAGTGCTAAAAATTCAGGAGCTTTGTGAGCACCTTTCATCAGGTCAACTTTAATCCATTCGTATTCTAAACCCAGCAATGAAAGCAGGAGTTTCACTTTATAGGAATTACCAGACAGTTCGTGACCGTAAAGCTTAATCATTGTTTTATAGCGGTTTTCAAATGAGAACGGTACGGGCATCGCACTCCGCAAACCAACCAGAGATATCAGAATCAGAAACAGCATTGAAAGCCTCAGTAATCGCAGCATGAAGCTCATCTTTCGTCCTGGGAGCTATAGAACGCAGGATAGCC
>CALRKB020000050.1:0-38600 GCA_943367755.1 Rhizobium sp. Q54 | reverse complement strand
CTATTCCTATTTAGTTCATCCGGTGCCAAATTTGGTAGACAGGTTTCCCGTAATCTGCTGGAGAAATAACCGTCTTCCTAACCCACAACTTTTACATCAACATAGGAATTAATCAGACTCCCTCTGACTTTTCGGATAGGCTCTTAGTGGAGGTACGCAACATAAATTTGTAGCGATTGCCGTCACCTCTCACTTGCAGTTCTATGCCCTCATAATTTGTCAGGTCGATTGGCGGATCGAAGTTGCGCGTGCGCACTGATGCAAACCCACCAGAATTGTTTGTCGATACATTGCCAGAAAATAAAGCTGTAGCATCCACAAACCTGATGCCACTTGCACTCACCCCACCCATCACCACATCGTCAACCGCACCCCAGGTATTGCTTAAATCGGCTGATTCCTGGCTAAAGTCAAACAATATTTTTTCTGAGGTGTGAGCTGCCGACTGCGGATTAGAAGCGTTTTGATCGCCCATAAAGCTTTGGAGAGAACTAGATTTACCCCAAAAAGGGATAACACCAAAGTAGCACAGAGTCTTGATAAAGCGTCCCAAGTCCCATCGAGAGGAGTTTTGTTGTGCCATTTTGTATTCTCTGCTCACGTTATATTAAGGATAAAATATCACTGCTCCGCATAAATTTAGGACAACCCCAATCGTCATGGAAATAAATGCCTACGCTCCAGATTTTGAGTTACCTAGTGTTACTGGTGATGTCATCCATTTGGCACCCTACTTAACAAAGCATAGTGCAATTGTTGTAGTGTTTATGTGTAATCACTGTCCCTATGTTAAAGCCTATCTAGAGCGCCTCAAGGCTATTCAAAACGATTATCAAGCCAGAGGTGTCACCCTGATTGGTATTAATGCCAATGACGATCGCAAATACCCTGAAGATAGTTTTGAGAAAATGAAAGCCTACGCTCAAGAGTGGGGCTTAAATTTTCCCTACCTGCGCGATCGCACCCAGGATGTCGCCCATGCCTTTGGCGCAAGCTGCACGCCAGAACCGTTTGTCCTTGACAAGCAAGGTATCTTACGCTACAGAGGCCAGATTGACGATAACTATCGCGACAGCAGCGCCGTGACAACCTACGACCTGCGCGATGCTATAGACTGCGTTCTCCAGAATAAAACAACTGACAAACCAATGACATCAGCGATCGGCTGTTCAGTTAAGTGGGCGTCGTAAATCGACGATTAATCTAAATTAACGTTAATTAAAATGGTCGATAGCAGACAAAAAAATAGGTTTACAATTATGAAAGTTGCCGTATATATCAAACATAATCTATGCCTCTAAAGTCAACGACACGACATATCCAAATTTATGCCGCCACGGTCGAGGATAATGAGCTGATCGATAGCGAAGCCTCATTGACCTTAGATGTCGATCCCGATAACGAGTTGAACTGGAACGACACTGCCCTCAAGCAGGTCTATAGTACGTTTGAGCAATTAGTTGACAGCTACAAAGGTGCAGATCTTACAGACTACAATCTACGGCGCATAGGATCGGATCTAGAACATTTTGTGCGATCGCTCCTCCAAAAGGGCGAAATATCCTACAACCTCAAACATCGTGCTTTGAACTACAGCCTGGGGTTGCCTCAAATCATTTCTACAGAAGCATCTGAGTAGGGACGAACGGCTGTTCGCCCTTACAATCAGTATGCTACCTGTAACTCCCTAAACTGATTTCAGCATGTCAGAATGCCGATTGTCTTTCGTTTTTTAATTCGTCTTTTAAACCTATGACAGAAGAAACTACGCCTAAAACTGAAGAGAAGCCCAAGGCAAAAGCTAAAGCAGAGAAAGTCAAAGAACCTACAGTTGAAGAATTACCCTTTGCCGAGTTTGTCGGGAAGCATTACCTGCCAGCATTAGCGAAAGCATTGCAAGCTAAGGGTCTTACCGATCTAGATCTGAAATTTGAGCAATCCCAGGTGCAGGGGCGTTGGTTTGGTGGTCTGCGTGCTTTTACGATCTATTTCACAAACCAGGATATCAATGCACAGAAAGCATTTTCCTGTGCGGATGGTGGACTCAAACCCAGTACAATTGAGCCTTTCCTGATTGACGAACGTAAAGCAACGCTCGACTTGTTGGTCTTTGGGGTACTACAGCGGCTAAATGCGCAAAAATGGTTAAAGGCTAACTAAAATCATTGGGTAACTCTACCTTGAAGCGCATTTTTCTCAGCATCTTAACGTTGTTAGTAGCGTTCTTTGTGGTACAGACACTGGCAGATAGCTGGGGTCGTCCACAGGAAGTATCTCGCCTCGATCTATTGCAAACAGACCTGATTTTGCAGGCTGCGGAGTTGCAACCCAATGCTAGTGGTGCATCTCTGAAACCTTTTCTCCTGGATGGTAAAGGTGCAGAGGTATACGATCAGGCGCTTCAGAGGCATCAAGAAGCTCGCTCGACTAATCTACGCGTAAATGCCGAACTCACCGCTTTAGCCAAAAATAGCAATGCCCAAAGAGCTGAGCTGATCCAAAGCAAGCGCAGGACTAATCAAGATAATATTCAACAGCTAGAGCTGCGTATAGGCATATTGCAGGCTCAACTTGGTCGGAGATCTGAGGCGATCGCCACATGGGAACAGGTGGCGAACTGCCAGGGCAACTTCGACTCGATCTGCATTGAGGCAACGCCAACCCGCTGGAGCATAACTGCCAGAATATTACAAGGGCTTTGGTCAGAGCCGGTTGCCATTTTACCTGATGCAGAAACGCAAATCCGTCAAGCTCTGGATGGATGGTTTCGCGATCGCGCCCTACAGCAACTGTATGTACCTCAACAAAGGACTGAAAGCCTGCTTGAGTTACAAAGTCAGACCCAGGTAGCCGCAGAGTCGGCAATGGGACGACTAGCGATCGTCAACTCCGTCACAATTATTGGCGGCTTGCTAGGCATCATAGTCTGGCTCGCGCTGGGCGTGCAGCGTTTGATATTTCCAGACAAATCTCCATTTAGTCCTAAATCTTCGCCCCGAGAGTGGCCAGTAAATTGGCCTGGTGAAACCACTTGGGAAGTGATGATCCTCTGGGTTACCAGTTTTGTCGCGATCTCACAGGTCTTCCTCCCCATTGCTTTACAGCGACTGCGCATTGTACCAACTAGCAGTTGGAGCTTTAGAGATCAGGCTATGTTTGTCCTCATCCCCTATATGCTATCAATGGCCCCAATGCTGCCTATCCTCAGCTTTTCCCTTCAACTGTTTACCCCTTTACCCAAACCCTGGTTTCGTTTCGAAATCTTTCCCCTCAGTTGGTTGAGATGGGGAATCTTGGGTTATGTAGTGGCTGTACCCCTAGTCGTTATTGTTTCCTTACTCAGTCAGCAGTTATTGCAAGGTCAGGGTGGTGGTAACCCTTTGTTACCAATTTTGGTGGAAAGTCAGGATGGTGTGGCGAAATTTATTCTATGGGTGACTGTGGCGATCGCGGCTCCATTTTTTGAAGAACTCTTATTTCGTGGCTTTCTGCTGCCATCGCTAACTAAGCTCACTTCGTTTTGGCCCGCGATCGCGATTAGTGGATTTTTGTTTGCCTTAGCACACCTCAACTTGGCCGATATTCTGCCGCTCACTGTACTGGGTATGGTGTTGGGGTTTGTATATATGCGATCGGGTAATTTGCTAGCCCCTATGCTCTTGCATGGACTATGGAACAGTGGTAGTTTTCTGGCTCTGTTAGCGCTAGGTGGGAAGTAAGGTGAGAATAGAAACCACAGGTCATAATACCCAAAGAGTAAAGCATGCAGAAGCACCAAATCCGATCGTTACTTCTCACGGGAATTCTAGTGATAGGCGCGATCGCGCTCCTGTTACCTTTAATTTTTGTGCTAATTACCTCCTTCGCACCAGCCGACTTTAAACCCTTAGAAGGATTACTACCAAAAACCTGGACATTGGATAATTACGCCAAAGCCTGGGCCCAAGGGGAATTCCTATTGGCATTTGCCAACTCCACCCTAGTGGCGATCGCCGTTACTGCCTGTCAAATCCTCACCTCAGCTTTAGCCGGATATGCACTGGCAAGATTAAATTTTCGGGGTCGCAATGGTGTGTTGCTATTCGTACTAGCAACATTGATCGTTCCATTTCAGTTATTAGTAATTCCGATCTTTCTTGTATTGAAATGGGGGCATATGGTCAATACCTATGCAGCCTTGATTTTACCCACCGCTGCTAATGGATTCGGGATTTTTCTGCTACGGCAATATATCCAAACTATTCCCATTCAATTAGAGGAAGCAGCAATTATTGATGGGGCTAATCGCTGGCAGGTACTATGGCAGATTGTTTTGCCATTAACTCGTCCGGCTCTAGTCACCCTATTTCTGTTCACATTCATTGGTGAATGGAACGACCTGTTCAAACCATTGGTATTTACAACGCGTCCAGAATTAAAAACCGTACAACTAACGCTAGCAGGCTTTCAAGAACAATTCACCGCCGATTGGCCGCTACTAATGGCCGCAGTGGCGATCGCTACAATTCCAATCTTAGTATTATTCTTAATCGGTCAGCGTCAGTTTATTCGCGGTGTAGCGGCAGCTGGGATAAAAAATTAGTCACGATCTCTAGTACTCGCCGACCATCTCTAGAACCGGCATAGCGAACTAAATAAGCAATAAATGTGATGAGTAATCCTAGCAAAATGAGATAAAGCACCACACTACCCCACACGACAAAAAAATAGCGAATTAATCCATAGAAACCCGGCACGGGGCTGTAATTCCAGGGGGGCTTGCACCGCTGAATTTCCATTTTTTCGTAGGCATCAATTTTGTAAGCAGGCATGACTTTAAAATGCAGCCGCCCAAATGGAGCCAAGATTTTGAATTGATTATATCTTTGATGGTTCTTGCGCCAACGCCTACGCAAGTTTGTGGCCTTTCCAACATAAAATAAACGCCAAAATGCAGTGACGTAATAAACTCCAGCTACTTCAGGTAGTTCGTGCAACTTGGCGATCACTTTAGATGGCAGGAAAAAAATTCGCATTCTTGCTAAATTGATACTCACTGCCCAGCAGCTAGAAGTCTTAGTAAAATTGGAGATCTACGATCTAAGCTATCATTAAGTCTAGATATTTTCTTGGGATAATGTTAGACGTAACGGTATGCTTGAACCGCGCAAAGCCAGCAAAACGAAAATATGAGTAACTCCTCGCCAGACAGACTAGATCGCATTGAGGCGGCTTTAGAAAGTTTGTCACAACAAGTTAGAGCCACAAGCCAAACCGTGGAAAGTTTGTCTCAAGAGGTTAGGGCGACCAACCAAACCGTGGAAAATTTGTCTCAAGAGGTTAGGGCCACGAGCCAAACCGTGGAAAGTTTGTCACATGAGGTTAGGGCTGCAAGTCAGAATGCCGATCGCGTCTGCAATTCAATTGATGCATTAGTGCAGTCAATTTACGTTCGTAGTGATTCTGTGGAAGCTAATATGATGGGGTTTCGAGAAGAATTAGCTGCAGCTAATGAGACAGCAAGAATGCAAGCTGAGAGCGTCCGAGAGCTGATTAGATTACTAAATCAAAAACAGGCTTGAGGGCACCTCCAATAACTAAATGGATTGTAATTAGTTTCAACTTAGTTGACTTCGAAATTGTCTGGCACTGATCGTAAGTAATACAACGGCAAAAATAGCTAGCGAGATTACGTGCATCCACAATGCTTCCAGACCTACGCCTTTCAGTAAAATACCACGCACGATCGCCACGTAATGACGTAGAGGATTAAACCAGGAGAGATAGTAAAAGAACTCAGGCATGGTTTCAATCGGAGCGATCGCTCCAGAAAGTTGCACCATGGGAAGGTTAACAAAAAATGTGGTCAGCACCACCTGTTGTTGAGACTGACAAACTGTAGCCAACATGATTCCTACACCAATGCCCACAAAGAGATAAAGCCCTGATAGCAGGATAAATAGAAGGAAACTACCCTGAAAGGGAATCCCAAACACAAAGCGTCCTAATCCTAACGCCAGAAAGACATCACCCATCAACAATACGAATATAGGCACGATTTTAGAAAGCAAAATCTCCCAAGGTTCGGCAGGGGTCATCAGGAGTTGTTCCAAAGTACCCGTATCCTTTTCGCGGACGAGTGTGACCGAAGAAACGATTGAACCAATCAGCGTTAGCACTAACCCAATCACACCAGGAACAAAGAACCAACTGCTTGCCAAACCAGGGTTATAGAGAAATGTGACATGGGTATCAATGGGAGGAGAGAGAGACAGTCCCGCCAGTTTCAAGCTATATTGACGCACGATTTGGCTGACATAGCCGTTGGCAATCCCCGCTGTGTTGGCATCCACGCCATCAATCAGTACCTGAATTTCAGAGGGCTTGTCTTTGGCAAGATTGCGATTTAATTCTGGGGGAATGACGATGCCTACCGTCAGTTTACCCTGCTCTACCTGTTGCCCCAACTCCTTTTCACTGGATAGAACTTCTGCGAGTGTGAAAATGCGGTTTTCTGTGAAAGCTGAGATTAATTCTCGACTTTGATGCGATCGCGCGTAGTCGACTACGCCCATTTTGAGGTAATGTATGTCGGGATTGAGCGCAAACCCGTATATCAGTAATTGAATAGTCGGCGGAAAAACTAGCAAAAAAATTAACTGTTTGTTACGCAGAATTTGATTGATTTCTTTTCGCACTAGTGCCCAAAATCGACTTGCAAAAAACCAGGTCAACATAGTTTTAATCGTTTTAACTTCTCAATCCGACAACTGCATTCTGCTTAGAATTCGTCTAGCCACATTAAAAAAGAACATTCCGATCGCTAAAATCATGATTTCGGCAAACCAAACACTAACCCAACCTGTTCCCCGCACATAGGCATCACGAGTAATCTCAATGAAGTAACGGGCAGGGATAATGTTGGGCAAAAGTGAAAGCGGAAAGGGAATATTACTCAAAGGATAAATAAACCCCGACAATAGTAATGCTGTTAAAAATCCCACAAGGGAAACACCTTGCACCGCAGCATTTTGATTGTTCGTACGGGTTCCCAGCATCAAACCAAACATGACGCTTGCCCACAGGTAGATGGGTATGCCCACCAGTAAAGGCGTGGGATCGCCTGCCAATCTCAGACCAAAAACAATCGCACCCAATCCCATAACAGCGATCGCAATGCCTAGACTCACGATCAGATAAGCTAATCCTTTCCCTAAAATCAGTTCGGTGGAACTCATACTGGAAGCATAAACCTGTAAAATTGTTTGTCTCTCCTTTTCTCTGACCATCGCGATCGCTGACAGCAGTGACGGGAAAATCCACAGCACCACCGCATATACTCCCGGCACAATATAGAGCGCCTCTTGCCTGCCGGGGTTGAACCACAAACGCGATCGGGTGGTAATCGAACTGGTCGTAGGGATTAAGCCTTCAGCTTGGAGGAAATCATTGGTTGTGGCTTTGATACTGTTTTTAATCACCCTAGCATTGTTAGAATCTGTTCCATCTACGAGCACTTGCACATCCCCTACTTTCCCTGCGGTAACGCGGCGACTGAAATCTGGGGGGATAATCACACCCGCTTTAGCGATCGCCCGATCCAACGCCACCTCTACGGACGTATCGATCGACCAAGGCACAAAAACAAATTGATTGGTTGCAAACAGCCTTTCCGTGTAGCGTTGACTAAGTTGACTGCGATCGTAGTCTTGAATCACAAGTGGAATATTCTTGGCTTCTAGACGAATTGCAAAGCCAAAAATAAACAGCGTCACCACAGGCAGCAAAAATGCCAGTGCTAAAGTTAAGCGATCGCGCCGAAATTGCGATAGTTCCTTGCTGCATTGAGAGAGAATTCTTTTCATGGGAGGTAGGTTTTGCCTCGAAAGATAAAGTCCAAATCCCTGAAGATGCTAAGTTTCATCAGTAATATAGAATAGTAATAACCAATCAGTCATTTCACAAAACGATGACTCAAGCAATAGTTCAACCATCAGCACACCCAGTGGCTGCTAAAGCGATCGCTAAACCAGAAATAATCTGGGAAAAGTTACCTGCTGATTTCATCTTACCTGACGACCCTGTGGAAAGTATTGCTCAACCGCTTTTAGCTGCCGCCTTGACCGAAAGCCTCGATATTGCTGGACTGATTACCCCAGAAATGCTAATAGCTTCCAATATGGCAATTACCTGTGGTACGCGTTCCGCCGCGGTTAAAGTCAATCAAAAAACTAACGTCAAAGCTCCCGATTGGTTTTATGTAGCCAAAGCCATGCGTTTGTCAGGGGGGCTAATCAGGCGTAGCTATACACCTCATGCCGAAGGTGAAGTGCCAGCGATCGTGATGGAATTTCTCTCCGAAGAAGAAACAGGCGAATATTCCATGCGTCCCATTTTCCCCTATGGCAAAATGTATTTCTATGAGCAAATCCTGCAAGTTCCCCTCTATCTTATTTTCGATCCTGAAGATGGCAGATTTGAAATCCGCAAACTAGATGCATCAGGAAACTATAAAATGCAATCCCTCGATCAAAATGGTAGATACTTTATCGAGTCACTAGGTTTACATCTAGGCGTTTGGTATGGCAAAAGACTCGATCAAAGGTTTCACTGGCTCAGATGGTGGGATACTTCAGGCAATCTTTTGCTTTGGGGATCGGAAAAACTAGAACAGGAGCACTTATTACTCGAAACTGAGAAGCAAAAGGCTGAAGCCGAAAGACAACGCGCCGAAGCTGAAAAGCAAAAGGCTGAAGCTGAAAGACAACGCGCCGAGGCTGAAAAGCAAAAGGCTGAAGCTGAAAACCTTCGAGCTGAAACTGAAAAGCAGCGTGCCGATCTAGCTGAACAAGAAATTTTGAGCTTGAGGCAACTACTAGCCGATCAAGAACCCAGCAATTAAATCAAACGCTTTGCTAAATTAGCGGCGGGACGCATCCTGAAAGGAATCGCCTTTCCAAGCAGTAAAATGGAGAGGAATCTAACAAGCTTATGAAACTAGCCAAATTACCAAAATCTAAAAAGAAGAGCTTCTCTAGCTTCGATCTTGCCTCTGCATACAAGCAGCTAGGGATCAAAA
Source organism: Rhizobium sp. Q54 (assembly GCA_943367755.1). GTDB lineage: Bacteria > Cyanobacteriota > Cyanobacteriia > Pseudanabaenales > Pseudanabaenaceae > PCC-6802. The sequence goes on along the minus strand of CALRKB020000050.1, from coordinate 29,542 downwards.
CCTTAACGCATTGGAACTTACCAGATTTAGCGATCGCCCCTAGTGAATTTTTTATCAAAAGATTAGAACGTTTGCATCGCAATTTCGATCTACGGAGTTATGAAGAATCCAAAAAGCTCCTGATCGATGCCTTTTGTGAGGAAGCGATCGATAGTAGCGACAAACTAAAAATATGGAAAGGAGGAAAGATAGAAAGTGATATTTTGGTTGGCAATGCTGATTATTTAATTGCAGCTAGACAAGACTATTTAGATACACCTTTCCTATGTATTGTCGAAGCCAAACGTGATGACTTTGAGCAAGGTTTAGCACAATGTCTGGTGGAAATGCAAGCTTGTCAATGGGAAAATCGGCAAGCGGGGAAAGAGATAGATGTGTTAGGAATTGTTACCAATGGTCAAGGATGGATATTTTATAAACTCACACTCGCAGGTGAGGTCTATGAAACTGGAATGTATACTTCCGATGATACAGCTAAGACTTTGGGAGCCTTATATTCAGTCTTCCAAGAATGCGAAAGTAATTTATAACTCACCAATTCAAGAATGAAGTGCGATCGCCTTTTTAGATATCAGTTCACCCTAAAGTTCCAAATATCTGACCAAAATCTGTTTTATTTCTTGCAATTGATCTAACTCTATTTCACCAAGACATTGGATCAACCTGCGTTTATCAAAAGTCATGGGATCGACACATACAACAAAACTATTGTTACTAAGCCCATTGGTAAGAGAAAGAATCAAAGGCACAATCACAGGACGTAAGCGATCGCTTGGATTAGCTGAAGTTATAGGCAGTACAGTTACTTTACTGCGTTGATTAAAACTAGTTCCAGAGATAATCACCGCAGGTCGAGTTTTGCGAATTTCTGTACCAATCGAAGGATCGAAATTCACTAGCCAGATACTTCCCAATCGATAATCGCTGCTTGCTGCCATGCTTCATCCTCATCATTTGACCGATCGCTTAATTCGTCAAGCAACAAACAGGCTTCAACCATAGCCTGCTTTTCCTGCTGGTTGCGCCATGCTTGAAGTAACCCCTCAACAAGCCGACTGCGATTTTCTACGCGATCGTCAATGTAACGAACTAACTCATCTGGAAGCGAAATAGATACTTTCATAGCTATTTTATGCTACTCGTAATACTACTTATGGTAGCATAATGGACTGACATCTTCCCCAAAACGCCATTAAATCAATGCAAATTGCTAAATTAGCGGCGGGACGCATCCTGAAAGGAATCGCCTTTGCAAGTAGTAAAATGAAGAAAAATCCAATAAGCTGCCATTATTCAGATTTGTGAGATGTCCCTGCTTCTGTGCGTTGTACAGTTCCGATAAAAGCATCTTCTAAAGAGAAAGGAACAGAGCGATCGCTCTTCAATTGGATCTGGTTAGCTTCGAGGTGTGATCGCATTTGGGGTAGTTCGACATTCGGATTATCCAGCACTACATGGAGGCGATCGCCAAAGATGGAAACGCGCCAAGGTTCCAAAAAGGTTTTGAGCAGATTTGCTGCTTGTTGGTTGCGATCGACCCTGAGTTCGATTAACTGCCCCGGTTGAGCTGCTTTAACTTCGCTGGGTGAACCCTGTAATACTACTTCTCCTGCTACCATAAATCCCATGCGATTGCATTGCTCTGCTTCTTCTAAATAGTGGGTTGTGACCAGGATCGCCGTTCCCTGGCGCGCAAAGTCATTAATGGTTCGCCAAAACTGTCGCCTTGCTAAGGGATCGACCCCAGAGGTTGGTTCATCTAAAAACAGAATTTCTGGCTCGTGCATCACCGAAGCCCCAAAAGAGACCCTTTGCTTCCATCCCCCCGGGAGCTTCCCTGTCAACATATTTTCTCTACCAATCAGACCGCAGGTTTCTAAAACCCACGAGATTTTTTGTTGGCGCAGGTGTTGGGGCACTTCATAAACGCCGCAATAGAATTCCAAATTTTGAAGAATGCTCAGATCGTCATAGAGCGTAAATTTTTGACTCATGTAACCGATACGCTTGCGCAAAGTACTACTTCGCAGGTTCTGACTCTGCCCCGCCAAGGTCATTTTGCCACTTGTGGCTTCTAGTAAACCGCAAAGCATTTTAATTGTCGTGGTTTTCCCTGCACCGTTTGCACCCAACAGTCCGTAAATTTCACCATAGTGAATTGCAAGGTTAACCCCTTTGACTGCTCGAAATTTGCCAAAGGTTTTGTGCAGGTTTTCCGCCGCGATCGCGATATTTGCAGTCTGAATATTGGTGGAATTATTTACTTTGGATTTAGAGCGAGGAAAGGGTAGAAACAGTGGATCGGAACCTTGTTGTCGCAGCCGCGTTACAAACACATTTTCCAGCGTGGCATCGCTAGCTTGAATACTGTCAATTGGGACATTACTTTCATAAAGTGCCTGTCGAACTGCCTTCTCATCTGTTTCCACATGCTCGACCAGAATATCCAAGCGATCGCCAAATGTCTGGACATCCGCAATGCTAGAGCGACCGCGAGCAGTTTCTAGCAGCACTTCTTCAGCAGCAGCAAGCGCAGAGGTACGTACTTCTAATCGTTGCAGTCCGAGATTGATGCGTAATTGGGGTAGCGTACCGATTTCGCTAATTTGTCCTTCATACATTAAGGCAATGCGATTGCAGCGTTCCGCTTCATCTAAGTAGGGAGTTGCTACCACGATCGTCATACCATCGTCGGCAAGCGCTGCTAGCACATCCCAAAACTCTCGCCGCGAGACGGGATCGACACCTGTGGTTGGTTCGTCTAATAAGAGCAGTCGGGGTTGCGATACCAAGGCACAGCAGAGCGCTAGTTTCTGTTTCATGCCGCCGGATAGCTGTCCCGCTAAGCGATCGCCAATCCGTTCCAAGCTCATTAATCGCAGGTACTTATCGCGACGCGCTTCAAATTGATCGGTGGGAACTTGCCGTAGTCCCGCACTGTAGCGCAGGTTTTCGTCGATGCTTAAATCTAAATAGAGAGAAAATTGTTGTGTGAGGTAACCGATATTCAATCTTGCCGTGCGCGGAACTTGTCCCAGTACCTGCACTTCTCCAGCCGAGGATTCCATCACACCGCCTAAGATATGGAAGGAAGTCGTCTTCCCCGCGCCATCGGGGCCGATTAAACCAAAAATTTCGCCTTGCCGAACTTCAAAATCAATTCCTTTAACCGCTGTAAAATCGCCATAGCGCTTGCTCAAATTCCGCACGGAGATCACAGGATCGATATTTGAGGTAGCGATTGCTTCTTGCTCGGAAAAATCTGGTGCAATACGTATCATAACTGTTAGCCTACAGGAAGATTAACGATCGCAAGTCGTCTTGTTATGCATCTAGACTGATAAGTAACTTCTATCTTTTGTTCTTGCAGATATCACCACCAAATGATTGCCTTTTACGACAACGATAAAGCGGCGATTGCTGTATAGAGTTTAAGATTTGGCTGTAGGTCTTAAACAAGCGTGAGCTAAAGGATAAAACCAAGCCCTAGGCATACTCCACTCCAGAAATGCAGACCAACTGCAATAAATTTACTGTTATTCACTAGCTCGGGGCGATCGTGATGCTGCATTACCCAAGTACAGAGCTTGATCGCGACAGGTAAACTCGTGAATACCAGGCCAGTCCAGATTGGAAATAGATCTAAACCTATACATAGCAATACCAGCACGTAAATGCTCCCGCAAACCCAGGGGAGTAAGTTCGCGGCTAAAGCTGTACCAAGTCTGACAATTGGCGATCGCTTGCCCGCCGCAATATCATCCTCAACTTGATGAAAATGGGAGCAAAATAAAACTAAACTCGTGACAATACCAACAATCATCGAAGCCAGCAATGCAGTCCAAGAGACTGTCTTAGCCTGACTGTAATATGCTGCTGACACTGCCAAAGGACCAAAACAAACAAAACAAATAATCTCGCCCCAACCCTGATAGCCAAACCGAAAAGGGGGGCCCTGATAGGTATAGCCTAAAAAGCAACTCAGAGCGATCGCGCCTACAACGACAAAATCTTGCTGCCACCAGGAAATTCCCAGCACACCAAGAATACCAAGCGCTAAGCAGGTATTACCAATCCAAAAAATTAAACGTTTATTGCCCGTCAGATTCACAATGGAATGCGCTTTATTTTTATCAATCCCAGTTTCAGAGTCGAACACATCATTGCTGAGGTTCTCCCATACCAAGATCAAAATTGCGGAAATTAGAAAATTAACAAATACAAACCAGTGCATAGTGCCAGTTTCATAGGCAGCAACAGCGGTACCAGTAGTAATTGGCACAATCGCAACGCTATACATAGGGGGCTTGATTGCCGCTAACCATAGCTTTTGCTTAGTTACGGAATCTTGCCGATGGGAGTTGGTGGGCTGAATGCCTTGCAGCATTAGGGGCTTAGTGAATGGGCTTGTTAATTTTATCGAATATTGCCCAATTGGCGCTATTTACTCATGCATATGTGAACTTAGATGAAGCGATCGCCCAAGAATAGCCTTGAGATGGATTCTATGTTTAAGTAATTTTGCGTAATATTAAGTGTTAGTAAATAAATTGCAAAGTACAAAGATAGGGACATGGCAGACCAATTAGTTCGTGCTACTGCCGCTGATGGTGGCATTCGGGCTGTAGGCTTAATTTCAACTCAATTGACCGAGGAGGCGCGTCGCCGCCACAATATGTCTGCTGTGGCTACAGCAGCACTGGGTCGGACCATGAGTGCAGGTTTGCTGCTGTCGTCTAGCATGAAAAAAGCGGGTTCTCGCATCAATATTCGGATTAATGGCGATGGGCCATTGGGTGTTGTATTTGCGGATGCCGGATTGGATGGCACAGTACGCGGCTATGTCACAAACCCTCATATAGAGTTACCCACTAACGACAAAGGCAAACTCGATGTTGGCAAAGCGGTAGGGCGAAATGGTTTTGTCTATGTGGTTAAAGATACCGGTTATGAATACCCTTATTCCAGTACGGTGGAACTGGTGTCGGGTGAGGTTGGCGACGACTTAACCCATTACCTTGTGTCCTCAGAGCAGACTCCATCAGCTTTATTACTTGGGGTGTTTGTGAACAAAGCAGGAGTAGCAGCAGCGGGCGGATTGCTTTTACAAGTTCTGCCCAAGGCTGCCCAGGATGCTAGCTTGGTTGAACTATTAGATTCACGCGTTAGCACTTTGACAGGTTTTACACCTTTACTGCGCCAGGGCAAGTCCCTAGCACAGATTTTGCAAGACCTGCTAGGTGATTTAGGGCTGGATATCTTTCCTGAAACGCAGTTGGTCAGATTCCAGTGCCGTTGTTCCTTCGATCGCGTGTTGGGGGCATTAAAGATGCTTGGGGAAGCGGAGCTTAAAGATATGATCGATAAAGATGATGGAGCCGAGGCAACCTGCCACTTTTGCTCGCAGGTCTATCAAGCCGATCGCCATCAACTCGCGCAGATTATCGAAGATCTCAGGGCTGATGTCATACCCTAAATTTGAAACGTCAGCCGCTTAAATGGGTGGTAGTTCCTCAGGAATTTCGGGCTTGGGTTTATTGGGTTTATTGGGTTTATTGGGTTGAAATGGATTCCTCGACGGACAAACTGTAATTGCTGTTTGGCGTAGCTTGGCAGTTGGGCCAAAAATAGCAGTGGCAAACAGGCGATCGAATTCACGCTGAAAGTGGGCTCCAACCACAGGATTATCGATCGCGAGTAAAGTCTCATCGTTATTATAGTTAGCATTCATAGACCAATTATGCGAACCAGTAACTATGAGACGGCGATCGATCGCCGCAAACTTATGATGTAGAAGATCTCCGGGTGCCAAGTTAGGTATACCAACTGTTGTAATCGGCTGTAACCAGGGGCGTCCATTCCCAAATTTACAGTCTTGAGTAGAGACAAAACCCCACATATCTAGAGTTGTGGCGTAGCTCCTGTAGGCAAACTGCGGATCGACAAGAACTCTCACATTCACATTCTTTTTGTGTCGAGATTCCAGAATATTTCCGAGCGTGGGCTCTGCAAACACAAATAGGGCCAGATCGGCTGTGTGTTCGCCACTGGCGAGTACTGTTCCAATCAAGCCATTGCTAGTTTGCTCAAAGGGTAGACTGCGCAGATCGGGAGAAAACTTGATACGTACCTGAGCATCTCCCACCAAAACATATTTCACTTTACGATAGGGTTTCTTGCTGCCAAATAGACTATTTGGAGTTCCCCCAGGGCCATCACCCCACATGAGATTAAACTCTTCGGTAAATAATTTCGCAACTTCGGGGTTCTCAATTCTTAAGAGGTTGTTGGCATTACCACTGGAACTAGGATTAGTAAAATCACCATGGATATCACTCATGGTATAGTTGGCGGAACTAGTCAAGACCACATTGTGATCGATTACGATGAATTTGTGATGCATTAAGCCTGTGCCCTTCGTACCATCCGCCGTGTCATCAATATAAGGCAATTCAGAGTTTTTAAGTATGGCGATCGCATCACGCTGATATATCTCAGCCGGACTCAGTTTGCCATCATTATCTAAATCGGTGAACTTGACGAAGTCCTGATATTTTTGTTTAACCCTAGGATCGAATTTAGCAATTTCTGCGGGTGTATACTCACTGTAGCCGCGACTGTATAGGTTTTCTAGAATCAGGCGTACTTGGACTCCAGCTTTTTCCCGATCGATCAGGGCATTAACAATGTGGGGTAATCGTAATTCCTGGATTGCCACATCTACAGTTGTTTTCGCCTGGTTGATGTTATCGATCAGTAGGCGCTCCAGGTTATCACCATAGCGCAGTATATGGCGGTAGGGATCGCTGTAGCTATTGGCTTCGTTATGGTTCGTATAAACCTGAATCAAGCTGTGTTGCGGTAAGGGTGGCACCTTAGATTCGAGTTTATCTTCGGTACGAAAGAAAAAGAAATATGTCCCCAATGCGATCGCCAGACCTAATAAGATCAATAAGGAATAAGTAATCCAAGGATGTCTACGACGCTGGCTCGATAACCTACGAATCATTCGCTACAGGGATAAATGGCAACCAAAAACCGTCTCAACTAGAATAACTCAGATCTTGCCCCAGTTTATTAAGTCATGCCGTACTTTTCTTAAGTAAGCTTTACAGGTTTAATTCTTCTGTTGTACGCTTCCAAAGGATTCCAATTACTCTCAGGCAAAGAAATTATGTTGGCTAAAGGTATTTTTCTGAATGCAAGCGAGTGCAAAACGGTTTCGGCTGGTGAAACTATTTTTAAGAAGGGCGATCGCGGTGACGTTATGTACGGTGTCATCGAAGGCCAGGTGGAAATTGTCAATGACGGTAAGGTAATTGCAACAGTGGGAAAGGATGATGTCTTTGGTGAGATGGCTTTGATTGATAAGTCTCCCCACAGCGCTTCAGCCATTGCTAAAACCGATTGTAAATTAGCGATCGTGAACGAACATCTCTTCCTGTTCTTAGTTCAAGAGACGCCAACGTTCGCCTTACAAGTGATGAGTGTAATGGCCGATCGGATTCGTCATTTAAACGAAGCGATCGAGTAATCACCGAGGTAAACAACTGAATTTTGGCACTGCTGAATCAGCTTTTTAGTGCAGGGGCTGGTTATGCAACTCCTATGAAACTCTGTTTTAAGCTATATTGCTGGGGTAGTCCTTAATCACAACTGTGTCCGCAACTTTGGCAAAATCTAAGGTCAACCCAGCATTTCAAGCACGTCCCATCTTCCCTTTTACGGCAATAGTGGGACAGGAAGAGATGAAGTTGGCTTTACTGCTGAATGCGATCGATCCTAAGATCGGTGGAGTGATGATCATGGGCGATCGCGGTACTGGCAAAACTACTGCAATTCGAGCGCTTGCCGATTTGCTACCGGAAATTGAAGTTGTGGTTGGAGATCCCTTTAACAGCCATCCCAAGGATGCAGATTTGCAAAGTGAGGAAGTGCGTCAAAAATTACTTCAAGGTGAGGTGCTAGCGATCGCCAAACAACGGGTCGTCATGGTAGATCTGCCGCTTGGGGCTACGGAAGATCGGGTTTGTGGCACCATCGATATCGAAAGAGCGCTATCGGAGGGGATAAAAGCATTCGAGCCAGGACTCTTAGCCAGAGCTAATCGCGGCATTCTCTATATTGACGAAGTCAACCTCCTTGACGATCATTTGGTTGATGTGCTGCTCGATGCAGCAGCTTCCGGCTGGAATACAGTCGAGCGGGAGGGCATTTCGATTCGTCACCCTGCTAGATTTGTACTGGTAGGTTCGGGTAATCCCGAAGAAGGAGAACTACGACCGCAACTACTGGATCGCTTTGGTATGCATGTTGAAATTCGCACGGTTAAAGACCCAGCTTTGAGGGTACAAATTGTCGATCAGCGCACGGAATTTGACCATAATCCCCACAAATTTATCAAGCACTACCAGTCCAAGCAACGCGCACTCCAGCGGCAAATTGTCAAAGCTCAAAAGCTACTCAAGACAATTGCAATTCCCTACGATCTGCGCATGATGATTTCTCAGGTTTGCGCCAATTTAAATGTCGATGGGATACGAGGTGATATTGTGGTGAATCGGGCTGCAACTGCTCTGGTAGCACTTGAAGGTCGTACTGAAGTTTTATCTGGCGATATCCAACGGGTCATTACGATCGGTCTGCGGCATCGCCTACGCAGAGATCCTTTAGAGTCCATAGACTCTGGCGATAAGGTTCAGAAAGCCTTTAGGCAAGTCTTTGGTTTGCTAGAAAATTAGAGAATTTGAGTTAATTGCGCTTGAGGTGGCAACCAGGGCATTGACCGGCTTGTTTATGTTAAGTTAGCACTAAGCACGATCGCGCAAGGAGTGCCATTATGACGATTGCAGCTAACGCAAAAGCTACGATCGCATACCCTAAAGAAGACGATAACATCTGTGTAAGCAGGGGCAGAGGTCATGGGGCGAATCTTAAATGAGAGCAATCGAGAGCAACTAATCTCGATCAAAGCGGGATCGGTGACCATGAGCGCCAACCTATGCATTCCAGCATATGCCCGTGGTGTAGTCCTATTCGCACATGGTAGTGGCAGCAGTCGCCACAGTCCGCGCAATCGTTTTGTGGCAGCAGTATTGCGTCAAACTAAATTCGCTACACTGCTGCTCGATTTACTCACCGTCGAAGAGGATACACTCGATCGCTATAACAGAAAACTCCGCTTTAATATTGAATTGCTGGCGCAGCGCCTGGTTTACGCTACGGATTGGCTACTTCAGAATCCGTCTACTAGGGATCTGCGCATTGGCTACTTTGGGGCTAGTACTGGTAGTGCTGCCGCGCTGGTTGCAGCAACTGAGCGATCGCAACATGTAGGTGCAATTGTTTCCCGTGGTGGCAGAGTCGATCTGGCAGGAGCGGCTCTCCTGCTTGTGCGGGCTCCCACACTCTTGATTGTGGGGGGTGAAGATTTACAAGTTCTACGCATGAACCAAACAGCTCTGGGTCAGTTTTGTGCAGAAAAACAACTGAAGGCGATCGCGGGAGCGACCCATCTATTCGAAGAGCCTGGTGCACTTGAGGAGGTGGCACGGCTGGCCAGTCAATGGTTTGAGCGCTATCTTATTCCCATTCACCAGCAACCTTAGATGTGGGCTAGATGCGTGCTAGACGATCGCGCACCACAAATGATCGAAAATTGACAAGGCTGAGTGTAGTTTGCGAGCCAAGTCAAGATTGAAAATTTATATATTTGGGTATTCTAGTTTGAGAGCGCACAAAAGGGGGAAACTTGAATGTTTTGGAATAAAATTCCTGGGGGATACCAACTCATTGCAGAACTTGGTAGTAAAGGTGATCGCATCCAGACTAGTCGAGCAAAAAATTATAACGGTGAAGTGGTTGTCAAAGTTCACTCAACTTTTGTGCAGGGAGAATACGATCTCTGGACGGGTAACGATCTACGAACTGAGGTCGATCGGCTTTGCCCCTATTTTGATTCGCTAGTAGCAATGCTGCCTACGGTTGGTGTGGCTCCATGGTTGCGGTATCATAACCTGCACCGCCAGCACTATTTTGTCCTGTGCCGTAAGTATTACCCAGAACGCACGATTGATCGCTTCCGGCCCCAATCGGCAGTTCTTAATCACAGTCCCACGATCGATCTTTTGATCGCATTTCAATCCCTGTCCAGAGGTTTAGACTATCTGCGTGATCGCCTGGGAGGAAATTATGATCGGGCGTTTACGCCAAACAATATATTTATGGATGGCCAACAAGCAGTCCTGGCAGACTATGGTCTAGAAGAATTACATAACATGATCGAACAAGGCTGCGGCGGCACGCATCCAGTATGGAATCGCTCCCAACCAGTTCAAGTGAATCCCTATGATTGGTTAAAATTTGATTGGAGAAAAGTAGAAACAGTTCTGACTTGCCTAGCTGCGGTATATTTCCACATTCGGACGGGTCACCCCCTATTGACAGGACGTGACTGGGGAACAAAAAATCGCCTCGAACAGCAGCGAGAAATCGCCGAAACCTACGTCAAGCTAAGAGATGGAGATATCGATCTAAGCGAATTACCAGATTGTCGAGAGCAAGCAGCGATCGCTCAAGCTCTTGGCCTAAACTACAATCGTCGATTTTCTTCGTGCCGCGAATTCGTGCTTAGACTGACTGAAATTGCTAGTCCTGTCTCAGAGCAGGTGTTTTGCATCTAGGTTAAATCAATCCAAATCCAGTGCGGCAAAAATCTCTAAGAGGTTCGCTGAAAATGCTCCAGACTCCAGACTTGAATGATGGTGATATAGCTTTATGCAAGTGTGTATTACCGCGATCGCATAATACTGAGATATACACTTAGCACCTACAAGCAGTTCCTATAGAGATGTATACTAGAGATGGTTAAAAACCTTATTCAATAAGGCTTTCTCCAGTTAATGTCTTTCGCGGGTAAGCCATGGGTAAGCAATCTATTCTCTTAATTGTTGGATTTGAGTCATTTAATACGGGTTTGTATCGCCAAGTTGCAAATTTAGTCAAGACCCGTTGCCCAGAGTTAGATCTCCAGGTATTTAGCGATCGCGATATCACTGCTAACCCCGAAGCAGTTGCATCGGCACTCAAATCAGCTCAAGTATTCTTTGGTAGTCTTATTTTTGACTACGATCAGATCGTGTGGCTGCGCGATCGCATTCAGCATATTCCCGTTCGTTTGATATTCGAGTCAGCGCTGGAATTAATGAGCATGACTCGACTTGGTGCGTTTGCTATAGGTGATAAATCTAAGGGCATGCCCAAACCAATTAAATTCATCCTCGACAAGTTGAATTTAGGAGCGAAAGGGCGTGAGGAAGACCGCATTGCTGGCTATCTAAATTTTTTAAAGACAGGCCCGCAACTGCTAAAATTTATCCCGATCAAAAAAGTTCAGGATCTACGGAACTGGTTGATTATTTACAGCTACTGGAACGCAGGTGGACTGGATAATGTCGCCGCCCTATTCTGGACAATTGCAGAGAAATATCTAGGTCTGAAAGTAGGAGAAATTCCACCCGTCTTAGAAACTCCCAATATGGGATTGCTACATCCTGACTATCAGGGCTACTTCACATCGCCACGTCAGTATTTGGAATGGTATCAGAACAGAAGTCAGGACAGGCAGAAGGTTGACTCTCCTAATTCCCATGTTTCCCAACCTCCCATTGTGGGCATTTTGCTCTATCGCAAACACGTAATTACGAAACAGAAGTATATTCCCCAACTAATTCGCTACTTCGAGCAAGCAGGGCTGATCCCTCTCCCTATTTTTATCAATGGTGTAGAAGGACATATCGCTGTACGGGATTGGCTGACCACTGCCCACGAGCGCGGCTTATCCTCTCATACACCTCCGCCAGAAGCAGTCGCAGTCGATGCCATTGTTTCGACAATTGGCTTTACTTTAGTCGGAGGGCCAGCAGGCTCAATGGAAGGGGGGCGAAAGGCGCAAGTTACGCAGGAGATTCTCAATGCCAAGAACGTTCCCTATATTGTCGCTGCACCGCTGCTAATTCAGGACATTCACTCGTGGACGCGACAGGGCATAGGTGGTTTGCAAAGCGTGGTTCTATATGCCCTACCAGAACTTGATGGTGCGATCGATACTGTCCCTTTGGGTGGCTTAGTGGGAGAAGACATCTATCTCATCCCGGAACGAGTGCATCGTCTGATCGGCAGGCTCAAAAATTGGATCGATTTACGTCGCACTCCAGTGTCAGAGCGGCGCATTGCCATCATCCTCTATGGATTCCCACCAGGTTACGGAGCGGTCGGTACAGCGGCATTATTAAATGTGCCGCGATCGCTGATAAAGCTATTGCAAAGCATGAAAGAGCAAGGCTATACGGTGGGCGATTTACCAGAGGATGGCGAGGAACTGATCCGTCAGGTCAAAGCCGCCGATGATTTACCCTACGCGACGGCAGGGAAATCCGTGACAGCCCACACACTCGAAACATGGTTGGGCTACCTGCGCACTTCCCGGATCGAGAAACAGTGGAAATCGCTCACGGCGAGTGGCATCAAAATCTATGGGAATGAATTTTTGATTGGAGGCGTGCAGTTAGGTAATGTTTGGATTGGCGTGCAACCTCCTTTAGGTATTGCTGGTGACCCCATGCGTCTGATGTTCGAGCGCGATCTGACGCCTCATCCCCAATATGCAGCATTCTACAAATGGTTGCAGTGCGAGTTTAGCGCCCATGCCGTCATCCATTTTGGCATGCATGGCACGGTGGAATGGTTGCCCGGTTCGCCTCTAGGGAATACTGGTTATTCTTGGTCGGATATTCTGTTAGGTAACCTGCCCAACCTCTACGTCTATGCCGCCAATAATCCCTCCGAATCTATGCTGGCAAAGCGGCGTGGCTATGGTGTATTGATTTCGCATAACGTGCCTCCCTACGGACGGGCAGGTTTGTATAAGGAACTGGTGTCACTTCGCGACATTATCTCTGAATATCGCGAAGATCCTGACAAAAACTATGCACTCAAGGAAGCAATCTGTAAAAAAATTACCGACACGGGACTGCAAGCTGACTGCCCATTTGAGGAAGCGAAGCGCATGGGATTGGATTTCACCTATACGAATCTCAGAATATTTGGCGAAGATACGTTTAATCGCTATCTGGTCAAATTATATGCCTACCTCCAGGAACTCGAAAGTCGCCTGTTTTCCTCAGGCTTGCACATTTTAGGTTCTGTCCCAACACCTGAACTAGTCGAAAGTTATCTCAACGCTTATTTTGGTGATGATTTACCAGCAGAAGTGACAAGCGCGATCGCTAATGGTGTCGATCGCACTGAAGTAGAGTCGATCTCATTAAGGTCATTGTCTAGAGATAGTTCAAATAGCAGTTCTTTGATTCCGAAAGAACGAATCGATGAAGCTATCCAAATCCGCGAACTGCTTGCCCAAACTGGTGATGAAATCACTAACCTATTGCGGGGCTTAAATGGGGAATATATTCCACCGGCACCGGGTGGCGACCTCCTGCGCGATGGGCCGGGTGTGCTGCCAACAGGGCGCAATATCCACGCCCTCGATCCCTATCGCATGCCATCGCTAGCAGCCTATACGCGCGGCAAAGCGATCGCGCAGCAAATTCTCTCTCAACACCTCAAAGAATGTGGATCGTATCCCGAAACCGTGGCAGTGATGTTGTGGGGACTGGATGCGATTAAAACTAAGGGGGAGTCGTTGGGAATTCTCTTGGAACTGGTGGGGGCTGAGCCAGTTAAAGAAGGTACGGGCAGGATTGTGCGCTATGAATTGCGATCACTATTGGAAATTGGGCATCCTCGCATTGATGTGCTGGCTAATCTATCGGGGATCTTCCGCGATAGCTTTGGCAATATTTTGGAGTTACTCGACGACCTCTTCCAACGTGCCGCCGCCATCGAAGAGCCTACAGACCAAAACTTTATTCGCAAGCATGCCTTAGAGATGCGATCGCGGGGTATTGATAACGTCTCAGCGCGACTATTCTCTAACCCCGTTGGTGATTTTGGCTCTCTTGTTAACGATCGCATTGTGGATGCCAATTGGGAATCAGCCGAGGAATTAGCTCAAACATGGTGCGATCGCAATGCGTTTAGCTACGGTCGCCAGGATAATGGCAAGGCAAGACCAGAGATTCTAAGCCAATTGCTACAGACCACAGGACGCATTGTGCAGGAAATCGACTCGGTGGAATATGGACTCACAGATATTCAGGAATACTACGCAAATACGGGTGCACTAAAGCAGGCGGCAGAAATTCAGCAGCGATCGGCTGACGGTAAAACTATACCTGTACAGTCTAGCTTTGTGGAAAGCTTCTCGAAAGAGATCGCATCGCACAACTTAGAAGATTTGCTGCGCATGGAATATCGTACTAAATTACTCAATCCTAAGTGGGCTGAGGCAATGGCTAATCAAGGTTCTGGCGGTGCGTTTGAAATCTCACAACGCCTAACTGCTTTGATTGGGTGGGGGGGGACTGTTCGTTTTAAAGATACGTGGGTATATGACCAGGCCTCCGACACCTACGCTCTCGATCCTGAAATGGCACAGAAGTTGCATGAGGCTAATCCCGAAGCCTTCCGTAATATAGTTGGCAGAATGTTGGAAGCCCACGGTCGTGGCTTTTGGCATCCAGATGAGGAAAAACTGGAGAAGTTACGCGCCCTTTACGCGGAATCTGAAGACGTATTGGAAGGACTAACATCAGTTTGCTAGCCACTAATGAGGCTAGCTCAGAAGTCGATCTAATCAGGATCGGCTGGACTGGGTTATAATCTAGGAATCCTATTAGAGAACAAGCTTTGAATTCAAGGCTTGGATGTTTGAAACTAACTGGATACAAAGATTAGCGCACCCTAACAGAATTCAATTGGGTGTTTATGAGATAAACGATCGAAATGGGTTACGAACCTTTACATCACAAGTACCGCCCTCAAACTTTTGCCGATCTGGTAGGGCAAGAGGCGATCGCCACGACCCTAACCAATGCGATTAAAACACAGCGTATAGCCCCTGCCTATTTACTCACGGGTGCGAGGGGCACGGGTAAAACCTCCACAGCGCGCATCATGGCAAAGTCGCTGAACTGCCGTAGTTATGATGTGCCCACCCCTACGCCTTGCGGTAAATGTGATTTGTGTCATGGGGTCACGATTGGTAATGCACTAGATATTACAGAGATTGATGCTGCCAGCAATACAGGTGTTGACAACATTCGCGAACTAATCGAACGCGCCCAGTTCGCACCAGTTCAAGCTCGGTATAAGGTATATGCGATCGACGAATGCTTGACAGGTGAATCGTTAGTATTAACTAGCCATGGATATGTGCGTATTGACGATCCCACTATTAAAGGCAAAAAGGTTCTTAGCTACAACGATGCTTTAAACATTTGGGAGTACAAAAAAGTTTTAAGGTGGCTAGACCAGGGCTTACGTCAAACCTTAACTATTAAAACTGCGAACCGAGAGATCAGCTGTACAGCGAATCATCTAATCAGGACTAACACAGGATGGATACAAGCAAAAAACGTCAAAGAAGGAATGAAGATACTATCCCCTGTGCCTGTGGTTGCGGAATGCTCATATTCAAATATGGCACAGATAGACGTATCCGCAGATTTGCTAGAGGACATCAGTTCTACGGGAATAAATTCGGACAAAAAATATATGACCTCGAATTCATTCTCAAACAAGCAGAGCTTCTTAAACCCATCTGTGCTTGTGGGTGCAATGAAAAGTTGGATATTCCAGAATTTTTGCGACAAAAAGGAAAGGGAATCAAAAGTATTCAATCTCATTGGGCGAGACATCCATACAAACAAGGGCATGGTATTTGGGACTACCGCACTACAAAATTTATTGCCAATGCGGGAATTCTCACTCCAAAAACATTGGGACTTATCTATGGTACGTTGCTTGGGGATGGCTCCATCGTTTACCCTAACAAGTACAGCAGATTCCCCAGATTGGCCTGGACTCACAGCGAAAAGCAGCAAGAATGGTTGGCATATAAAGCAAGCCATCTTTCAGAGCTACGACCAAAACTTAGAGTTACACCAAATGGGGGATTTGGAGACACATCGGTCTGCTGTAGTACAGCCTGTCATCCCCAACTCAGAGATGTCTTTAAAACCGTTAACCCTAATCGGGAGGGCAAGGTCATATCTATGGAATGGCTTAGTCAAATTACTCCCGAAGGTTTGGCATGGTGGTACATGGATGACGGAACGCTTCTTGGCTCTAGGAATTCCCCAAATATTCATTTATGTACTGAAGGATACTCAGCCCCAGAAAATCAAATTATTGCCGATTGGCTTACAGGAATTGGATATTTGGCAACTACAAGAAGCTACAGAAAAGCAAGCAGAGAAAAGCCTTACTTCTACATCAATCTCGACTCAAATAACAGCCAAAAATGGCTTTCAGATCTCAAGCAATATTCAATTCCCTCAATGGACTACAAATTTAGAGGAAGTTGAGCTTGTAACAGTCAATACAACTGAGCGAGTCTATGACATTGAAGTAGAGGGTAATCATAATTTTGTTGCAAATGGACTACTGGTGCATAACTGTCATATGCTCAGTACAGCAGCGTTTAATGCGCTGCTCAAGACTTTAGAAGAGCCACCCGATCGCGTTGTTTTCATTCTCGCCACCACCGACCCACAACGCGTATTACCTACGATTATCTCGCGCTGTCAGAGATTTGATTTTCGCCGCATTCCCCTTGAGGCAATGGTGTCCCACCTCCAAAAAATTGCCGACATTGAGTCCATTGCCATTCACCTAGAAGCAATTACATTAGTGGCGCAAATTGCTCAAGGAGGGTTGCGAGATGCCGAAAGTTTATTAGATCAACTCAGCTTATTAGAAGGCGAAATTACAGTTGAGGCGGTGTGGGATTTAGTCGGTTCCGTGCCAGAACGGGATCTATTAGCGCTGTTGGAGGCGATCGCTCAGGACAATTCCACCCAAGTGCTTGAGCAGGTAAGGCGCGTGATGGATCGTGGTCGAGAACCGCTGATTGTTTTGCAGAGCTTAGCAGGCTTCTATCGCGATCTTCTGATTGCCAAAACCGCAAGCGATCGCCGCGATCTCGTTGCTCTCACGGCGACCAGTTGGGAAAGATTGCAACAATTAGCTGCCTCACTTCCCATATCGCATATTTTAGCAGGGCAACAGCATTTGCGCAGCGCTGAAGTGCAGATCAAAAATACAACTCAGCCTAGACTATGGTTAGAAGTAACTCTGCTTGGTTTACTCCCTTCCGCGATCGCCGCAGTCAGTGATACCACTCCCAGAAATGCGATCGCCTTGCCAACTCCTACCTCAACTCCTACCTCAACCCCTACAGCTTCCCATAGCACTACTAGCAAACCTACACCAACCAATCCAACAACCAGTGAGGTGCCTACTCCCCCCACTCCTCCAATTTCTACTACTCCATCTATATCAACATCTATCCCAGAAAATGATTTCCCCGTAGCTACCGAGACATCAACTGAAACATCAATCAAGATCTCAACTGAGACGACAGAGACCGCACCATCATTCACTGCGGATCTGGAAGCATCATGGCAAGAACTTGTGTCGATACTTCTGCCTGCTGCTAGAGGTTTACTCGCAGAACACGGCAGGTTTGTTGAGGTCACTCAAACCACAGTGACAATCGGTCTTAAAAACTCTGCTCTAAAAAAGATTGCTGAGCCCAAACGCGATGAAATTGCCAAATCTTGTGAGAAAGTCTTTAAACGCCCTATGCAGGTCGTATTTGCAGTAATTGGGTCTAAAGCCGCCGCTAAGAAGACAATGACGGCCTCTCCCTCAGTAACGCCATCAATCACGCCATCAATTACACCATTAGCTACAGGCAGTCTAGATGTAGAACCCTCACCTCAATCATCTGTTGTGCCTACATCTCATGCCAAGATTGATCGTCCCATAACAACTCCAAGTAGCGGCGCTACGCATCCCACAGAGAACCTCACAGCCCCTGCGCAACTAGATTCTCCTATCTCAAATCCACCCACCGGCTACATTGCTAAATCTCCTGAGGAATTAGCTATTCGAAATATTGCCGAATTTTTCAACGGACAGATTGTTAATTTTGATGATGAACCTAGTAACGATAACCAGAAATCATCTTGATTAACTGATGTTACGTGGTTTCATTGCAGAACGGTAGTGTCTGCATATATTGCGATGCGCCTATATACCAAGTCTACGATTTCCGCAAGGGGAGCGATCTCAAAAACGGCAAGCAGTCTTTAAGGTGCTAATACCCAGACTGATTGCAGCCATTATCTCACCTGTGGCATAGGTTTGAAGACATGATGTATTAAGCTATACACTTATGCAGATCTAACTTTGTTACGTTTCAAGCAGGTTTTAGTTCCTGAGTGCCTCTTCTGTGAGTTATTTAATTTTTCAGATCCTCGCAAAGCATCCTACGGAAAAGACCGTAATCTGAATCTAACGATCTAATTTGCTTATGGACGCTCAAGCAGTTGAAGTGTTCTATTAGCTCAGTTTTTTTGCGCCAAATATTTTATACATTGCTAAATTTTGGAGGATTAGACCTTTGAGTAATCGAGAGCGAATTTATATCCCCCGCCGCCAATTCATTCGAGGCATTTTAACAACTGCGGCGTTTGGTGCTACCTCTCAACTCTGGACAGCCTGCTCTGACCAGTCCTCATCACCAAATGCAAGTCCAGTTAGTCCTACAGGAACTACTCCTGCGGCATCTGGCGATCTCACGATCGGTTTTATTTATGTTGGACCGAAGGACGACTTTGGCTATAACCAGGCGCACTTTCAAGGCAAAGAATTTATTTCCAAACTGCCTGGGGTTAAGACTGTAGATGAGGCCAATGTGCCTGAAACGGCAACTGTCCAGGAAACCATGCTGAGCATGATCAACCAAAACAACGCGACGATTCTGTTTCCTACTTCTTTCGGCTATTTCGATCCACATATTCTCAAAATTGCGGCAGAAAATCCCAAGGTACAGTTTTTCCATTGTGGCGGACGCTATGAAGAAGGCAAGCATCCCAAAAATGTCGGCAGCTATTATGGCTACATTGACGAAGCCGAATATATTGCGGGGATCGTTGCCGGTTTGACGACTAAGTCGGGTAAATTAGGCTTTGTGGCCGCGAAGCCAATTCCGCAAGTGCTGCGCAATATTAACAGCTATACGCTGGGCGCGCGCAGCGTCAATCCCAAGGTGACAACTCAAGTAATTTTCACAGGAGACTGGTCTTTGCCTGTGAAAGAAGCTGAAGCTGCTAATAGCATGATCGACCAGGGTGTGGATGTGCTGACCTGTCACGTAGATAGTCCCAAGGTGATCGTCGAAACTGCTGAAAAACGCAAGATCTTCTGCACCGGTTATCATGTCAATCAATCTAAACTTGCCCCCAATGGCTATCTAACTGGAGCGGAGTGGGATTGGAGCAGTGTTTATTCCCAGTACGTCGATCAATTCAAAGCTGGCAAAACCCTGGAGAGTGGCGGCATTCCTCACCTCGTGCGTGGTGGCTTAAAAGAGAAATTCTGTAAAGTGTCTGAATACGGTGGGGCAGTCAGTGCCGCCACCAAAAAAGAAGCTGATACCGCGATCGCTAAGTTCATGGATGGTAGCGCGATCATCTATGCGGGTGAAATTAAGGATAATACCGGCAAGGTGGTGATTGCGAAAGAGAAGAAGCTGAAGCAAACCGAGCCAGATTTGGAAAAAATGGATTGGCTGGTCGAAGGTGTAATCGGTAGTACCAAAGGTTAATTTATGAATCAACCTCTGTCCAACTGGCGCGCTTGGGCTGAAAAAATTGCGATTCCCATCGGTGCGATCTTCTTTTCTCTGATTCTATTCGGTCTATTCTGTGCCACGCAAGGTAAAAGCCCGATCGCCGTGTATGGTGAGATCTACAAGTCTGCTTTCGGGAGCAGCTTTTCTTGGCAAGGAACGCTAGTGCGTGCCGCACCGCTGATGCTCACGGCTCTCTGTACGGCGCTTCCTGCCCGTTTAGGCATGGTGGTAATTGGCAATGAGGGCGCACTGGTGATGGGCGGTATCGGTGCGATGATTGTCGGTCTAGCTCTAGGCACTTCCGTCCCTCCACTGATCGTGCAAATCGGCATGGGAGTTGGCGCAATCATGTTTGGCGGCTTATGGATTATGGCTGTAGGCGCACTGCGCTATTATCGCGGCGTGAATGAAACCATTAGCGGTTTACTCATGAACTATATTGCGATCGCGATTCTCAATACCTTAGTAGAAGGTCCGATGCGCGATCCTGCCAGCCTGAACAAACCTTCTACCTTTCCCTTAGCCGCAGTAAACTGGCTCTCGACCATACCTGGTACGCGGGTGCACTATGGGCTAATTTACGGTTTAGTTGCCTGTATTATTGCCTATTTCCTGATTCAAAGAACTACGTTTGGGTTTGCCGTGCGAATGGTTGGAGGCAATATTCGGGCGGCACGCATTGCTGGCTTACCGGTTGGCAAATTAACTCTGATTGTCTGTTTCCTGGGTGGTTCCTGCGCGGGGCTAGCTGGCATGATAGAAGTTGCAGCAATCCACCATGCGGCAAATGCTTCTCTTAATGCCAACTATGGCTATAACGGCATTGCGGTTGCGTTTATTGCCCAACAGAATCCACTGGCAGCTTTTCTGGTATCGATTATGATTGGTGGCATTTTGGCAAGTGGCAGCGGTTTACAGCGATCGTTTGGATTACCCGATGCCACGGTTTTGGTCTTTCAAGGCATTGTTTTTCTGGTGATTTTGTTTAGCGAATCGCTTTATGGCAAGCTTGAAATCTTCAAGCCCAAGGAACCACCTGAGGTGAGTCTGCCAATACAGCCTGCATCGGTTACATAAACGTAAATGATCTGAAACGCAAAAGGAAAATGGATTTAAATGGCAACAGAAGCGACAGCAGACTGGTTAGGAGTTCCTTTAGCAATTATCGGCGGTACGCTGCGGGGTAGTGCGCCCTTTTTGTTCGTAAGCTTGGGCGAATGTCTGACTGAGAAATCGGGCAAGATCAACCTTGGTTTAGAAGGTACGCTTTTAACTGGTGCAATGACCGCCTATGCGGTTTCCTACCTGACCAATAACCCTTGGCTCGGTGTGCTTGCAGCAGGTTTTGCGGCGATTGGTTTGGGAATTATCCATGCTTTTCTATCGCAGCTACCGCGTGTGAGCGACGTTGCCGTTGGTGTGGCAATGTTTATTTTTGGCAGTGGTATTGCCTTCTTCTTCGGCAAGCCTTTTATTCAACCCAAAGCGCCGCCTCTGCCTTTGTTTGAATTAGGGGCTTGGAGTAATTATCCACCGCTACAGTCCGCGTTGCAGGTCAGTCCACTTTTGCTGATTGGCATGGCGATCGCCCCATTGATGTATTGGTTCTTTCAGTCTACCCGTTGGGGCATGTACGTGCGTGCCGTTGGCGATAGCCCTAGTGCGGCAAGGGCGATGGGCATTTCCGTATTCTGGACGCGAACCTGTGCGATCGTGGCTGGCAGTTTCTTAGCAGGCATTGGTGGTGCTAGCCTCTCACTCTACTATCCCGGCATTTGGTCGGAGACCATTTCTAGCGGACAGGGGCTGATGGCAGTGGCACTGGTAATCTTTGCGCGTTGGAACCCCATGCAATGTTTATGGGCAGCTTTGCTATTTGGTGGTGCGCAGTCAATCGGGCCAGCACTACAAGCAGTGCGGATCAATGCTTTCCCCTACTTATTTAACGCTGCCCCCTACATCTTTACGTTAATCATTATGATTATTACCTGTTCGCCCAAACGTACCCTTAGTGGGTCGCCGGGTGCATTGGGGACAAATGAATAGTGAGTCTTTTCTCTCTTCGATCAAAAGGGAATCAAATTGTTAAGTAATCGCAATTATGCCTGTAGCCAATTTTGTAGCATATGTTTGTACCAGCCGAACCTTATCCATTCCCCTATAACGGCGATCTGCGCCCAGAGAACACCGTCTTGTTGATCATCGACATGCAAACTGACTTTTGTGGTGTCGGTGGCTATGTAGACAAGATGGGATATGACCTTTCGCTCACCCGTGCCCCGATTGAGCCGATCAAAAAAGTTTTGAAGGTGATGCGCGATCGCGGCTTTGCAATCATGCATACCCGCGAAGGGCATCGCCCCGATTTGGCAGACTTACCCAAAAATAAGCGCTGGCGATCTCAGCAAATTGGTGCTGGGATTGGCGATCCTGGCCCTTGTGGCAAAATTTTAGTGCGCGGGGAGGCAGGTTGGGAGATCATTCCTGAACTCGCTCCACTTGAAGGCGAGGCGATCATCGACAAGCCTGGCAAAGGTTCCTTTTATGCAACGGATCTCGATCTGTTGTTGCAGTGCAAGGGCATTCAAAACATAATTCTGGCAGGCATTACTACCGATGTCTGTGTGCATACCACCATGCGCGATGCCAACGATCGCGGTTATGAGTGCCTGCTGTTATCTGACTGCACGGGTGCAACCGACTATGGCAACCACTTAGCCGCGCTCAAAATGGTGAAAATGCAGGGTGGTGTATTCGGTGCTGTAACTGACTCTGAATCATTGATTACAGTACTTCAACAAAAAATCTCGTAACTTTAAATTGTGAGGAATTTGAGGGCAATGCCCCAAACCCCTAAATAAAATTCGGATTTTCTCTTCCAAGTTACGTAAGTCCTGTTTAACATTATTCTGCGTTGAGGTAATTTTAGTGGAAGACAGCGTAGCGTTTACGAACACCGAAGCGGCAAGTTTAATCCAGTCTAGTCATGCTGTGGCTCAGGTTCAGCCTCACCTTAACATGCCACCAGAGTTGGAAATCGTCAATTTGACTAAACGCTTTGGCACATTTACAGCGGTCGATCAGGTATCGCTTAAACTCAAACCTGGCACATTTCATGCCTTGTTAGGTGAAAACGGCGCAGGCAAGAGCACGTTGGTTAAATGCGTAATGGGATTCCATCCAGCCACCAAAGGCGATATTTTGATTAGCAAGCGATCGCGGGATATTAGAAGCCCTCGCGAGGCAAACAAATATGGGATTGGTATGGTTTACCAACATTTCACCGTGGTGCCAGCCATGACCGCCGCTGAGAATCTCTTGCTGGTGCGCTCCG
The DNA here is from genome assembly GCA_943367755.1 of Rhizobium sp. Q54. Classification (GTDB taxonomy): domain Bacteria; phylum Cyanobacteriota; class Cyanobacteriia; order Pseudanabaenales; family Pseudanabaenaceae; genus PCC-6802. The sequence goes on along the minus strand of CALRKB020000050.1, from coordinate 6,386 downwards.
ATACGCCCCTCGTGATCGACTGGAAAAAAGAGTACGCCAAGCTGAAGGAATTTATGGAGACGGCTCCCTTTCAGGTGGAGCTAGATACACCTGTGGCTCAACTAGCGGCTGGGCAGAAGCAAAAACTAGAAATTCTGAAGCAACTCTATCTCAAAAGTCGCATTCTCATCCTTGATGAACCAACATCAGTGCTCACTCCCCAAGAAGCCGATGAAGTACTGGGACTAATTCGCGATGAAGTTACGGCGGGACACCTCAGTGTGTTGATGATTAGCCATAAGTTTCGCGAAATTATGGCATTTGTGGATGAAGTAACTGTATTGCGAAAAGGGAAGTTTGCCGGACATGGCTATGTCAAAGACCTAACGGTTTCCGACATGTCAGCAATGATGCTGGGCGAAGCGCGGGAACCTAAGAAAACGTCGAAAACTGGCGTCGATCGAAAGAGTGTTGTCCTGGAAGTCAAAAATCTTTATGCCCATAAAGATAACGGATTTGACGCGATTAAAGATATTAACCTCACAATCGAACGCGGTGAAATTGTTGGTATCGCTGGCATTTCAGGAAACGGACAGCGCGAATTGGTAGAAGTCTTAGCAGGGCAACGTCCTGTGGTGTCGGGAGAGATCTTTGTGAATGGCGATCGCTACACGGCAACCCGATTGGAAATGTTTCTCCATAATGTATACGCTCTTCCCGAAGAGCCACTGCGTAATGCTTGCGTTCCCAATATGACCGTAGCTGAAAACTTGTCAATTCGCACCTTCGATCGTCCTCCGCTGGCAAAGGCTGGATTTCTGCTGATATTCAAGGCAATCTTGGCAATGGCACATAATCTGATTCAAGTGTTCTCGATTAAAACGCCTTCACCCAATGCGCTGATCGGCACCCTTTCTGGTGGGAACGTGCAACGAGCTGTCTTAGCGAGAGAACTCTCTTCTAAGGACATTAACTTGCTGATTGTGGCAAATCCAGTGTTCGGATTAGACTTCGCCGCTGTGGAATATATTCATAATGAGATTGTCGCTGCCCGCAATCGCGGTGTGGCAGTGCTGTTGGTCAGTGAAGATTTGGATGAAGTCCTGGCCCTTAGCGATCGCATGATCGTAATCAGCGATGGCAAGTTTGTCTACGAAAGTACGCCCGACCAGGCGGATTTTGCCACCATCGGACAAAAGATGGCAGGGCATTAAAAGCTGTGATTTATTTATCGCGATCACTGATTCTGAAAGACCTATTTAATCCCGAAAAGTCGCTTGAGCATATAGCTTGGCAACCGTTTCGTGAAGGAGTGGAGATTCATCGGCTGTATGGCGATGGCACTGGGGCGGGAGCGGCATTATTGCGCTACCAATCTGGGGCAAGCGTGCCACAACATATACATACTGGGTTTGAGCATATCCTGGTGTTATCGGGAGCGCAAACTGACATCAATGGAAGGCATGAGGTCGGTACGCTGGTAATCAATCCACCGGGGACTGCTCATACAGTTGAGAGTGAGGCTGGCTGCATTGTGCTGGCAATTTGGGAAAAACCCATAGAAATGGAATCACAAGATAGCTGAGAAACGCCTCTTTAGGAGCAAACGGTCGTTCGCCCCTACGATTGACATGAAATCCCCTTATTTATTTAATTAAGATAATTATGGCAACGATCGCCGCAAAACCCTACCCTTATCCTCTTCCCACTGATGGCAAAATCGCCCTTGCGATCATCGATATGCAGCGAGATTTTCTTGAGCGCGGCGGTTTTGGCGATGCTTTGGGCAACGATGTCAAACTTCTCCAAGCGATCGTGCCCACTATAAAGCGATTACTAGAAACATTCCGCACACTCCAACTGCCAGTCATCCATACGCTTGAATGTCACGCTCCCGATCTGTCAGACTGTCCACCCAGCAAACTCAAGCGCGGCAACAGCGAACTCAAGATTGGCGACAAAGCTGGCATGGGGCGCATTCTCATTTTTGGTGAAGCCGGGAATCAAATTATTCCTGAACTAGCTCCCATCGCAGGAGAGATTGTCATTCCTAAACCAGGGAAAGGAGCTTTTTGCCGCACTAACCTAGAGTCAATTCTGCAAGATCGGGAAATTACGCATCTAGTCATCACTGGCGTAACAACAGAAGTCTGCGTCCAAACCACAATGCGCGAGGCAAACGATCGCGGCTACGAGTGCCTGATTGTGGAAGATGCCACTGAAAGCTATTTCCCTGAGTTTAAAACGGCTACTCTCGCCATGCTCCGTGCCCAGGGTGGCATTATTGGTTGGACAAGTGACGCGGCTTCAGTAATAGAAGGCTTACAAGGGTTAAAGTAGCTTTTGGGTTTGTGCCTAACTTGGAAATAGTCACCGCAAATTTACTGGTAAAGCATTTACGGGTGATGCTTAATTTAACTTAAGATATGTATTGAAGATTTAGAGAGCCTAACAAACATGGGTAACCCCTTAACTCGTGCTTTTTTCATTGGCAGAGCTACCGCTGAGGCTCTAGTCGATCGCTTAGAAGACACATTGACCGATGCCCTGAGTGCACTTGGCAAATTTGATGCCGAGCAACGCGAAAAGTTGCGTGACTTTGCCGAGATTGTTATAGAAAAAGCCGATCGCCAGGAAGGGACGGTTTATCAAGACCGTGACACCTCAGAATCACTAGATTTGCAGGAAACAATTGACAATTTACGGGCAGAGGTAGCTCAGTTAAAGGTAGAACTACAGCAACATCGCAATCAAAATCAAAACTAGATATATTCTCTCGACTGCAAATTGCAATCAAAAAACACCACTGATAAAACTCTTAAAACCAATGCGGGGGATGCACCCCTGCGAACCATTTTTTGCGGTGGACTCGATCGAAAACATCTGTCATCTCGTTTTGGAGGTTCAAAAGTAAGGCGATCGCGTTAGAATGTAAAGGTTTGTTAAGATCTCACATCTACTGTGTCAGAACTATCGTCAGAACCTAGTTATCGCTGGAGCCGAGAAAACTACTCTCAACTAGCCCGTACGGTTGACATTTGGCGTACAGTCCTGCTGTTTCTGTGGTTTAGCTGGCTTGATGGCAAAACTTGGAGCTATCCGCACGGCAAAACTGAAGCGGCTCAAAAAAAACGTAGGCGTAGTCGGGCAGCCTGGTTGCGAGAATCTTTGTTGCAACTCGGCCCCACATTTATTAAAGTAGGTCAGTTATTCTCTACGCGGGCTGACTTATTTCCCACCGAGTACGTGGAGGAACTCTCTAAGCTACAGGATCAAGTACCGGCATTTAGCTACGAAAAAGCGCGCAAAATTGTTGAAAGCGAGTTGGGCAAGGCGATCGCAACAATGTACCGCCACTTTGACCAGATTCCCTTAGCAGCAGCCAGTTTAGGCCAAGTGCATAAGGCGCAACTGCATTCTGGCGAAGAGGTAGTTGTGAAAGTGCAGAGGCCGGGATTGCTGAAGCTATTTGACATCGATCTGACAATTCTGCGACAAATTGCCACCTATTATCAAAATCATCCACGCTACGGTCGTGGTCGTGATTGGCTAGGAATTTATGACGAATGTAGACGCATCCTTTACCAAGAGGCTGACTACCTGAATGAGGGGCGTAATGCGGATATGTTTAGGCGCAACTTTCGTCACGACGATCGCATCTGTGTACCGCGAATCTACTGGCGATTTACCTCTAAACGGGTGCTGGCACTAGAATATATGCCAGGCATCAAGGTCAGTAACTACGAAGCCCTCGAAGCCGCTGGTATCGATCGCAAAAATATTGCTGTAATTGGTGCTGAGTCTTACCTCCAACAATTACTAAATCATGGATTTTTTCATGCTGACCCCCATCCAGGTAACTTAGCAGTAACTAGTTCGGGAGAGCTGATTTTTTACGATTTTGGTATGATGGGACAAATCCAGCCCATTACAAAAGATAAATTACTGCGTACGTTCTTTGGTATTGCCAAAAAGGATGCCGATGAGGTAGTTTCTTCGCTGGTTGAACTTGGTGCTCTAGAAATATCTGGAGATATAGGTCCCGTAACTCGCTCAGTCCAGTATATGCTAGATAACTTCATGGGTAAGCCTTTCGAGGCACAGTCAGTCGCCGCCATTAGCGATGACCTCTATGAAATTGCCTACGATCAACCATTTCGGTTCCCAGCTACATTTACTTTTGTCATGCGCGCATTTTCTACGCTTGAGGGTTTAGGCAAAGGTCTAGATCCTGGGTTTAACTTTATGGAGATAGCAAAACCCTTTGCTACAAGTCTGATGGAAAACGGTAACTCAAAAGATCCAGGTAGCCTCTCAGCCAGCTTCTTAGGGGAAATTGGTAGGCAGGCTGCTCAGGTAAGTAACTCTGCTTTTAACTTACCCCGTAAGATAGAAGACACAATTGTTAAATTAGAGCGTGGCGATCTGCGCCTGAGGGTGCGATCGCAGGAAAGCGATCGGATACTGCGGCGCATCAGCAATGTCGGTATCGGCGCTATCTACTCCATACTTTGTGCGGCGGCAATCGTATCAGCAACTATTCTGTTAGTTAATAATTGGTACATAATTGCAGGAATTGCGCTAGCAGTGGGTATATTTCTCTTGATCGCGCTACTAAGACTGCTGATCCGCATGGATCGGGCAGAGCGCATGTTTTAATCTAAGCCATTGAGTCGCACAAGGAGAAACCGAAGCTACCAAATATGAAACTATCATTTGCCGGAGAATCAGATGTCGGTTGCGTCAGATCGTCCAACCAGGATTCCTATCATATCGATCCAGATGGTCGGTTCTTTATTGTTGCCGATGGGATGGGAGGACATGCAGGTGGTGAGGAAGCCAGTCGCATTGCCACCGAGTCGATTGGTGCTTACCTTAGTTTAGAGTGGGGGAAGAATTTCTCACCTCAAGAGCTACTGCAACAGGCTGTATCTAAAGCTAATCAAGCGATCATCTACGACCAAAATACACATCCCGTGCGAGCTGACTCCGGCACTACTATTGTTGTAGTCATGTTTGTTGAGGAGCAACTATGGTTCTGTCACATTGGGGACTCGCGACTGTATCATCTAAGCAACTCAAAACTGGAGCAGGTCAGCGATGACCACACCTGGATTGCGAGGGCAATTCAAACGGGTGCAGTCGATCCGGAAGAAGCACGTACTCATCCCTGGCGTCATATGTTACTGCAATGTTTGGGTAGAGAAGAGATTAGAGAAGTTACAATCCAAAAGATTAATTTTCAGCCTGGTGATCGCATGTTGATCTGTAGTGATGGTTTAACAGAAGAGTTAACTGATGCACAAATTGCTAGCCAATTACAAGAAAATCACTCCTGTGAAACAGCGGCTGAGGCATTAGTAAAGGCGGCTAAATCTCATGGTGGGCGCGACAATGTTACGGTTATTGTAATTGCCAGAGAGCAGTGAACAGAGTGCAATCAATGGTGGATAATGAACGGTGAAAGGCTGGCCGATCGCTTAATTCCCAATAACTGATCCTAGGGCTATGCGTAGATTTAGCAAAACTACCTTCGTCATCATACTGCTGACTACTCTGGTTGTGGTTTTGAGCATTTCAAAACTTGCAAACCTCGTTGCGTATGCAGCTCAAACCAGTTGGCTCGAAGAAGCTTGGGGGCAGGCAGGGGCAGTGGCGTATGAAGCAGCAGCAAAAACAATGCTGGTGCGCAACGATCGCGGCCAACGGAGTTTGGATAACTTTCAGAAGCGCTATTTACGGGGTAACTTCATCAACCACATCGATCGAGTTTCGGTAGTTTACGACGCCCAACTGATGGATCGGTGGGTCGTAGGTGGGATGTCGATTCATCTCGGTGCGGTAGACTCAACCGCACAAACCTACTGCGATCGCGTCTATCTTCGCTCTACTTACCAGCCTGATGATATCAATCAATTAATCACCTTATCACACGAAATGGTTCATGTAAGGCAATGCCAGCAGTTGGGAGGGATGAAAAAATTTGGTTACACTTATTTCAAAGCCTATAAGCAGGCAAATCAAAAATACGAAAAGAACAAATTAGAAAAAGAAGCTTTTGTCTTCCAAAAGAAATTTGCCGCTTCGCTATAGCAATTGTCATTTCGATCTATAAGGATAGACTAAAATGTCTGCCCTTATAGATTGAGTACTTAACAGAAATTCTCTGAAGCAGCACAGATCCTCGGAGGAACGAACGAACATTCGCCCTTACATCTATATCTGTAGACCGATTTCAGGGATTTGATCTGAGGTATTTAGCCTGCATTATTCATGATGTGTATGAAGAGAAGCAAAATCTGCCTAATTTTGGGAAATAGGGATAGTTGTAAACAGTCAGAAAACATGAAAGCACTATAAAGTGCGTCGAAAAGGCTAAAAATGCCTAAAATAGCTACAAATAGATA